>NZ_JAQJCK010000021.1:0-77521 GCF_030182455.1 Rhizobium cerradonense
GCCTCGGCACGGCCGAGGTCGAATCGGCCCTCGTCTCGCACCAGCATGTCTCGGAGGCCGCCGTTGTCGGCTATCCGCATGCGATCAAGGGTCAGGGCATCTATTGCTACGTGACGCTGATGGCGGGTCAGGAGGGTTCGGATGCGTTGCGCCAGGAGCTCGTCAAACATGTTCGTGCCCAAATCGGCCCGATCGCCTCGCCCGACAAGATCCAGTTCGCCCCGGGCCTGCCGAAAACCCGCTCCGGCAAGATCATGCGCCGCATCCTGCGCAAGATCGCCGAAGACGATTTCGGCGCGCTTGGCGATACGTCGACGCTGGCCGATCCCGCTGTTGTCGATGATCTGATCGCCAACCGGCAGAACAGGGCGGATGCGGCTTGATGCTTTATATTGATTGCTATCTTTCGAATTGGATGGTGTAAAACCGAACCGCCAAATCGGAAGTAAGGTTTGAAATGACTGAAATTGACGAAGCCGGATCGATCGGTCAGCGCATTAAATTAGTGCTGATGGATGAGATTTCCTCCGGCGCCATAAGGCCTGGTACGAGTCTGGACGAGGCAACGCTGAGTAGCCGCTTTGGCGCTTCTCGTACGCCGGTAAGGGAGGCTCTACGTCAGCTGGAGGCGATCGGCTTGGTTGAGATCCGCCCCCGACGCGGTGCAACGGTCCTGCCGCTGACTTTGCCGCGGCTCATGGAGATGTTCGAAGTGACTGCAGAGATGGAATGCATGTGCGTCCGTCTGGCAACTCATCGGATAACAGGCATGGAACGCGCGGCGCTTCGTGAAATTCACGAGGCTTCCGAGCTTGCAGCGAAGGCCGACGACTTTGAACAATATGACAAACTCAATTTATCTTTCCACGAAACGTTGTATCGCGGCGCGCATAATGAGTTTCTGTTTGATGAGTTGATACGGCTTCGTGCAAGGCTCCTGCCATTCCGCAGAACCCAGTTGCGTCAACCGAAGCGATTGGAAGCGTCATTCCTTGAACATGAAGCGATCCTGCGTGCAATGATGCGCGGTGATGCGACCGAAGCGGCGTTGATCATGCGCGAGCACATGCTGAATGCCGCCCTGGCATTGGCACGCTATATGGAAATCGGCGAGGAAGCCGAATAGAGACAATAGCTATTAAGATCGTAGGGGCCAGCGGTTCAATTTCCACCGTTCCAGAAGGCATCACTCGAACAGGCCTTCGATCTCCTCGCGCTGTCCCGTTATTGGGCGGGCGATGACCCGTGCTTTGCATCCGATTTCCATCATGCCGGTAATCTGTGGCTTGTGACGAGGCGGACGCCAGCCGGAAACGGTGGAGGCTGCGGACAGGGAAGGGGCGTTCGCGGCGGGTTGCGCTCCGGCCAGCCCGCCACAGAGAAACGACATGGCACGAGCCATCCAGAAAATCACGCTCACGCCGGGCGTGACATCCCCTTCAACAGCAGAACGTGCTCAAGACCAAGGCGGGCGTCAAAGGGGCCTGAGGATCTGGTTTGCCGCCCAGGGAGCAGAACCGGCGAGCGTGACGGGGATGCTTTTCGACCAGTTCGCAACGATGACGCAGGCAGCGATCTCCGGGCTCGGCGTGGCTGTTCTTCCGGACTATCTCGCCGACACTGAAATAATCGAAGGGCGCCTGGCACCGGTCCTGAAGAGATCGATGCCAGGTTCCGGATCCTACTGGCTGGTTTGGCCGCAATCACGCGCCAACTACCCGCCGCTGGAAGCTTTCCGCGCCTGGCTTGCTACAGAAACCCTGTCGGGAACTTCCTGAATCTCCGGAGCGAGACGGGGTAGGATACCGGTTATTTGCCGGCATCCAGGTCTCGAGCCTTACGCTGCCACCGTGCCCCGTGACGCAGAGAATGCTGCCTCGATCGAGGCCTCCAAGATGTCCAAACCCTCCAAAAGGGTATCCCATTCGATCGTCAGGGGTGGCAGCAGACGGATCACGTTCAGGCGGGTTCCGCACGAGAGCAGGATGAGCCCGCGCGCTTCAGCTTCCGCGACGATACGGTTGGTGATCGCGGGTGCTGCTGTTTTCGTCTGGCGATCCTCGACGAGTTCGAAGGCGACCATGGCGCCAAGACCGCGCACATCGCCAATCCGTTCCATCCCCTGTCGAGATGCAAGAGACGTCAAGCGGTCGGTGATGCGACGGCCGATTTCGGTCGCGCGTTCACAAAGTTGCTCGTCGTCAATGACATCGAGGACCGCATTGGCGGCCGCGACACTCAGCGGATTTCCCGCATAGGTACCGCCAAGCCCTCCCGCGTGGGCTGCGTTCATGATCTCACCCTTGCCGGTAACGGCCGACAACGGGAAGCCGCCGGCGAGGCCTTTTGCCATAGTCACGAGATCCGGTTTTACGCCAGAGTGTTCGAAACCGAACATCTTGCCCGTTCTCGCCATACCGGCCTGCACTTCATCGGCGATCAGCACTATGCCATGCCTGTCTGCGATCTCGCGCAAGCGGACAAGGAATTCATTCGGAGCAATATTGAAGCCGCCTTCGCCCTGAACAGGTTCGACAATAAAGGCCGCGATACGCTCGGGATCGATATCGGCTGCGAACAGGCGCTCAAGGCTTGCGATCGTCTCCTCCGTGGAAATGCCGAGGTACGGGTTCGGGAACGGCGCATGGTAGATTTCCGCTGGGAAAGGTCCGAAATTCTTCTTATAGGGCATGACCTTGCCGGTCAGCGCCATACCAAGCATCGTGCGACCATGGAAAGCGCCGGAAAATGCGATAACACCGGGCCGTTTCGTATAGGCGCGGGAGATCTTGATGGCGTTCTCGACCGCTTCGGCGCCCGTGGTTACCAACATCGTGCGATTTTCCGCGCCTGTCGGCGCAATCGCATTCAACCGCTCCGCAAGCTTGATGTATCCTTCATAGGGAGCGACATGAAAGCAGGTATGCGTGAATTGTTCCGCCTGTCGAGCGACGGCTTTCATGACGGTGGGATGGCGATGGCCTGTATTGTTGACAGCGATACCGGCCGCGAAATCGATGAAGCGTTTACTGTCCACGTCCCAGAGTTCCGCATTTAGGGCTCTTTGGGCGAAGATGGCGCGTGTTCCGACGCCGCCAGCGACGGCGGCCTTTTGACGCGAGTGCAGGTCTGCTGAGGCGGTCATTCTTGAAAATCCATATCGTTGATCGGGTGTGCGGGCTCTTCCGCATGCCTTTTGCTGTCTGGGCAGGTGCAACTGCCCAGACAAACATGTGCTGAGCTGCGGTTAGCCGAGATGAACCCAGACCGATTTCGTCTGGCTGTATTGGGTAAGCGCCTCCAGGCATTTATCGCGGCCGTTGCCCGTCTGCTTGTAGCCGCCCCAGATCGAAGTCATGTCGCCGTGGTCGAAGCAGTTGACCCACACCACGCCGGCCTCCACGTCGCGGGCGAAACGATGAGCCTTCCCGATATCGCGTGTCCAGATCGAGGCCGCCAGTCCATAGATCGTGTCATTGGCGATTTCGACCGCGTCATCGATCCCGTCGACGGGGATAATCGTCGCGACAGGTCCGAAGACCTCTTCCCGAGCGATCTGCATGGAGTTGTTGACACCGGTAAAGAGAGTCGGCTCGACGAAGGCACCGGCTGGCGATGACGCTAACGTGCCTCCACCAAATCTGAGGGCAGCACCTTCCTTGCGACCGATGTCGATATAGTTCAAGACACGCTGTTGATGCGACGAAGTTACGAGCGGCCCGATGGTCGTGGAAGGATCGAGCGGATCGCCAAGCACGAAGTTCTGCTTCGTACGCGCCGAAAAGCGTTCTACGAAATCATCGTGGATGCTCTTGTCGACCAGAATACGGGAACCGGCGTTGCAGACTTCGCCCTGGTTTCCATAGATGCCATTGACGGCATAGGTGACCGCTGTGTCGAGATCGTCATAGTCGCCAAGCACGATCTGCGGCGTCTTTCCTCCGCATTCCGTAGAGACCCTCTTCATGTTGGACTGGCCAGCATAGATCATCAAAAGCTTGCCCACTTCGGTCGAACCGGTAAAGCCGATCTTGTCGATGTCATTGTGCAGGCCCAGTGCCTTGCCGACCTCCTCGCCGAGGCCATGGACGACATTGAGCACGCCGGCCGGACCACCTGCTTTAATGAACAGTTCGGCCAGCAGGTTTGCCGAAAGCGGCGATTGCTCCGCCGGCTTCAGGACAACGGAATTTCCTGTCGCGAGGGCGGGACCGAGCTTCCAGGCGGCCATCATCAGCGGGTAGTTCCACGGCACAATGAGGCCGACGACGCCGAGTGGCTGCCGTAGAATGTAGTGGAGGGCATTGGCCGAAGTGTTGGTCACGGCGCCTTCGATCTTGTCGATCGTTTCGGAGAAAAACTTGAGCGACGTGACCGAACCGGGGATGTCGATGTTGATCATGTCCATGACCGGCTTACCCATGTCGAGGCTGTCGAGCAGGGCGAATTCTTCCGCGTTCTCCTGCACAAGAGCGGAGAACCGCTCCAGCACGGCCATCCGGTCGCGCGGGTCCATGCGGGACCAGGAGCCCGATTTGAACGTCTTACGCGCGACGGCGACCGCCAGGTCGACCTCCGCCTGGCCCCCGCGGGCAACCTCAGCCAACACTTCTCCTGTGGCCGGGTTAGTGCTTTTGAAAGTGCGGCCATCGGCCGAGGGAACATAGGTTCCGTTGATGAAGTGCTGCGTTCTGAATTTGAGAGCTTTGGCTTTTGCGTGCCAGAAATCCCGCGTGTAAGTCGATGCATCCATGATGATCCTCCTTGGTTAGCTTGATTTGGATTGGTTCCTGAGCATCGTCACGGAAAGGACGACAAGGACGAATGAAACGGCGACGATCACACTGCCGACGGCATTGATCTCCGGAGTGATGCCACGCCTGAGAGTCGAGTAAATGTAGATGGGAAGTGTCACCTCGCGACCGGTGAGGAAGTAGGTGACGGGAATTTCATCGAAAGACAGCGTGAAGCAGAGCAGCGCCGATCCGAAGATCGAAGTGCGGATATTGGGAAGAACGACCCGGTAGAATGTCTCGAAAGGCGTTGCCCCAAGATCAGCCGAAGCCTCAAGCAGACGCCGATTGAGCTTGGCGAGACGGGCCATTACTTGCGAGACGACGACGCCAAGCAGCGCTGTGGCGTGGCCAATGACCACAGCAGTCAGGCTTTGCGGAATGCCTATCTGCTTGTAGAAATTCAGCATCGCGATGCCTGTCACGATCCCGGGCAGGCTGAGCGGCAGCAGCATCGCATTGCGAAAGAGGCCCTTGCCCGGGAAACTGTAGCGATCGAGCGCCAAAGCCGCGGCAACGCCAACCGCCGCACTCAGGATTGTGGCGAAGGTTGCCACGATCAAGCTGTTGGCAAGTGCTGCCAGCATCTGGCCATTTGCGAGGAATTGGTAGTACCAGCGCAATGTAAACCCCGAAAGCGGGAAGGATGTCACGGCGCTGTCGTTGAACGAGAACAACACGAGGATGATAATCGGAACATATAGAAAAACCAGCACCAGCAGGCTCAAACTCACCATTCCCCGCTGCCACCATTGAAGAGAAGCCATTATCTCGTCCTCCTAATTCATGTCGATGTGACCGGTGCGGTCGAACCGGCTGGAGACGGTGAGAACGGCGAGCACGAGGATCAGTACGAGCGTTGCGAGAGCAGAACCCAGTGGCCAGTTGAGCGCGGCGCCGAACTGGCTCTGCAGGAGATTGGCAACCATGGTGCCGTCGGGCCCGCCGACGAGCACAGGCGCAACGAAATCTCCGAAAGACAAGCAGAACGTCATCGTCGCGCCGGCCGTGAGCCCGCCCAGTGACAACGGAAAGATCACCTTCCAGAAGGTCATGAAGGGACCGACGCCAAGATCCTCCGAAGCTTCGATCAATGCCTTCGGGATATTGTCGAGCACGGTGAAAAGGGGCATCACCATGAACGGAACAAAGATGTAGACCAGGGTGATCACCATTGCGGTCTGGTTATATAGAAACAGCGACAAAGGCTGATCGATAAGCCCCAAGGAAATGAGCAGAGAGTTGAGCGCTCCGTTCGTTCCAAGGATGATCTTCCAGGTGTAAGCGCGCAAAAGATACGACACCCAGAGCGGGACGATGACGGACATGTAGAGAAGGTTCCGCCACTTCTGGGATTTGACCGTGAGGGCCAGGAAGTAAGCGAGGGGATAACCGAGCAGAACCGCCCCGAACGTGACAAGCAGGGCAATCTTCAGGGTGCGCAGGATGACCGTGCTGTATTGGGGATCGTTGAACAATTGGGCGAAGTTGCCCCACTGGAAGTCTGGAATGAAGAGCGGGAATTGTCGCGTCCAGAAACTGACGGCGATCATGACCGCATAAGGAATGATCAGGAAGATCAGTGTCCAGCCGAGCGGAATGGAAAAAAGGGCTGCGAACGCTGCCAGGTTGCGACGGCTGACGATCATGCGCTCGGCTCCGGAGCAAACAGCATCACGTCTGCGGGATCCACGTGCAGGCTAATGACCGCTCCGGGCTCAAGCTGCCGGCTCGTCCCCGCGACACGCGGGATATCCGCGAAGATTCTCGCGGCATCGCCGGCCAAAGCCAGTTCCAGACGCATCCGATCTCCATGGAAGAGCGTCTCGACGATCCGAGCCTCCATGGTGTTGGCGCCATCAAAAACGTCCAGCCTTATTCTTTCCGGCCTGATGCCGGCGGTGATCGTGCCTTTGACTGCCGAATCATGGTGCTTACCGGTCCGCCTCAGGAGCGTTCCATTACTGAGACGAAGCATGTCAGAATCTCCATCCCGACCTTCATATCGCGCCGGCACCAGGTTCGAGGCGCCGATGAAGTCGGCGACATAGGGCGTCGAGGGATTGTCGTAGAGTTCGGTGGGCGCCCCGATCTGGACGATCCTTCCCTGGTTCATCACGACGATGCGATCGGACAGCGCCAACGCCTCTGCCTGGTCGTGGGTCACCATCAGGAAAGTGATGCCAAGTTCACGATGAAGCCGTTTGAGCTCGACCTGCATACCTTCCCGCAGCTTTACGTCGAGCGCCGACAGGGGCTCATCGAGCAGCAGGACACGCGGCCGACGCACGATCGCGCGGGCCATGGCGACACGCTGGCGCTGGCCACCAGAGAGGGCAGCGGGCACCCGGTTTCCCATCGTCTCGAGGCCGACCATCGCAAGGGCCTCCTCGACACGTTTTTTCCGCTCTCCCGATGCGACCGCGGCGCCCTTGACGGACAGGCCGTAGGCTATGTTTTGCGCGACCGTCATATGAGGAAAAAGCGCATAGTCCTGGAAGACGGTGTTGACGGGACGCCGGAAAGGTGGAGAGGCGGTCACGTCCTGTCCAGCAATGGAGACGATGCCCGAATTTGCATATTCGAAGCCGCCGATCAGTCTCAGAGTCGTAGTTTTTCCGCATCCTGATGGTCCGAGAAGGGTGACGAACTCGCCTTCACCTACTTCGAGGTCCGTTTCATGCAGGGCCGTGAAATGGCCATAGGTCTTTGTCACGCCGTTCAGCGTCACGATAGCACGCGAGCTCATGCGTTCTCCGAAATTGCGAGGAACAGGAAATGGAGGATGCATGTCGCATCCTCCGAACCATGGTGTCGTTCAGGGCGCAGCCTTGACCGCGTTCCAGACCTCGAGGTACTTGTCCAGACGCTTCGGCTGCTGCCACATCACCAAGCTCTTGACGAACTCGATATTGTTGACTTGGCGTTCCTTCTTCATCTCTTCATTCATGCAGCTTTCCACGGCCTTCGGATTGACCGGGAAGTAGCCCGTCGATTGGGCAATGCCGCACTGGCCATCCGCGGACTGCATGAAGGATATGAATTTATAGGCGCATTCGGTGTTCGGAGAGCCTTTGACGACCATCATGGAATCCATCCAGCCCTCGGCCTTTTCCTTCGGCGTGAATTCAACGACCTTGAAACCCTTGTTCAAGGCATTGACGTCCTTGCTCGTCAGGCCGGTCCAGGCATTGGAGACATAGACTTCCTCGTTGGCCATCAGTTCAGTCAGTTCGCCAGCTGACGCCCAATATTTGCGAATGAACGGCTTCTGCTCGATCAGCTTTGCCTTGACGGCCTCCAACTGCTCGTCCGAGAGGTCGAAGACGTTGTCATAGCCGAGATAACGTGCCGTCCAGTAAATCGCCGACTTATCGTCCCACAGGGAGATCTTTCCCTTGCTTGCGGGATCAAACAGGATACCGATGGAGTCGGGTGTGGAAGAGAGCTTGTCCGGCCGGTAGATGAGAGAGACGGAGCCCCAGATCAGGGGGACGGCCCAGGTCTTGCCATCGGCCACGACCGCGCTCGATGTCGAGAATTGCGGGTAGATGCCACTGAAGCCCTGGACCTTGCCAGTGTCGATCGGATCCACGAAGCCAGCCTGGTACATCATTGGAACGGTGTCCAGGGAAGGCGTGATGATGTCATAGACACCGCCCCCAGCAGCCAGTTTAGCGGCAAAGTCGTCGTTGGAGCCGACGTAGGAGGCCGTGACCTTGCAGCCGGATGCCGCCTCGAATTTCGGAACGAAACCGTCAGCGGCATAGCCCTCCCAGGTGAGAATGTTGAGTTCGGCTGCATTAGCCGAGGCAATGGGTGGTAGAGCGGAAATCGTCGCCAATGCGGCGATGGCGAATCTTCTAACAAAACTCATGATATAGTTCCCCTGTATCGTGTTTATTGGTTGCGCTTTGTCTTGCGGACGAGCGTGGCGATGTCGATTCCGAGCGCCTTGGCGGCGCTTCGTTTGCTTCCATTCTCTGCGATGGATTTTTCCAGGATCCAGGTCTCGAACTCCTGGACCAGATCTTTCAAACTGGCACGCGCGGGCGCGGCGGAGTCCAGCCGCTCCAGGCGCTCGGGCTCCACGACGGCAGAGGCCGACGCCGGCGCGATGAAGTGCTCGGCAAGCGCGATCTCCTCGGCCGAGGCAGCGGCATGCTCCAGAATATTAGACAGTTCCCGCAGGTTCCCCGGATAGGCATGCGCCAAAAGGAGATCGGTAAATTCCGGCGACAGCCGAATCTGGGGCTTCCGTCCGAGATTGATCCGATGAAGCATCTGGTCTGCGACAACCCTCACAAGGTCGGGCTGCTCCCGCAGTGGCGGGAGGGGGATCGTTACGACTGCGATGCGATAAAAGAGGTCTTGCCGGAAAGACCCGTTGACGATGCATTTCTGCAGGTCGAGGTTTGTGGACGAGATGAAGCGCAGGCGCGCGCGACGCCGCTGCATCGATCCCAACCTGCTAAAAGTCTGGGTCTCCAGAAAGGATACGAGTTTCATTTGAGCGGTGACGGACAGATCGGTGATCTGATCCAAAAACAGGATCCCACCGTCCGCCGCTTCGATGAAGCCGAGCTTCCCGCGCGTGGATTTATCGAGCGGCGACCCTGGTTCGATGCCGAACATCTCTGCATCGAACTGCTCGTCCGACAGCAAGCCGCAGTTAACATGGACGAATGGCCCAGCTCCCGCTTCGCCCGAACCGCCCACACGCGTGGCGAACTCGGTCTTGCCCGTTCCTGTTTCCCCCGTCAGCAGGATTGCGCTGCCGCGTTCCAAAGCAACCTCGGCCTTGCGAGCCAGACTCTGGAGCCGTGGCGTCATATGGTAGGACGGTCTTGCGAGTTCTCCTGTTTCCGCCTCGAAACGAAACCGCTCGAGGCCTTCGCTTGTCCGGTATTGCCGGCTCGATTCACGCATGGTGATCAGCGCGCCGTAAGCGCCACCCTCCGGGTTGCGCAGGATGCTCAGCGACGCGAATACGTTCCGCTGGGAGTTGAGTACGCCCGAGATTTCGGTCCGTTTGAGTTGATGAAGAGCTACCGCCAGCTTCTGGACAATGGGGCCGGCCGTCTTGGCATGCTTCGCCAGCTCGGTTCCGACGAGGTCCGCGCGCGCGAGGTTGAGGATTAGTTCTAACTTGCTGTTGACGAGCTTGATCGTGCCGTCGATTTCCAAAAAGGCGACTCCATCGGGGAGGGCCTCGAGCAGGCTACGGAATTGCGGATCGTCGATGAAGCCGGGACGGAGCCCCCGCGGTGCGGACGCGGTGATGTCGTTGGCATAGAACTTCATCACAGCGCCTCCTGAACAACGAGGCGCGACTTTCTTCTCGGCTTTTTCCGTGCCGTCAGCACATATCGGCACGTCTCTCCCTCAATGGGCGCGGCTCTGAACCGCCAACTGTCCTTGCTGTCGCTGGCCGAGATGATGATGAGATCGCATTCACTTTCCCCGGGCTCTTCCTCGATCGCTGTTTGCAGCAGTTTTTCCAGGGCATTCTTCGTCTCCACGAAATGCTGGAGCGGCCGGCCGAGCATCTGATCGACCGGGCGGCCCCACGCGATCTCGGCGGCGGGATTTGCCGCCTGCAGCAAACCGTCGTCCGATATGACGAGGATGGGGTCGGGTGTGGCGCTCAGGATGTCGAGCATGGTCTCAGCACGATCGTAAAGCTGCTGCTCGCGCTTTCTGTGCATCCCGATATCGCGCGTCGTGCCCCAGAGCCGGATCAGAAAGCCATCCTTGACGGCCGCACGGAAGTCATTCTCGACCAGCATCTCGCTGTTGTCGTGCCGCCTGTCCACGGCTTGCGCTCGGTCGAGGCGGTAGTTGGACCGGACGAGGTCCCGCACCATCTGTCGATTGATCTCAGTCGCCGGGAAGTAACGGGAAACAGGCTGCGTGTTGAAATCCTGATCCTCCGGTACCCGATAGAGGCGAGACATCGCTTCGTTACAGGCTCGCCAGCGACTCCGGTTGCGGAAGATCTGCTCGACTATTTCCTCTTCGGCCAGGGATGTGTCGACCGGCTCGAGAAACTCGATGCACCAGCACGCATCTGTTGCAGCTCCGATCATCTGGGACAGGATTTCCACCCGCTCGACCAGCTCTGCACCGATGCCGAGGGTCGGCGGTGTCAGCGGCTGCTTGAGGATCGCAAGACCGTTCTGGCCATCCGCGAAGACGCTCGCCACCATCGCTATCTCGCCATATGGACCGGAGTTCATCCACACTGGAAAGCTTTGATCGGCGGTCCGCTCTCCGCGGACGACAGCGCGAATAAGCGAAGCGGATACGGCGCTATAGACACTCTCGAGCGGCATACCGATCACCGTTCGCGGGTCGAGGGCCAACTCCTTGACCTCCCGATCGCTGATGCGGCGGATACGGCCATCAATATCGATCCAATCGATCAGAAGACTATCCATATTGAAAGCAATGTTCATTCGTTGGTTCACGTCTTCGGTCTCATTCATGCGGTCACTCCAAATTTGCTGGTGGACTGACAGCGAAAACGCAGCAATCCAGCCAGAGACGGTGGCAATTGCAATGAGCTAATGGATCGGCCGCAAAAATTCTAACTTTTCAGGGAAATAATGCGCACAATCGCAGCGAAGTGCTGCTATTTTGCAGCGATTCGACGTTTAAGCCGGGAGGCAAGGTTATCGCCGATGTCTGCGAGCACGAAGAACTTGCGCCGCGCATATCCGCGTGTGCCAAACAGTAAATGCGCCGCCGGATGAACCATCACCTCGAGCGTGGCCGTCCTTCTTTGCTGCATCGCCAACTGTCTTGTTCGGGTGGAGTCCGCAAATCGGACAAAAGAGCTGAATGGGCACGATGCACAAAGAAGCGAATGCTGGTCTGCATCTAGATTCAGACCACATGGGCGACGACCTGTTGTGCGAAAGCATTGCCCCTGTCGCTGATGGTCGAGTTCGGGATACCGGCAGATCGACATGCTGAGCGCTCAAAACTGACGTACGGCGCCACGCTCGGGAAGCGCCGTATCCTCTTGGCAACAGTGTTTTTATTCCGCGGCAGCGTTGAAGCCTTGTGATGCCGCAAGACCGCGATCGAGATCTGCAAGGATGTGATCAATGTGCTCGATGCCGACCGAGAGGCGGACATAACCAGGGGTGACACCCGTCTTCAACTGGTCTTCTGCCGTCAGCTGCGAATGGGTTGTCGAGGCCGGGTGGATCGCGAGGCTTCGGGCGTCCCCGATATTGGCGACGTGGTAGTGCAGTTCGAGTGCGTCGATAAAGCGCCGACCTGCCTCACGGCCGGCCGCCAGCTCGAAGCCGACCAGGCCGCCATAGCCGCCGCGCAGATACGTGTCTGCCCGATCACGAGCAGTGCCGCTCTGCAGGCCCGGATAGATGACACGGCTGATTTCCGAGCGTTCCGAGAGGTATTCTGCAACTTTCTGGGCATTGCTGCTATGGCGCTCGATCCTGAGCGGCAGGGTCTCGATCCCCTGCAGTGTCAGAAAGGCGTTGAAGGGCGACAGCGCCGACCCCAGGTCACGTAGCAGCGTCGTGCGCGCCTTGACGATGTAGGCGACCGGTCCGAGCGGCTTGGTGGCCTCGACCCAGACGGCGCCATGATAGCTCGGGTCTGGTGTGTTCAGCGCGGGCTGCCGGCTGCTTCCCAGTCGAAATTGCCACCGTCGATGATGGCGCCACCGATCGAGCTGCCGTGCCCACCGATGTACTTCGTCGTCGAATACACCACTACGGCCGCGCCATGGTCGAAGGGACGGGCGAGCAGGGGAGCCGCCGTGTTGTCGACAATCAGCGGGATGCCCAGCTTGCGGCCGATGGCGGCGACTTCGGCTATCGGGAAGACCTGCAGCTTCGGATTGGGCAGCGTCTCGGCATAGTAGGCGCGCGTCCGGCCGTCGGTGGCGCGAGCAAAGGCTTCCGGATCCTGCGGGTCGACGAAGCGGACTTCGATGCCCTGGTCCTGTTGGCGAAGAGGTTCCAGGTGCCGCCATAGAAGAGCCCAGCACCAAGTCGATGTCATCAAGGCCGGAAATATCTAGTGGGGGCGCGAATTGGGAAGATCACCAGTATCAACGACTTGCGCGCCCGGATTTGTTGACCAAAACCGGGGCGCCAAACCTTGTCGGGAAGGATTGAAAACTGACCGAGGCCACGGAGAGGGGACTGGCAGCTATCGCGAAGACTTCGGAAAAAGCTGAGCTGGGCCGCGACCTGACCGGCGGTAGGTACACGTATCGCTGGATGACGGAAAAGCAACAGTGCCAGTTCTGGCCGGGAAGGCGGATATAAATGCTTGAGTACAGGCCTCTATCAAATATTCTATGACGCAGTCTCTCAAGGTCGCGAAATGCATCAGCTTCACGTATGCGTGCCAATGATGACTCCGTTCGAGATCGCGTGATTCGCCGCAAAAATGAGTATGGTATGAAGGGGAAAACCGTGCAAAGCGGAATAGATCCCGACGAGCTTTCGGAACTGCTGTCGACGCCAAACTCGTCAATAAAGGTTGCCGCGCTCGACAACAATCCTGTCGCATTCCGCTGTCACTTTCTCTCTGCGGGACCGGTAGCCATATCCGATTGCGCCTACGATGGGACGCTTCTCGTTAAGCGGGAGGCGCCCAGCGATAGAATGATCATTTTTCTGGCGAAGCAAGGGCATGCGATCTTTGATTATTCCCGCAACCCGATACATTCAGCTCCTGGGCACGGCATCATTCTGGAAGGGGAGCCTAGCAAAGGTGGCCGCATCTTCGGCCCGCGTCATCATCGAAATTTATTCATCGATAAGGCAAAGATCGCCGGTCACCTGAGCCGGATGCTTGATCGGACCGTTAGCGGCAGAATCGACATCCATCCCCATATCGACTTGACGTCGGATGCTGGACTTGAGTTGGTGAATCTGGGCGATCAGCTTTATCGCGGCCTTTACGACGGCGGATGGCTGCGGCGGTCGCCATTGGCACTAGCCTCTCTTTGTGACGCTGTGACCTATCTCATTCTCGAGAACTGTCAGCATCGCTATTCAAGCGAGCTGGCGCGAACTGCCCCGGCACCGGCTCCGCGCCAAGTAAAATGGGCCATAGAGTTCATGGAGGAGCATATTGCTGAGCCGATATCGCTCAACGACATTGCGACCGCCGCCAAGGTCAGCGTCCGAACGCTGCAGGAAGGTTTCAAGCAGTTCAAGAATACCAGCCCTATGGCTCACCTGCATGAGATGCGGATGGCCGCAGCTCATCATGATCTGCTCGACGACCATTCCGAACGAACCGTCGCCGATATTGCTGCCAAATGGGGATTTAGGCATCTCGGTCGATTTGCGGCCGAATACAAAAGGCGCTTCGGCTGTCTACCTTCGCAAACATTGAAGAGTTGATCCAGAAGATTGGGTCTTCCTATTGTTCCATCCAACCGAGTTCGAGCGCGCTTCTTCAGCAGGTTTCGTTGCGCCTTCGACGACGCGGATATCTGGTCAAGCGCGGCGAGTTGGCGGGCCGCTTCGATGCCGACCTCGAAGGCGGTCGAATGGATCATGTTCGGCAACTTGTGAAGCGATCTTGTCAGACATTGTTGATTGTCCGAAACCAGCAACTATAGCCGGATACCACCAACCTAGAGGCTTTTCATGTAAGCCATTGCAGCAATCGTGACAAAGTGTGCTCAGCTTGGTCGCGGAACCCCTTAGGGACGATGCTAAAGGTGCAGCGCAATGGCCAAGATGATCCACTCGATGGTCCGGGTGTTAGACGAAAAGCGATCGGTCGAATTCTACCGGCAGGCTTTTAGCCTTGCGGTCGTCGATCGGCTTGATTTTGAAACATTCACGCTCATCTATCTCAGCAACCTCGATACCCCGTTCGAATTGGAGCTAACGGTCAACAAAGGCCGCACAGAGCCATATTCGCTCGGCGACGGTTATGGGCACCTTGCGGTTTCCGTCGCGGATGTGGATGCCGAGCATCTGCGGCTAACCTCGCTCGGACTCCATCCCGGCAGGCTCGTTGACTTCGATCAAGACGGAAGGAAGATGGCACGCTTCTTTTTCATCAGCGATCCGGACGGCTACAAGATTGAAGTTCTGCAGCGGGCCGGGCGTTATCTCTAAGATGCGGCGGGACGACCGGCCAAGCCTTCGAACTCACCGCCGTTTGTCCCTACATGCTTGTAGACAGTCGTTCGGGACACGCCTAGCTCGCGGGCCGTCCGCGAAACGTTCTCACCGGTCCTCTGGTATACGGCGCGGATTTCCTGGCACTTGGTTCGGCTGAGCGGCCGGCCGCGACATTCCTCACAGCAATCCCAAAGGGAGTTTACGACCGGCTCGGCCTCGTCGAAACAACCTTCATCGATATAGTCAGCGCGCCGCCGCAGCAGTGCCCGCCGCAGCACTGTCTTCAGTTCGCGGATATTGCCCGGCCACTGCCGTCGCGACAATGCCACGATCGCTGCATCGGTCACTGGCGTGCCGGGCGCCATGCTGCCCATCAGGAAGCGAACAACGCGGCCGAAATCGGTGCGCGAACGCAGCGGCGGCAGGCGGATATGGAAGCTGTTGAGGCGATAATATAGATCAGCGCGAAACTGCCGCTGCGCCACCATGTTCTCCAGGTCGCGGTTGGTGGCGGAGACGATCTGCACGTCCACCTTCTGCGTCTTCTGCCCGCCAACGGCACGGATTTCCATGCTGTCGAGAAACCTTAGCAGCGAGGTCTGTGCGGCAATCGGAATGTCGGCGACCTCGTCCAGGAACAGCGTGCCGCGGTCGGCAGTTCGCGCCAACCCAGGCGAGCCCTCGGTGCGCGCGTTGGTAAAGGCGCCGCCCTCATGCCCGAATATTTCCGCGATGAATAGATCTTCCGGCACCGCGCCGCAGTTGACCGCAACGAATTCGCCCTTGCGGCCACTCAACCGATGGACATGCCGGGCCATCAGCTCCTTGCCCGTGCCGGTTTCGCCGGCAATATGCACAGGCATGCAGAGCGCCGCGGCTTCGGCAAGTTCAATGAGCGAGCGCTTGATCTGGGGATCGTCGACAACGAAATCGGGTGCATCCTCCTGCCTTAGCAAGACAGGCACCGTCGGAGGGGAGCGTTTTTCGATCGCCGTCCGGCGTTCGCCGATCTGGCGGCAAACCATGAAGACGACACTGCCTGTCCGATCGCGGAGACGGATGACGCCTCCGTTCAGCAGGCCGTCTATCGCTGTGCCGAACCCTGCTTCGAACAAACCATCGAACCGATTTCCAGGGGTAGCAGGCAGCCCCGCAAGCAGAGATTTGCCCGGCCGATTGATCGATAGCACTTCGCCATCGAGTGAAACAGAAAGCAGCCCCGCCGACAGCGTGTCGAGATATTCCGCGCGTGGATGGAAGGCCAGGACGAAGCTCTTGGCACTATCCTGGTAGATCAGGCCGTTTTCGATCTGGGCGGCGGCCATCCGCACCAACGCGTGCGTGTGTTCCTGTCGCGCCTCGTGCGCGCAGGAAGCGTCGAGCAGCCCGAGGATTTCTCCAGCGGAATTGAAGATCGGCGCGGCCATGCAGCTTAGGTGCCCGTGGCAGGCAAAATAATGTTCGCGGCCGTAGATTGCCACCGGCTTGCCAGTCATGCCGGCCAGTCCGAGCGCATTGGTACCGCGCTCGCTCTCGTTCCACATGCTGCCGGGGATGATCGACCGTCCGGCCGAGCTACCGGCAAATTGCTGATCACTGATCGTATCGAGCACGATGCCATCGGCATCGCCGAGCGCGATCATGAAATTCGAGCCGGCGATCTGCGAATAGAGAAGCTGCATTTCGGCGAGTGCCAACAGCCGCATCGCCGCATTAGCCTCGCGCCGTCGCTTCACGTCGGCAAGGGCGACGACGCTTTGCCGCGGTCGACCACGAGGATCGAGATCGGCGTCGCGGCAGCGCTGCCAGCTATCGGCAACGATCGGCTGCAAAGTGCCGGCTGGAACTCTGTCGCCCCTCTCCAGCGCACTGCGCGCGCGGTCCATTCCGGAAAGGTGCTGCATGTCTCCTCCTCATGCATCATTTGGTACAAGGTATCAGTACCGAACCGGACCGCGCAATAGACAGAAACTGTACAGTTACACTGTCCATATCGTTCAGCCGGTGAACACCAGCGCCGGTCAATTGACCGCTTATGTCTATGACAACGCTATGAATTCTTATCTGGCACAGCACTTGCTGATCGTTCTTCTGCAGCGGGCATTGGTCCCGACGGTGGAGGAAACAACGATATGAAGGCGCAAGTTCTAACCAGGTATGACGACAACCTGACGGCCGATCAATGGGTTTCACTACAGGAGGTTGCCGATCCGGTCATCAGCAAGTCGACCGACGTTATTGTCCGTATTGGGGGAGCGGGTGTCTGCCGCACTGACCTCCACATCATCGAGGGTGTCTGGCGGCCGCATATGGATCCCGCTGGCGACAATCTCCTTCCGCTGATCATGGGTCATGAGAACGCCGGCTGGGTGGAGGCGATTGGTAAGGAGGTCGAGGGCATCAAAGTCGGCGATCCGGTCATCGTTCATCCCAAGATTTCCGGTGGCACTTGCCTCGCATGCCGCCGAGGTTTCGATATGCATGGGCCCGGAAAATTCCCAGGACTTGATTGCAATGGCGGTTATTCCGAATACCTCTGCACGTCGGAGCGCAACATCGTACCTCTTCCCAAGACACTGTCGCCAAAGGAGGTCGCGCCCTATGCGGATGCCGGTCTCACCGCCTATCGCGCCGTAAAAAAGGCGACACGACATCTGTTGCCAGGCGAAAGCTGCGTCGTGATCGGCGCTGGCGGTCTTGGTCACATTGGCATCCAATGCCTCAAGGCCATGTGCGCTGCAGACGTAATCGTGGTTGACAAATCGGAGGCTTCGCTGGCGCTGGCCGACAAGATTGGAGCGGACAAGATCGTCAAGGCAGACGGCAACGAGGTGGAAGCCGTGCTGCAACTGACCAATGGCCAAGGCGCCGAAGCCGTAATCGATTTCGTCGGTGAACGAGGAACAACGACCAAGGGTCTCGCAATGACCCGGCCGATGGGTAGCTACTATGTCGTCGGCTACGGCGAGGAGATCCGCGTGCCGACCGTCGACATGGTGATCACCGAGAAAAACATTATCGGCAATCTGGTTGGTACGTGGGCAGAACTTGTCGAGTTGATGGCGCTCGCTGACCGAGGTCTGGTCGACCTGACGACGATCGAATATCGCCTTGCCAATGCCAATCAGGCCCTTAAGGACCTGCATAATGGCAAAATCCATGGCCGGGCTGTGCTCATTCCCTAGCCCCTGACCCCGACTGACCGCCACAATGGTGGCAGATGCTGGTGTGCCCCCGCGCTTTTGCGGGGGAGCCTTTTCGTAAACAATGCAAAGGGAGGAGGGCGCCATGATGTGCAGGGTATTAAAAGCGCAGAGCCCGCAGCGATTCTTGAAAGTCAGCCGGTCGGTCCGGATCTCCGGGCACTCAACAAGCGTACGGCTTGAGGCCGCATTCTGGCAGGTTCTCGAGGACATCGCGAAAATGGAGGGGCTTTCAATGTCCAAACTTATTTCCGTGCTCTACAACGAAGCGCTGGAGTTGCATGGGGACATGTCCAATCTCGCCTCGATGCTGCGCACAGTCTGTCTGATCTATCAGGAAGAACGCCGTACGGAGATCGCCGTGCCTCACATCACGTGATGAAAGCTATCAGCCGCAAGCGGCACGCTGCGACTGACATATATATTTCTTGGCCGAGTGGGAAAGTATTCGTGCTCAGTTGACTTTCTTTTCAGTGTCGGCGCGGCCTTCGGCGATCCAGCGTGCACCCAGCACCAGCGCACCCATGCTGAATTCTTTGCCATGTGCGGCAACCATTTCCTCCGAGAGCTTCGCAATTCTCTCGAAAAAAGCGTCCTTGCTTTTTTCTTCAATGGTGAGCTTTCTTTGCATGATATCCTCCATTTTCTGTTTGAGTGGCAGCTATTTGAAGAACTGGTTAGGGAAGGTGATGATCGCGGCATTGCCGAGCGCGTCGCCCATGCCAAGCTGTTTGCCATCAGCAGTCCATTGAAGTGCAGTGACCGGTCCGCCCGTGTCCCGGATCACCAGTTCGTCGGGAGAGCCGATCTTGGCGATAACGATCTTGCCGTTCGCATAACCTGCTGCCACAAGCTTCTTGAATGGGTGAGAAGCAACGGCATCCACCATCACGAAGCCCGGATGCCCCGTAGCCAGTGCTCCTGTCGAGCTGTTCGAAAGAGGCGGTGTGTCCATTGACCATCCGGCAACGCGATAGGCTCCTGATGCGAAAACTGCGTTTGCGGATTGGCTCCAGTCCAGTGTGCGGATCGGACCGGGGAAATCGCTGAGGATGGCATCGCCGCCTGAGGCTATGTCGACTAGGCAAAATCCGCCGGTCTCCAGGCCGCATGCCAACCACCTGTTGTCTGCGCTCCATATCAGCGAAATTGGCCGGGCTGAGAGCGCAATTTCCCGAAATGACCGCAGGTCGCCCTCCGCGTGGCGAATATTGAGGCTGGTGGCAGCCACAAGCGCGATCATGCATCCATCGTTCGAAATGGATACCATTTCGCTGATAGGATCGCTGAGAGCGGCTTCTCTGATTGAATCTGTCCTCTTCCATTGTAGGCGCAGCCGATTGGGGAGGACCGCGGCCATCAGCCCCGTCGACCGGCAATAATCAAAAGCAATGATTGGGCTTTTATCCGCGAGGACTTTTGCCGAAATCTCGCCGGATCGATTGATGCGCAACAGGTCGCCCTTTGCCGTCAAGACCAGCGTTTCACCGCCATCAAAGGCTGTGAGCCTGCCGCCATCGCGAATTCGGGTATTGAGCAGGGGCGAGGGCCGTCCCTCACGGGGGTGGATTGTGGTTCGACCGTTGTCGATGGTAATGCGGGACTCTGGAGGTTCATTGTCGGCGAGGCGGGCGAGAGCGACGGTTCCATCAAAGCATGACATCGCCAGCAGCGTATCGTCATTATTGAAACAGATATGTTTGATGGCCGATGGCCGCCTCCAGTTGCGTGCCAGAAGATCGAACAGGGTTACGTTAGGCGTGGTCTGCTGGTTCATATTATCCTCCTCTTGCCGCAGCAATCAGCCGGTCGAGTAATGCGACTTCCGCTTCCGCTTCCGCGATTTCCTCCATGCAACTGACCTGCGCCTCCCGCATCTCGTCGGCATTGTTCTTAGTGTCGAGCAATTCACGTACCAATTTCTCGCTGTTGCCACTCCGGCTGGCCGCGAGTTCGAGCCTGAGGATATCCATCTCGATACCAGAAAGCGCTTGAGCCAACTTCAGTGCCTTGGCCGTCAACGAAGAAACAGCCGCGACACATTCGGTGCGCCGGCGCAAGAGCTCAAGGGCGGTGTTGTCCTGAGTGGTCATTACAAAATCCCCTGTTTCGGTCGGTAACGGCTAGTTCACAGGGTATCGGTGGCCCCGGCTTCTGGTGACTTCCATGCCTCGAGAATTGTTGGCAGTTGCGGCAACTGGGTTCTGAACTGGCTTTCCGCCATGCGGATATGGTTGCGAAGCTCATCCCACACATCCACTCGCATCATCGTGTCGCCAGTCAATTGCTCGACCTCCTCGACCCGGAATTGCCGTGACAGCGAGACGCCGGAAAAGACGAAATCCCGCAGCATCAGCGCGTGTTTTTCCGAGAAGACATGGATCATAGGGTGACTCTCCGGCGTCACGCCCATCATCGCCAGTTCCCGTAGGATGAACTGCTGGAAATGACGCTGCATCAAGTGCTGGCTCTCGCCGATGAAGCGCATCGTGAAGATCAGATCCCTCTTCATAAGACGCGCGAGTTCTGTGGTGACATCGCTCTCGCCGGCCACGGCAGGCTGCGCTCTTTCGTTGTTATCCACCATATCGGTTTCCAAACGGAGTTTAGGCTTCGATAAAACACCCGAGCGAATATAACGGCATAATAAACCGATGTATATTTATATTTTTTCCAATTTACTCTGAGATATCTCCGTAAAACTTGGGTGTATGAAGTATTACACTTGTAAATTACGACTGTAAAATAACGTTACACTCCGAATATCCTTTATCGTTATTTGCTGCGGCACGCGTTGCGTTTCTGAACTGGCACGCGCTTTGCAAGGTCAATCGCACAAGAAGCCATCGCGTTCATTGCGACGCTAGAAGAACGAAGGAGTGGGGAAGCGGTTCACTTGAGCCGGGTGAGGAGTGTCCCGGCGTTTCCCTGAATACCTTTGCCGTATCCACTTGAATGGTCGGACCTTGGTCGCACCCAAGCGTACCACTTTATCGTGCCGTTCCAATTTTCGCACGCGGCGCTCGAACGCGCCGTTCCAGCCGGGGCCGGAGCGCCTGCGGTTCAAACACAGTGGAGGCTAATGACGATGTCGTCTTTGACGCTTAACAAGATAACCTCGCAGCGCGGTATCTCCGTCGGCGAAGCAACCAAGAAGATTTCCGACCTCGGTTGGAACCCGACCTATGTCCAGGAAGCGATGACGTTTCCGACGGATTATAAGATCAGCAAGGCGCCGCGCGATCCGATGAAGCAGGTGCTTCGCTCCTATTTCCCGATGCAGGAGGAAAAGGACAACCGCGTCTATGGCGCTCTCGATGCGGCTCTGCGCGGCGATATGTTCCGCAATGTCGAGCCGCGCTGGGTCGAGTGGATGAAGCTGTTCCTGGCGATCATTCCTTTCCCGGAGATCTCGGCGGCCCGTTCCATGGCGATGGTCGCCCGCATCGCGCCCGGTGAAGATCTGCGCACCGGCTTCACCATGCAGATGGTCGACGAGTTCCGGCATTCGACCATCCAGATGAACCTCAAAAAATGGTACATGGAAAACTATATCGATCCGGCTGGCTTCGACATCACCGAGGAAGCTTTCGGCAAGTGCTACGCCACCACGATCGGCCGCCAGTTCGGCGAAGGCTTCATCACCGGTGATGTGATGACGTCTGCCTGCATGTATCTGACCGTCGTCGCTGAAACCGCCTTCACCAACACGCTTTTCGTGGCGATGCCGTCCGAAGCTGCGCGCAATGGCGACTATGCTCTCCCGACAGTCTTCCTGTCGGTGCAATCCGACGAGAGCCGTCATATCGGCAACGGCCACTCGCTGCTAATGGCAGCTCTCAAGGAGCCGGAAAACCACCTGCTGCTCGAGCGCGACCTTCGTTACGCCTTCTGGCAAAACCACGCGATCGTCGATGCGGCCATCGGAACATTCATCGAATACGGCACCACCAACCGTGACAAGAACAAGGAATCCTATGCGGAGATGTGGCATCGCTGGATCTTCGAGGACTATTACCGCACCTACATGCTGCCGCTCGAAAAATACGGGATCAAGGTTCATCATGACGATGTTCACGAAGCCTGGAACCGCATTACCAAGAAACATTACGTCCACAAGGTGGCGCAGTTCTTCGCGGTCGGCTGGCCGGTCAACTTCTGGCGCATCGAAGCTCAGCGCGAAGCCGATTTTGAATGGTTCGAACAGAAATATCCGGGATGGTATGCCGAGTTCGGCGATTTCTGGAAATGGTATGACAAGCTTAGCCACCGCGGCGAAAAGATCATCACATTCAACGAGGAAACTGGCTACGTCTATCCGCATCGCTGCTGGAGCTGCCTTGTTCCCTGCCTAATCCGCGAGGACATGGTGGTCGGTGAGATCGACGGACAGTTGCACACCTTCGCCCACGAACTCGATCGCTGGACCGCTGTCGAGGCGTTCGCTGACGAATACCAGGGTCGGCCGACGCCTGCGATGGGCCGGTTCAGCGGCAAGCGCGAATGGGAAACCCTCTATCACGGTTGGGATCTCGCCGATGCCATCAAGGATCTGAACTTCGTTCGTTCGGACGGCAAGACGCTCGTGCCGCAGCCGCACCTGCGTTTCGACGGCAAGGATATGTGGACGCTGGACGATGTGCGCGGCCACATACTGCAATCCCCGCTGACGCTTCTGCGCGAAATGTCGCCGGAGGCCCGCGAACAGCACCTCGCCGAGTACCGTGCCGGCTTCACCATCACGCCCTTTAACTAAGGCGTAGAGCCGCGGGGGCCGGTCCCGGCCTCCGCGACATTCCGGGAAAAGCACGTTTCCCTTCAAGGAAACACGCGGGAATTGGAGGTTGCGTCAATGGCTGAAGCTCAAAAGCTACATCAGCAGGCACACACGGTTCGTCTCGAGCCGGTCGGTGTCGAATTCGAGGTCGAGAACGGCGAAACAGTTCTGAACGCAGCGTTTCGCCAGGGTATCGCTTTGCCGCACGGCTGCAAGGAAGGGCAATGTTCGGCGTGCAAATGCGTCCTGCTCGACGGCGAGGTCGACATGCTCAAATACTCGACATTCGCGCTCAACGACATGGAAAGGGATTCCGGACACATTCTGCTGTGCCGGTCGATCGCCTATTCCGACATGGAAGTCGAGCTCCTGAACTATGACGAGGAGGTTCTCGCAAAGTCGATTGCCGTCAAGACATTCAAGGGCCAGATCACGCATATCGAGAAACTGACCCACGATATCAGAGGCATCGAAATCGAACTCGGTTCCCCAATCAAGTTTTGGGCGGGACAGTATGTCGACATCACAGTCACCACGGAAGAGGGGGAGACGATTACGCGCTCGTTCTCCATGGCAAATACGCCGAGCGAAACCAAAAAACTCTCCTTTATTATCAAAAAATACCCCGCAGGAAAATTCTCCGGCGAGCTCGATTCCGGAGGTATCCGGGTCGGAGCCGATGTCACCGTCGTCGGACCCTATGGAACCTGCTTTCGACGAGAAGACCGACAAGGACCACTAGTGCTGGTGGGGGCGGGATCGGGAATGTCGCCCGTCTGGTCGATCCTCAATGATCACCTTCTAAGCGGTGAGAAACGCCCGGTCTATTTCTTCTATGGTGCGAGGACGGAGGATGACCTTTTCCACCTCGACAGGATCGGTGAGTTGGTGCGTCGTTATCCCGAAGTCACTTTCATCCCGGTGCTTTCGCATGCCGGCGAGAACAGCGGCTGGGGTGGCGAGCGTGGCTTTGTTCACCAAAGCGTGGATGCCAAACTCAAGGAACTGGCAATTGACGGCCAAGGCGATGTCTATGCCTGCGGCCCGCCGCCGATGATCGACGCTCTGCAGCCGGTGCTTTTCATGAACGGCTTCGAGTCCGAGCGCATTTTCTTCGACAAATTTACGACTTCGTCCGGGGGAGGAACTCCGAGCCATTGAGGGCTGGACGAAGAAGAAACAGCAATAGTGCAACTGCAACAAGGGAGTGAGGACTATGCCAGCATTATCGAGTTCAGTGGGGTCGGGCGCAGCCGGAGCGGCAATCTTTGCTGATTCCGATAGCCGGAAATACCGCTATTTCGATCCAAAGGGACAGCGCGCCACACATTACGAGGATGTCACCGTCGACGTCCAACCGGATCCGGAGCGCTATCTGATCCAGAATTGGATCATCTCCTTCGCAAACGGCAAGGGTGCCTATGTCAAGGACAATACGGCAGCGCAGAGCTCCAATTGGCATGCGTTCCGGGCGCCCGATCAGGAGTGGGAACGCACGCACTATCAGCGTCAATCGAAGATCGAAACGATGGTGCAGAGCGTGATTTCCAACGCCCGCCGAGCCGGTGCGCCGAAGACGTTTGACAAAGTTTGGATCAAAGTTCTCCAGGCCCATCTCGGAGCCTGGAAACATGCCGAATTCGGGCTCGGCACCTCGCTCATGCAGGCGCAGCGCTATGGCTACACCCAGATGATCAACAACGCCACGCTGACCAACTCGTCCTACAAGCTCCGGCTTGCCCAGGACATCACGCTCTATCTGGCCGAAATCGGCATGGATATTCCTGGTTGGGACGACGAACTCGGCAAGAAGCATTGGCTCGAGGACACTGTCTGGCAAGGCACGCGCGAAGCCATTGAGACAATCATGGGTACTACTGACTATCTCGAACAATATTTCGCGATCAACATCATCTTCGAACCCTTGGTCGGGGAACTGTTTCGCTCAGGTTTTCTAATGCAGGCAGCTGCGGCAAACCATGATTTTATCACCCCACCGGTGATTTCGGCTGCCGAGGCTGACTATGAGCGCAATCTCGCTAATACGATCGATCTGATCTACCTGCTGGCCAACGATGAAAAGCACGGCGCGGCAAACCGCAAGCTTTTCCAGGGCTGGGTCACCAAGCACGGCGCCCTGGCCGACAAGGCCGCACTTGGCCTCCAGCCGATCTGGTCCATGCCGCATTCCAAGCCGGTTTCGTTTTCCGACGTCAGTGCTCAGTCCCAAGAGCGGATTGGCCAGATCCTCGGCGAACTCGGCCTCAAGCGCTAACACAGGAGATTTCAACATGTCATCAGTAGCCCGCGACGCGTCTCAATCGAACATCTTCAAATCGATGAAGGACATCACCTTCGAACAGACGATTTCCCACCAGTGTGGCGTCACCATGAATGACTCGGTCGAAGCCCGCGCCATTGCAGAGTTCATGAGCAAGAAACCCGGCGTTACCGTTACTTACGCGCCGGCGATGATCCGCATCGACGGCAACGGCAAGCTAATTTTCAGAATGGACGAGATCAGCGAATATCTCGGCCGCGAAATGACTGCGGAAATCTTCGAGGTCAATACGTCTACCCACTACGGGCGGATGGTCCGCATCGATGACAATGAGGTCATCCTGTTCGGCGATATGGACGAGGTCTTCGAGTACATCTGACGAAGCCCAGCGTCGGCGCGCCGACGGAGTGGCGCGCCGGAATGTTCAATCATTTGCAGCGGAGGGAACAACAATGTTCAAGACACCGGAAGGCAGGGAAATATTCGTCGTCGATGGGCATACCCATTTCTGGGACGGCAGCCCGGAGAACCAGCGCAACATCCATGGCAAGCAGTTCGTCGAATGCTTCTACGGCTATCACACGGCGCTCAGTCCCAAAGAGCAACTATGGGAAAAAAGCAAGTTCGAGAAATACAGCGCCGACGATCTCTACAGGGATCTGTTCATCAACGGTCCGGATGATGTCGCCATCGTTCAGTCGACCTATCTCAAGGATTTCTACAAGAACGGTTTCAATACCATCGAGCGCAACGCCGAGATGGCCAAGCGCTATCCCGAACGCTTCATCGTCAACGGCTCTTTCGACCCACGCGATGGAGAGAAGGCGCTGGAGTATATCCACTGGATGAAGGAAACCTACGACATCAAGGGCGTGAAAATGTACACGGCCGAGTGGAATGGCGCTTCAAAAGGCTGGAAGCTCAATGATCCCGAGGCCTATCGCTGTTTCGAACTTTGCGAAAAGCTTGGGATCAAGAACATCCATGTTCACAAGGGACCGACCATCATCCCGCTCAACAAGGATGCTTTCGACGTCCATGATGTCGACTATGCTGCGACCGACTTCCAGAATCTCAATTGGATCGTCGAACATTGCGGACTGCCCCGGCTGGACGATTTCTGTTGGATCGCGGTGCAGGAAACCAATGTCTATGGCGGTCTCGCGGTCGCGCTTCCCTTCATTCATTCACGACCGCGCTACTTCGCTGAAGTGATTTCCGAGCTGCTTTTCTGGGCCGGTCCGGAAAAAATCCTATTCGGATCCGATTACGCGATCTGGACGCCGCGTTGGTTGGTCGAAAAATTCTGGGCATTCGAACTGCCGGATGACATCAGGAAAGAAAGAGGTGTCGACCTTACACCAGAGATCAAGGAGAAGATCCTGGGTCTTAATGCTGCGCGCATTTATGACATCGACATCGAAGCCAAGAAGGTCGCACTCGCCAGTTCGCCGTTCAGCGTTGCGGCGGAGTAGAGGCCATGAGCGCGGCCAAATTGTTGGAAAGTCGCCAGAGGGAACTCTGGCGGCGCCTCGAAGGGGTCAACGATCCCGAATTGGATGAACCCGTGACGGATATGGGCTTCATCGAGCGCGCGGAGATTGCGGCCGATGGTCGTGTGGAGGTCGGGTTCCGGCTGCCCACATACTGGTGTTCGCCAAATTTTGCCTTCCTGATGCTAGACGATGTCAGGACCGCGCTGGACGCACTATCGTGGTCTCCGGAATATGGGTTGACCCTACATGACCATATGTTTGCAGAAGAGGTGAACAAGGGCATTCTGGAGGGTAAGAGCTTTGCGGAGATTTTCGGATCGCTCGCGGAGAAGACGGACCTCGAGGATCTGCGTGAGAAGTTCCGGCTCAAGGCCTTCAAGCGCCGTCAGGAAGCGATAATCCTCGATCTTCGCAGCAGCGGGATGGCGGATAGTGAAATCGCCGGCATCACGCTTTCCATTTTCGATACCCTCGGCTTCGGCAGCGAAGACGTGCTGAAGCGGAGGCTGCGTTATCGGCACGCTCTTTTCTTGCGGTGGCCGGCCCTGCATCCGCGCGACCCGGTAATTCTGAGCTATGACGGCGGTCGGGTTACGACGGAGACATTGCCCGTTCATCTGGCCGACCTTCGAAGTGTCCGGATCAACATGGAGTTCAACGGTGCACTTTGCCGCGGGCTCAAGCATACTCGCTACAAGGAAGTGGAGATAGTCGATGGTGAACCGACACTGGTCGACTTCATCTTGAACCGGGTTCCCGCTCCCGCAGTGCGCGCCGATACCCCGTAATTGAAAGCAACGGCCTTCCCGAAAGAGGCCCCAAATCAACAAACCGCCCGTCAGGCGGAAGGAGGAGTCATGCCGAAATTGATGTTGCACAATTCCGAAGCGCGCCGTGCGCTTGCCCGGGGCGTCGCTAGGTTGGCGGCCGCTGTGGAGCCCACTTTAGGGCCAAGAGGTATGAACGCAATGATAGACCGGCCACTGGGTACGCCGATGGTCACTCGCGATGGCGTCAGTATCGCGTCCGAAATCGAGCTACACGATCGTTTCGAGAACATGGGCGCACAGATCGTGCGTGAAGTCTCGATGCAGACCAACGAGATTGCGGGTGACGGCACCACGACGGCCATCGTGCTTGCCAATGCGCTCGTTCAGGGTGGCATTCACGCCAATGAGCGCGGCGCAAGATCGGTCGATCTTTGCAAGGGGATCGATCTTGCGGTTGAGACGGTGGTCGAGGCCCTGAAGGCCGGCGCCAAGCCTGCAAAGGGTAACGGCACGCTTACCGCGGTCGCCAACATCGCCGCCACTGACCCGAAACTCGGCGCACTGGTTGCCGAAGCCTATGAGCGCGTCGGCACGGATGGCATTATCACCACCGATTTCAGCGTTACGACAGAAACCACACTGGATGTCGTCGAAGGCATGTCCTTTGAACGTGGCTATCTTTCGCACCATATGGTTACCAACCAGGCAAAGATGGAGGCGGTGCTCGAACGTCCGCTAATCCTCCTCACCGACCTTAAGATTCGCGAACCATCTGCTCTAGATGCAGCGCGCCTTATTGCCGACAAGACGGGTCGGCCACTGCTCATCGTTGCGGAAGAAGTCTCGCCGGACGTCGTCGTGACATTGCTCGGCAAGCAGGGACCAGGGAAATATCTCGTGGTCCATCCGCCGGAATATGGCCACTGGCGCAAGGCGATGCTGGAGGATGTCGCCATCCTCACCGGCGGGCGGGTGATAGCGCGCGATCTCGGCGGGCGGATCGAGGACGTGACTACAGAAGATCTCGGCTCGGCTGAACGCGTCATAACAAGCTCGACCTATACGACGATCGTTCGCGGAGGCGGTGATCCTTCTGCAATTGTCGCCCGCCGGGCGCAAGTACAGCGGCAGTTCGAGGTCGCACCGCCCAATATCGAACAGGACAAGCTGCGGGAACGTCTGGCCAAACTTTCGGGTGGCACGGCGGTACTTTATGCTGGCGGAGTTACCCCGGTAGAACAGAAGAGAACGATCCAGTTGATCGAGGACTCTCTGCATGCAGTGCGTGCCGCGGCTGAAGAGGGCGTGGTGGCCGGGGGAGGATCTGCTCTTGCCCAAATATCGTCCGTGCTGAATGCCACGCTTGCGACCGTGGATCATGATGTCGCAGAGGGTATTCGGCTCGTGCAGTCGGTGTTGACACGGCCGCTATGGCGGATAGCGACAAACGCCGGTGGCGATCCCGATACCATTATCGCAGAAGTTACCCGGATCAACAGCGGTCACGGCTTCAATGCGTCGATCGGCAAATATGAGAACATGATTGACGCCGGCATCGTCGACCCGGTCCGCGTGACCTACACCGCACTTAGAAACGCAGCCTCTGTCGCGAAGCTGATCCTGACGACGGAGACGCTCATCGGCGATCTCGCCGAGAATGAAGATCCGACCGCCGGCCCGGCTCTCGGCGGTGGCGCGGAGAAGCTTGGCCGCGCGTAGAGCGGAGGGGGCGACCGGTTGCCGGGAACAACAAAAATGTCCGGCAACCGGCGTGATAGTGTTCAATAAGTTGAAGGAAAAGACGTTCGCACCCAAATTGCGAATACCAGGGTTCATAGCTCCGCACTGGATGAATTTGGGCTGCCGTGTCACATGAAGCCGCGTTTGATCCCGAATTGCTCCAGCTTGCGGTAAAGCGTCGGGCGCGACACGCCGAGCCGCCGAGCCACCTTGCTGAGATTGCCGTGTTCCGCCGCCAGTGCGTTCCGAATTGCTTGCCGCTCTGCTTCCTCGAAGCTTAAGACGGGCACTTCCGCTCGCGGCAGCGCATCCGTTGCCGACAGGACGTCGATATGATCTCGTGTCCGCTCGACCATATCTGAGGGCAGGTCTTTGAGGTCGACGAAACCGTTGCTTGAAAGCAGATGCAGGCGCTCGACAAGATTTCGCAGCTCACGGACATTGCCCGGCCAGCGATAGGCGAGCAACGAATCAAGTGCATCGTTTGAAAAGCGCAGCGGCGCAGTTCCCTTACGGTGGGCGAGCTTTCGATTGAAATGCTCGATGAGCAACAGGCTGTCACTGCCCCGTTCCCTGAGGGGAGGAACATGAATCGACACCGTGCTGATCCGGTAAAAGAGATCTCTGCGAAACCGACCGGCTGCTACTTCTTCCTTAAGGTCCCGGTTGGTTGAGGCGACGACCCGTACATCGACCGGCCGCGAACGGCTGTCTCCAAGACGGTACACGACCCTTTCCTCAAGCACGCGCAACAGGAACGGCTGGATATCCAGCGGCATCTCGCCGATTTCATCGAGGCTGAGAATGCCGCCATTGGCGAGCTCGAAGACGCCTGGCTTGCCATCCCGAGAAGCGCCGGTGAAAGCGCCACTAACATGACCGAACAACTCGCTGCCGAACAATTCCTTGGTAACGGCACCGCAGTTGAGCGCGATAAACGGGTTGTTCGACGATTTGCGGCTTCCTGCGTGAATGAGCCGGGCAAAAAGCTCTTTACCAACGCCGGTTTCGCCTTCGATCAGGAGCGATGTTACTTCTTCGGCTTCGCTGACCCGACAGGCGATATCTATGGCTGCCAGCAACGCCTCGCTTTCACCAACGATAAGCGCAGATTCGTCCTTGAGCCGTTGAGTTCTGCTTTCCCTACCGATCTCGGCCGCTCTGCCGCCCTTGGCCTTGGCAAAGACCAGCGCCGCACCGCGCACTGCTCCGTCCAGCTCCAAGGGGCAAACATTACACGACTGCATGTCCTGTGGGATCGAACCTGCGACGCGATCCAGGAAACCGGAGTTTGTCAACTCCGGCAACCGACAGCTTAGGGCTTCCTGACGAATAGTGTCGCCAAACTGCTTGCTATCCGCAATCGGTATGTTGTTGCTGTAAATTGCGCGTCCATGGCGATCGATGATCATCACCGCATCAGTTGAATGGTAGCTGCCGACAGAGGCGATGAACGCTTCGAGAAGCCGCACCCGCTCTTCATTCTGGGAGTCCGCGAGTGCGCGCTCGATTTCTCGAGCCGCTGCTGCGACGAGAGCGATATTGTGTGGCCGGAAGATATCGGGGTGTCCCGAAAGGTCGACGACACCCATGACTTTTCCATCGAAAGGATCGCGGATCGGCGCGCCTGCACAGGTCCAGGCCTTGATCCCGGCGCAGAAATGTTCTGCGGCATGAACGAACACGGGCTCGCCGGTCCACAGAGCGGTGCCGATGCCATTGGTTCCAACGACGTCTTCGGTCCATTTGCCGCCCACCCCGAGATGAATGTCCATTCCGTCATAGATAGTCTTTTTGTCGCCGATCGCCTGGATCAGTACGCCCTTGCTGTCGGCAAGCATCAGCATAGCGCCGGTTCCGTCCAGCAGTCTTCCCATTGCCGAAAACGGTCGGGCGGCCGCCGCCAGAAGTTCGAAATTGCTTCGTGCGAGCGCCTCGACAGCATCTTTGTCTGTCTCCAAAGGCGCTTCGTTTTGTTGCGCATCAATGCCGCCGTTTGCGCAACGGTGCCAGGACTCGTGAATCGTCGATCTCACAGGTAATGAGGAGGAGGCAGGTTCGGAGCGGCCTTCGAGCAACGCTTCCCACGCCCGCATGGTTACCCGCTCGTCATAGTCTGCGTATAGCGTCAAGTCGGCAGCAATGAGTCGATCCCCGCTGGACGATTGAGCCATGGCGGAATTTCTCCGCGTGTATGAATCTTGTTTCATGTGGCTACCACATTCCTCGCTCTAGCGATTCGACACCACCTCGGCCCTTGCAAGCAGCATATGCCGTTCGTCGTTACGCCTCGGAAGGAATATTGAGCCGAAGACCGATATCGGCTGCCAGATCCGCGCTGTCATAAGCGGGACCAAGCGCGACACCATCGATATCAGCAAGTGCTTCGATCATTGTCTCGTCCAGCGGGGCAATGAAACCGTTGTCGGTAGTCGCTAGCGCAAACATCTTCAGACCGCGGCGCTCGCGCAGCTCTCCGATATAGTGCAGTTGCAGTCCGGAGCTGACGTCGACGGCGATCACACGACCGTTAGGCGTGATCCTGATTTTGGGTTCAGGTTCAGGAGCCGGTTTCGCAGAACCACCGATATGGATAATCAATCCCTCAGCCTGCGGCGCCAGTTTAGGCTTCTTCGATTCCGAATAATGGCCACCGCTGATCTGGTCCGCGAGTTTTGTGATCACATGTTGATTTTGCTGTATCAGGTGCTTGATGCGTGCGTCCTCCCGACGCGGACCGTCCTGCTTCGAAAAGATTTCGACCATGAACCCTCCCAGATCCTGTCTCAATGCGCTTTCGCTAGTCCTATGGCAGTGTGTAGCACTTTTCCGCAGATGCAATAGGGAAGATTACAGGAGCTTTGGGCAGGTGCGGTGGTAGCCCGCTGTGGCAACGCGTAGGGTTGCTGTCACACAGCTCCCATCCAAGGTCTCCAAATAAATCGCGTCTTGTACGAATGAAGTATGATGGCGAGTTTTCGGGCAACGGCGACATGGGCCTTTTTCATTCCGCTGCGCTAGGCCAGTCGTAATCCCCACGCTTTCAGCGACACCATTTCTTTGTCCGATGCAGTAGTACTGCCGCGGCTTCGAACAGGTAGGTTCGTAAAAGTCTATCACCCCATTTCGATGTCTTGCCGTTTAGGTCAGTCTCGCCTGATTGCTTTCGTCTTGGGGTCAGACCGAGATAGGCTCCAACGGTTGCGGCTGACCGGAAACGGGTCGCGTCATCGATGGTGTGCCTGAAGGACGGAGAAGCTACAAAAGGTCCAAGGTTATGAAATGGCTTTGACTTGTATTTTGCGCCGATGCTGCCGTGGGCCCTTCATCGAAAGGCAAATATTGAGTTGTTGTTCAAACCAATATCTGCCGTAAAGACCGATCGTGGCGACCCGGACTGCGGAAGAAATCCATCTTATGGTAATGCCGCCCTGCATCTCGGAATGTCAGCAAATTCAGGCAGCACGGCAGGGCTGCCATTCGCGAACCACAGGGCCCGATCGGGCGGGAACACCTTTGCAGCGCAGAAAGGCATAGAGCATCAGTGCATAGTCGCGGCAGGTTCCGACAGACCGCTTGTCGGCCGGCCGCTGGACGTTGAGAGGCTGTTGATCCCTTTTTAGGACGTCGTCAAGGCGTTCCGCAATCGGCAATGTCGTTCGCGGCATCGAACCCAGCCTCGTTTCGTCAAGGCCGTACTCCTTTAGCCAATCGCAATGAAGCAGGATGCCCTGAATGATCTGGATCAGAGCGCCGACCTCGGACGGAAGCGCGGCAATTGCACTGATGTGACGACCCGGATTAGTCATCGCGCTCTGCGCAATCCAGCGATCCCCGCCTTCCGTGTAACTCTCCCTCACATTGATCGGGTCTCACATTGGCTTGAATTCTCTGTCATCAGCAAGGTCAGTAACGGCTCGAGCCGGCACCTCGCTCAAATCTCTCCGGTCGTCTCGCATCCGATTCGAGCTGACGTCGCGCTCATGGAGGTTGCAAATGCTCTTGCGACCCATTTGGGTGTACGTCGTCGATAGTTGAAAGGGAGGCGGTGCCAGCTCGGTGCCAGGATTGAGTTGCTTCCTGACGAAATCGCGATCCTTTCGCTTCGGCATGAGATTTGAGGACGTCAAGCTACGGTGACCGACCGCATGCTTCGTAGTGCTTCTATCCAAAACGCCGAAAGTCAAGTTTCATAGGTCGGCCTGATATAAAACGTAATATTCTCAGAGGCTTAGTATGTTTGTGGGCGGTGGAAGTACCGGGGCCTACGGTTCGATTCCCATCAAGGCGACGGAGGAACACAACTTGCCTCGGCGCCCGCGCCAATCTGTGAGATTGTCGATTTCTGATTTCGCTCTTCTTTGGATGCTGGTGGTGGGGCAGTCTAAAGTACCGCCCAGTTTCGATCTTGGTAATCTCGCAATATGTCTTGAACCTCCCGCGCGGAACGTCGGAGCGGCGGCAGAATTCTTTCTTCCAACTCCCCAGGTGCCATCCGGTCTCGGTGAGACGCAACGCTCATCGCAGCTACGACGCGACCGCCCCTCTCGCGAAGTGGAACGGCTATCGAGATGGTGCCGTTCTCCATCTCATCGACTGCAGTTGCGAAATCGGCCTGCCGAGCCTCGCCCAGTTTCAATTTCAGGATATCGACATCCGTAATGGAGGCAGGCCCCTGTTTACGCAGAGTGACACCGTCGAGCCTTTGGTCCAATTCGTTGAAAGGTAATGAAGCAAGCAGCATCTTGCCACTGGCCGAACAGTGGGCGGGAAGGCGATCGCCGACACCCAGCCGAGACGTATAGATCCGGCGCGTGGCGTCGCGGCTAACGAACAGGATGTCGAGCCCTTCCAGCACCGAAATAGAACAAGGTTCGTTCAACTCATCGGCAAGACGCATGATGATCGAGGACGCCGCCGTCCAGACATTCGTCCGATGAAGCACGCCCCGTCCAAGCGATAGGACCTTTGGTGTGGAAGCGTATAGACCGCGCTCCTCCTTCACGTATCCCAGGCTCTCCAATGTAAGCAATATCCTTCGGGCCGCGGCGCGGCTGACATCCATCGCGCGAGCGACCTCGGTGCATGTTGCCGGAGCATCCGTTTCGGCCAGCTTTTCCAAGCAGTTCAGGCCTCTCGCGAGGGTCTGCGCGAAGTCGCGCTTTTGAATGTCATTGTCCATGAGCATCTAATCTCACGTCCTTGATATCATGTCAATGTGCGATAATCGCGCAACTGCGCGATATGTTGACAGCATGTTTTGGATGTGAAATATGTATCGCCATCGCTTCCGAAGACGTTCGTCGGATGGATGTGATGACAGATGAGGAAGCCATCAGTCGTACGGGTGAAAAGCAGCCAAGGCGGCCGCTGCCACGCCATGACTTGATGGAGGCTGCCCGAAGGAGGAAATAAATGGGTATGGTTCGGTTGACGCTCGCGCAGGCGGTTGTTCGTTTTCTCATCGCGCAGAAGGTCGACGACGAAGGGGACGTTCTGCCACTCTTCTCAGGCGTCCACGCGATCTTCGGCCATGGAAACGTGACGTGCCTGGGCTCAGCTCTCGAGGAAGTGCAGGATGAGCTGCCCACCTACCGAGGCCAGAATGAGCAGTCCATGGCGCTCGCGGCAGTGGCCTATGCCCGCGCCCGTCGCCGCAAGCAGATCCATGTATGCTCGGCGTCGGTTGGTCCTGGCTCCTCGAACATGGTGACGGCCGCTGGCGTCGCGATGTCCGATCGCCTTCCGGTCCTCTTCCTTTGCGGCGACAACTTCGCCTCGCGCCTTCCGGATCCGGTTCTCCAGCAGGTCGAGCATTTCCACGACATGTCGCTGACGACGAATGATGCCTTCAAGGCGGTCTCGTCTTTCTTCGACCGCATCACTCGCCCGGAGCAGATCCTCAATTCCCTGCCGCAGGCAGTTGCTCTGATGCTCGATCCGGCCGCTTGTGGTCCCGCCACCATCTCGCTTGCCCAGGATGTGCAAGGAGAGGCCTTCGACTATCCGGAATCCTTTTTCGCCGAGCGTGTGCACAAGATCCCACGTTATCCGGCCGCTGATCATCAAATCGAAGCTGCTGTCCGCCTGATCAAGGAAGCAAAACGGCCGTTGATCATTGCTGGAGGTGGCGTTCATTATTCTGGCGCCACTGACGAGCTCGCAGATTTCAGCGATCGCTTCGGCATCCCGGTCGCAGAGACGATCATGGGCAGATCCGCACTTCTTCATGACCATCGGCTCAACATCGCGTCGATTGGTGTCATGGGAGGAAACGCTGGAAACAATATCGGCCAGAAGGCTGACCTGGTAATCGCGATTGGCACGAGGCTGGCGGACATGATCACCGGTTCGTGGAGCGTGTTCCGAGATCCGGATGTCAAGTTCCTGTCGCTGAATGCAAACCGCTTCGATGCCAACAAGCACATGGCGCAACCCGTCGTCGGAGATGCGAAGCTGTCGCTGGAAGCCATCACAGCGAAACTCGGTGACTGGCTTGCTCCGGCCGCTTGGGCCGACGAGGCCGTCCGGGAAAAGGAAGCCTGGGACGCCATTGTTGAACAGCGTACTGGCCGGACGAACCAGGATGTCCCGAATTATCCGCAGGTTATCGGCGCGGTTCAGCGGAATGCGAAGCCGGATGATGTGATCGTATCCGCGGCTGGCGGTCTTCCAGGCGAGCTTTATTGCACGTGGAAGTCCATCGGGGTCGGGACGTTCGAATCCGAATACGGGTTTTCCTGCATGGGTTACGAGATCGCCGGAGCCTATGGCCAGAAGATCGCAAACCCTGAGCGGGAGATCATCGCCATGCTGGGTGACGGCTCCTACATGATGTTGAACTCCGACATCTATTCATCGGTTCTCACGGGCAACAAGATTATTTGCATCGTCTGCGATAACGGCGGATTCGCCGTCATCAATCGCCTGCAGATTGGAAAAGGCGGGGCGGAATTCAACAATCTTCTCGCTTCGTCGAAACATGCCGGCGAGGTCCCGCGTATCGACTTCGCCATGCACGCCCGTTCGATGGGCGCGGAATCCGAAAACGTCACGACGATCGAAGAGCTCGAGGCGGCGATCGGTCGCGCGCGCCAGAGCGATCGTACTTACGTCATCGCGCTTCGCACGCGTCCGTACGAGTGGATGGACGGCGGCTCCTGGTGGGATGTCGGGATGCCGGAGGTGACAAACCGTCACTCGATCGCCACGGCGCGTGACGCACAGGAAGCTCAACGCAAGCACCAGCGCAAGGGAGTCTGACGGATGTCAGCGCCGACCACGACCCGCGTTCTCATGACGGGATCGACGGGAAACCTCGGGCACAAGGCGACGATGGCGCTCCAATCGGTGGAGGGTGTGTCGTTGACGCGCATCGGCAGAAACGGTGGTGCTGATCCCGAGGTCATCACAGCAAACCTCGAGGTCTACGACGAAGCCTGGGTTGAACACTTCAAGGGCGTCGACACGGTTCTGCATCTAGCCGCCGACCCGCGCGCCGCCGGCGATTGGGACACCGTGTCGCCTCTTAACATCGATCTTGCGCTCAATGTCTTGCGCGCAGCGCGACATGCGGCTGTCAAGCGGTTTGTCTTTGCCAGTTCCAACTGGGTGCTCGGTGGATATCGCTTCAGGAAGGATCGGCTGAATTCGGCGCTGCCGCCGCGGCCCGTCAATCCATACGGCGCTTCGAAGCTCTTCGTTGAACGCTATGGCCGCATGGTCAGTGACGAGACGGGCATGGCGTTTCTGTCGCTTCGGATCGGCTATTGCCAGCCGGGCGAGAACAAGCCCGGTCCGCAGATGGCATTCGGCACATGGGGCCAGCAGATGTGGCTCGGAAATCAGGACTGGGCGCAGGCTGTCGAGAAGTCGGTTACCGCCCGGTACGAAGGTTTCCATGCGATCAACGTCGTCTCTCGCAACGGCGGAATGCGCTGGGACCTCGAGGAGGCTGGTCGCGCCATTGGATACGCGCCGCTTGAGCGGCATCGACCGGAACTGAGTTTCACAGGCTGGTTGAAGGATCGGACTGCGTGTCTTCGCGAGAAGCTCGTGCCGTCCGGCTCTTCGGCGCCGGCCCTGGGCAGACGTTGGTGAGGGAGGACTAGACATTGAAGAAGATACTCGTTGTGCAGCCGCTTCGGCCCGAAGCTTTGCACCTGTTCGACCAGAGAACCGACATTTCGTACGAAGTTGTCACCGATTTCTCCCGGGAAAACCTCCTGAAGCATGTCGCCGACGCCGACGCCATCACTGTCCGCGATGCTCCGCTTTCGGCTGACGTCCTCGCTGCCGCTCCGAACCTGAAAATAGTATCGCGGCATGGCGTCGGTTATGACAACATTCCGATAGACCACTGCACCTTGCGCGGAATTCCGGTCACCGTCGTCGGCGACGTAAACGCCATCTCCGTAGCCGAACAGACTATGTTTCTCATGCTGGCCGCGGCCAAGTCCGGCGTCCAGCTCGATGCAGCCGTCCGCCGGGGGGATTTTGCCGCACGGTCGAGACTGATCGGGATAGAGTTGCGTGGACGTACGCTCCTCGTTGTGGGCTTTGGACGCATCGGACGCGAAGTGGCGAAACGTTCCGCGAGCTTCGGCATGGATATCGTCGTCTACGATCCTTATGCCAAGCGTTCCGAAGTCGAGGGTGCCACCTTCGTGGATAGCCTCGAAGATGGCTTGGCCGCAGCAGACGTCGTCACTCTTCATATTCCTCTGTCGGATACGACGCGCAATCTCATCGACGCCGACGCCCTCAGACAGTTGAAGCGAGGCGCAATCATCGTCAACACCGCCCGCGGTGGGATCATCGATGAAGAGGCGCTCGCCGATGCGCTGGCGGATGGACACATGCGGGCGGCGGGCCTGGACACATTCGCAACGGAGCCGCTCCCCACAACCGATCGCCTGGTCTCGGAAGAGCGGGTCGTCCTCAGCCCGCACTCGGCCGCGCTCACCGAGGAATCCCTGATCGCAATGGGCGTGATGACTGCGCGCAATGCGCTTGCAGGCATCGACGGAAACCTCGATCCGCAACTGGTGGTCAATCGATCCGTTCTGAAGGTTTCCGTCGATGCGAAATAACAACATCCGCGATGTCTGGGAACGTGGCGAAGCGGTCGTGTCCGCCTGGCTCTCGATCGGAAATGCCTACACCGCAGAAATCGCAGGATGGTCGGAATACGATTGTGTCCTCGTCGACCTTCAGCACGGTATGACAGATGTGCAGACCATGATCTCGATGCTGCAGGCGATTTCGGCAACCCCGGCAACGCCGATGGTGCGTGTTCCGTCGTGCGATCCACCAGTCATCATGAAGGCATTGGACGCGGGCGCGTTTGGGATCATCTGCCCGATGATCAACAGCGCTAGGGAAGCGGAGGCCTTTGTTGCGGCGACGCGATATCCGCCTCTTGGGAACCGCAGTTTCGGTCCAGCTCGTGGGCTTCTCTACGGCGGCGCCGACTATTTCCAGCATGCTGACAGATCGATCGTTCGCTTGGGCATGATCGAAACGCTGGAAGGCTTGAATGCACTCGACGAGATCTGTGCGGTTGATGGGCTCGATGGGATTTTCGTCGGCCCGAACGACCTGGGGCTCGCCTTGGGAAAAGGCACGCTCGGCGATCCGACGGACGAAACCGTGCGGGAAGCAATCCTGCGCTGCCTTTCGGTTGCAAGAAAACACGGCAAGCATGCTGGGATCTTTTGCCCGTCGAGCGCCGTCGCAGCGCGCCGCAGCAGCGAGGGCTTCGACTTCGTCGTTCCAAACAGCGACGCAAACCTTCTGAAATCGGCTCTCAACGCGGAGGCGAGCGGAGCGAGAGTGAATGTCCGCAAATAGGTGCGGGTAACTGATGGTGCACGGGATGCACCATCTCCATCGTGGGAGGAGAATGGCATGAAAAACTTTATGAAGATCGCGGTTCTTGCTGGCGCGGCACTGATTGGAGCTGCGACCAGCAGCTTCGCCGAGGAACGCATCATCATGATCAGCCACGGCCTTGCGAACGATCCGTACTGGAACATCGTCAAGAACGGTGGCGACATGGCCGCCAAGCAGATGGGCGTGAAGTTTGACTACGTGGCTCCGGAGACGTTCGACATGGTCCGCATGTCCGAGCTGATAACCTCGGCGGTCAACCAGAAGCCCGATGGGATCATCGTGACCATCCCGGATGCCGATGCACTGAAGGATGCCATCAAAACCGCCGTTGCGTCGGGCATTCCGGTGGTCTCGGTCAACTCGGGTGCAACTGTCGCAAAAAGCTTCGGCACTTTGATCCACATTGGTCAGGACGAATATCCGGCCGGCAAGCGTGTCGGCGAGAAGCTCAAGGAGCTTGGCCAGAAGAAGGCGATCTGCATCAACCACGAAGTCGGCAACACGGCCCTCGACGACCGTTGCCGCGGTGTGGCCGACGGTTTCGGAGGACCGGTCACTGTGTTGCCGACAACCAATGACTTCCAGGAAGTAAAGTCGAAGGTCACGGCAGCGCTGGCCAGCGATCCGCAGATCGATACCATCGTCGCGCTTAGCGCCGGCCAGGCCGGCGAACCCGCAGTTGATGCGGTTCAGACAACGGGCAACACCAAGGTAAAGGTCGTTTCTTTTGACCTTTCACCGGGCTTCCTGCAGGCCATCATCGATGGCAAGGCGTCGTTCGCGGTCGAACACCAGCCGTTCTTCCACGGTTACCTCAGCACGGTCCTTCTGACGAACTACATCCGCTACGGGCTGATGCCGACGAACGATCTGATCGAAAGCGGACCGAAGTTCATCACTGCCAAGGAAGCGCCACAGGTGCTCGAACTCGCCAAGAAATCAATCCGATAGCATGAGAGAAGGCATGGATGGTGTTGGAGCCGTCCATGCCTGATCGGGAGACGAAAAATGGTTGACATAACCAAGGCACCTCATGGTGCGAAAGACGAACGATTGATCCGCATTTCATTGATGGCATCGCTTATCCGGCGGCCTGAACTTGGGGCGCTCGCGGGCCTGATCTTTGTCTTCGTGTTTTTCCTCACGACCGCAAGCCCTCAGATGTTCACCCTGGCGGGCGTGATGAATTTCATGGCGCCTGCCTCACAGCTCGGTATTCTGGCCGTTGCTGCCGCTCTTCTCATGATCGGCGGCGAGTTCGACCTGTCGATCGGCTCGATGATCGCATTCAGCGGTATGATTTTCGGGACCGCGGTTGTCGCATGGGGGCTGCCGCTCAGCCTTGCAATCCTCATGACTCTTGCCGTGGCCGCCCTTCTGGGGATCACCAACGCCCAGATCGTCATGCGAACCGGACTGCCATCCTTCATCGTGACACTCGCCTTTCTGTTTGTACTGCGCGGCCTTTCCCTGGTGGGTCTGAAGTGGGCGACGGGCGGCGCAACTCAAATGCGCGGGATCAAGGACGCCGTCGCCGGCAGTCCCTTGGCGCCGATCTTCTCCGGAGACGCCTTTAAGGGGTTCTTCCAGTACCTCGCGGACAAGGACGTCATTTCCAAGTTTCCCAATGGCTCTCCGACGGTCCCCGGTGTTCCAGTTGAGCTCATCTGGTTCCTGGTCATCGCGCTGGCGGCCACCTATCTGCTCATCCGCACGGGATTCGGCAACTGGATCTTCGCTGCCGGCGGCGACGCCAATGCGGCTCGCAATTCCGGCGTTCCGGTGGCTCGCGTCAAGACCATCCTGTTCATCATGACCGCCTGCGCGGCGGCTTTGGTTGCCATTTTGACGGTTCTCGATGCTGGATCAACAGACGCGCGTCGCGGTTTCCAGAAGGAATTCGAAGCGATCATCGCCGCTGTCATCGGTGGCTGCCTTCTGACGGGCGGTTATGGCTCAGCGATCGGGGCGTTCTTCGGCTCCATCATCTTCGGTATGGTCCTCATCGGCCTCACCTACACGCAGATTGACCAGGACTGGTATCAGGTCTTCCTCGGCGGCATGCTTCTGCTTGCCGTTCTCTTCAACAACATCATCCGCAAGCGCGTAACTGGCGAGCGTTGAGGAGAAAATCTATGTTACATCGTCAAAACTCAGACACAACGACGCCCTTCATCGAGATCAGAGATTTGGTCAAACACTTTGGAGCGGTGATCGCGCTGAATGGCGTTTCATTAAGCGTACGGGCTGGAGAGGTGCTCTGCCTTTTGGGCGACAACGGCGCAGGCAAATCTACGCTGATCAAGACGTTGTCGGGTGTTCACAAACCCACCTCCGGCGAGTTCTTGGTGGACGGCGAGCCGGTTGAATTCGGCAGTCCGCGCGACGCGCTGGATGCCGGAATCGCCACGGTCTACCAGGACCTCGCAATGATCCCGCTCATGTCGGTGAGCCGGAATTTCTTCATGGGCCGCGAGCCGCTGAAGCGGTTGGGGCCGCTCTCTTGGTTCGACACCAAATTCGCGGATACGGTCACCCACGATGAGATGATGAAGATCGGGATCGATGTCCGCGACCCAAATCAGGCCGTGGGGACGCTGTCGGGCGGCGAGCGTCAGTGTGTCGCCATCGCCCGCGCGGTCTACTTCGGTGCGAAGGTTCTCATTCTCGACGAACCGACGTCGGCACTCGGGGTCGCGCAGACCTCCATGGTGCTGAAGTACATCGACGCAGTCCGCGCGAAGGGCCTTGGGGTGATCTTCATTACACACAACGTGCGCCATGCCTACGCGGTCGGGAACCGCTTCACCGTTCTCAACCGCGGCAAGACCCTCGGCATATTCAGGAAGGACGAGATCGCGATTGACGAACTCCAGAACCTGATGGCTGGCGGCAAGGAATTGCAGAGTCTCTCGGACGAGCTCGGCGGAACGATCTAGCAATACCACGGAGAAGTACAGTGACCGTTATTAGAATTGGTCTCATCGGCGCAGGCTGGATGGGTCGAGCCCATGCGGCTGCCTTTGAGAATGCGACCCGGATTTTCGGGACAGAGCCTGCCACGTTGAAGATCGTGGCTGTGGCCGACGTCAACGAGGAGGCAGCGAAGGGATTTGCCGAGCGTTTCGGTGTCGAACGACACACCAGCGATTGGGCGAGCATCGTCAACGATCCCGAGATCGATGTCATCGACATCACGACTCCAAACGACGCGCATCCGGAGATTGCTCTCGCCGCAATCGCCGCGGGAAAGCACGTCTACTGCGAGAAGCCAATGGCAAACACGGCGGCTGAGGCTCGTGCTATGCACGAAGCCGCCAAGACGGCAGGTGTCGTCACACTGGTCGGCTTCAACTATCTTTGCAGTCCGATCCAGGCCTATGCCCGGCAACTCATCGAGAACGGGGACCTCGGTGAGATCTTCCACTTCCGGGGTACTTTCGACAACGACTATATGGTCGACGAGAGCTTCCCGTTTACCTGGCGGACGGACGCGGCTGCCGCAGGTAAAGCTGGCGCGCTTGGTGATATGGCGAGCCATGTCCTCAGCCTCGCGCACTATCTTGTCGGTGAGGTGACGGAAGTAAGTGGCGCGCGCCAGATCCTTCATGCCAAGCGCCGCGACGCAAAAGGCGCAGAGCGCACCGTCGAAAACGACGATCTTGCGCACTTCATCTGCCGCTTCAAGAATGGCGCTTCCGGCTATCTGGAAGCGAGCCGCATCGGGACGGGTCGCAAGCTTTACCTCTCATACGAAATCCAGGGCACCAAGGGCGCGCTGTTCTTCGACCAGGAGCGCATGAACGAGCTGAACTTCTATCGCCAGACCGACAATCCGGCGGAGCGAGGCTACAAGCGCGTTCTCGTTGCCCCGCAGCACCCGGACTATGCGGCCTTCTTCGGGCTCCAGGGAAATCCGCTCGGTTACAACGATCTGAAAATCATCGAGGCGCGTCGCCTCATCGAGTCCGTTGTCTCTGGAAAGAGCTGGATCGCGGATTTCGAGTTTGGATACACCGTCGACCGCGTGGTCGAAGCGGTACTTGTTTCGGCCGACGAAGGCCGATGGGTGAAGACTGAGGAGATTGCCTGATGACCGTCACGTACCAGCTCGCCAATGCCCCATGCTCATGGGGCGTCGATTTCGCTGACCGTCCGGAGAATCCGGCATGGACGAAAGTGCTCGACGAAGCGGCGTCTGCAGGTTTCTCCGCCATCGATCTCGGGCCAGTCGGATTTTTCCCGACAGATCCCTCCCAGCTTAAGGACGAGCTTTCGAAGAGAAATCTTCGGCTCTCGGCGGGCGGTCTCTTCGATCCGCTCACGGATGCCCGCGCGTTCGATGGCGTTGTCGACAAGACGAGACGCACATGCTCGATCCTCAAGGATCTCGACGCCCCCCGGCTCGTCATCATCGACTGCGTGTCCGACGAGCGCGGCAAATACGCTGGCCGCCCCAGCGACGCTCCGCGTCTTTCGTCAGAGGATTGGAAGGCCATGATCGGCCGTATCGTCGAGCTCGCGAAGATCGCGAAGAACGAGTACGGAGTTAAATCCTACCTCCATGCCCACGCGGGCTGCTACATCGAATATGAAGATGAACTCGACCGCGCCTTGTCGGTCCTTCCGGAGGACTTGGTTGGCCTTTGCGTCGACACCGGGCATTCCGCCTATGCCGGGATCGACCCGATCGCCCTGATCCGGCGGTATGGCAGCCGTATCGGCCACATGCACCTCAAGAACATCGACAGGGACGTTCACGCGGCGTGCGTCGCCGACAAGACCGGATTCTTCGATGCGATCGCCCGCGGCATCTTCTGCCCATTGGGCAAGGGCGTCGTCGACTTCGTCGAAGTTCGCGATGCGCTCGATGCTATCGGCTACCGTGGGATGGCCGTTGTCGAGCAAGACGTCGATCCCACCGGCGATGCGTCGCCGCTCAGCAATGCCAGGGAAAGCCACGACTACCTCGCTTCGATCGGGATGTCGTCGTCGGACAGGGGCTGAAGATGGAAGCGTCCTGCGTCGTCGATTGCAAGAACACGCTTGGCGAGGGTTGCGTTTGGGACCCTCGCGACCGAAGTGTCTACTGGACGGATATCGCCGAGAGTAGAATCTACAAGCTCGGCGCTGATGGCGCAGTGACGGTTTTTCCGCTTCCGGAGCGGGCAGGATTCATTCTGCCTCGGAAGCATTCGGGCTTTGTGCTCGGGCTCGCAACCCGTGTGGTGATCGGCGATGCGGGATTCAGGAACTTCGAGACAGTCTCCGTCATCGAGGAGGGGCTTCCGCAGACCCGCGTCAATGACGCAGCTGTCGATCCTTTCGGCGGCGTCGTGTTCGGAACGTTCGACGAGCGGGACCGCAAGCCAGCCGCTGCCCTTTATCGCTGCGCTCCGACAGGCGAGATCACGAAACTGCTCGAAGGGATCACGATCAGCAACGGGATCGCGTTCTCGCCCTCGGGGGACGTCATGTATTTCGCCGACACGGCCGAGGGAACCATTCGCCGCTTCGAGATCAGAAGTTCGGGTTGGACGAACTTGAGGGAGCTTGCTCCCCTGGCCAATCTCGACGTCGCGGATGGCCGGCCGGATGGAGCTGTGGTCGATTCCGAAGGGTCGTATTGGAGCGCCCGGGTGTGGGGCGGCTGCCTTGCGCGGATCGGTCAGGACGGTCAGGTCCAGGAGACGGTGAAACTGCCGACCAAGGGGCCGACCTGTGTGACGCTTGGTGGCAAGGACGGACGAACCCTCTACGCGACAACATTACGCGTTATGCACACCGACGATGAACTGGAGGCAGCACCCCTCGCCGGCGGGCTTTTCGCGGTCCAGGTCAAGGTCCCAGGCGTTCCCCAACGCCTTGCCGCTCTATGAATTGGTCTTTTTAAACGAAGGAATGAGACGATGAAGTTCTGTGTTTTCGGTGCCGGCCGCATGGGCGCGCAGCACATCGCGAATGTCGCGGCCAACGAGAATGCCGTGCTCGAGTATGTGGTTGATGTCGACTTGAGTCGCGCCCAAGTGCTTGCGGCTCGTTACGGTGCGAAGGCCACCGATAATCCCCGCGTGGCTTTGAACGATCCGGCCGTCGACGCGGTCATCATCGCATCCGCGACCAACACTCACGTAGACCTGATAGTCGACGCTGCAAAAGCCGGCAAAGCTGTCCTCTGCGAAAAGCCGATTGATCTCGATATCGCCCGGGTCGATTACTGCGCGCAGCAGATCAGCGGCCTCAACGTCCCGATCATGATCGGATTCCAACGGCGCTTCGACGCTACGCACATGGCCGTGAGGAAGGCCGTTGCCGGAGGAGAGGTCGGCCAGGTCGAGGTCATCACGATCGTCAGCCGCGATCCATCTCCGCCACCCGCATCCTACATCAAGGTTTCCGGCGGCCAGTTCCACGATCAGATGATCCACGACTTCGACATGGCCCTGTGGCTCGCCGAGCCGAAGGGTTCACTCGAGATATGCGCCATGGGGAGCAATCTGGTCGATCCGGCAATCGGGGAGGCGGGTGATACCGACACTGCGCAGGTTCTGATCCGGTTTGCCAACGGCGCTTTTTGCCGCATCGATTGCAGTCGTCGGGCAACCTATGGCTATGACCAGCGCGTCGAGGTCTTCGGATCAAAGGGCATGGTGACCTCTGCCAATCTGCTCAAGACGGGGATCGAGCGGTTCGGCGCCGCCGCCACGAATGCACGCGATACGCTGTTACCGGGATTCATGGAACGCTATCTGCCGACCTACGCGACGGAACTCGATTACTTCATCGACGCGGTGTCAAACGAGCGGAAGATCGAGTCCGACTTCCAGAGCGGCCGCAAGGCGGTGCTGCTCGCCGACGCTGCGCGGAAATCGCTGAAGGAAGGAACTGTCGTCCGCCTCGACTTGGACGCCTGACATTTCGATCCGGACCAGATCCGGATCTCACATGGAATTCCGTAGCAAGGAGCTTGGATTCCCATCTGCAACAGTTCGAGCGCGGTCGCGCCAGCCAACCAATTTTCTAGGAGGTTCACCCATGACCATTCGCCACCTGAAGACAGGCAAGCCTGCCGCCGATCGCGCCGAGGACGATGCGAAGGTTCGGGCAGTTGTCGAAGCTACCCTGAAGGATATCGAGGCGCGGGGCGATGCCGCTGTGCGCGAGCTTTCCGAAAAGTTCGACAAGTATTCGCCGCCTTCCTTCCTTCTTTCGACGTCTGAAATAGAGGCGGCCATCAACAAGGTCTCCACACGGGACATGGCCGATATCGAGTTCGCCCAGGCTCAGATCCGCAAGTTCGCGCAGGTTCAGCGGGATTCGATGAAGGACGTTGAGGTGGAAACGTACCCCGGCGTCATCCTCGGCCACCGCAACATCCCCGTCCAATCGGTCGGCTGCTATGTCCCGGGCGGCAAGTTCCCGATGGTCGCTTCGGCTCATATGTCCGTGCTAACTGCCTCGGTTGCCGGCGTGCCGCGCATCGTTGCTGCTGCGCCAGCCCAGAAAGGTGAACCTCATCCAGCCATCATCGCAGCGATGCATAAGGGCGGTGCGCACGAGATCTATGTTCTCGGCGGCATGCAGGCAATCGGGGCGATGGCGCTCGGAACACAGACGATCAAGCCCGTCGACATGCTGGTTGGGCCTGGGAATGCGTTCGTCGCCGAGGCGAAACGGCAGTTGTACGGTCGGGTCGGCATCGACCTTTTCGCCGGGCCGACGGAGACAATGGTGATTGCCGACGAGACTGTCGATGCCGAGATCTGCGCCACCGATCTTCTCGGGCAGGCAGAGCACGGCTACAATTCGCCTGCGGTTTTGGTCACCAACTCGGAGAAGCTCGCGCGGGGAACTCTGTCGGAGATCGATCGTATCCTGAAAATCCTGCCGACCACCGAGACCGCCTCGGCATCCTGGCGCGATTATGGCGAAATCATCGTTTGCGATACATACGAGGAGATGCTGGATGTCGCCAACGACATAGCCTCCGAGCACGTGCAAGTCATGACGGATCGCGACGACTGGTTCCTTCAGAACATGCACTCCTACGGCGCGTTGTTCCTTGGTCCGAGGACAAATGTCGCGAACGGGGACAAGGTCATTGGCACGAACCATACTCTGCCGACCAAGAAAGCTGGGCGCTATACCGGCGGTCTTTGGGTTGGGAAGTTCCTCAAGACGCACTCGTATCAGAAGGTGGTTACTGACCAGGCCGCCGCTGACATTGGCGCCTATTGCTCGCGGCTGTGCATGCTCGAGGGTTTCGTCGGCCATGCGGAGCAGGCGAATGTTCGTGTTCGACGCTATGGTGGCCGCAACGTCCCTTATGGTGCAGCAGCGGAGTGATCCGCTCTGATCGAAAAGGAATTCCGATGAGCATGACGCTTCCCCGTACTCCGTCCTTCCGCCTCGATGGCAATAGGGCGCTCGTTGCCGGAGCCTCATCCGGTATCGGTTTCGGGGCGGCGGTCGCGCTCGCCGAAGCTGGTGCGGCCGTTTTCCTAGCGGCCCGCGAGTCGTCAAAGCTCCACGAGGCGGCAAAAGCAATCAGGGCGGCGGGGTTCAAGGCCGAAGCAGTTGCTCTCGACATCACGGATGTTGAAGCAATATCCAAGACCGTCGCCGCGAACGGTCCGTTTGACGTCTTGGTGAACAGCGCGGGCCTGGCGATTCACGGGCCCGCATTGAACACGACGGCTCAGGATTTCGACACGGTTTTTTCGATCAATGTGAAGGGAGCCTATTTCCTTGCGCAAGCCGTTGCCAAAGGTCTCACTGCCTGTGGCAAGCCTGGCTCGTTGATCACGATATCCTCTCAGATGGCCCACGTTGGGGGCGTCGATCGAGCCGTCTACAGCGCCACAAAACACGCCGTAGAAGGCTTCACCAAATCCATGGCGATCGAATGGGGGCATCACGGTGTACGCGTCAACACCATATGCCCGACGTTCGTTCGCACGCCGCTCACCGAACAAACCTTTGCGAACCCGGATCGGGTGAGGTGGCTCAGCGAGAAGATCAAGCTAGGAAGGATCGGTAAGGTCGAAGACATTATGGCCGCTGTCCTATATCTGGCCTCCGATGCTTCAGCCATGGTCACCGGGACCGCGTTGATGGTGGATGGAGGCTGGACCGCTGAGTAAAGGTGCTGTGCGCGAGCATTCGGAGTGATGCGATCGACAGTTCGAAACTGTTTACGGTGAAAAATCTGGGCTTCACTGGGTAACTAAGACATGCCGCCACCCGGACCTCTATCCCCTGGTTCTTGCCCAGGAAATCGGGAAGGCGTGCGGAGAGGATCTATGCGGCATAGCTTGGCGCGCAGTGTACCCGCAGCAGGTGAGCCTTGTTGGATGAAATCATCTCAACACTGCGCCGAAGCTCTTCAAAGGCATTGGAAGCATGGGACAGAAGCGTCTGCCCAGCCAGAGTCAAGGTGACCTTCCGGTGCTTCGCTCAAAGAGGGAGACGCTGAGGTCACGGTCAAGCTTGGCAATGGCGTGACTTGTGGCGCTCGGTGAGAAGTGCGGCTCCTCGGCTGCAGCGCGGAAAGATGCCAGCTTGGCTGCAGCCTCAAAGCTGCCAATGCTCAGTATGCACATGGTCGTCTGCTTACCCAATTTTACTCAACTCTCCGCTGACTGTCGTATGTGCGCCCGGTTTCCCTCGCTATTCATTGAGTTGGCGAACCCGGGATTTGGAGAGGGTCGCGCCAAGGTCAATCAGGCTGAGTGCCGAGGGAGGAGAGAATGAGTTATTTATCGAACGTCGTTCGTCGCAGTGCGGTTCGCACTGCAAAAGGCATTGTGTTGGCGTCCGCGTTGATAGCAACAACAGGTGTTGTCTCGTCTGCGACTGCTGCTGACAAAGTCAACTGGCGCCAGTTTGAAGGAACAACGATCACCTGGGCCTATGACATTCATCCTTATGCCGACGCCCTTGCCGCCAAACTGCCGGAGTTCGAAAAGTTGACCGGCATCAAGGTTGTGCCGGAACTCTACCCCGACGATTCCTACTGGAACAAGTTGACACTTCAGCTGACGACGAAGTCTCCAGCGTGGGATGTCGTTGGAACCGGCATTCAGCCGGCCTGGGACTTCGCTCCTGGTGGTTCGCTCGAACCGCTCGACAAGTATCTGAACGATCCGAAGCTGACCGATGCCAGCTACGACTACAATGACTTTTTCCCGTCTCTACGCAAAGCGCTGACATGGAAGGTGGAAGACGGCCAGATCGCGACCGGTGAGGGTGGCAATGTCTGGGCAATCCCACATGCGTTCGAAAACATCCAGCTCTTCTACCGCAAGGACATCCTCGACAAATACAAGATTGCCGTGCCGACGACACCGCCGGAGATGGCTGCTGCCTGCGAAAAGCTGAAGGCCGCCGATTCCTCCATCACGCCGCTTGGGGTTCGCGGTGTCCGCTTCTGGAGCAGCATTCACACCGCGGCAGTTTCGATTGCAAGCTCTTACGGCGTGAAGGACTTCGTCATCAAGGATGGCAAGCTGGACACCGGCTTGGACTCGCCTGAATCGATCGCCTTCCACAAAGACTACGTGGATATGATCAAGAAGTGCGCGGCGCCCTCCTTCGCCAATGACAACTGGTACCAGGTTGTCGATGGCATTTCGTCCGGCCGCACCGCCATGGCGATCGACTCCAACATGTTCGGCTTTTGGAACGACGTTGCCGGCCAGCCGGCCTCGGGGAAGATTGCCTTTGCTCCGCCGCTCCATGCGCCGAATGCCAAGAACTTTGAATCCAACATCTGGATCTGGTCATTGGCGATGAATTCTGCGTCGCAAAAGAAGGGTGCCGCCTGGTTGTTCATCCAATGGGCGACATCCAAGGACGTCGTGCTCGCAGGTGCCGTCTCGGGCAAGCTCGTCAATCCGCCGCGAACCTCGACCTGGAGCGACAAAGCGTGGCTCGATTACGCATCCAAGCCCGAATTCAACAATTTTGTCGACAGCTTCAAGACGACACAGGATCGCGCTGCACTAGCCTTCACCGCGCGGGTCGGCTTCGGCGAGGCGATGAATGCCTGGGCGGTTGCCATGCAGAAAATGGTCAACGGTGACGACGTGGAAACCACGCTGAAGGCGTTGGCTGAAGAAATCCGCGCCGGCCTCTAAGCCAAGAAGGCGGCAGCTCGTGGCTGCCGCCTTCCGTTACCTGGATGGAGACCTCAATGACACCTCATGTTTCGGAGACGGCAATGGTTGTCCGAACCAGCGCACCCGGAAAAGCGCAACTGGCCGGAAAAACGGAAAGACCGGCCGTCCAGCAGGTCGACTGGTTCAGCCTGGTCGTGATCGCTCCAGCCGTATTGATCCTCCTTGGCTTCCTGCTTCTGTTCTTCTACGGCGTCTATCAGTCGCTGACAGATCTCCGTCTTGGCCGGCCGATCGTGCGTTTCATCGGCCTTGCGAACTATGCCGCGCTGGTGCACTCCGCCGACTTCTGGAACAACGTCCGGGTCACGGTCAGTTATGCTCTGTCAGCGGTATTGCTGCAGTCGCTTCTGGGCTTGGCGATAGCAAAGCTTTTTGCATCCGGTGTCTCGCTCGCACGCTGGCTGAGACCAATCATCCTGCTGCCGCTTGTGCTTCCACCGATGAGCGTTGCCCTCATGTGGACAACGATGATGAATCCGCAAAGCGGTATCCTGAACTATTTGCTCTCTCTTGCCGGCCTTGGCCCGTTTGCGTGGATTTCAGACCCGGCAACCGCATTGATATCGGTCATCCTGATCGACGTCTGGACCTATACCCCATTTTTCGCGCTCATCATCTTCGCAGGGCTGCAGGGTATTACCGACGACATCCGAGAGGCCGCCCGTATCAACGGCGCGAAAGGCTGGGCAACATTCTGGCGGATCGAACTGCCGCTTGTTGCCCCCTACATTCTGATTGCCGCCGTCTTCCGTCTGATCGAGTCGTTCAATCAGTTCGACATCATTTTCGGTACGACACAAGGCGGCCCGGGTAACTCGACGTCCGCTCTTTCGGTCCAGGGCTATATCACCGCATTTCAGAACATGACGTTTGGCCGAGGTGCAGCCTTGATGGTCGTCAACTGGCTGATCGTTTTGATCGGCGCGTTCCTGACAGTCAAGGCCTGGCAGGCTGTCCGCCGCCGCGTGAATTAGGGGAGGCAACAATGGAATTTACACGCTCGCCGATCACAACGGTTATTCTCAACGCACTCGTTCTGCTCTGCGCCCTCATCCTTGCGTTCCCGCTCGTCTGGATCCTGATGATGTCGCTCAAGACCCAGAGCGAAGTCATGGCTTGGCCGCCCACATTCATCTTCACTCCGACGCTGGAGAACTTCCGGGTTCTCTTCGATGTCGCCCAGGCGGGTGCGACCAGCTACGGAACCATCAAGGTCGATTTCTTGAGCCCGATCATCAACAGCGTCGTCGTGGCGCTCGGGGCTGTCGTGGTTTCATTGATCGCAGGCGTCCCGGCAGGATACGTTCTTGCGCGGCGGGATATCCCCTTCAAGGAAGACATTGCCTTCTTCATCTTAGGGTTCCGCTTCGCCCCCGTCCTGCTGGTGGTCATCCCACTCTTCAGTCTGTTTCAGTCGTTGGGCCTCTACGACACCTACCTCGGCATGATCTGGGTGTACCAGGTGATCACATTGCCCATGATCGTCTGGCTTACCCGCTCCTATGTCGAGGATATTCCGAAGGACATAGAAGAGGCGGCCGCGATCGACGGCGCGAAGCCGGTGCGTATCGTCCTTCACATCGTCCTGCCGCTCCTCAAAACGGGCCTTATCGGCGCCTCTCTGCTCGTCTTCCTGCTTGCCTGGCACAATTTTGCACTCGGCCTGATGCTGAGCTCGACCAAGGCGCCGGTAACTGTCGCGCTTTTGAAGCTGCTCAATCCAGGCGTTCAGTTCTACCCCGTCATGGCGGCCGGTCTCGTCGTCACGATGATCGTTCCTGTCATCCTGATTATCGTCGGCCAACGGCATCTTGAGCGCGGCCTTACTTTCGGAGCGGTCAAATGAGACCGACACCTCTAATTTTCTTTGGTACGACGAATCTCGATCTTTGCTTCAACGTCGAACGGCTGCCCACGCCGGGCGAGAGCCTTATCGGTTCGCTGGTCCGGCATCCAGGCGGAAAGGGCGCGAACCAGGCGGTCGCGGCGGCTAGGCTGGGGTTGAAGCCCAAGCTCTTCTCCCGTCTCGGCGATGACGAGGCCGGTGGTCATTTAATGCTGTCACTCGTAAATGCGGGTGTCGATACAAGCGTTGTTCAGATTGCACAGGCAGAGGTGTCCGGCTCGGCACTGGTCATGGTGGGCGATGATGGCGGCAACATGATCGTCATCGACCCGGGTGCCAACGCAAATGTCACGCCTGAACTGATCGACAAGGCGGCTGCCCATATCGAACCAAACTCGATTGTCGTAGCGGAGATGGGACTGCCAATCGAAGCCTTGGAGCGGCTCTTCTCTCTGAAAGCTCAGCTCGGGTTCCGGCTCATATTCAATCCTGCCCCTGTGAGACCAGGGTTGTCGCGCGCTGCATGGTCGGCGGTCGACTTCGTTACCCCGAATGAGTCGGAAGCTTACGAACTCACGGGAATCGAAATCGACAGTGAGGAGGCCGCTGCTAAAGCTGCCCAAGCCTTGCTGGCGCTTGGACCGAAGGCAGCACTCATCACGCTCGGAGAGCGTGGCGCCTTCTACGCCGATGGGCAGCAGACTTTTCTTGTCCCGGCCTTTCCGGTTGTCGTTGTCGACACTACGGCGGCCGGCGACGCCTTCAACGGTGGCTTTGCTGCCGCCCTCGCAAGAGATTTTCCTGTTCGCGAAGCCGTCCGCCAGGCCATGGCCGTCGCTGCGCTTTGCGTCACTCGACGCGGTGCCCAGCCGTCGATGCCGACCGAGGCGGAGGTCGACGAATTCCTCAATCACAAAACTTTATTGGAGATCCGATGACGTCCCCTCTTTTCTCAACGCCAGGCAATACCGTTCTCGTGACTGGGGCGGGCGGCGGAATTGGCGCAGCGATCGTGGCTGCGTTCCTGTCAAACGGCGCAAACGTGATCGCCACCGATGCCAATGAGGACGCGCTCGGGCGTGCACTTACGAAGGTGGAAGGCGGTGAGAAGGCCGTCACGATGTCAATGGATGTCACCAGCGAAAAGGACATCGAGCGCGTCATGGATGCCGTTGCTGAGCGCTTCGGCCACCTCGACGCACTCGTGAACAATGCCGGTATCAAATCGGCGGAGTCCCTGCTGTCCGGCGACAAGGCCAAGATCGATCGTACCATGGAAATCAACTCCGGGGCGGTGCTACTCTGCTCGAAGCTTGTCGTACACCGCTTCATGAAGGAGAGGGGCGGCCGCATTGTTAACATCGGGTCCTCGCTCTCTTCGCAAGGCGCCGTGTTCAACTATCAGGCGGGCGGAGCCGATTACTGCTTTTCCAAGGCAGTTGTGCATGATCTGACGAAGCTGCTCGCCTACGAGTGCGCTCCTTTCGGCATCAACGTGAATGGGGTCGCGCCGGGCATCATCGATACCCCGATGCACGGTCGTCCGCGCGAGGAGACGGAAGCACGCCATGCGGGTCGCATTCCTCTCGGCCGTGTCGGCTCCCCGGAAGACATCGCCGGTATTGCAGTCTTCCTTGCGAGTCCAGCGTCTGCCTACATCACGGGGCAGATCGTGCACGTAAACGGCGGGATGTTGATGAATGGTTGAGATCGCACATGCTCTTGACTGGCCGCTTGTGGAGGGCGTCGTTTCCGACCTCGACGGCGTGGTCTACCGCGGCAAGACCGCCATTCAAGATGCGGTCGAGACCTTCCAGGTCTGGCGGGCCGCCGGAATCCCATACTGCTTCGTCACCAACAACTCGACTCATTCGGCCGGGGATGTCGTTGCCAAGTTGAACGGCTTCGGTCTGGAAGTCACCGAGGACAATGTCGTCACATCGGCAGTGACGGCGGCGCAGTTGATTCGCGCGAACCATCCTGCCGGAACACGCGTCTACGTGATCGGCGCGCCATCTCTCAGACGAGCGATCTCGGATGCGGAACTCGAAATCACCGATGAAAAGCCGGCCGTCGTGATCATGGGTCTCGATCGCGAAATCACCCATGAAAAGCTGCGCATCGCTGTTGACGCTATCCTGAAGGGAGCCGTGTTGATGGGTACCAACCCGGATCTGCTGCTCCCCACGCCGACCGGCTTCGAGCCTGGTGCGGGGGCGATCCTCACCGCGGTTGCGACCGCTGCGCGGGTCAAGCCCATCATTGTTGGCAAGCCCGAGGTTCATATGATCGAAGCCGCGCTGACGCGGCTCGGAACCGACAGGGCGTCGACACTGATGATCGGCGACCAGATACCCACCGATATTCAGGCAGGAAAACGGGCCGGACTATGTTCCGTTCTCGTGACTACGGGAGTGCCGCCGGTCGATGATCCCACGCTGCAGCCGCCCGATTTCGTCATATCCAGTCTGAAGCAAATACCGTCGGCGCGCTGAAACAGGCGCGCAAGAACGACAATGGGAGGAAAAAATGGCTGAAGTCCGCCTTGAGGGAATTCGGAAGACTTACGGTGCCCTTGGCATTTTACACGACATCGATCTCGACATCGCCCATGGCGAGTTCGTGGTCTTCGTCGGGCCATCTGGTTCCGGCAAATCGACGCTTTTGCGTATGATTGGAGGTTTGGAAAAGATCTCTGGCGGAACGCTGAAGATCGACAACAAGGTCGTCAACTCGGTCGATGCCGCTGACCGCAATCTCGGCATGGTGTTTCAGAGTTATGCACTCTATCCGCACCTGACCGTTCGCGACAATCTCGCATTCCCTCTTCGGATGGCGAAGCTGGGCAAGGAGCAGATTGCCACTAAAGTGCGCGAGGCAGCTGCACTGTTGCAGATCGAACACCTCCTTGACCGCAAGCCGAAGCAGCTTTCCGGCGGCCAGCGACAGCGTGTCGCGATCGGCCGGGCAATCGTTCGCCAACCCCAGGTGTTCCTGTTCGATGAGCCCCTTTCAAATCTCGACACCGAATTGCGGGTGCAGATGCGCGTCCAGATCGCCAAGCTCCATCGTCAGCTCGGCAACACGATGATCTATGTCACCCACGATCAGGTCGAGGCGATGACCATGGCCGACAAGATCGTGGTTTTGAAGGACGGACACATCGAGCAGGTCGGCAGCCCTCACGATCTTTACCATCGGCCGGCAACCCAGTTTGTTGCGGGATTCATCGGCTCACCGCGAATGAATTTCCTGCCCTGCAAATTGAAGACCAAAGACGACGGACGCGCGGAAATTGCTCTCAAGGACGGCTTGTCGGGATGGCTTCCGGTCCAGGCAGGGACGGTCCAACCCGGGGCCATATTGACCTTGGGGCTGAGGCCGGACGATTTCGTGGCCCCTTCTGGCCGGCCCGGCGAACTGATCGTGGAGGTCGATGTCGATTTCGTGGAGCATCTGGGCAGCGCGACTTACCTCTATGGGACCGCACTAGGCGAGCACATTGTAGCCCGCTCGCCCAACGATCATTTTCACTCCGGACGGGGAGGGCGGGTTTCGCTCGCAGTGGCGGCTTCCGACTGTCATGTGTTCACTCAACAAGGAAAGGCTTTGCCGCGCCTGGAGGCACCGAAAAGCTGGAGTTGATTATCGCTTCCGGATACGTGATTCTGCTGGAAGCGTAAGATCCATGAGGCGTGACGACCATTTCCGGTATCCGACAGTTTCTGGGTAACTCCCGCTCGTTCATGCTCGGAGCCGCCATCGGCTCCGGCATGACGGCGCGGGCGGCCGAGCGTGCCGGAGCCGATTTCGTGCTTGCGCTGAATGCCGGTCGTTTCCGCGCGATGGGCGGTTCTTCGCCGGCGTCCGTTCTCCCCATACGTGACACCAACGCGTTCGTTGCAAGTTTCGGCCGATCTGAAATTTTGCGCAGCACCCGGCTGCCGGTCTTCTTCGGCGCTTGCACCTTCGATCCGCGGCTCGATCTCGACGATTTCCTGGACAGGCTTAAACGGTGGGGTTTTGCAGGGGTCACAAATTTTCCTTCGGTCATCCATCTGGATGCGCACCGTCGGACCGTTCTGGAAAGCTGCGGGCTGGGATATGCCCGCGAAGTCGAGCTCCTGGTCAAGGCGGCGCGACGTGGCCTGATGACGATCGCTTATACTCGGACCCAGGTCGAGGCGCGGCGCATGGTCGAAGCGGGCGTCGAAGCGATCAGTATGAATTTCAACCTCAACCCAGCCGAAACGGGCCTTTCGTCTTCATCAATTGGACTTGCAGAGCTGGCTGCGCGCACGCGCGACATCGCCCGTGCGGTTCATGCGATCGATCGCAACGTCGTTTGTCTGCTTGGAGGCGGACCGATCACGAAACCCGAGGAATTGATGGACGTCTGCCGGGAAACTGGCACGCAGGGGTTCATAGGTGGGTCATCGCTGGACCGCGTTCCCCTGGAGATGTCGGTCCTCGAGATGACCTCCGGTTTCAAGACCATCAATGTGCTCCGGGAAAAGGTCGACCTCCTCGAGCGGCAATTGCAGCTTAACGGGTACCGGCACGGCATCGTCGCGCGTTCAGCGTCCATGAACAATGCGCTCGACGCGGCCAAGCGCCTGGCGACCGGCACCAACCCCGTCCTCATTGTCGGGGAGCCGGGGACAGGCAAGCGGCGCGTTGCCTCGCTTGTCCATTCATTGGGAGCGCATAAACATCGCAAGCCTGTCGTATTTCCCTGCCGGCCATCTCCCGGAAACCAGAATGCGGTTGCCCTATTCGGATTGGAGCCGGATAAGGATACTCGACGTCGGATATCGGTTTTGGAAACCGCGACGGATACGTCACTCATCATCCTCCACGTCAACGACCTTACGGAGGAGGGGCAGCAGCAACTGGCCGATTTCCTGGAGACCGGAATGTTCACCGCGGTCAACGGCGCCGCATCGAATCGTTCCGAGGCGAAGGTCATTGCCACCTGCACCGCGTCCGCGGGTATCGCAGATGACATGCTTCCGATTGGCCCCAGGCTGCGAGCTGCCTTCGCCGGGTTGGAAATTCATCTACCGCCTCTGCGGGATCGCCTTGAGGATCTCCCGGCGCTCGTCCATCACTTCACAGTCGAGACGAGGGGAGATGCTGGAACGGTCGCTCTGGCGATCGAGAACTCGGCTTTCCTCGCGCTCGCCAGCCATTCCTGGCCAGAAAATGTTCGGGAGCTAAGGCATGTCGTCGAGCAGTTGGCGACATTGCCAACGAGCGTTCAAATCACCGCGGATCGTCTGCAGCCGATCATCGGTACCAAGGCGGTCTCGAAGGAAACGGCGGGCCTCTCCGAACGCGAGTGGATCATAGAAGCCCTTCGACGCAACAAGCTTCATCGCGGCAAAACGGCGCTCGCACTCGGCCTTTCACGCAAAACCCTGTACAACAAGATCCGGAAGCTCAAGATCCTGAACTAGCTGCCGTGCTGTATCAAACTGCCCCTATTACTGGGGATCGCGCAGACGTAAGCGACCAAACAGAAGCCGGAAAGAAGCCGGCTTGGGCGATGGGCTCCAGATTCATCCGTGCGGCGACTGGCCGCGCGAGAGCATCGGGAGGGAAATAGATCATTCCGTCGAGGATGTCCGCCAAGCGATTGCTGACATCGGCCATCTCCACCCTGGACGATCCAGTATGGATAATCCCCAAGCCGGTGTCGTGGAACCACTTCATGCGATCGATTTCGAGCGTGTTGCCAGCGTCGACGGCGGATTGAACCCCTTCCACCAGCGACGCCGGGGGAAAGTTCACGACGCCAGCGAAACCCTTATACTTGAGCGAGTCCGCAAGGTCTTCCCACAGCGTGAAGGGATCGATCATCAAGACTGCGGCGTAGCAGCGATTTCCCACCGAGGTCACACGGTCTAGCGCTCGGAAGAGTTCCGCGTTCCAGTCGAGTATTGGCAGCGTTGCCATCACAATCGGATCGCCAGGGGACAGCGCTCGGAGAGACGGCGCAAAGATGACGACCTCATCGTCGCTCCCGCTCGAATCTCTCGTCGCATGCGGCTCGATATGATCAATGATCGACCACGTACCCATTTTTACCCAACTCCTCTCCCGCGCGCGATTTGGCAGCACGATCCTCTCCTCTAAAACTAACTCAAAATCGCTCAAAGCATGAGCGTGCACAAGGGAGGTCGAGATGAAACGCGTGTGCCGGATGGGGCAAATGAGACGCCCAAAGGGAAAAACGTCGTGAGCGAGGCGACGCTCGAAAGTGACGCGGTGGCGATCGTCGCGACGATGGATACCAAGCAGGCAGAAGTCTCTTACGTGGCGGATATCATGCGCGCCAGCGGCAGGGGCGCCGTGTTGGTCGATGTCGGTACATCCAGCGCCGCTGCTACTAGATCGGCGGATCCGGCGGCACTGCTTGCTGACATCGGCCGACGTGCTCGCATGTCGGTTAACGCACTGCTTTCAGAGGGTCGCATATCTGCGATAATCGGTATTGCTGGCGGGAAAGGAAGCGGAGTATTCGGTGAAGTGGTCGCCGACCTTCCCTTCGGCTTCCCCAAGCTTCTTGTTTCAAGCGCACGGCCGGCGCTGCTTGCCGAACTCGCTGCCAAAAGCGACATACTGCTATATCCGACTCTTGTCGATCTCTTCGGTGTCAATGGCTTCACCGGAAGGATCCTGACCAATGCCGCACAGGCGATCGCAGCCATGCACTACCAGCCGCAAGACCCATCGCGTCGAAAAATCGTGGCGATCACGGCATTTGGCGTGACGACGCCGGCAGTAAACGAGTGTGTGCGTCTTCTGTCGGAAAAGGGCCTTGAGGCGATCGTCTTCCCAGCGAACGGCTCTGGCGGCCGGAAGATGGAAGCCTTGATCGATGCAGGTGAATTCGACGCGGTTCTCGATCTGACGACGACGGAGCTCGCTGATGATCTCGCCGGAGGGTCGGCAAGCGCTGGCCCGGATCGTCTAGCGGCAGCTGGCCGCAAGGGCATTCCGCAACTGGTCGCACCCGGCGCCGTCGATATGGTGAACTTTGGAGTGCCCTCGAGTGTACCCGAACGGTTCTCGGGCCGGAAATTCTACTCGCATACGCCATACACGACGCTGATGCGGACGACGCCGGAGGAGGCCTTCGAAATCGGTCGTCGCACCGGGCTGAAACTTGCTGCCGCAAAAGGCGCTTCCCATGTCCTTTGGCCCTCCGAAGGGGTCTCCGACTATGATCGAGAGGGTGCGGTCTTTTATGATCCAGAGGCCAACGGCGCCTGGCTGTCGGGACTGCGAAGTACGCTACCTCCTTCGGTCATCGTCCAGGAAATTCCCTGTCACATCAACGATCTAGCGTTCGCGCAAGCCGCAGTCGGCTGGATTCTGCAAAATATTCGAGAAGAGGCTGTACCCCATGAAAATGTTTGAGCGCTCGGAAATTCTGGCTGCCATCAGCCAACAGACCTCAAAAGGAAATCCAATTCTTGCCGCCGGCAGCAGCTGTGGTCTCGTTGCCAAGTGCGCCGCTCTTGGCGGAGCCGACATGCTGGTTGTCTACAGTACCGGTTTGTCGCGACTGATGGGACTTCCTACGAGCCGGATCGGCGATTCCAACGCGCGCACGATCGAGATGGCCGCGGAGATACGCAATGTCGTCTCGACCGTCCCGGTGATCGGCGGCATCGAGGCATGGGATCCGATGCGCCTCGACCTCGACGGGCTTCTGGATCGGTTCTGGGCGGCAGGGTACTCCGGCGTCATCAACTATCCGACGATTTCGACCATGGGAGACAAATGGCGCGACCGTCGCGGTCGCGTCGGTCTGGGCTTTGACCGTGAGGTCGAGATGATCGCGCTCGCACGCAAGAAGAACATCTTCTCCTTGGCCTATGTCGCCTCTGCGGATGACGCCGCGGCGATGGCTGAGGCAGGTGCGGACTGCATCGTACCTCATGTCGGAGCAACGCGTGGCGGACTTGCTGGTCACGAGGAGGGCCAAGCCATCCAGGAAGCGATATTGAAGATCAACAGGATTAATGATGCGGCCAAGGCGGTTCGGCAGGATGTCATCCTGCTTGCGCATGGGGGAGCAATCGCCGAGCCCGAGGATACGGCCGAGGTTTATCGGTCAACGGATTGCGTCGGCTTCGTCGGCGCCTCCTCCATCGAGCGGATACCGATCGAAAGAGCGGTGCAGGCGGTTGCGAAGGCCTTCAAGGCCGTGCCGATGCCCCGTTCGTGATCTTCACCCCAATCAAATCGTATTCCGAGATTAAAGATGTCCATCGTCGCCACTCCTGTATCCTCTGCACAATCGGTCAGCCCCGAATGGGACGCGGTCTACGACGTCATTTCCGTCGGAAGTGGCGCTGCCGGCCTGTCCGCTGCTCTGTTTGCCGCTCAGGCCGGTTTGAAGGTCCTTGTCTGCGAAAAGTCGCCGAAACTGGGCGGAACCACGGCACTCTCTAACGGCATGATCTGGGTTCCGTGTTCGCCTCAAGCCGTGGCCGCGAAAGTCAAGGACAGCATTGAAAACGCCCGAACCTATCTCAAGAATGAGCTTGGAAACTACTACCGCGAGGATTTCGTTGAAGCATATTTGACTGATGGCCCAAAGGCACTTACGGAAATCGAGAAGGGGACGGACGTGAAGTTCACGCTTGCCTCTGCGCCGGACTATCACTCGAGCCAAGTTGGCGGTGTCGATTCAGGAAGGGCACTTAGTCCGGCCCCCTATGACGGCCGCTTGCTTGGCAAGGATTTCGATCTGGTTGGAGATCCGATTCGAGTGGTTCTCGGCGGCATGATGATTTCCTCCGGCGAGGTCGGGAAGTTCCTTAATCCGCTCAAGTCGCTAGAGTCGATGCGGCACGTGCTTCGCCGCGTTGGTCGCTACGCTCGCGACCGGCTACGCTATCGGCGCGGGACTGAGTTGAGCGGCGGCAACGCGCTTATAGCCCGTTTCATAACCAGCCTTCGCAAGCGCAAGGTCGACATCTGGACGGAAGAGCCATTGGTTCGCCTCGTCATGGAAAATGACCGTGTAATTGGCGTCGTTATCAGGCGCGATGGTCGCGACATCCGCGTCAAAGCTGAACAAGGCGTCGTCCTGGCAACAGGCGGATTTGCCCGCGACGCTAAGCTGCGAGCGGCATTGAGTGGAGCGCACCAGCACGATGATACTCTTGCACACCCGGACTCGACCGGTGACGGGATTAAGCTTGCAACGGAACTGGGCGGTGCTATCGACAATAATGTCGCCAGTGCAGGCTTCTGGACACCGGTTTCCTTGCTGCACGGGAAAAAGGGAGAAACGCAGACCGTTCCGTATGGGTGGCTCGACCGCGGACGGCCTGGCGTCATTGCGATCGGACCGAATGCCCGGCGTTTCGTCAACGAGTCCAATTCCTATCACGATATCTGCCTGGCGATGTTCCAGAACGGATACCCGGCGGACAAACGGTTCTATTTTATTTGTGACCATGAGTTCTTGAACAAGCGAGGCATGGGCCACCTTCTTCCGTGGCCCTGGACGCTCGGAACAAAATCATATGAGCGCGTAAATTATATCCAGGTCGCAGCAACCATTGCCGACCTTGCGCGGAAGATCGGGATTGATCCGTCAGAGCTGGAAAAGACCGTGGCCGAGCACAACATCCATTCGAAGAGCGGCGTTGATCCCTATTTTCATCGCGGAGAATCCGCTTTCAATCGGATGCTTGGCGATCCATCGGTCGGAAAGCCCAATCCCAATCTTGGTCCGATAGAAAAGGGTCCGTTCGTCGCGCTCCGTATCGTACCGGCAACTCTAGGGACCGCAACCGGTCTTGCGACGGACACGTCGGGCAGAGTCTTGAAAGCCGATGGCTCTCCAATCGAAGGACTGTATGCGTGCGGCAACGACGCAACGTCGCTTATGCGCGGGCTCTATCCGGGGGCAGGCATCACAATCGGCCCGGGAATTGTCTTCGCTTACAGGGTTGCCAATGCGATCGGAGGCACGTCGACTAAGAAATAGACTGACCAATCCCAGTGAGCATAGTGCTTTTGTGCATGCCGTTGCTTGCACTGCCGGAAGTGCGCCTTTTCAGCTGGTTGGGAAAAGGCAGAACTTGGTGTCAAAGTCAGACTCTGCACTCGAATGATCAGAGACCTCCCAAGCGTGCAGAGCATCTGGCCCCGCATTAATGCGGGGCCAGAACTATCGCCTTTGTGGAACAACCCGTCTAGGTGTTGGCAAGTTGCAAAGTTGCCGGAAATGCTATTCGTACCTGCCGCATCCAACGAATGTCGCTACAGCGGCGCGTCAAGCATGAGACCGCAAGGTCTATCGGAGGTGTACGCAACTTTACCCAAATCCTGTCCCAAAAGATCTTATGTGACTTAAGAGTGCAGATAGCTTCCTGCTGCTGCGGCCCAGAGGGGGACGCATTCAAGGCCAATGAGCCAGTGGGAGACGATCCATGATGAATGACAGAATAAATTCCAGCCGGCGCCGCTTCCTTCATAATTTTGCGTTCGCTTCGGCCGCTATCGCGATAGGACCGGGCAGTTGGGTGGCCCGCCCGAGTTGGGCTAACGCGGCCGAGGGGCCGATTAAAGTCGGAATGGCCACTGATCTGACGGGATCGCTCGGGTTTCCCGGCAATACTGACGCCAATGTTGCTCGTATGGTCGTTAAGGAGATTAATGATGCTGGCGGTCTTCTCGGCCGTCCCATCGAGTTACATATTCAAGATACCGCCTCCAACGAATCCATTGCCGTTGGCAATGTTCGAAAGTTGGTTCAGCGCGACAAGGTCGATCTGGTGGTTGGAGGAATCTCCAGCGCCATGCGCAATGCCATCAAGGATACGATCATCTCTCGCGGGAAGACACTGTACATCTATCCGCAAGCCTATGAAGGCCAAGAGTGCACGCCGTATTTGTTCTGCACCGGACCGGTGCCGGCACAGAACTGCGATCAGTTCATTCCGTGGTTGATCAAGAATGGTGGCAAACGTTTCGCGTTGCCAGGCTCGAACTATGTGTGGCCACAGACGATCAACGCCTACGCGCGCAAGGTGATCGAAAGCAACGGCGGCGAGGTGGTTTTCGAAGAATACTATCCCGTCGACCAGATTGATTTTTCCTCCACCGTCAACCGCGTCATTTCGAACCGCGTCGATGTCGTGTTCAACACCGTCATTCCCCCGGGAGTTGGCCCGTTCTTCAAGCAGCTCTATGAAGCGGGTTTCTCAAAGAACGGCGGACGGCTGGGGTGCGTCTACTACGATGAGAACGCGCTTCCAATGAATCAGCCGCACGAGGTCGAAGGTCTTGCAAGTAGCCTTGATTATTACAAGGCTCTCACTGCGGAGGATTCGGTAAGTGCCAAGATCCAGGAAACCTATGAGAAAGAATTCCCTGGTCCATTTCGGTTCTCGGCCGGAAGCGCCGCTACGGGAACTTACCGAGGACTGAAGCTCTGGGAGGCTGCAGTGAAGGAGGCGGGCACTGTCGATCGCGATGCCGTGGCCGCTGCCCTTGATCACTCCAAGATCGCAGAAGGTCCTGGCGGACCGGCGGAGATGGTTCCGGGTAAGCACCATTGCAAGATGAATATGTACATCGGCGTGGCCAAAGGAGAGCACTTTGAGGTCGTCTCACGCAGCGCTGGCCTTGTTGATCCAAAGGAGTGCTGATTTCAACACCTCAGTTGAAAAAGCTGCAACAACTTTGATTCTCCGGGAATCGGAATCAACAAGGGGAGAACTTAAAGGAGAACGAGCCCGGCCAAAATTACTTTCGGGAACTTGGGTCCGCTGAAGGAAAGATTATGCGGTTTTCGCAGGCAAGGTACAACTTGCCTGCTTTTTTGATAGTTGGGCGTTGCTTGTCGGGAGTTTGAAGGCGCGGCCTAAAATAGAGTACGCGGCGTTAATAGGCCTTGGGCCAGCAAAAATTTCAAAGACGTAAAAGCAATGACGATCGTGTTCCGAACATGATGACTTAAGCGGTCGGCCGATCAAAAACCGCCGCGAAACCTACAATACGGATTCTTTCCGTAGCGGTTGCGAGAGTGTCATTAATTAATCGCGCCGCTCGAGAATCTCCAAGTCAAATGATCCTTGGCAGTTGACATCATAAGAACTGAATGCCCGTCGAAAACGAAACGTCCACGTGGTGCTCGGCTGCCGAAACGCAATGCAGGCACTGGCGGCAAGTGTGTGAGCGTCCGGTGAGCTGTTTTTGCTGATCGGGCAAATCAGGCGATGTTCTGGCATTAGAACCAGCATTAGTGCTGACATTAATACCAGAACAAAGAGGTTTCATGGCTCGCATGGAGATCATGTCCGGTACCGAGCGCAGACGGCGTTGGTCGGACGAGGCGAAGCTGAGGATACTTGCGGAAGCTGATGAGCTCGGTGCTCGCATTGGCGATGTGGCGCGCCGGCACGACATTCATCCGGGCCAGATCCGCTTGTGGCGGCAATCATTCAGCTATGGCGATCGGCCGACGGTGTTCCTCCCGGTGGAAATCACCGAGGAGGTTGGCGTAAGCCAGCCGTCTACCGCAGCAACGAGGCCGGCGATGGTCGAGATCTTGCTTCGAAACGGTCGGAGCTTGAAGGTTCCGGTTGACGTTGAGTTGAAGCTGCTTGGCCCGCTTGTCGCTTGCGTGGAGGCGACATGATCGGGCCATCGGGGAATGTGCGGATCTACCTGGCCTGCGGAGTGACGGATATGCGGCGTGGCATCGATGGCCTATCGGCGCTGGTCGAAACGGTCGTGAAGGAGGCGCCGGGCTCGGGCGCGATCTTCGGCTTCCGCGGAAAGCGCGCTGACCGGATCAAGCTTCTCTGGTGGGACGGCCAGGGGTTCTGCCTGTTCTACAAGATTTTGGAGCGCGGATACTTTCCCTGGCCGACGGCGAAGGAGGGCGTTGCGCACCTGACGCAGGCGCAGCTTTCGATGCTGGTTGAGGGGATAGATTGGCGCCGCCCGGCGTGGACGTCAGCTCCCGGCCGAACGGGATAAAAGCCATGTTTTGCAGAGACATCCGAGGCATAAAACTGGCGTGCCAGAGGCAAATCGGCTAGATATGCCGGTATGGAAACAGCGCCGCTGGACAGTCAGGACGAGCTCACTGCTTTGCGCGCACTCGTCGCGGAACAGGCGGCGAAACTTGAAAGCCAGGAAGCCGAGGTCATCAAACGCGACTCCATAATCGGGCTGTTGCGGGCACAATTGGAATTGCTCCGACATCGGCAGCATGGCGCTTCCTCGGAAAAGATCGACCGGAAGATCGAGCAATTCGAGCTGATGCTGGAGGAGATTGAGGCCTCCCGTGCTGAGGCTGAAATGCGCTCCGGGAAAATCCCCTTGCCGGAGTTGGACGACGCGCCGGACAAGCCGAAGCGCAAGCCCCTGCCCGATGGTTTGCCAGCCGAAGAACTGGTCTATGCGGCTCCTTGCAACTGCCCGACCTGCGGTGGCACTTCATTCCTGAAGGCGCCCGACAGGGTGGTTCAGGTGTTGGAGCACGTGCCGGCGTCAGTCAAGATTGTTCGGCATGTCGAGAAGCGCATGATCTGCAGGGAATGCGATACGACGGTGGCTGGTGAGATGCCGACCTTGCCGATCGAGCGCGGCAAACCCGGGCCGGGACTGCTCGCCCATATCATGATCGCCAAATTCGACGATCACATTCCCCTCTACCGTCTATCAGAGATGTACGACCGGTTGGGGATAGACATCTCCCGATCCGTAATGGCCGACTGGGTCGGCCGGGTATCTACATTGCTGACACCGCTTGTGCTGTTAATCAGGGCCCATATCGCAGCACTCGACCGAATACATACGGACGATACCCCGGTCGATGTCCTCGACCCCGGGCGGGGCAAGACAAAAACCGGCAGGGTCTGGGTCTACGTCTTTGACGGCAGTGGCTATCAATCCGTCATTCCCGCAGCCATCGCCTATTACTACAGCCCTGACCGCAAGGGCGCGCATCCGGCTGATCACCTGGCAAGCTTCAGCGGCGTCATGCATGCCGACGGCTATGGGGGCTACAAGAAACTCTACGGCAACCAGATCATTGAAGCCGCCTGCATGGCGCATGTGCGGCGCAAGTTCCATGATGTGGTCAAGCTGAAGCCATCTCCGATCGCTGAGGAAGCGCTGTCGCGTATCGGCGCTCTCTACGATATCGAGAACCGTATCCGAGGCATGTCGGCTGACGAGCGGCGCACCCTGCGCCAACACCATGCCCAGCCCGTTCTGGACGAGCTCAAGGTCTGGATCGAAACCACGCTCTCAACTTTGCCACAGAAGCAGAGGCTGGCCGAGGCGATGCGATATGCGCTGTCGCGATGGACAGCCTTGAGTGTCTACATCGACGATGGCCGTGTCGAAATCGACAACAACATCGCTGAACGAGCCATGCGTCCGCTTGGAATCGGAAGGAAGAACTGGCTGTTTGCCGGCTCGGACAAGGGCGGTGAGCGCATCGCCAACATCCTGACCATCATCGAAACGGTCAAATTGCACGGCCAAAATCCGGAGGTGTATCTGACAGATGTCCTCGCCCGGATCCAGGATCACCCCAAGGATCGACTTGAAGACCTGCTGCCCTGGAACTGGGTGCCGGCAAACGCTCGATGCGAGGCTGCCTGATGGCACGTTCGAGATTCATCTACACACTCAGCCAAGTCGCCAGCATGATCGGCGAGAACCTCGAGCTGATCGAGGAAGTGACGGCCAACTCCGACAACATCTCCGAGGGCGAACTGGTTTACGTTAGCGATGGCACTGAAGATGGCACGAAGGGTCTGACCGAGAATGGCATCGAAGAACTTCAAAGCCTACTCGCCGACATCAGAACGTGGGACGGCGGTATCCGCGAGTTCCTCATCGACACACAGTGCGATCCTGAAATAATCGACCGCATCATGGCCGATGAAATGAAACGCGGCCTATAGCTTCCATCTCTCGACACCAAAAAAATGCGTTCGCCGGACGCTCACGCAAGTGTGATCCTTGCGAGACCAACGAAACCGCCTCATCACGCGTGTTCAAGCCTCACCAGTTCCACAGAAGAACTGGGACCATTATCTCCGATGAAACATTCAGTCTCCAAAACAGCGGATCGCGCGTATTGAAGGTCGCCCGGCCGTAGGCGGCGACCACGCGGCGCATTCTTCCTGCAGTCCGCTCTTCTCTTTCTTCGAAAGACTTACGCAATTTTACCCAACTTCCGCTTCGAAAGACCGCATGTGACTGAAAAATGACGGATAGCTTCTTGCTGCTGCGGCCCGGAGGGGGGCGCATCTAAGGCAAACTAGCCAGTGGGAGAGCTATATATGATAAACGGTGGTATGAAGTTCAGCCGACGCCGCTTTCTTCATAATTTCGCGTTCGCTTCGGCCGCTATCGCGGTAGGTCCGGGCAGTTGGGTGATCCGCCCTGGCTGGGCCAACGCGGCCGAGGGGCCGATCAAGCTCGGCATTGCTACCGACCTCACTGGTGCGCTGGGTTTTGCCGGAAATACCGACGCCAATGTCGCTCGCATGGTCGTGAAGGAGATCAACGACGCTGGCGGCCTGCTGGGGCGCCCCATCGAGCTATACATCGAGGATACGGCTACAAACGAGTCCGTTGCCGTTGGCAACGTCCGCAAGCTGATCCAGCGCGACAAGGTCGACCTGGTGCTCGGTGGAATTTCCAGTTCAATGCGCAACGCCATCAAGGATACGATCGTATCCAGAGGCAAAACTCTCTACATCTACCCTGAGGGTTATGAGGGCAAGGAGTGCATGCCCAATCTGTTTTGCACCGGTCCCGTGCCTGCGCAAAACTGTGATCAGTTCATTCCCTGGCTGATCAAGAACGGTGGCAAGCGGTTCGCTTTGCCCGGCTCGAACTATGTCTGGCCGCAGACGATCAGCGCTTATGCGAGAAAGGTGATCGAAAGCAACGGGGGTGAGGTCGTATTCGAAGAGTACTACCCGATGGACCAGATCGATTTCTCCTCGACCGTCAATCGCATCATCTCCAACCGCGTGGACGTCGTCTTCAACACAATTGTACCACCTGGTGTCAGCCCGTTCTTCAAACAGCTTTATGAAGCCGGCTTCTCCAAAAATGGCGGGCGTATAGGCTGCACGTATTTCGATGAGAACTTTCTGGAGATGAACCAGGCGCACGAGATCGACGGTCTTGCGAGCAGCCTGGACTACTACCGAGCCTTGATGGACGAGGACCCAGTAAGCGCTAAGATCCAGGGAGAATACGAAAAACAGTTCCCGAGCCAGTTTCGCTTCTCAGCCGGTAGCGCTGCCACTGGCACGTATCGCGGACTAAAGCTGTGGGAAGCAGCCGTGAAGGAGGCTGGCACGGTTGATCGCGATGCTGTGGCCGCAGCGCTGGATCATGCCAAAATTGCCGAAGGCCCCGGCGGCCCGGCTGAAATGGTGCCGGGCAAGCATCATTGCAAAATGAATATGTACATTGGCGTGGCCAAAGGGGGCAAATACGAGATCGTCGCACGCAGCGCGGGTCTTGTCGACCCGAAGGAGTGCTGAATGCCCGGTGGGTCCTCCGACAAAGCTGCGGCCACGTTGGGCTCGCAGGTGGTAAAGCTTCCATCGAGGCGGACGGAAACTCCACATAAATCAACCGAGCGCCGGAGGGTTCTTCCGGCGCTCGAGGTCTCGCTGCTCATAGTCGCGATGCTTGTGCCGTTCGTGCTTCAAGACTATGCGACCATTTTCGCAACTCGCGTTCTGATCCTGTGCCTATTCGCGTTATCGTTTGACTTGGTGTGGGGATACGCCGGGATCCTTAGCTTAGGTCAGTCGCTTTTTTTCGGGATGGCGGGCTACGGCGTCGCTCTTCTTTCGCGGGACTTCAACATTGCTTCGATTTTCGTTGTGCTACCCGTCGGTGCCCTGATCGGTTTCGTCGTGGCCCTGTTAATTGCCGGCTTCCTCCTGCTGGGCCGTCATCCTTCGAGCATCGTTTTTGTTTCTCTCGGGACGATGACCGGTGCTTACGCCGCTGACCGACTTGCGGGGGGGGCATCGTATCTCGGCGGTCAGAATGGGATTCCGTCTATTCAGCTTATGACCATAGGATCATATGAGCTGAACGAGGGTTCGACGTTCTACTATCTGGCTCTCGGAATTCTGATTATCGTCTATCTGCTGTCTCGTTATCTTCTTCGCTCGCAGTTTGGTCTTGCTCTGGCGGGGTTGCGGGAGAACGAATACAGAATTGGCTTCTTTGGCTATAAAGCTCAGCACTTGAAAGCAGTGATCTTCTCGATCAGCGGCGCGATTGCGGGCATGGCCGGTAGCCTTTACGCGTTTCACGAAGGCTTCGTCGGAACCAACGTTCTAGGCGTAGTAATGTCGACGCAGGTTGTGCTTTATGTACTTTTCGGAGGCTCCGGTACACTTGTCGGTGCAATCGTTGGGACAGTAGTCATCGAAGCCCTGAGCTTCTGGCTTTCCAATTCCTTTCAGGATTTTTGGCCAATCATCCTTGGCGTGCTGTTGCTGCTTGTCATCATGTTTCGCCCCGCGGGCCTTGTCAGTTTGCTCCTAAGCGAGCGCGAACGGGTAGGGACATTTGGTCGCCCGGGGAAGCGAGGAAAAAATGACGCTGCTTGAAGTAACTGGCATTAACAAGACGTTCGGGAAGCTTACTGCGCTCAATGATGCAGCGTTCACTGTACAAGAGAACGAGTTTCACGGCCTTATTGGTCCAAACGGCTCCGGCAAGAGTACCCTCATGAAGTGCGTGGCTGGCGCGGAAAGTCCGACCAGGGGCAGAGTGGTATTCGCAGGTGTCGATATTACCCGTTTTTCACCTGCCGAGCGCGCCCGCGAGGGAATGAGCCTCAAGTTCCAGATCACGAATGTCCTGCCGGCGCTGACGCTTTACGACAATGTCTTACTTGCGCTGCAAGCCAAGCTTTCGCTGGTGAGTTTAGTGTTCTCTCGCAGCCGACGCGCATTGCATGACCGCGTCATGAATACTCTGGAACAGTTTCGTCTGGCAGATCGTGCGTACCTTCCTGCAGCGGCTCTCTCTCATGGCCAGCAGCAGTGGCTCGAAATTGCCATGGCGCTGGCAGGCGAGCCGAAGCTCTTGCTCCTCGACGAACCTACCGGTGGCATGAGTTATGAGGAGCGACGCGTCACGGGTGAGTTGCTGCGGCCGATAAAGGCTAAGTGCTCCTTGATCATCGTGGAGCATGATCTCGATTTCATTCGGGACATTTGCGATCGGCTCACCGTGCTCGATCAGGGCACTGTCATATGCTCCGGCACTGTGCCCGAGATTCAGGAAAACTCCAGGGTCAAGGAGGTTTATCTCCGCCGTGCTTAACAACAAATTACTTGACGTGAAGGATCTCAGCGCGGGCTATGGACGTAGCCAGGTGTTGTTCGGTGTCAACATGCATGTGCCACAGCAAGGCGGCGTGGCCGTGCTGGGGCGTAACGGTGCCGGCAAGACAACGCTCCTAAAAGCCATCGTCGGAGAACTTGCTTTGGGCGGCGGCTCCATCAACCTGGACGACGGCGATATTGGCAGTTTGCCTACCGAACAGAGGATAAGGCGAGGTATCGGCTATGTGCCGCAGGAACATTCGGTGTTTGCGCGCCTTTCGGTGCGCGAAAACCTTGCTATCGGTATGATTGCCTCGCGTGAACGGGATGCCCTCGATCGCGTTCTTACGATCTTTCCCAAACTTGGCCAACGCTTTGGTCAGGCTGCTGGAACGCTCTCAGGCGGTGAGCGTAAAATGCTAGCGATAGCACGTGCGATGCTTCCAAAGCCCCGGCTGCTCTTGCTTGATGAGCCGACAGAGGGTGTGTGGATTGGGGTTGTCGAGGAGATAACCGAGCGGCTCATTGATCTGGCGAAGGATATCGCCGTGGTCGTTGTCGAGCAACATCTGGACCTTGCGTTGAGAGTGGCGAGCCAGGCCTATGTGCTCGATCGTGGAGGGGTCGCGCTGGCCGGACCTTCTTCGGAAGTGCGCGATGATCCACGACTCTTGAAATATCTCGCACCCTAGCGCGTAGCAGCCGTCGCTCGCGAATTATCAATTTTGAACAACTCAGGAGAGCCAGGCGATGTCTGAAGCCATCAAGCAAGTCGTTAATTTGGCCGAAGTTACGGATGTGCATGAACATCACATACCTCAGATCACACTGAGACGTGACGTTAACCTGTTGAAGCTATTTCAACAGAGCTATGCCGCTTGGACCAGCAACGTACTGCCATCGGAGCCCAAGGCTACCCACGATGTACTATCGGCCCCGACCATGGCGACCACCTGGGAAGCCCTGGCTCCGTTTCTGGAAAACAGCAGTTCAAACGCCTTCGTTACAAATCTCGTTCGCGGAATAAGCGACCTGCACGGCTTCAGCGAGGTTGGGATCACGCGCGGAAATTGGGAGGCCGTTGATGCGTCCGTCCGATCGCGTCACAACGAAGAGACGTGGCCGAAAGAGGTGCTGAAACGCGCCGGAATCAGTAGAGTCATAACTGACTCGTACCTTGATCCGATATTCGAGCCGCGCGCGGTTTTCGGAGAAAACTACGACGCCGTGCTCCGAATCAACGCTTTTGCCTTCGGCTGGCATGCTGAATCACGAGACCACAACGGGAATTCGGGTCACGCGCTGCTAAAGCGGCTCGGCATGGAGCCGAAGACCTTTGACGATTATTGCGGCGCCATCCGCGAACTTGTCAAAGGCTGCCGCGGTCGCAATCAAGTGGCTCTCAAGAACGCCCTCGCGTATGACCGAGATCTGAATTTTGACGAGCCGAATGAGAGCCTGGCTCGGGAAGCATGGGGACAGGCTTTTCCATCCAATGCGGCTCGCAAAGCATTCGGGGACTACGTTGTAGACCTGTTTTGCAGGCTTGCAGCCGAGTTCGACCTCCCGGTTCAAACTCATCTCGGAACCGCCATCTTGAGAGGTTCACACCCGCTTCGTATCGCCGGGCTGATCGAGCGTCATCCCAAGACGCGCTTCTTGCTCATGCATCTTGCATATCCATGGAGCCGTGACCTCCTCGGAATGGCGTTTGTTTATAGGAATGTCTGGCTGGATTTGTGCTGGTCCTTCTTATTGAGCCCCTCCCATTTCAAACTCGCCTTGCATGAAGCTATCGAAGTGTTGCCAGACAACTCGCGGATGATGATCGGTGGCGATTGTCAGCATGTCGAAGAGTCTTACGCCGCAATAACGTTTGCGCGTCAGCTCATCGGTGACGTTTTGCAGGAAAAGGCGGCGAGCCGGTACTTCCGATCGGGAAACGCCGAGCGTTTGGCAGTACAAATACTCGGCGAAAATGCAAAGCGGTTCTTCGGACTGACTTGATTGATGTGATGCATGCTGTTGCGAAGCCGGCAGCGTATCTCAGTCGAAGAACGGCATTCGATGGATAGGCGTGACTTATTGATAGGGTCTTGAGTGCTGCAAGTCCTATTGCGCCATCTCGCACCCGCCCATCGTCTCGACAATCATACCAGGGCATCTCACACGTTTCGAAATTACCGGGAAAGTAACATGGACACATTGATTGTCGCACTCTTTGAAATTCTAAGCTTCGGCGCCATCGTGGTTCTGGTCGTGCTCGGCCTCGGGATCATCGCCAGCATGATGGGCGTGTTCAATTTTGCACAAGGAGAGTTTGTCCTTCTCGGTGCCTATGTGACCTATCTGGCATATAGCATGGGCCTTCCAGTCACACTGGGCATGGTAGCCGCCCCGTTCGTGGTCGGCGCTTTGGGGTTTGTCCTGGAGAAATTGGTGGTCCGCAGGTTCTACGCTGCTCCGATCGTCGCGATGCTTGGCACGTATGCTCTTGGGTTGATTATCCGCGAAGTGGTGCGAGGACTAATTGGCGGCCTCTATCTATCAGTCCCTGAGCCGATTGGAGGCTCCTTCACCATTGGGCCGCTGCATTTTGCAGTCTGGCGCTGCGTTATTGTCATTCTAACACTGGTAGTCATGGCCGGCAGTTACGCACTATTAGCTTACACATCGTTTGGGCTACGCATCAGAGCTTCTCTCGAAAACCCGTCGCTGGCCCGGGCGTCCGGAATATCTAGCGGTGCGATATACAGCATAACCTTCGCCTTTGGAGCTGCCTTGGCTGGTCTCGCTGGTGCGTTGATTGTACCGGTTTTTTCACTCTTCGCCGACCTCGGTATTCGATTCCTGATCCAGGGGTTCGTTGCCGTCATGGTTGGCGGCGTCGGGTCATTTGCAGGTCCCGTTGCTGGTGCCGGCGTGATTGGTACTCTCAGTGCCGCACTGCCCTGGGTGATGACACCCGTGATTGCCGACGTCCTTGTGTTCGTCCTGGCCATTATCTTCGTCAAATTCCGCCCGCGGGGCCTGATTTCGGGGCGGGGCGTTTGAGTTTTTCAAGAGTGGGCAACACGAGAACGCCTCTCATCGCTTGGCTGGAAATATTGCGACGCATATATGGACGCGCAATGCGGGCCGGTGATGCAAGATGGCCGGGATCGGGCACCCTTCGGCAGTCTGTCTACACAGCCTGCAGCCCTTGCGCAATTTTACCCAAGTCGCTCGAAGTTTGGCCATCTTGAAGAAAAAGTGGCGGGTAGATTCTTACCGAGTTGGCCTCGGAGGAGGGCAGCACTGAGATGTAAGTGGTGCTTCCCGCGTGCGGTTGGGCAACCGCGACAAGAGGCAATGCCTCACGGTCAGATGCGGCAGAAGGCTTTACCATTTGGGGGCGCACGCTGATCGTGATCTCGTTGACTTAGTATGCTGCTTCTAAGGGACGCGCTTTAGGCCAAGTCGTAGATTTTGGGGAGAAGGTCGAATGCGGTACGTATTCAATACAAGGTTCCATTGGACCATTAGCAGGAAGATTCCAGCGCTGATGGTCGGCATTGCCGTCTTGTCTTGTAGCGTGGTCGCGACATTTGCCGGTGTCACCTCATTCTCCGCGGCAAGAGATCTCATTGGCAAGCATCTCGAATACATAGCCAGCACGAAACGCGACGCAGTCGCGTCAAAGCTGAGCAATATGAGTCTTGAGATCGAAGCTCTGGCCGCCAATCCCGGGCTGGTCCAACTCTTTGACGACACCAACAACGGCCTGAGAATGCTACCAGCTGAAATTGTGTCCGGCCTCTCTAAAAGAAAGGAGGCGGACCAGAGCATTTCCGATGGCGCGCCGGACAAGGCAAAATACTTTCTGACCAATTATGCAAAGCTTGATCAGTGGCTAAGGCAGTTCAGTAATGAACACGGATATGATGGCATCTTCCTCGTCAACAATAACGGGGACCTCATCTATAGCTTGGGACCGGAGCCCTTAGGACCGCTGAGTGCGGACGCTGCAATCAGGCGCCTCATCGGGTCATCCCAGGGCGCCACGGCGACAAGTTTCACTGCACCTACGGCGAGCAAGGCCGGGCAGGCGTTTTTCACTGTGGGAGTTGCAGGTGCTTTCAGCCCCAACGAGCGAAGTGGAACGTTGATCGTCGCCGTGAGTACCAGCGTGCTCGACGCCATAACGCACGATGCAGCGGGCTTTAGCGCTCGCGGTCAAGCGGTCGTCGTGGGTGCTGACGGCGCCTTGCGTTCGACGTCAAGGTTCGCGGAGTCGCGTGACGCCATCACGAAAATTGATGCGCACTTGCTTCCGGAGGGCGTTTCTTCAGGCACTTTTGATGGCGTTCAAGTACTTTCTGCCTCTGAATCGTTGAAGTGGGCAGGCCAGAAGCTGACTGTGGTGGCTGTGGAGCCGACGGCAGAGGTCTTTGCGCCAGCGGTTCTCATGATCTCCAAGATTTTAGGAATAACCGGGATCACGGCGCTTGTGACGCTCATTGTGTCAATCATTGCTTCTCGATCCATTTTGCAAATTCCGAGGCAATCCGCCCCCTGATTCCGAAATGATGTCGCCCCCCAATTCCGAGAAATAGTCGCCCCCTTGTTCCGAGATGATGCCGCCCCCTTGGAGGCGTCTGGCAAGGGTGGGTCTGCAGGTGTGAAGTTTCTTCCTTCGACGTTGACGAGGAAGGAACGGGATGCCAGCGGAGAGATTGGAGATGCGGCGTGTCCGCGAGATACTGAGATATCGTTTTGAGCAAGGACTTGGGCACAAGTCGATTGCGGTGCGGGTTGGAACTGCGCCCTCGACGGTGCGCGAGACGCACGAAGATTGGGCACCGTCGCGCTCCTGAGCCGGAGTGGGCACAGGTCCATCGCGAGCTGAAGCGCAAGCATATGACGCTGCAGATCCTCTGGGACGAATACATCAGCCGTCATCCGGATGGTTATCGCTATAGTCGCTACTGCGACCTCTACCGGGGCTGGGCTCTGAAGCTGCCGGTGACGATGCGGCAGGATCATATGGCCGGCGACAAGCTGTTCGTCGATTATGCCGGCGACACGGTCACGGTGATTGTCGATCGGTTGTCCGGCAAGACCCGACAAGCCCATCTGTTCGTGGCGGTTCTGGGCGCGTCGAGCCTTTCATATGCACATGCCCGGTGGAGCGAGACGCTTCCCGACTGGATCGAATGCCATATCCAGGCGCTGGAGTTCTTCGGCGGTGCGCCAGCCTTGCTGGTTCCCGACAATGCCAAGGTGGCGATCATCAAGGCGTGCCACTTCGATCCCCAAGTCAATCGGACCTATTGTGCGATGGCAACCCACTATGGCAGCGCCGTCCTGCCGACGCGGCCACGCCGTCCTCGCGACAAGGCGAAAGTAGAGGCTGCGGTTCGTATCGTCGAGCGCTGGCTGCTGGGCCGCCTTCGCCACCGCACCTTCCACAGCCTGGCCGAGGTCAATGCGGCGATTGCCGACTTGCTATATGATTTGAACGACAGGCGTGTCCTGCGCCGGGTTGGCGTCATGCGCCGCCAATTGTTCGAAGAGCTCGACCGGCCCGCTTTAAGGCCATTGCCTGTGGAACGCTATGTCTTTGCGGAATGGCGTATCCGGCGTGCCGGGCTGGATTACCACGTCGAGATCGAGCGGCACTATTACTCCGTTCCCTATCGCTTCGCTCGCGAGCAGGTCGAGGCGCGCATCACCGCCAATACGATCGAGATCTTCCACAAAGGCGAGCGAATAGCCGCCCATCGCCGCTCCAGCGGCAATGGCAAACACACGACGATTCCCGATCACATGCCCTCAGCCCATCGCCGCTTTGCCGACTGGACGATCGAACGCATTCAACGCGAGGCCTCTTCCATCGGGCCGGAGGTGGCGTTGCTGTGCGAGAAGATCCTCGCCGACAGGCCGCACCCGGAGCAGGGCTTTCGAGCCTGCATGGGAATTATCCGCCTGAACAAAAGCTTTGGCCGCGACAGAGTGAACGCTGCTTGCAGCCGTGCACTGGAGATCGGGGCCCGGACCTACGGTTCGGTGCGCTCCATCCTCGACAATCATCTTGATCGAACGGCTTCCACCAATGGACCGGCTTCGCATGAACCGATCCATCACGAAAACATCCGCGGACCTCGCTATTACCACTAAGGAGAACGAAGAATGCTTGCGCATCCAACACTCGATAAACTCAATTCCATGGGCCTGGCCGGCATGGCAAAGGCCTTCGGGGAGCTCGTCACCAACGGCGAAGCCGAACATCTCTCGCACGCCGAGTGGCTAGGACTGCTGCTCGAACGGGAGTGGAGTTCCCGCTACGATCGTAAGCTTGCCGCACGCCTCAGGTTTGCCAAGCTTCGCCACCAGGCCACCCCGGAAGATGTCGACTATCGCAGCGAGCGCGGCCTTGATCGCGCGCTCTTCATGAAGCTGCTCGGCGGCGACTGGATCAACGCTCATGACAATCTGGCCATTTGCGGACCCTCGGGTGTCGGAAAAAGCTGGTTAGCCTGCGCTCTCGGCCACAAGGCTTGCCGAGACGATCGCTCCGTTCTCTATCAGCGTGTCCCAAGGCTATTTGCCCAGCTTGCGCTCGCTCGGGGCGATGGCAGGTATGCCCGGCTGCAGCGGACTTTGGGCCATGTTCAAGTCCTGATCCTAGATGACTGGGGCCTCGAACCGCTCAACGAACAAGCCCGGCACGACCTCCTCGAAATCCTCGAAGATCGCTACGGCCGCCGATCAACCATCATCACCAGCCAACTTCCCGTATCGGCATGGCATGGCGTCATAGGAGACCCGACTTACGCCGATGCCATACTGGATCGCCTCGTTCACAACGCTCATCGCATCGAATTGAGCGGCGATAGCCTACGCCGAAACCTGCCCCGAAAAGCTTGACACCCTGCCTAAATGAACTGACAACAATCATCGCCTGCAGACCCCACTAAAAAGGGGCGAGATCATCCCGGAATCAAGGGGCGCAATCATCTCGGAACAAAGGGGCGGCTTCATCGGAATCGGCA
>NZ_JAQJCK010000022.1:0-73460 GCF_030182455.1 Rhizobium cerradonense
TGAGCCGCGTCTCCCATCGCTCCAAGATCGGCGCCGAGATTGATGACATTCGCGAGCAGAAGCGGGACGGTGACGCTCACACCGACCCAGCGCGGATAACACTGGGCCATGCTGCCCGCCAACCCCCGACCTGTGGTCCGGCCGATGCGGGCACTGATCATCTGCACGGCGACCATCAGCGGATACGTCAGTATCAGCGTCCAACTCACAATGTAGCCGAATTGCGATCCCGCCTGAGAATAGGTCGCGATCCCGCTCGGATCGTCGTCCGAGGCGCCGGTGACCAGGCCAGGCCCCAGTATCTCCAACAGTCGCGGTTTCGAAGGTTCAACGACCGCACTTCTGTCGTCCAATTGGTCATCGCTCATCACTATCTCCCAGCGCATCCCGATACGGCGCGTTTCCACCGCTCTCGGTGCGAATGAATCGCGGATGTCGACTGTTTGTTCCGGAGGGGCAGGAGAGCTAAAAATGATTCGACTTCAAAAACTTCAAGGCGACCATTCTCAATCGCTGTTTGGTGCCAGATCCAGCCATTTGCGCGCCTGCGTTGATATCGGTCGGAGTGCCGTCGGTTGCCGCAAACGCGACCAGCACTTTCGCCTTGTTCCCCGGTGGCATGGCGAGCTCGTGGGTTTATCGTGACGGGATAAAGAGTGTGTGCGGCGTCAATGCCGTAGCCATTGCTATGATGACGGTGGTAGGTGGTGTCGCCGGAAGCGTTTTATTACTTCTAACCTCATCCAAGGTTCTCGATGGTCTCCTGCCATGGCTTTTGCTGGTGGCTACATTCATGCTTGCCGCAGGTCCAAGGCTCAGCGCCAAGCTCCGAACGCAGGCGCGTCCGAATGTTCTAGCCTTTGCGACCGTTCAGTTCTTTCTTGGTCTGTATGGCGGCTATTTCGGCGGCGCAGTGGGTCTTATGATGCTCGCGGCATGGAGCGCGCTCGGGGGCGAGGAGATCAAGAGTCTGAACCCGACAAGAATGGTGATGGTAACTGCGGCAAATGCGGTCGCCGTGGTCGTCTTCGTCCTGGCTGGGGCGATCGTCTGGCAAGAGTGCATTCCGATGACGACCGGAGCCGTTATCGGCGGTTGGATCGGAGCGCATATTGGACGGAGGCTGCCATCACCGGTCGTCCGGGTGCTAACCCTCGCGGTCGCCGTTTTGACAACAACAGTGTTCTTTTCGCGAGCTTACCTTTAAGCGGAGGTCGGGCCCTCGTGAATTGCAGCATCAGGTCAGTTTGACGGCTTGGTTGCAGATCGACCGTTCAGACGATCAGCACTCTTCGCAGTCACCTGGTATTGCGCCGGCTGCTGCTTCCCGGCGACAGCAAGGGACACCACATCGCCACCAGGCCGCCAGCCATGCGACGAGTGTGCCAAACCGTTCCAGTGCGCGACCGCATTCGTGTGAACCTCGCCCAGTCCCCAGCCTCTCAACGGCTCCCGCCCCTTTGCCGAAATGAACCCTTAGGTCAAATTTGCGCATAAAAGCTGCAGCTTAGTGCTTCAAGCTTCCGACGGCACCAAGGCATCTGTTGCGTTTGATGAAAGCACTTCGGGTTGAAATGATGATACGATATGCTCCAAATTGCGGCTGCGAGAGTCGCTTTTTCAGGCATGCAATTGGGGCGACCACGATGGGTTTGGGTGATCGAGAGACACAGGCCACCGCCGGGGCCGAACCGGCAGCATCTGATGCCGCGGCCTTTCTCGCGGCCATTGTCGAATCATCAGACGATGCCATTGTCAGCAAGAGCTTGTCCGGCATCATCACGACCTGGAACAAGGGTGCCGAGCGAATTTTCGGATATACCGCGGACGAAACAGTCGGCCAGCCCATCACCATCGTCATCCCGGCGGATCGTCTTGATGAAGAACCCGCCATTCTCGCGCGCATTCAAGCCGGTGAACGCGTCGATCACTTTGAAACGGTAAGACGTCGCAAGGACGGCAACCTAATCGACATCTCTTTGACAATCTCCCCGATCAGAGACGACAGCGGCAAAATTATCGGAGCATCGAAAATCGCTCGCGATATCTCGGAGCGCAGGCGGGAAGCCGAGCACCGGGAAATGCTCCTTCGGGAGATGCATCACCGAGTAAAAAACCTTTTTGCGGTCGTCGCCAGCATTATCACCCTCGCTGCCCGAAGCGCGGTTACGCCCACCGATCTCGCCTCCAGCATGAAGGATAGGCTCATGGCATTGGCGCGCGCGCACGAGATAACGTTGCCAAGCCTTGCTGGCCAGTCCGTTGAAGATCCCCCAGCGACGCTGTTTCAGCTTCTCTCGAATATCCTTGCGCCCTATGGGCAAGACGACCACCGGCAGTGGACACTGCACGGCGATGACGTCGAGATAAGCCGCGCGAAGATCACCAATCTCGCGCTCCTGTTTCACGAGCTCGCAACCAACGCTGCGAAGTACGGCGCGTTTTCCGTCGGCGACGGGACCGTCGATATCACATTGACTATCTCACCGGACACAATCGATTTGGTTTGGCTTGAGGCGCACGGACCGATAGATGCAGATCGGACCCAGCCCTCTTCCGGCTTTGGCAGCATCCTGGAGCAAAAGATAGCGCAAAGCCTTGGCATCGATATCGAGCGGTCATGGACGCCTGGTGGATTATCAATTCGGCTGTCGCTTCTACGTCCCGCGATCACCTAAGTCAGCCTCCAGGCTCGCCTGTGGTTTACAGGCTTGTCCGAGCCATGCACGCCATGGCTATTGCCATGCCGAAATGACGCCCGAATAGACGAATCGCGACCGATCTTCGGATGCCAAGCTCGTTGATTCGTCCCGGCTACCGTCTCATCAATGTCGCTGGCAAACCTTGGTGATAAGCGCTGCGAGTTCATCGCCAGAGATGATGTCATAGCGATGGTCGTCAACATGAACGAAGACTTCGAGGGCGCGCAGTTCGCCGGCGTGCTCACCTGCGTATTCGATAGCCTTGTCGAGAGCGCAGAAGGTTCTATTGGGAATTTTGGTAAGCCAGCTGTGAACTGTACTTTGGGTATTGGAATAGACCGAAATCTTATCCATCATTGGAGCACCATCTGATTTCAGACGCATTCTCAAAGCAACTTACACGCGAGCCGCGAAGTAAACGAATTCAAAGATATAATGTGGTTACCCGCACGTTACGAGAAAGTGCGTAACGAAGTCGAACGTTGCCCTACTGTTCGCGGCTGGGATAATAGAGATGATAGCCCTCAATTCAGGGACACCAATCTGCCCAAGGAACAAGGGATCGCCTATGAGGCCGCTTTAGCGGCTCATGAATGGTACGAGCAAAGATAGCCACAAACGACCTTCTGCCCGGTCTCCGCATACGCCTCGTCGTTCCGCATCGATGAAAAGGACGGATACCGAGGCGTAACAGCTTGCAGGTTCCAGTTGGCGTCACCCTGTTGAAAGACGCCCCGTCAAAGGTTGACAGTTACAACCGGCGATACGTGGAGGTCTGCCTCGCCTTGATGGGGGCAGAACCTGGGATCCCACCATCCAATGTCTGGCTGCAGTTGAAGAGATGCGAACCTACGGGGGATCGAACCACAATTCTTCGGGGCAAACTGGCACTGAAGCCTAGAAACATGACGATATTGCCGTTCTAACAGCTATTCCGACCAACGCACTCTGGATGGCGGCACCCACAACGGGCCGCAACCGCGGCACTGATGCGATGAGAATGGAAAGACCCGGAAGATCAAGTGGATTGAGCAGAAGTGCTGAACTATGAATGATTTGCTTATCTTGAAGGGGCAGTTCCTTTTGAAGGTCGAAAAGCAGTGCCACCGCTGCGCTCGATCCTGCTAGGCACTTTGTCATAAACAGCAGGATATCTTGTTGAGTAAGATGGAGCATTTGAAGCAATGGTTGAGCGACGGACGTGAAAGCTGAAATTGCGCCAGCACTTTGGATCAGCTTTACGAGTGCAAGCGCAATCACGAGGACGGGCAAAACCGCGGAGATAACCTTGATGGCATCAGCGCCCCCGCGGTTGATTGCCGAAAGAAGATCGAGCCTTCCTTCACCGTGATTATCCACATCGTCGTCGCCAACAACGATGCTCGAAGGTGAGAGAGAACGACGCCCGACGATCCAGTATGCGAAGGTTGAGGCAACGAGTGCGCCGCAGACACCGTTCAATATAATCAGCGCAGGATCGATACCGATAGCCGCTAGCGGCAAGCTCGCATTTGCGGGAGCCGCGGCAAGCACACCAGCAAAGGCAGCTGCAAGAAATCTGTCCGACGCCCTTTTGTGTGTCATCAGTGACAAAGCCGCGACTGGAGCGGCAGAACTTACCAAGCTGAGTTGCAGGACGGCCACAACCCCCAAGCCATCCAGACCGAAAGCTCTGCAGACAGGATTGGCTTTGATGGCGAGCCATCGCAGTGCGCTTATGTTTTCGACATAGCGCATCAGCGAAAATGTCACAATCATCAGCGGCAAAAAGGTGAATATGGCGATGTCGACGGCACTTCGTCCGGCATCCAGGATGGCGGTGATCAGAATTGTCATGGGAACGGCTGGTTTGATGGACGGTGAACGCGCGGCCGGCTTGATGGAGGAAGCGGGCTCCGGATCCGATCCCGGAGCCACGTCGTTCAGACGCTATTCCGGTTTGAAATCTTCCTCGAAGAAGCGGGCAACCTCGGAATAGACCTGCATGCGCTGGCTCTCCATGAGGGCGAGATGCGTCGCCTCCCCGATTTCCACCCATCGCCTGTAGGAGGCACCGGTCAGTTGCTCGAAATAGGCCCGCGCCAGATCGAGCGGGACGTCGATGTCCCATTCGGCGTGCAACAGCAGCACCGGCGCGCGAATCTCGCTTGGCCGATAATAGGGGGCTCCAGCTCTCCAGTAGGTGCGGATGTCCTGGATCGGCCCGTTGGTGGCCCGGAGTTTGCCTTGCTCTCTGTCGGCCTGCGACGGCTCCTCCGAGAGGGTCAGTGCGGCCCAGAGGTCGAACCAGCCCTCGGGCACAAGACGTTCACGCGCGTATTCGGGTGCGGTGCCCAGCCAACGCGCCAGGGCCGCGTGGACGGGAACAAGCCTGTAGGAGCCAAGCGCGCCGCCCTGATCGATGGGGATGGCAACGTCACTCAGCCATTGCGGCGCGAGCAAGGCGAGCTTGACGACCTTGTCGGGGTTGCGCGCAGCATATGCACCGGCCACGGTACCGCCCCACGACATTGCAAAGACGTTCACAGCCTTCAGGCCGCGAAGTCCAAGGACGAAATCGATAGCCGTCGCGAAGTCGGCGACGCCGGTGTCTGTGGCGACAAGCGGGGGGTTGAGATCGGGCGCCGCCTGCATCTCCGGCGGGCGGGTCGATTTTCCATAGCCCCGGACATCAACCGCAAAGACATCGAAGCCTCGATGAGCGAGGAAGTCGATGAAGGACATTCCGTTGAAGGGAACGTCGTAGAGACTTCCAGACGAGAAGGTCGCCCCGTGCACCATCACGATCGTCTTTTCGGCGAGAAAGGTCTTATGGTCTTTCCGCCGCTTGTTGCGGACATAGAGTTTGATGCCGGCGGTATCGCTATCGACATAGTGTTCTTCGAAGGCGATTTCCTTTGTGTCAAAGCCCGAAGATGTAAGCTCATTCTTAGACATAGGACCACCTAAACTTTTCGCCGTCGCGGGTGATGTATCCTGCAGACGAGCCGGGGAAATGAGTGGAGAAATACATGGCGGGATTGTCTGCCGCGAGGTCGAGCACACGCCTCCTGGACTGGGCCGCTTGTTCAAGAAACTCGCAAAAGACCGTATTCAGGTCGGGACGCTCTACCTGGATCGGATGGTGCATGACGTCTCCGGCAAATATCGCCGCCTCATTGTCCGACTCCAGCAGAACCGACATATGACCAATGCTGTGCCCCGGGGTCGGCAAGAAGGTAAATCGATCCAGGAAGGGACCACCTTCGCTGTCAATGAAATCGACAAGACCAGCATCGATGATCGGCTGGACGCTGTCCTCGTAGACGCCGGAGCTCGGAATATTCACGTCGTTGTGGCTGGCTGTCGACGAGTAGTACTCCTGCTCGACGCGCGGAAAGATGTAGCGCGCGTTTTTAAAAGCGGGGGCCCACTTTCCATCCTGGAGTACGGTATTCCAGCCGGAATGATCGACGTGGAGGTGGGTATTTATGACAAAGTCGACATCTTCGGGCTCGACACCTGCCTGGCGCAACCTGTCGAGAAACGGAATGGTCTGCTGATGGAAGGCGAGATTGCGCGGTCTTTCCTTATCGTTACCCGAACCCGTATCGATAAGGATGACGTGGTCGGGCATCCTGACAAGCCAGCTATGGATGCTCACCACAAGGGCATCGCGGCCCTCTTCCATATCGACGGCGGAAAGACGTGGCTCGATCGCCATGATCTCCTCGGATCCGGCAGTCGGGTAGAGAAATGAAGGCGGAACGTTGTGCAGATACTGCTCCTGCACCTTTCTGACCGTCACGCCGGCAATACGATATTCCTTTCCAAGATCGCTCATGGAACTTCCTTTCGAGTTGAACTGGAACCGGGACAGCGCTGTCTGATGGCTATGGACAGTAGGGAAAATTCGTGCAACGATCAAATCGATGAATGAAATTGTCTCCATCGATCATTTCAATCTGTGGTCTTTCGACCTCAACCTGCTCGTCGCCTTCGATGCGCTCATGAAGGAGCGTAGCGTGACGAAGGCGGCTGTCCGGCTGAAAATCCAGCAGCCCGCCATGAGCCACAATCTCGGCACTCTCCGGACCCTGCTTCAAGACGAGCTGTTCGTACGTGTCGGTCAGGTCATGCAGCCGACCCATCGGGCGCTGCGCTTCGCCGAAGCCGTGGAGCACATACTCAGTCGCACGCAGCTGGCGATCGTAACGCCTGCGACCTTCGAGCCGGGCGAGGCCGAGCAGATATTCCGCATCGGCTTTTCCAGCGAGCTTGAGGTGCTGCTCGTGCCGCGTCTCGCCGCTATGTCGAATGAGATGGCCCCCGGTATCAGAGTGCTTGCGCGAGCGGTCAACCCCGAGCTGGTCCATAAGCTTTTGGACGACAATGTCATCGACCTTGGCGTTGGCTGCTACGATGACGGCAACAACAGACACCGGCGGAGCCTGCTGTTCGAGCAATCGCTGATGTGTTGCTACAATCCGAAGCTTCTTGATCTTCCCGAAACTTTGGACCGCGACAGCTATCTCGGCCTGAAGCATGCCCTGGTTTCCCAGAAGGATGCCATCGAAGGCTGCATTGATGATGCGTTGAAGCGGATCAACGTGCGGCTCGACGTGTCTGTGGCAGCGCCGGAATTCCTCACAGTGCTGACCGCCGTCCTCGAAGCGCCCCTGATCGCCACCCTGCCGACCAGAATTGTGAAGCGGTATGCCGGTCTGTTCGGCTTGGCGATGGCCGAAGTTCCCCTCGATTTGACGGTGAGCCCGATATCGATGGTCTGGTCGGCGGCAGGCGACAATGATCCCGCCAACCAATGGATGCGTTCTCAGGTGGCACGGCTTGTTTCTTCTTATGGCTAAGTTTGGCCGATAACCCTGAATCACCTCTGCCTGCAGTTGTTCATACTTCGCTCTTAAAAGGGAAACGATCCGCCGGCCCCGGCATTTCACAGTCACTTTGCCTTGAAAGGGATTCGAACTAGAGTCCCGTTATTGGAAACCGTCAAATTTTCAAGAATGTACGGGTCTGGAAATTGAACCAAGGTCCCAGCGCTAACGCCACAATGCGGAAATGGGCACGGCGCATAGACGTTCTCCGAAAGGGACTACCTTTTGATGGTCGTACAAGACAAAGCCGGAAACAAATCTTTCTCCGGAGGCCTCGGCCAGAATTCGCAATCCAGAAAAATCGGCGCTCGAGACGGTAGCTGCCGCCTTTACCTCAATGCCGACAATACGTCCTCTTCTGTCTTCGATAACGATATCGACTTCGTTCTGCTGCTTGTCGCGAAAGTGCGAGAACTCAAAGCGTTCTTCCCCGCCACTCGCGAGTTTAAGAATTTCGGCGAAGACGAAAGTCTCCAGCAATGGTCCAAACTGCCCCCTCTCTGCCCGCAGCCGGTCAAGAGAGAGGTCCCGGAGGGAGGCGAGAAGACCAGAATCAAGAAAATGTATTTTGGGTGTCTTGATGAGGCGTTTCAGCTTATTGGAAAACCAAGGTTGCAAGGTTCGAGCGAGGAATAAACTCTCGAATATGCCGACGTATTTTTGTGTTGTGATGTGATTCATCCCGATAGCGGCACCAATGCCGGAATGGTTCACGAGTTGACCTGAATGCTCCGCAAGAATGCGTAGCAACCGCGGCATTTGAGTGATCTGCTCGATTTGTGCCACGTCGCGAACATCGCGTTGAACGATCGCCTGGATATAATCCGCATACCAGTCTTGTCTGCGGGCCGAGGTTTTGCGGCCCAATGCCTCGGGATATCCACCTGCCAGAACTGCAGCCATCAAGTCGTCGCCGATGACGGAATCACCGGCTTTGGCATCGTTGCGAAAGGCGTCGAGCAAAAATCTGCCGCCCGCCGACCTGATTTCGCTTTGAGCGAGTGGCAATAATCGAACGACCTCCATGCGTCCTGCGAGTGAGTCCGCCACGCGTGGTAGTGTCATCAGATTGGCTGAGCCCGTCAGGAGGAAACGTCCCGGACGTTGGTCGGTATCCACGCTTTCTTTGATTGCCAGCAGCAGCTTGGGAGCGCGCTGAATCTCGTCGATGATGGCCCGGTTCATTCCTCTGACGAAACCAACCGGGTCCTGCTGAGCTGCTTCCAGAGTCGTCGCATTGTCGAGTGTATAATATTCCATCTCTGGACTGGCCATCTTCCTGGCCAGTGTCGTTTTGCCGGATTGTCGGGGGCCGACGATCAATACGACGCGCGCATCCGACATGGCGTCATTAATCCGCTGCTCGGCGAGCCTTGGATATATCGCCATAGTTTTGCTCCTTGTGACCATTTGAAACTATGGCATTGACTGATTGAAAGTCAACTTACGGCGATTTGAAATTTATATGGCGTCCATTTGAAACCAGAAGCCCGAAAAATCGGTGGCGTGCGCGTTTGCGGCATGAAATGAAAGCCTGCCATGCCTTTGGAGTTAGCCAGGACCATAGCAGTCCCGACCTGATCTGGATTTCGTAGGTAAGTTGCGGTAGGTCTCCCCTGGAATAGGCATCCAATGAGAGAAGCGCAAGCATCACATTCTCCTCGGCCGGATCTACTACCGGCTCCAAAAAACGGTTACCCCGCAACAATTCCATGAGTCCGAAGATCGGACGAACCTGAGTATTTCAGTTTTCGACCGTCGGCGACCACAGGCGCAGAACGTGGTGCGCACGTGGCTGGCATGACATATTGCACGGTCTCATATCATACGCGCCACCAACGCCGGTTGTCGATGGAGAGGCTGCATTCTCGCCCGCTCGGGCAATTCGACCCCAATAGCCCGCCTTCAGGCCGCGCGAAGTTCAGATCGATAACGCACTCGCAACCGCCGCCAACGAAAATCCGCCCAATACCAGCGATGCCAGTTTGTACGTGTGGCGACGTACACCGAACGGCAGGTTTGCCCCGAATGCGACCCATCCCAAACCGGCAAGCGTCGAAAGAAGCACATAGGTCAAGACCCAAATCTCCAGATGAACCGCACCTACAGGAATGAGAACGATACCGACCAGCATCGCCTTTGGATTGACCAGCGTGGTCAGGAAGACTCGAATAAACGCTTCCCGCACAGGCCGAGCATCCGTGCAGAACGACATCCTCCAGAGTTTGACAGCCGAATAAAGCAGCCAGCCCGCTGCCGTCAGCTTTATCATGGCAAAAGCCACAGCATTACCACGAACCGAATCCGCGAGTGTCACAAACACTGACACCGCGACGATATACCCCATCGCTTCTGCGAGGGGCATGATGGCCGCTCGTCGCAATCCGAAGGAGGCGCCGCACGCAGCGAGAACCGTGTTGGTGGGACCCGGCGAGAGCAAAATGATGTTGGACGTCAGAACAAACGATAGGGTGACCATAGAAGCGACTAGGAGGTTGAAACGCAGCCTGTTTACAAGCTTTACTCGCTATCACACTTGATGCATGTCAAGCACCCGTCCTGCCAGAGAGTCTGGAGGTTGCCCGGTCTTCAACCACAAGAGAGTCGTTCTGCTCGTTGCGATCGACGAGCTTGTGGTCGATCCAGGGGGTACAGGCGTCGGCGAAATGATGCGTTCGATCCATCTCACCAACAGGCGATCGGTTATCCGCGTCTTCTATGCGCAGGATCGGGAGAGCGGCATCAAGCTTCTCGGTAATCAGGCCTGGCTCGTTCGTAATAAAAGGGGTGAGGTGAGCGCCTTCCCACGGCCGCGTTCGACCGATATCGTCGCGTCGCACGAATTCTCGCGGCTGAAGCGCCATTGCCTCGAACTGCTTTATGAACACGGAAGCACCAACACCCTGCCCCGCCTAACGCCGCTTGGGTTGGGAAGGGGTATGTGATTGCCGAATGTGCCTGACGATAGTCTGCTGGGACTTGGGATGACTATTACGTTCCGATTTCCTACCGTATGAAGAGCTTTGGATTCTTGTGGTGATTGAACCGCCGCTGAGCACGGCTCCGTCACAAATGGCTCGATAGGCGAACTATTTTCTACTAATTTCGTAGAAAAAGAATGACCTGTCTTTCTCGGAACATGGCCGTAATCTAGATTTCCTGCACCATCCAGCAGGACAGCGCATGCGGACTGTTGCGGTCGAAGCAATCTAGGTCCTGAGGCAAAGCGGACATGAGCCGGTATATCATCATTGGAGCGGGAGCGGTCGGTGCAAGCTTGGCTGCGCAGTTCGAGCTTGCCGATATCGGCTATGCATTGGTTGGACGGGGCGCGCAGATCGACCATGTGAAGAAGCACGGCTTGAGCTACCGGCGCCCATCCGGTACGCGGCAGGTCAGGCTGAACGCCTTCGATGTGGCCGATCCACCCGAGTTGACAGCAAACGATGTCCTTTTGCTGACGGTGAAGTCGCAGGACGCGTCCAGCGCCTTAGCCTTCTGGTCATGGCGGCCTGTATCGGAAGTGGCGAACGCAACGGCGGCACGTCTCCCCCTCGTCACCTTCCAGAATGGTTTGGCCACGGAAGCGTTTGCGCTCAGAACCTTTGCGCGGGTTTATGGGGCGAGCATCCTGACGCCGGCACGGTTTACGGAGATTGGCAAGGTCGTTGCGGGCGGCGATCCTGAGGTCGGTGTGATCACAGTCGGGCGTTTCCCGCAAGGGCATGACGAAACGAGCGAACGCATTGCCGCAGACCTGAACCGCGCAGGATATCTTGCGGAAACCAGTGCCGATATCCGCCGTTGGAAATCGGCCAAACTCCTTCACAACGTCCGAAACGTGCTGGAACTGTTCAACGGACCTGCGGATTTGCGCGGTTTGATCGGCGAGGCATTGGTGAATGAGGCTCGCCAGGCTCTCGAAGCTGCCGGGTACCATCTGGCTTCCCCGTCTGAGCGAACCATCGATATTTCAGGTTGGCGGGTAGCACAGAACAGCGGCATAGCGGCCGGCCAGCAATCGACGTGGCAAAGCTTTACGCGCGGCACCTCGAGCGAGGTCGATTTTCTGAACGGCGAAATCGTTCTGCTTGGTCGCCTCCATAATATTCCGACACCTTATAATGAGGCGGTTCAAACACTTGCCGGCCGATTGGCGCATCAAGGCGGCTTTTCAAACCCAATGCCGCTTGACGCAATCCGCTCGCTTGTCGACAGATCTCGCCAAGACATTGACGCCGGCCTCGTCGAGACCGCGTGATCAACTGCCTGCTAATCCCGCAACAATGAAACCCCTCAACCTGAAGCACCCCATGAGAGAAGCCATATCAGATCATATCCTTGTCGCGGCCGGCGCGCTTTTTTATAAAGAGGGCATCCGAGCCGTCGGGATCGATCGTATCATCGAAGAAACGAAGGTCGCCAAGGCGACATTATATCGGCACTTCCCATCCAAAGATCACCTCGTCGCCGCTTATCTCCAGGATCGCCACGATCGTGTCATTCGCTCGCTGCAGGACGTCCTTGAAGCGACGAGCGATCCACGCGATCAGATCAAGGTGATTTTCGAACGGCTGCACGAAAAAGCCGACAGCCCAGAGTTCCGCGGCTGCGCCTTTGCTCTTGCGGTCGCCGAACACGGCGATTCCGAACGCGTCGTGTCCGTGGCGCGAACGCACAAGGCCATGGTGAAAGACATATTCGCCGCCATCATGTCGAGAACAGGCGGTCGTCCGGATCACGCAGCAGCTCATCTCTCCCTTCTCTATGAAGGGGCACTTGCTACCGTGGCGGTCGGCCGCGATCCGCAGTCGGTACTCGTTGCCCGCGACTGCGCACTTTCCGTGTTCGACGCGGCGATCCACTCAACCAAGCCTTCAAAAAAGAGCAGAACATGACAAAGACCATCGATTACTTCTTCGGCATCGGCTCGCCATGGGCCTTCATCGGTCTTGAGCCGTTTGCCGAACTGGCTCGTGAACACGGCGCAAATATCCGCCCCTATCTCATTCCGCTCATCGAGGATAACGGTGCGATCTATTCCCGCAATCGACCGGAGGCCCGCCGCGCTTACTGGATGAAGGACCTGAAGCGATGGGCCGCCGTGCGCGGCAAGGTGCTCAGCTTCGAAAACCGCGCCGCCCTTTCGGACCCGACGCCGGCCGGCTTCATGATCATTGCTGCTATCGAAAACGGCGCTCACTGGCTGCGACTGACACAGGCCCTTCAGCAGGCTTTCTGGGGACGCGGCGAAGACATCGGCAACGCCGAGGTTCGCCGGGCGCTCGCAGATGCCGCCGGCTTTGACGGCGCGGCACTCGACGAGCAGGGCCAGAGCGACGCAGTGCAGGCAATCTGGAAGGCCAATTACGAGACGGCCAAAACATCGGGCGTCTTCGGGCTTCCGACCTTCCGCTATGAAAACGAGCTTTATTGGGGACAGGACAGCCTGCCTTTCCTCGAACGGCATCTTAAGGGTGCGAAGCTGGTCGCCTGATTCCGTCCCGACACCTGCGCGGCAGGTGGCCTTCAAAGGCTTCCAGACGATTCTTCCGGAGTTTGCTATGTCGCTTTCCCTGCCCCGTTACTTCGTCTCGACCGAATGGCTGGCGATGCTGAGCAGCCGTTTCGGGGATCGGTTTTCGACATCGCAAATCCTGCGTGAACAGCATGGCCGCGGCGAATCCCATCATGCGCCGGCAGTTCCAGATGCCGTCGTCTTTGCGGAGACCACCGAAGAGGTGGCCGAAATTGTCCGCCTTTGCGCAGCCGAAGGCGTTCCGGTCATCGCGTTTGGCGCCGGGACTTCGCTGGAAGGCCATCTGACGGCGGTGCGCGGCGGTGTGTCGATCGACCTCTCACGCATGTCGAAAATCATCCGCGTCGGCACCGAGGATCTCGATTGCACAGTCCAGGCGGGCGTCACGCGCGAGGAGTTGAATACCCATCTGCGCGACACAGGCCTGTTCTTTCCGATCGATCCGGGCGCCAATGCCTCGATCGGCGGGATGGCCTCCACCCGGGCATCGGGCACCAATGCCGTTCGCTACGGCACGATGCGGGAGAACGTGCTTGGGCTCACCGTCGTCCTTCCGAGCGGCCAGATCATCCAGACGGGAGGCAGAGCACGAAAATCGTCGGCCGGATATGACCTGACGCGGCTCTTCGTCGGCTCGGAAGGCACGCTCGGGATCATCACCGAAGTGACGCTCAGGCTCTACGGAATCCCCGAAACGATTTCAGCTGCGCTCTGCTCGTTCGAAAGCGTCGAACAGGCAGTTGCCGCGGCGATCGCCGTCGTGCAGCTCGGCATTCCCGTCGCCCGCATGGAGTTGATGGACCGTGGCCTGATCTCGGCCGTCAATGCCTATTCCAACCTTTCCCTGAAGATCGAGGATACGCTTGCCTTCGAGTTTCATGGCTCGCCGGCAAGCGTTCAGGAACAGGTCGAGATGGTCGCCGCCATCGTGGAGCATAAGGGCGGCAAGGACTTCGAGTGGGCAAATGCAGCCGAGGAGCGCAACCGGCTATGGAAGGCGCGCCACAATGCGTTCTACGCCGTCGTGTCACAGCGGCCGAACGCCAAGGGCTGGTCGTCCGACGTGTGCGTTCCGGTCTCCCAGTTGAGCAACTGCATTCTCAGGACACGGGAACTGCTGCGCGGCTGCAGCGTGCCCGCCGCCATTCTCGGCCATGTCGGCGACGGCAACTACCATGTCGTCTTCGCCGTCGATCCGGCGAACCAGGCGGAACTGGACGAGGTTGCGGCGATCAACAAGACGATGGTCGGGTATGCAATTTCGGTCGGGGGCACATCGACTGGCGAACATGGCGTCGGCACGGGCAAGATCGGCTATCTGCGCCAGGAGCACGGCGATGCCGTGGATCTCATGATCCTCATCAAGAATGCCATCGACCCCGCCGGCATCATGAACCCGGGAAAGACCCTGCCGAGCTAGGTCTAGTCGGCCTCCTATGAAAACGCATCGATCGCCGAGGACGCCCGAGATGAACCCGTTCAAGACCCACAGCTCCCATTGGGGCGCGTTTTCCGGCCGATACGAAAAAGGCAAGCTCGAAATCCGGCCGCATCCGGGCGATCCGCATCCCTCGCCATTGCTGGGCAACCTTCCGGCGATTGCCGATAGCCCGGCTCGTATCAGGCGCCCGGCGATCCGGCGCGGCTGGCTGGAAGGCGGATCTGGTCACGCACAGAGACGCGGAGCGGACGACTATCTGGAGGTCAGCTGGCCCGAGGCGGAGGAGTTCGTCGCGAAAGCGCTTCAGCGCGTTTACGGCGATTTCGGGCCTCGTGCCGTGTTCGGTGGATCCTACGGCTGGTCGAGCGCCGGACGATTCCATCATGCGCAAAGTCAAATCCACCGCTTCTTGAATGTGCTGGGCGGATATGTGCGATCCGTCAACACATACAGTTCCGGCGCCGCCATGGTCATCATCCCGCATGTCCTTGGACCATATGACCAGTTCGACCGTAAGAGCGTCACTTGGGATGCCATCGAGCAAAACAGTGGATTGGTCGTCGCCTTCGGCGGGATGGCGATCAAGAATGCGGACGTGCACGGCGGAGGCATCAGTACGCATATCGTCCGGCAGAAGCTCTCTGGCGCCAGCGCACGCGGCGCCCGCTTCGTGCTCGTCAGCCCGCTGAAAGACGATTTTCCCGTTGAATTGAACGCTGAATGGCTGCCGATCGTGCCCGGAACCGACGTGGCGCTGATGCTTGGGCTCGCACATGTGCTTGCCAGTGAAGGGCTGCATGACCGCCCATTCCTCGATCGCTATACGGTGGGCTACGCGCGGTTCGAGGACTATCTGCTCGGCCGTGCCGACGGATTGCCAAAGAGCGCCGAATGGGCTGCAGGTATCTGCGGCATCGGCGCAGATGTCATCAAAGCTCTGGCACGCGCCATGGCCACCACGCGGACATTGATCACCGTCAGCCATTCGCTCCAGCGCGCCGATCATGGCGAGCAGCCGGTCTGGATGGGGATCGTGCTCGCCGCAATGCTCGGGCAGATCGGATTGGATGGCGGCGGCTTCTCCTATTCCCTCGGGGCGCTCGGCAATATCGGCAAGCAGCAATTGGCGACGCCGCTGCCGACGCTCGGGCAATTCAAGAACCCCGTGACGGACTTCATCCCCGTCGCCCGTATCGCCGACATGCTCCTCAATCCGGGCGAGGAGTTCCATTACAACGGCCAAGCGTTGCGTTATCCCGACATCCGCCTCGTCTATTGGGCAGGTGGCAATCCGTTTCACCATCATCAGGATATCAATAGGCTGCGGGCGGCCTTCAGACGGCCCGAAACGATCATCGTTCACGAGACAGCCTGGACTTCGACCGCCCGTCATGCGGACATCGTTCTGCCTGCAACGACGACACTCGAACGTGACGATATCGGCGCGGCAGACCGCGACGAGCTCATGATCGCAATGAAGAAGCTGATCGAGCCGGTCGGTGAGGCCCGGGACGATTACGAGATTTTTGCTGCGATAGCCCGCTGTCTTGGGAAACACGCGGAATTTACCGAGAACCGATCCGGCCGGGAATGGCTTGCCTTCCTGTTCGAGACCACACGGAAGGCGCTCGCGGCCTGCGGCCATGATGCACCCGCTTTCGAAACGTTTTGGGAACGAGGCGAACTTCGCCTCCCACTCAAGCCCGACGATGGCGGACCGGCGCGCGCCTTCCGCCGGGACCCGATGGCGTCTCCGCTGCATACGCCATCGGGAAAGATCGAAATCTTCTCGCAGACGATCGAAGACTTTGGCTACGACGACTGCGGCGGCCATCCGCGGTGGTATCCACCCAGGCAAGAAATGGAAACAGGCGAAAACGACTATCCGCTGCACCTGGTTTGCAACCAGCCGCATCAGCGCCTGCACAGCCAGCTGGACTACGGCGATTTCAGCCGCTCGACCAAAATCAAGGGCCGAGAGCCGGTTCGCATCAACCCGGTTGACGCGGCCACGCGCGGCATTGCGGACGGCGATATCGTACGACTTTTCAACGCGCGAGGCAGCTGCCTTGCCGCGGCTCGGTTGAGCGAGGACGTGCGAAAGGGCGTGATGCAGCTCGCAACGGGCGCATGGTTCGAACCGGACGACCCGACGGCAGAGAAAGCCATGTGCGTGCACGGGAACCCGAATGTTCTCACGCGCGATGTCGGGACATCCCGATTGGCCCAGGGCTCCACCGGACAGATCACCAGGGTGGAGGTTGAACGCCTCGAAAGAGAACTGCCGCCGGTGCAGATTTTCGAGGCGATGAAGTTCGGAAAATCCCCGACAAATCCGGCCATCGAAATTCCCTCGAAAAGCTGATCCTAACACCGTCGAGAACCACGGGAAAATAATCCATAATTTTAGTAGAAAAAGAACAACTGGTCTTTCTCCCTAAAGCCGCCCTGTTAGGCTATCGCCATGATCTTCTCTTAAACCCAGGGACCTTTCATGGCCGAACGCTCTACCTTGCTCTCCCTTTCCAGGCGCCGTCTGCTGATCACGACATCCGCGGCAGCCGCCGTTCTGCTCGCAACGAAGGGGCTCACTCCGGCCCAAGCTGCCGACAGTCCGCGCGAGGGCGGCGACATCACCTTCCTGATCGACTCGCTCGGCGACACATGGATTCCGAACAACAGCGCGATCTCCAGCTTCCAGGGCCACATCTGGGGCCATGTGACCGACAAGCTCCTTTATGTCGATGCCGAGGGCAAAGTCAGCCCCTGGCTCGCCGAGCGCTGGGAGCAGAATAATGAAGCCACCGAGTTCACGCTTCATCTGAAAAGCGGCGTGACGTTCTCCGACGGCTCGCCGCTCGATGCGGCGGCGGTCGTCGCCAATCTCGATATCTGGTACGCGGGGCGCAAGAGCGAAGGCATCAACCCGATTGGTCTCTTCCCCAAAACCTACGACCACGCCGAGGCGGTCGACCCGACCACGGTCAAAGTCTTCTTCAAGAAACCGACGCTCGGCTTTATCCCGACGCTCGGCTATCACGGCTCGATCCTGATTTCCCCAAAGACCATTGCGCAGCCCGCTTCACAGCAGGCCGACCTGAGCAAGACTTCCGGCAGCGGCCCTTACGTGGTCGATTCCTGGAAGGAGGGCGATTTCGTCAAGCTCACCAAGCGCAAGGATTACAACTGGGGGCCTGCGGCGGTTGGTCATACCGGTCCGGCCTATCTGGACACCATCACCTACAAGCTGGTGTCAGAGCCGTCGCTGCGCGTTGCCGCCGTTCAATCCGGACAGGCCGACGTCGCCTACAACGCCTCTCCGCAGGAGCTGGAGTCTCTCAAGGCAGACGGCTTCACCATCGCGACGCCACGCTATCTCGGCTTCGTCAACGGCTGGGCGATTAATACCAAACTCGCACCATACGATGACGTGAAGGTGCGCCAAGCCCTCCAGGCCGGCATCAATCGCCAGGAAATTATCGACACCGTCTACACACCCGACTGGAAGCTAGCGACATCGTTCATCCAGAGCAACGTGCCGGGAGCGACTGACCAAAGCGCCCTGCTGGCCTACAATCCCGACAAGGCCGAGAAGCTTCTCGACGAGGCGGGCTGGATCAAAGGCGCAGACGGCATCCGCGCGAAGGACGGCAAGCAACTGTCGCTGACGCTTAATTCCAACCCCTACCTCGCAACCTCGAAATCGATCGACGAACTGATCGCCCAGCAACTCGCCAAGATCGGCTGGAAGGTCGATATCCGCGCCTATGACGTCGTAACGTTCGGCCAGAAGGTCAAGTATGGCGGTCCGGCTGTGCCTGCCTACGAGGTGACGCGCAGCTTCATCGACGCCGGCACCGTTGCCAGCATCCTGACGAACGCCAACAATGGCGAGAACTGGTTCGCCCTCGACGAAAGCGATAAGACCCTCAACGATCTCCGCGACAAGATCGCCAGCGCCGGCTCCATCGAAAGCCGCAAACCGCTCCTTGACGAACTGCAGAAATACGTCCTCGACCAGGGCTACTTCATTCCGCGTACGCAGATCGTCCAGCGGATCTATGCGCAGTCTCCCAAGCTGACGGGCGTGGTCTACAACGGTGTCGCCTATGCCAGCTACTACACGGCGACGAAGAGCGAATAATCCGCAATTCGACCTGATAACGCGAGAAGGTGATAGGCATGAGCAAAGCCTACCTGAACTACGCCGCAAAACGCCTCGTGCAGGCGATCGTCGTGATCCTGCTGGCTTATGTCTTCACCTTCGTCGTCGTCAGCATCTTGCCCGGCGATCCGATCACCAACGTGCTGAACAACCCCCAGAACGGGTTCACGCAGGAGGAGATCAAGGAGATCATCGCCGCCCAGGGCCTGGATAAGCCGATCCCGGTCCAGCTTTGGACATCCTTTTCCGGCTTCGTGACCGGCGATCTCGGCCTGTCGATGCGGACCAACCGCCCCGTGACAACCCTGATCGCCGAAGTGCTTCCATCGACGCTGCTCCTTGCTTCTGCAGGCCTCGTCGTCGCACTGCTGCTGGCGGCGGTGATTGCCTATGGCACACAGTTTCTGCCGAAACGGTATGGCCAGGGCCTGCTGCGAGGCTTCCCGTCGCTGTTCCTGTCGGTGCCGAACTTCGTGATCGGCCTGGTACTGATCCACCTTTTCGGCTTCCAGCTCGGGGTCTTTCGCGTGATCGAGCCCGACAGTTTCTGGGCGACCCTTTTTGCGGCCATCGCTCTCGGCATCCCCATCTCCGCGCAAATCGCCGAAGTGCTGATCGCCAACCTCGACCATGAGTCGAGGCAGGAATATGCCGCAGTCGCGCGGGGCCGCGGTCTCGGGCAGTTGCCCCTGTTCGTCAAGCATCTACTGAAGCCGTCTTCGCTCCCGGTCATTACCGTCGTCGCGCTGACGATCGGTGAACTGCTCGGGGGCTCGCTGATCACCGAGACAGTCTTTGGGCGCACCGGTCTCGGCAGTTTGGTGCAGCGGTCGGTGAGTACTCAGGATCTGCCCGTCCTTCAGGCGGTCGTCTCGCTGGCGGCCGTGGTCTTCGTTGTCGTCAACCTGCTCGCCGATCTTGCCTACCCGCTGCTGGACCCTCGCGTAAAACTCCTCGGCGCGCCCGGGCGTCGTCCAACCACAGCCGACGAAGGTTCCGTCGACATCTCCAAGGCGGTGACGTCATGACCCTCGCCTCCCTCTCCTCTCCCTCGCGCGTCACCGCGATCAGCCGGCTGACGGCGCTGCGCGTCCCGCCGGTTGTCGCGCTGTCCTTCGCCGTCGTCGCGCTCGCCATCGCTTGGTCGCTCGCCCCCACCCTGTTCACGAGCTATAGCCCGGTCAACGGCGTACCAGCCCAGAAGCTGCTCGGCCCCAGTGCGGCGCACTGGTTCGGCACCGATCACTTGGGTCGCGATCTTTACGCACGCGTCGTCTATGGCACGGCCTCCTCGGTGGCGAGCGCACTGATTGCTGTGATCATAGGCGTTGTGGCAGGTGGCCTCATTGGTCTTCTGGCCGGCTTCCTCGGCGGCTGGGTAGACACCACTTTCGCCCGTCTGGTCGACGTGTTGCTTGCAATCCCCAAATTCCTACTTGCCGTGATCGTCGTCACCGCGATCGGTTTCGACACCACGAACGCCGCCATCGCGACGGGCGTATCGGCTGTGGCCCTTTTCGCCCGAGTGATGCGCGCCGAGGTCATCAAAACGCGGCAGGCGACCTTCGTCGAATCTTCCTTTCTGTTGGGCGGGTCACGCTGGCACATCCTATGGCGCCATGTCCTGCCAAACGCATCGCGCTCGGTATTGCCGCTTGCCGTGCTGCAGTTCGGCGACTCGATCCTGGTGATCGCCAGCCTTGCCTTTCTCGGGTACGGCGACCCGCCGCCGGCCTCCGACTGGGGCCTGCTGATCTCGATCGGCAAGGACTATCTCAAATGGCCATGGCTGGTCTACGCACCCGCCTTTGTCACGATCGCGACCGTCCTCTCTGTGAACAGGATCAGCCGATGGCTCCGCAAGATAGACTGACCGCCACTCTCAACCCCGCCGGGACCACCGCGCCACCGCACGGGTCAGTCCCCCTCCTGCGGGTCGACGACCTCTCTGTATCCTACGGGCCGCACCAGGTCGTTGCCGGCGTCGGGTTCAAACTCGGCCGCGGCAAGAGCCTTGCCCTCATCGGGGAGTCGGGCTCGGGTAAGTCGACCATCGCCCGCGCGGTCCTGCGGCTGCTCCCCGACGGCGGACACGCCACAGGCCGCGTCGAGTTCGATGGTCAGGAGGTGTTGGGGCTCTCCGGGTCTCGTTTCCGGCCGCTCAGGGGACGAGCAATCGGCTTCGTCCCGCAGGACCCCGGCAACTCGCTCAACCCCGTGCGGACGATCGGTGTCCAGGCGATGGAGGCGGCGGCACTCATCGATGAGCCCAACAAGGCGATCCGCAAGGCTCTCATCCTGGAAACCTTCGCCCAGGTGGGGCTCGACAATCCCCAACGCGTATACGACTCCTATCCGCATCAATTGTCCGGCGGCATGCTGCAGCGCGTGCTGATCGGCCTTGCGGTCCTCCCACGGCCGTTGCTGCTGGTAGCGGACGAGCCCACCTCCGCGCTCGACGTCACGATCCAGAAGCGAATTCTCGACCTGCTCTCACGATTGCAGCACGAGCTGGATATCAGCCTGCTCCTCATCACCCACGATCTGGCGATTGCCGCCGAGCGGGCAGACACGCTGGTGGTGCTCAAGGATGGCACCGTCCAGGAGGCCGGTCGCACCGCGACTGTTTTCTCCTCGCCGAGCTCGGCCTACGCGAAGAAGCTGCATGCCGACGTTCCGGCCCTCAATCCCGACCGTTATGCCGTGCTGCGCAACCCGGGCTTCCGTTTGCTGAGGAGCGAGGCCGGCAAGACGCCGAAGATCGAGGTCAGCGCCGTCACGAAGAGCTTCGCGGTCGACGGCAAGGTATTGACTGCCGTCAACGACGTGTCGTTCTCCGTTCAGGCCGGCACCACGCATGCGCTGGTCGGTGAATCGGGTTCGGGCAAGACGACGACGATCCGGCTGCTGCTCGGGCTAGACGAACCCGACACGGGAACCATCTCGGTCGCCGGCGAGCAGCTCGCCGGTCGCTCGCACCAGTCGCTACGTGCGGTGTGGCGGCATCTTCAGCTCGTTTACCAGAACCCGTTTACCTCGCTCGATCCGACCTGGAAAGTCGAGCAGCTGGTGCGCGAGCCTCTCGACCGGTTCAAGATCGGAACGCCCAAGGAGCGGGCCGAACAAGTCCGCGAGGCGCTCGCCAATGTCGGGCTCGGCGACCACCTGCTTAGCCGCAAGCCCGGGGCCCTGTCTGGCGGCCAGCGGCAGCGCGTGGCAATCGCCCGGTCGCTAGTCCTCAAGCCCGACGTGATCGTGCTGGACGAACCCACCTCCGCTCTCGATGTCAGCGTGCAGGCCGACATCGTCGAAGTGCTGCTTTCTCTCCAGGCCAGGCTGGGTCTGACCTATGTGTTCGTATCTCATGACCTGGCGCTGGTCCGTCAGCTGGCGCACACGGTCTCGGTGATGCAGCGGGGCAGCATCGTCGAGCATGGAACCGTCATCGATATCTTCGACAACCCGCAGCACCCCTATACCGCCTCGCTGCTGGACTCGATCCCGTCCGGCATCGCCGATCCCGCCGCCCAGCTACCACAGCTACAAACCCGACATATTCTCCGTGAGGAACGCATCGCATGACCATCGCGGCACTCGCCGGCACTGTCCCCGCATCTTTCCGCCCGAAACAGAGGCTGGGTTTCAACACCAGAGTATCGTTCAACGACGAGGCTGGCCCGGCTCAGGGCTTACGTGACGGGATCGCGCTGTTCAAGCACGCCGAACAGCTGGGCTACCAGTCGGGCTGGGCCTATCAGCGTCACTTCGACCACTACCTGTCTTCACCGCTTCCGTTCTTCGCCGCCGCCGGCCAGCATACAAGGCATATCACGCTTGGCTCCGCGGTCATCCCGATGCGCTACCAGGATCCCATCCTGCTCGCCGAGGCCGCCGGCACGACGGACTTGCTGATCGACGGCCGGTTAGAGCTCGCCATCTCGACCGGTGCGAACGGCGCATTCGATGCCGTGTTCGGCACCGTCGACACCGACGCGCGCACGGAGGCCAAACGCCGCCAGGCGCGCTTTCTCTCCGCGGTCGCGGGCGACGTCCTGCACACCGTCATCGAGCCGGGCCAGGGCGCGCCTGAGGGCGCCGAGCTGCGCGTGACGCCGCATAGCCCGACGCTCAGGAGCCGCATTCGGCAAGGGTCGGCAAGTCTAAGCTCGGCCGTTCAGGCGGCCGAACTTGGAATTGGGCTCATTTCGGGAACCGTCCTGCACGACCGGGCCCAGGGCGAGACCTTCGGTGAATATCAGGCCCGGATCATCGAGACCTTCCGCCTCACCTGGCGCGAGAGGTGGGCAACCGAGCCGCCGGCCGTGGCCGTCGCGGCCTCCATCCTCGTCGGCACAACCGCCGAACTGCGAGAAAAATATGCCGCCTATGACCTTGAGCGTCGCACCAAGGGAATTGCCGCGTCGCGCCCCAAAGGCGCGCTCGAGCCTGCCAGGCAGTCTGCCGACATTTTGATTTCGCCGGTCTTCCAGGGGACGCCCGACCAGGTGATCGAGGCTGTTTTCAATGATCCCGGCCTCGCTGCCGCCGATGAGATCGTGCTGTTTCTGCCTCCTGCCTTCGGGCTTGCCGAAAACGTGCGGCTGCTCACCGATCTGGCCGACACGGTTGCTCCGGCGCTTGGATGGTCACCTGCGGCGGCGCCCTGAGTCCTGTCAAGGCCATAGCCGGTGGCTCGGTCCTAACTCATCTGTCGTCTTAGAGAATATTTTCTATATATTCAGTAGAAAGAGAAAGACCTGTCTTCCTCACACCGCTGCCGGAACGTAACGTCACCTCACTGTTCGGAAACCAAAAGGAGCTCACATGGCCGCGGAATTCATCAGCGTCAGCTTTCCCAACGCGTCGAATGACCTCGATCCTATTCCTGACGCTCCTGTGGATCTCCATTTTCTGGAGCGGTACGCGCGCGCGCTCGACGACTACGGTTTCAACTACACGCTGATCCCCTACTCCTCGTCGTCCTTCGACCCCTTCACTCTCGGTGCCACGGTTCTCGCGCACACGAAGAACATCAAGATCATCGTGGCGCTCAGGCCGAACACCGTATATCCGACGGTTGCCGCCAAAGCGCTCGCCACCCTTGACCAGTTGAGCGGCGGCCGCGTCGTCGTTCACTTCATTGCCGGCGGAAGCGACGAAGAACAGGCGCGCGAAGGCGACTTCCTCGACAAGGAGGAACGCTACGAACGGCAGGAGGAGTATATCCGCATCCTGCGTCTGGTCTGGACATCGAAAGAGCCTTTCGATTTCGACGGCAAATATTATCAGTTCAAGCAGTTTCGCAGCGCCGTGCACCCGACCAATGGGGTTATTCCGATTTCGCTCGGGGGCTCATCGGACGCCGCCTATCGCATTGGCGGTTCGCTCTGCGACATCTTTGGCCTCTGGGGCGAGCCGCTGGCGGAAACGAAACAGCAGATCGAGCGTATCTACGCGGAAGCGGCAAAGGCTGGTCGAAAGGATCGCCCTCGCATCTGGGTCACCTTCCGTCCGATCGTCGCCGAAACCGACGAGCTGGCGTGGGCAAAGGCTCACAGAGTGCTGGTTCGCCTCAACGAAAACCGGCAACAAGGCCTGGCGCGCGCACCCGTCGATGCCCCACGGCCGGCCAATGTCGGTTCGCAACGCCTCCTGGACATTGCCGCACGCGGTGATGTGCATGACCGCGCCCTCTGGTATCCGACGGTGACCGCCACCAATGCAAGCGGCGCGACCACAGCTCTCGTCGGCTCGCCGCGCACGATCGCGGACTCCATCCTCGACTACATCGATCTTGGCGCCGATCTGATCTCGATCCGCGGCTATGACAACTACAACGATGCGGTGGATTACGGGCGCTACATCCTTCCGCTGGTGCGCGAAGGCATCCGCGAACGAGAAGATAAGAAGAAGAGCGCTGCGTGAGGTGCGCGGTCTGGCCACCCCGCCGGATCCACCACTTTCTTCCTCCAAGCGCAGCCGGAGCCATCCGCCCGTGAGGGATGACTCTCCTCGACAGCCAGAAAGTTCGAGCCGCATGTCCCATGATTTCGCCCTCATCGACGCTACCGTGCGCATCGTCGCGGAAGCCGCGCCGGATGCCGATCAAAACGGACAATTTCCCTGGACCGGCATTCGAGCCGTGCACGAGGCTGGGCTGCTTGAAAGCACCGTCGCGACCCGCTACGGCGGCAGAGGCGCTTCGCTCAGCGATGCCGCCCATATTCTGGCCGCGCTCGGACGGGGCGATCCGTCGGTGGCGCTGATCAGCGCCATGACGATCTTTACCCATCTCGGCCAGGCGGCAAAAAATCAGTGGCCGGACGGCCTCTACCGCCGCCTGCTGAACGAAGCGAAGCAGCGGCCGCTATTGCTGAATGCCGCCCGTGTCGAGCCGGAACTGGGGTCGCCGGCGCGTGGCGGGCTGCCTGCGACGCTCGCACGCCGCACGGCGAACGGCTGGTCGATCACCGGCCGCAAGCGCTTCGTGACCGGTGCATATGGCCTCACCCATTTCCTTGTCTGGGCGCATACGGATGAAACCCCCGCGCGCGTCGGGACGTTCGTGGTGCCGAACGGTTTGCCCGGCATTCAAGTGATCGAGAACTGGAAAAGCCTCGGCATGCGCGCCTCAGGGTCGCATGATGTCGAATATGCCAACGTCGAGATTCCGGCGGAAAACGTGCTGGATCTCGTCGATCCATCGGTAGCCCAGCAGGACAACCGGGCGCATGCGGCCATGACCCTGGCACTGACCGCCATCTATCTCGGTGCCGCCGAAGCCGCACAGGCAGCCTTCATCCGCTTCGCCCATGAACGTGTGCCTGCCAATCTCGGTCATCCCATCGCCCGCACCGAGCGGTTCGTGACGCTTTCCGGCGAAATCGACCTCCTCGTCTCCGGCGCCCGCCAGGTCATCTTCGCTGCGCTGGAAAGCAACCATGGCGAAGCGGAAAGGCTGATCAGGGCGAGGCTGCTCGCCGGCCGGCAAATCCGCGACGCCGTGCAGATCGCCGTTCGCGGCATTGGCAATCCGGGGCTCAATGCGGACGTCGGCCTTGAGCGGCATTTTCGCGATATTCAGTCCGTCCTCGTCCACGCTCCACAGGAAGATACATCCATCTCGATTTTGGGTCGCGCTGCCTTCGACCGGTGGAATCGGACCGAGGCCGCTCAATCCGGGGGCCCGACGAGCGTCCCCGTTCTAAAGACGGCCTGACGGGCCCTGAGCTTTTGAAAGGAACTTGAATGAGCAACAATCTGATCGTTGGTTTCTCCGGCAATATCTCCCGCCCCTCGAGCACAAGACGCTTCGTGGAAAGCGTGGCGGAAGCGCTGGCGAAACAAGCCGGGCTGCAGCATGTGGTCTTCGACGTCGAGGATCTCGGATCATCTCTGGCGGCAGCAAGATCGGTTGCCGATCTCCATCCTGCCGCACGCGAGGTGGTCCGCACGATTGTCGGTGCCGAAGCGCTCGTCATCGGATCGCCAACCTATAAGGGAAGCTATACCGGCCTGTTCAAGCATGTCTTCGACCTGCTCGACCCATCTGACTTGCGGGGCAAGCCTGTGCTTCTGACGGCGACCGGCGGCGGCGATCGCCACTCCCTTGTCGTCGAACATCAGCTCCGGCCTCTCTTTGCGTTTTTCGAGGCGTTTGTTCTACCGACGGCGATCTACACATCGGGCCGCGATTTTACCGATGGCATCCCGTCAGCAACCATCCAGGCCCGCGTGGACCAGGCTCTGGCTGAAGCCTCGGTTCTTGTGAAATCCGGCTCGACCACCGCCGCGATCGCTGCGGAATAGGTTCCATCGCACAAAGATACGCTTATCACGCAACGTCGGCTTACCCACGTGCGTCTCGAATCCCGAAGGGTGGAATATGACCGCAAGAAAATTTGTGGTCGGGATCACCGACCACATGATTGGCACACCTAATCTCGAAGCGGAGATACTGGGGGATGACGTCGAGATAGAGTTCTTCGCGACGACCGACGAAGCATCTTTCGAACCTGAGCGTCTAGCCAGGCTTGACGCCTTGATGGTTTGGGGCGCGCGGCTCGGACCGACGAGCATTGCCCATCTTTCTCGATGCAGGGGCGTCGTACGCTACGGCGTCGGCTACGAGAAGATTGATCTCCTGGCGCTGGCCGCGGCGCGGATTCCCTTTGCCAACAACCCGGACTACGGCACGGAAGAAGTCGCCGACCATGCGCTTGCGATGATCCTTTCGCTGCATCGGCGACTATGGGAGCATGACGCCCGGGCGCGTGGTTATCGCTCTGGGTGGCAAGCGCACAGCCTCAAGCCGCTTTCTCGCTCGAACCGGGCGACGGTTGGTGTGATCGGTGTCGGACGGATTGGGACGGCCGTCGTCAACCGGCTGAAGCCTTTTGGTTTTCGTATTCTAGGCTATGATCCCGGCCAACCGCGCGGACATGAAAAGGCGATCGGCTACCAGCGTATCGACCGGCTGGGCGAACTCTTCGCCCAAGCGGACATCGTGACCTTGCACTGCCCGGCAAACGACGAGACACGCGGCATTCTAGGCCGCGATGGACTTTTCCAGCTCAAGCCCGGCGCAGTCGTGGTCAACACCGCGCGTGGAGAATTGCTCGACGATCTCGACGCGCATGAGAACGCCCTGCGCAGTGGACATGTCGCAGCCGCCGCAATCGACACGTTTGCGCACGAACCTCCGCGCCCTCATCCCCTGTTGACGGCATGGCGCGACCGGGCTGACTGGTTGGAGGGGCGGTTGGTGATAACACCGCATAACGCATTCTATTCCGACCATGCCGCCATCGAAATGCGCCATAACGCAGCACAGACCGTAAAGATCCTGCTCGATAGCGGCCGACTGCGCAATCAGATCGCAGGATGATTGGTCGCGATCCTATTCCCTCGGCGATCGTCGTAGGTCGGCTATTGTAGTCGGAGGCTTTGCTATCGGATAGCCCCGAGCCGGCTGTACTTCGCTTCTGCGCCGGCGCTCAGCTATCTGTCACACGATTTGGGTCGTTGCGAAATCGTCAAGAGATTGCTGCGATTAGCTTTGCTGCCCGGTCGGGAACAGCAGCAGGATCATCGCGATCAAACCCAGTGCTATTCCTACGACTTGTGAAGCGGCCAGACGCTCACCAAACACACAGAAGGCGATGACGTTGATCAACAGGAGCTGAACGACCGCCGAAGCCGAAATAGCCAGCCCGAGCCCGCCTTCCCTCATCAGACGCACCATGATGAGGTTCCCGATACAGTAGAGCGGGAGCGAGGCGGCGAGAAGCCATATATTGTTCGTGGCGACATATGCCCGCGAGGCAGTCGCGGCACTCAGAAACGTTGCCATGGCGACACCGAGCCATAGCAGGAATTCGATGTTCATCTCGTTCCCTTTCCGGGGGCTGGGCGAGGAGGGCACGACGCTTCGTTGCCTGAAAACATTGGCGTCCATGTAAAACGCGAACCCGCAAACTGCTCATCCTCCTGACAGCTTTCGGCGAGACAACTTAAATCAGGAACTGCCCGCAACCTAAGCCTCGGCGCCTTCCGCTTTTGCATCTGCAACCGTTCTGGCATCGAGCAATATGTAAGATAGATCTTTCGGCACGTAGCGTGGATGGCGAGGATCATCGTGCCGCTTAAGAAGGAAACGCCGGGCAACGTCGAAATAACCATCATAAACGAGACCGCCGTTAATCGCCACCAGATGTTCGCGATCGCGGCGATAGAATTGGGGGATCCGATACCAGGGTACCGCCGGGCGCTGATGATGAAGCACATGGAGATTGTTGTGGAGGAACAGGAGCCCGAAAACCGGGCTGTTTTCGACAATGGCAGTTCGCTCGTCGTGATGGTCGGCGTAACGGTGTTCCGCATAGGACCGAAGCCTGGTCAACGCAGCCCCGAGATAGACGAAGCCGAGCAAGTAAAGCCAGATCGGCATTTTGCAGACAAGAATTACCCAGACGAGAATGGCGATGACCGACAGCCCGTGCCGAAGCCAAATCAGCACGCGCTCACGGCTGCCATCCATGACGAGAGCCGCTTCCTGTGCAAGGAAGCTGATGATCATGACCAGCGGACCGATCGTCAATCGTCCGAGAAGCGTCGTATTCCATTCGGCAATCTTCTTGCCGAATGGGCCCATACGTTCCCACGCCGCCTGCGTGAAATAGGAGGATTCCGGGTCCTCGATCGGATCTGTCAGATGCTCATCCCGATGATGGACAAGGTGCCCCTCCCGGTAGATGGCATAGGGTAACCAAAGGGACAAAGATGGCCAGCCGATAGCGTCGTTTATCGATTGGTTCCGGGTGGGATGGCCGTGGATAAGCTCGTGCTGAAGCGAGCCTTGCCAAGCCACCAACCACCCGCCCCCGACCATCACGAGTATGATAGGGATGGACTCCCAGAACCAGGTAACCGACAGGAAGCCGACGTAAATTACGAAAGCAAGTAACATCGTCTGCCACTCAACAGGGGCCACCAGGAGCTGGCTGGGGCGCTCGAGGGAATTATCTGAAGACGTTGAGTTTGGCATCGTCAATCCGGAGGAGAGGCTGAATCATATCACCGGCACTATAATTCGCGCCGCCTCTCCCTCGCGCCGCACGGGTTTTCCTCACAGCAGAGCAAAAAAGAAAAAATCCATATTTATCGACGTAAACAGGGAATATTTACTCTATCGATTTGGTAGAGAATTGAATTTAATCCGCGCATCGACAGATTGACCCGCCGCTGGCTGGGCAAACGCGGAGGATCGAAATGACTTTCAAAACTACACGCCGTCAGTTGCTGGTGGGCGGGACATCAATCGTAACGGTGGTCGCTCTTGGCGGGATCCATCCGGCCTTTGCATCTGCCGACCGGTCGAAGATCGTCGTGCGTGTCGAGAAGGATCTGGTGAATCTCGATCCCGCCAACCGGTCCGGCCCGATCGACCTCAACGTTCTTTGGTCGGTGCAGCAGGGCCTGATCTCGTTCAAGCCTGGCTCGACCGAATGGGAACTTGATGCGGCCGAAGAGCTGGAGCAGGTCAGCCCCACAGAAATACGTTTCAAGCTGCGCAGCGGCCTTGTCTTCACCGACGGCTACGGCGAACTCACCGCCGAAGACGTCAAATTCTCCTTCGAACGGTTCATCAAGCCGAACGCCGAAGGCAAACCTGTTACCTATGCCAAGGATTGGTCGGCTCTCGATCGCGTCGAGTTGACGGGGTCGCTCGAAGGTCGCATCATCCTGAAGCATCCTGCACCGGCGCTCTACACCATCGCGCTGGCGGACGGTTCAGGGCGCATCATCTCAAAGAAGGCGTTCGAAGCGCTGGGCGAAAAGCAAATCGCCACAAAGCTGATCGGCAGTGGGCCATACGTCCTCAAGCAATGGACGCCTCGCGACCAATTCGTCCTCGAAATCAATCCGAACTACAAGGGGCCGATCAACCCACACTTCCAGCAGATCGTCGGCAAGCCGATCGGTGAGCAGAAGACTGCCGAGATCGCCTTCCAGTCCAGTGAGATCGACTTTACCGCCATCGACCCCGAAAACGGAAAAGCGCTCTCTGCGCTGCCGGATGCAAGTGTTACGCAGATTCCCGCTATCGATTACGTGTGGTTCGGCCCGAACATCGAAAAGGCGCCGTTCAACGATATCCGCGTGCGCCAGGCGCTGCGTTATGCCGTCGATATCGATGCGATCCTGCAGGGGGCGTACTCCGGCCTCTATCCGCGTGCCAACTCCCTGCTCGCTCCGAGCTTGCTCGGCTACTGGAAGGACGCGCCGGTCTATGCCCGTGATCTCGAAAAGGCGAAGGCTCTGCTCACTGAGGCCGGCCACGCCGATGGTTTCAAGACGAAGCTGACAATCGAGGCCAACGCGCGCTACGAGGCCATTGCCCAGATCATCCAGGCCAACCTTGCCGAGGTCGGCATCGACGTTGAAATCGAGGCGCTCGAGTCTGCGGCGTACTGGGCGCTTGGTAACAATGACGCCAGCAAGGATCTCGAGCTGTCGCTGATCAAGTACAACGGCAAGTTCGACCCCGGCTTCCAAACCCAGTGGTTTACCTCCGCGCAGGTCGGCCAGTGGAATTGGCAGCGCTGGAAGAATGCCGAGTTCGACGCACTGCATGAAAAGGGCGGCGTCACAATCGACCCGGCCGAACGTGCGAAGATCTATATCGAGGCGCAGAAGCTGCTTGACGAATCCGCTGCCTTCATCTGGATCACTCACAACCTCAACGCTTTCGCCTCGCGCAAATGGTTGAAGCCCGGCGTCCTGCCGAACGGCAACAACTGGCTCTATACGGCGTTTTCGGAAACAACGGCCTGATCCGGTGAGTGCGATCAGAACGACATACGGGAACGCGCTGCGATGAGGAGCGCGTCTCTCTTCATGCATCTGGCATTTAAGCTGGCGACGGCGGCTCTCGCGGTTGCCGGCTCCGTCTTGCTTCTGATCGCGCTGGCACGCCTGATCCCCGGCGACCCGGCAACGGTCATCCTTGGCTCACGCGCTACGCCGGAGGCGGTGGCGGCGCTGAATGCCCGGATCGGTCTGGACAAGTCGCTGATCGAGCAGGTCGTTGTTTTCTTCGCCCGGCTCCTTTCCGGCGACCTGGGAGAAGATGTCTTCAATGGACGGCCGGTCCTCGGACTTGTCGCGGCGGCGCTGCCGAACACAGCAGCGCTCGCGATCTCTGCCATGCTCTTCGCCATCGCCCTCGGGGTGCCGCTTGCCCTGCTTTCCGCCCGCCGGTCCGGCGGGCGCCTGGATCGTCTGATTGCCTTCCTGAGTGTCGGGTTCATTTCGACACCGAGCTTTGTCGTCTCTGTGTTCCTACTGATGGTCTTTTCCGTGACGCTGCGCTGGTTTCCAGTGCTCGGCGCCGGCGAGAGCGGCGATCTCGGCGACCAGCTCTGGCATCTCGTCCTGCCAACGACGGCAATTGCCGCCGGCTGGGTGGGCTATATTGCCCGTCTGCTCCGATCTTCGCTGCTCGAGGTCCTGGGCGAGAGCCATATTCGCACATTGCGCGCCTATGGCGTCAGCGAAGCCAAGATCCTCATGAAGTATGCCCTGAAGCCGGCCGTGCTGCCGACGCTCGCGATACTTGGCATGGGATTTGGCGAGCTTCTCGGCGGCGCGGTCTTTGCCGAGGTTATCTTCAATCGTCCGGGGCTGGGCTCGCTCATCTATGACGCGATCCGCACGCGCAACTACCCTGTCGTTCAGGGCGGTGTGTTCATAATTGTCCTAGTCTACGTTCTCACCAATCTCATTGCTGATCTTTCCCAGAGCCTGATCGATCCACGCGAGCGTGCTCGCCTCGCTTCCGGCCGGGTGACGTGACATGGCGGTGCTCGTCGATCTCTCTCGTCGGCCTGGCGGCGGATTTGCACTATTTGCGGTGACGCTGCTCTGTCTGGTCGCGATCGCGGCCCCCGTCATCGCGCCCTATGGTCCAAATGCAATTGCTCCTGCGAGCCGCTTGATCGGCCCATCATTTCAGCACTGGCTCGGAACCGATCAGCTCGGCCGCGATATCCTGAGCCGCCTGATTTTCGGTACCCGCGTCGCGCTTGGCATCTCACTGGCGGTCATATCCATCTCGCTCACGACCGGGGTCATCCTCGGCATCTTATCGGCACTTTCGTCCCGCGCTGTCGATCTTGCCATCGTCGGCATCTTCGACATCATCACCTCGTTTCCAAGCATCATCCTGGCTCTCGCTCTGGTCGCCGTCTTCGGCCCCGGCCTCGGCAATGTCGTCTTGCTCGTCAGTATCGTCTTCGTTCCCCATTTCGGCCGCGTTGCCCGCGCGCAGACCATCACCATCCGCAACAGCCCCTTCATCGAGGCGGAAAAGGTGCTCGGCGCCGAAACATGGCGGGTGATCCTGCATCATGTGACACCCAACATCATCGGCCCGATCTTCGTGCTCGCCTGCATGGATATCCCCGTCGTCATCACCATCGAGGCGGGACTGAGCTTCCTCGGGCTCGGCGTACGCCCGCCGCTCGCCAGCTGGGGCAACCTGTTGAACGACGGCTACACCTATCTCGACCAGTCGCCCTGGCTCGCCACCTTTTCCGGCCTGTCGCTGATCCTCGCCACGCTGGGTTTCGCGCTGCTTGGCGAGGCACTGCGCGACACGCTCGATCCGAAGCTGAGGAAGACCTTGTGACAGATACCCTCCTCACCATCGAAAACCTCAACGTCTCCTATCGCGGCAACGGCCGGGCGGCCCACATCCTTGACGGCGTCGATATCGAGATCGGTCGCGGCCGGTCCGTCGGGCTCGTCGGCGAAAGCGGCAGCGGCAAATCGACCGTCGCCTTCGCCCTGCTCGGTCTGCTTGCCGACAATGCCGAGGTTTCCGCAAGCCATGCCACCTTCGACGGCTGCGAGCGGAATTTTGCCGCGGGCGAAACCGCCTCACTGCGTGGCACTGATATCGCCATGATTTTTCAGGACCCGATGACGGCGCTGAACCCGATGTTCACCATCGGTGCGCAGCTAGTCGATATCCAGCGACGGCGCTTTCCCAAGGAGAACCGGCGCTCGCTCTGGACACGGGCGGAAGCAGTGCTCGCCGATGTCGGCGTGCAGGATGCGGCCACCCGCATGCACCGGTACCCGCACGAATTTTCCGGCGGCATGCGCCAGCGTGTGGTTATCGCCATGGCCCTTCTGGTCGAACCGAAGCTGCTGATCGCCGACGAGCCGACGACCGCGCTCGATGCGACGATCGAGGCGCAGGTGGTCGAGGTGCTGCACCGGCTGCGGCAGCGTACGTCTGCTTCGATGCTGGTTGTCAGCCACAGCATGGGGCTGATTGCAGAGCTCTGCGACAGCGTGGTCGTGATGTATGCGGGAACCGTTGTCGAGAACGGCCGGGTGGCGGATGTGCTGCACCACCCACGCCACCCTTATACCCGCGCGCTGCTCGCCTGCGAGCTCGATCCCTTTGCCGCCTTCGACCCGTCGCAGGATCTTGCAACGATCCCCGGCGCCGTGCCCGATCCTGCGCGCCGTCCTGAAGGCTGCATTTTCGCCGGCCGTTGTCCTGCCCGCCATGGCCGCTGCGGCGAAAGGCCGCCGCAACGGCACGCGCGCGATGGTCAAAGCTACTCCTGCTGGTTGGAGGTTGCGTGACGATTGCCCTCGCCCTGAAAGATGCCGTCATCCGCTATCACCGGCTCACCGCCGTCGACGGAGTCTCGCTGGAGCTGCGGCGTGGCGAAACGCTCGGGCTCGTCGGCGAAAGCGGTTGCGGAAAGTCTTCCGTCGCGCGGGCCATCGTCGGGCTGCAGCCGCTCGCCGCCGGCACGTTGACGATTGAAGGCGAGACGCTGCAGGACGCATCGGCAGGGCGCCGCCTCGATCTGCAGCGAAAGGTCCAGCTCCTGTTCCAGGACCCGGCCGCCTCGCTCTCGCCGCGCATGACCGTTGGCGCGCTCCTCGCGGAGCCGCTGAAAATCCGCAAGGTGCACACGCCCGAAAGCTGGTCGCGCATCGTGGCGCTGGCAGAAAGCATCGGCCTCGGCGAGCAGCTTCTTTCGCGCTATCCGCACCAGCTGAGCGGTGGGCAGGCGCGGCGCGTGGCGCTGGTCAGGGCGCTGGCCGCCGAACCCTCGATCATCGTTGCCGACGAGCCGACCGCCGGTCTCGATATCTCGATTCAGGGTGAATTGCTCAATCTGCTCCGGGCTCTGCGCGACCGCCTGGTGCTCAGCTACCTGCTGATCTCGCACAATCTCAACGTCGTCGGCCGTGTCACGGATCGGGTGGCGGTGATGTATCTCGGCCAGATCGTCGAGAGCGGGCCGACCGCCACCTTGTTCCGCGCTCCCGCCCACCCCTATACGCGGGCGCTGCTCTCTGCCAATCTTACGCTCGACCCCAGCCGCCGGCGCGAGCGCATCGTGCTGTCGGGCGAACTCCCGAGCCCCAGCAATCCGCCCTCTGGCTGCCGGTTTCACAAGCGCTGCCCACTGGCGCAGCCGAAGTGCGAGAGTGATACGCCTGTGCTTCAGGCTGGCCCGGGCAATCGCAGTGTTGCGTGCCACTTTCCGGTGGCAACGACGCCCGCTGTGATAATTCAAGCGATTGCGGGGTAGCCATGCCGCGCGGCTTCTCGACTGAACTCGGCCAGCACCTCGTAATTGGCATCACCGAGAAGGCTGATGCCACGCAGGGAAAGCGTGTCGCAGACCTGGGCAAGGTCCGGATCGGCAATGGCTTCGACCAACGCACGGCGCAAAATGGCGAGATCCTGCGCCGACGTTTCGGCAGAGGTGATGAACGGCAGGCCCGGCCCCTTGGCAGTTTCCGCCAGGATGCGCACTCCAGCGAGGCGATCGGGATCAAAACGCAAGGTATTGCCGAAGGTGACACAGTCGATCGCCGCGACATCCGCCTCTCCGCTCGAAACGGCATCGATGCTCATCCGATGGCCGCCGGTCTCGATGACCGCCGAGAAGAATCGTCCGTCGATCGCATGCGGCGCGATGAAATGCCGAAACAGGTTGTAGCCGGAATTGCTGCCGGGCTCATTGATCGCCGCCCGCGCGCCGCGCAGTTCCTCGATCGACTGTACCGGAGACTCGGCGTTGACGATGATGAAGCTACATTTCAGCGGCCCGTCGCAACCCGGCAGCCCATAAACAGGCGAAGCGATGAGCTGCACCTTGCCACGCAGGTGCTGGACGTAAGGGTAACCGCAGGTCTGGCCGAACAGCAAGTCTGGCCGAAGCCAAGCTTCGTCATAACGAATTTCGTCGTTGAGTTCCGCCGCCGCGTCAAGCCCCAAAGCGCGAATGCGCGCACCCAGCGCCCTCCAGAAGAGCCGTGTCGCCTCCGCAACCGGTGGCGGGCTGACATACATGGCGAGACTGGCGAAGGACACGGGGCAAACTCCGGATGATCGATCAAAAACCCTATGCAATGCATAGATTTAAATCGCAACGGGATTTCTTCGAATAAGGATACTTCCTATGGACACGTCGCCTCGAAAGACGCCTTCGGCCTCAGACCCACTGTCCCGGACGGAAATCCGGTGCGACGTGCTCGTCATCGGCGGAGGTCCGGCTGCCTGTTGGGCTGCACTGGAGGCCGCGGCGACCGGTGCCAAGGTCTTGCTCGTTGACAAGGGCTATTGCGGCAGCTCCGGCGCAACCGCGTCGGCCGGTACGCAGATCTGGTACGTGCCGCCGGATCCTGACGAGCGGGAAGCGGCCATGGCAAGTCGCGAAGCGATGGGCGGCTACCTCTCCGAACGCTCCTGGATGGTGCCCGTTCTTGACAAGACCTATGAGAGCGTAAACCGACTGGCGGATTGGGGTTATCCCTTCCCGCGGGACGAAAAGGGAGAGCAGCAGCGCATTTCGGTCCAAGGGCCGGAATATATGCGGCTGATGCGCCGGCGGGTGAAGAACGCCGGAATCTCCATTCTCGATCATCACCCCGCGACACGGCTATTGACGGGCGCTGGCACGGTCATCGGCGCAATCGGCCTGCGCCGGCAGGAGGGTGGCCATTGGACGGTCAGAGCCGGCGCGGTGGTGCTGGCAACAGGCGGCTGTGCCTTTATGAGCAAGGCGCTCGGCTGCGATGTCCTGACCGGAGATGGATATTTGATGGGCGCTGAGGCGGGTGCCGAACTTTCAGGGATGGAATTTTCGTCAGCTTATGCCATTTCGCCGGCCTTCGCCTCGATCACCAAGACAGCGCTTTATCGCTTCGCGCAGTTTTACCGCAAGGACCATAGGCTGATCGAAGGGGCAGGCTCCGCCCGCGGCCGCTCGATCATCGCCCGCATCCTTCTGTCGGAACCCGTCTACGCCCGCCTCGATCTTGCCGGGACCAATGAGCTGAAAGCCATCCTGCGCCGCGCCCAGCCGAACTTCTTCGTCCCCTTCGATCGCCGCGGCATCGACCCCTTTACCGAATTCTTCGAGGTGAAACTTCGCCTTGAAGGGACAGTGCGCGGCACAGGTGGCTTGCGGTTGACTGGGCTCGACTGCGCCACCACCGTGCCCGGCCTTTTTGCCGCTGGCGACAACGCCACGCGCGAACCGATCTGCGGGGGCTTTACCGGCGGCGGCAGCCACAATGCCGCCTGGGCGATCTCGACCGGCGCCTTTGCCGGCGCATCCGCTGCGGCCTTTGCTCTTTCAAACGAAGCCAAGCCAAAAACGCGGCTTCCAGAACCCGTACTTGGAGCAACAGAAAATACCAAGCCTATCGACCCCCAAGTCGTCATCAAGGCCGTTCAGGACGAGGTCTTCCCGCTCGACGTCAATTACTTCCGTACCCATTCCGTCCTCTCGGCCTCGCTCGAGCGGCTCAACCAGCTGTGGCAAGTCATTTCGTCGGTCACGGTTGCTGATGAAAGTCAGGCGCTGCAACTTCGCCAGGCCCAGGCGATGGCCGCCACCGCCCGCTTCATGTACCGCGCTGCGCTGTCGCGCACCGAAACACGTGGCATGCATCGCCGCGATGATTTCCCGACGCAGGATCCCGCCCAGCATCACCGGCTTGTCGTCAGCGGCCTCGACACAATCACCGTCCGACAAGTGGCGGTCGATCCTGGAGTGTTCAGGGAGGCAGCGGTATAATGATCGAAGTTCTGGATCCGGAAACATGCACGGACTGCAATCTCTGCGTTAAGGTTTGCCCGACCAACGTTTTCGAGGCTGTTACGGACGGACCGCCGGTCATCCTGCGTCAGAACAGCTGTCAGACGTGTTTCATGTGCGAACTCTATTGCCCCGTCGACGCGCTCTACGTTGATCCAGATCCGGAGGTAACGTACGGGTTGACGCTTGAGGCCGTACGCGCGAGCGGTCTGTTTGGCAGCTACAGGAAGGCGATCGGCTGGCACAAGGATACGCGCGACCGCCGGCATGTCGACGACCACTTCCGGCTACCGCAATAAGTGCTGCCGAGCGAGCCCAGCCAGATTACAGGCGATTTGGAACCAAGCTTATCAGGACGCCATGAACATATCTCACAGTTCGCAGCCGGAAGCGGCTCTGCTTACTGCTCTCGGTGGAGGCTGCATTGTGCTCATCGGAATGATGGGCTCAGGCAAGACATCAGTCGGCCGGCCGCTCGCGGCGCGGCTGGGGCTCGATTTTGCCGACGTCGATGCCGAAATCGAAGCAGCACACCGTATGACGGTCCCCGAAATCTTTGCCCGGCACGGCGAGCCCTATTTCCGCGACGGCGAGCGGCGGATGCTCGCGCGGCTCCTGGCCAACGGGCCAAAAGTGGTGGCGACCGGCGGCGGCGCCTTCATGAATGCTGAGACCCGCGCGCGGATTGCGGAGCAAGGAGTGTCGATCTGGCTGAAAGCTGATTTCGACGTATTGATCCGCCGCGTGCGCCGACAGGCCAACCGGCCGCTGCTGCAAACACTCGATCCTGAAGGCGTCCTGCGCAAATTGATCGATGACCGTTATCCAACTTATGCTCTGGCCGACGTGACGGTCGTGTCCAGCGGCAGCTCGCACGAAATGGTCGCGGCGGAAGCGATGCGGGCTTTGACATCCTATTTGAACGTTGGCCCGTGCCGTAGCCCGTAGTAAAGAGTGAGATGCGGCGAGCTCGCGGGGCTTATCTTGATGCGGCTGACACGTGGAGCGCCCTACTTTCAGAATGGAAACCTCCATTCTCATCGACGCGAATATCTCGCCGCGCAACGGTGACTTGGCGCAGCGACAGTGACCGGCGCCAGCCGGGGACGAAAAATGCGGGTTCATCGCCTGAAACGATACGAGCCGACGACCCTGTTGTTACAAGAGTTATCCATTCGAAATTCTCCATAGCTGGCATCGGCTTTGCCCGCTTGGAATAACGGATTTGGGGTCGAAGGCCGACTGTCCGCTGGTAAACACCCAAAATCGAAAAGCGGAGCTCGAATCTGAAATGATACAAGTGTTGCGATTCTCTTTCCGAATGATACAGTCTTTTGATGATCACAGATTCAACGACCGAGCAGCGCTGGCTGCTGCTGATCCACCAGTTGCCGAGCAAGCCAGCCTATTTCCGGGTTAAAATCTGGCGCCGCCTGCAGGGCATCGGCGCGGTCGCCGTCAAAAGCACCGTCTATGCGCTGCCTGCTAATGCCGAGACGCAGGAAGATTTCGAGTGGCTGCTGAAGGAAATCGTTCAAGGCGGCGGCGAGGCCATGGTGTGCGAGGCCCGGTTGATCGACGGCCTCTCCGATGCGCAGGCGCGCGCGCTGTTCGATGCGGCGCGCGACGAGGACTACGACGCGATCGTCAAGGATGCCCGCGCCCTGGAAGAGAAGATCGGGGCCGCCGCGAGTGTCGACGAGACGACGGAGCTGCGACCGCAACTCACCCGCCTGCGCAAGCGGCTGGCTGAGATCGTCGCGATCGACTTCTTCGACGCCACCGCCCGCCTTTCGGCGGAGGGACTCATCACCGCACTCGAGGCACGGCTCGCGGAGGAAACCGAGATGACCGAAGATCCGGAGAAGACGACCCCGCAGACCGCTGCCGACCTGCAAGGGCGGACCTGGGTTACCCGTCAGGGGATCTATGTCGACCGTATTGCCTGTGCCTGGCTCATTCGCCGCTTCATCGACCCCGACGCCATCATCCGTTTCGTACCGGGCAAGGGCTATATCCCGAATGCTGGCGAGCTGCGATTCGACATGTTCGAGGGCGAGATCACCCACGAAGGCGATCGCTGTAGCTTCGAGGTCTTGCTGACGCGCGCCGGTCTCACCGATCCGGCGCTGCAGGCAATCGCCGAGATCGTCCATGACATTGACCTGAAGGACGGAAAGTTCGGCCGCGAAGAGGCGACCGGCATCGCCAGTCTGCTCTCCGGCGTCACGGCGGCCAATCCCGAGGACGAGCAGAGGCTCGCCCAGGGCGCCCCGGTCTTCGACAATCTCTACCAATATTTCCGCGCCCAGCGCGACTGACACACAGGAAGCAAGCATGAGCAAGATCGAACATCTCGACTCCACGCCGATCCGGCGCAACGATGTCCCGGCTCACGGGATATCGTTTGGTGAAGCGGTGCGCGTCTGGGCGCGCGTCGCCGCCTTGAGCTTCGGCGGTCCTGCCGGCCAGATCGCCGTCATGCACCGGATCATCGTCGAGGAGAAGCGCTGGATCGGTGAGACCTGGTTCCTGCATGCCCTGAACTACTGCACGCTGCTCCCGGGACCGGAAGCCCAGCAGCTTGCCATCTACATCGGCTGGCTCCTGCACAAGACGAAGGGCGGGCTGGTGGCGGGCATCCTGTTCGTGCTCCCCGGCGTCGTCGCCATCATGGCGCTGAGCTGGATCTACGCCATCTTCGGCAATGTCGGCGCTGTCCAGGCGCTGTTCTTCGGATTGAAGGCCGCGGTTCTGGCGATCGTGCTCGAGGCCGTGCTCCGCATCGGACGACGAGCCCTGAAGAACAATGTCATGATCGGCCTCGCCGCGGCGGCCTTCCTCGCGCTCTTCCTGTTCCACGCTCCCTTCCCGCTCGTCGTGCTCGCAGCCGGCATCGTCGGTTATGTTGGCGGCCGGGCCGGCTGGGCGGCGTTTCAGGCAGGCAACGGCCACGGCAAGGTCGGAGGCAAGCAAGTCGCCGACGCCGATAGTCTGCTTGGCGAAGAGGTTCCCGCCCACGCCCGTCCGCCGGCAAGCTGGTCACTGAAGGTCGCCGCGGTCGGGCTGCTGCTGTGGGGTGGGCCGGTCCTGGCGCTGCTAGTGTTTCTCGGACAGGGCAACGTTTTCACGGACATCTCGATCTTCTTTTCCAAGATGGCCATGGTCACGTTCGGGGGCGCGTATGCCGTCTTGTCCTATGTCGCTCAACAGGCGGTGGACCACTATCACTGGCTGAAGCCCGGCGAGATGCTGGACGGCCTCGGCATGGCGGAGACGACGCCGGGCCCGCTGATCATGGTCACCCAGTTCGTTGGTTTCATGGGCGCATATCGCGCTCCAGGCGTCCTCAATCCTTTGCTCGCCGGCACGCTTGGAGGGTTGCTGACGACGTGGGTGACCTTCGTGCCGTGCTTCCTTTGGATTTTCCTGGGCGCGCCGTTCATGGAGACGATGCGCAATAACAAGGCACTCTCCGCGGCACTGGCGGCAATCACCGCCGCCGTCGTCGGTGTTATCTTGAATCTCGCGGTGTGGTTCGCGCTGCATGTGCTGTTCCGCGATCTCCATGAAGCGCTTGGATTCGGCATGGCCGTCGATATCCCGGTGCTGAGCTCGGTCAATATCCCGTCACTGATCCTGACGCTCGGTGCGATGATTGCGGTGTTTCGTTTCAAGGTCGGCATGCTGACCGTGCTGGCTGCCTGCTCGGTTCTCGGCCTGGCCTACGGCCTTGTCATGGGATGGCTCTAGCTCGGCGTAGGTGCCTTCTGCGACCGAAACCGTCCGCCATCCGAGCTAGGGAAACCCCGTGCAGCCCATTCGCCCGCCCACATATCTGTTTGCTGCCCGCGCCCTGCGGGACTTCGGTGATGGTTTCGTAGCCATCCTGTTGCCAGTCTATCTGCTTGCCTTGGGTTTCTCGCCGCTGCAGGTCGGCGTGCTTGCGACGGCATCGCTTTTGGGTTCGGCACTGCTGACCATCGCCGTGGGGATACTCGGGGTACGCCACGATCTGCGCCGCCTGCTTCTTTCCGCAGCGTGCCTGATGGTTGCCACGGGTGCGGCCATGTCCGTCGTCACCGACTACGCCCTTCTGCTGGTGGTCGCATGCGCCGGCACGGTCAATCCATCCGCCGGAAGCGTCAGCGTCTTCGTGCCGCTGGAACACGCAGTTCTTGCTCGAGATGTCGGCAATGCCGACCGTACGACGATGTTTGCGCGCTACAGCCTTGTCGGCGCACTGGCAAGCGCCGTCGGTGCCCTCGCGGCGGCCCTGCCCGATGCGAGGGCGTTCGTCGGGCTTGGGCACCTGACCTCGATCAAGCTGATGTTCGTGCTCTACGCGATTGTGGGCATGGCGGGTGCCGTTCTTTATTCCCGCATCCCGACACGGCAGCCAAACCGCCAGGCAGCCGAAGCTGCAACCGCGCTCGGTCCTTCGCGCGCCATCGTCCTGAAGCTCGCAGCCCTCTTCAGCCTCGACGCCTTCGCCGGTGGCTTCGTCGTTCAATCGCTGCTCGCTCTCTGGCTGTTCGAGCGGTTCAATCTGTCGCTTTCGGAAGCTGGGGTCTTCTTCTTCTGGACGGGAGTGTTGTCGGCATTTTCGTTCCCTGTCGCCGCATGGCTATCGCGGCGGATCGGTCTCATCAACACCATGGTGTTCACTCATATACCCTCGAGCATCGCGCTGATGCTGGCGGCCTTCGCGCCCACCTTGCCTTTAGTCCTGCTACTGCTGACGATCCGCGCCGCGCTTTCGCAGATGGACGTGCCGACGCGTTCTTCCTATGTGATGGCGGTCGTAACCGAGGCCGAGCGAGCCGCGGCTGCGAGCTTCACATCCGTGCCGCGCAGCCTTGCCGCGGCGGCCAGCCCCGCGCTTGCAGGGGCTCTCTTCGCCGCATCGTACCGCGCTTGGCCGCTCGTCATCTGCGCCACATTAAAGATCTCCTACGATTTGCTGTTGTTGTTGCAGTTCCGACATCACAAACCGCCGGAGGAGCGCTAAACAAACATGGCTGTGACGCTCGATCCGGGATAGCTCCAGTCCTGGGGGCGAACCAAGCCACCAGATGAGCAACGCCCGCGATCGCCGCTATGGTGACCGCGCAGCGTCGCCCAGGCTAATGTGATCTCCGCGATCGAGAGTCATGAAACGGTGAAGCTCACCTTTTCGGTCAATCCAAAGGCCCTATTTCCCCTGGCAGACTCTCTTGACCTTGCAATGATGGCAAGCCGCAACCTGTGCAGATAACGTCCAGGAGAACTGCTGTTGTTCATCCAGCCGATCGATTATCTTCTTGCCGCCTGGTTTCTCCTCGCTGCGCTGAGCACCGCTTACGTCGCCTGGGACCAGTTCCGCAACAATCCCGAACCGGCCGTGATGAAGTGGGGTTTCATCCTCGTCACGCTGTACCTCGGTCCGGTTGGCCTTCTGCTCTACGTGCTTGCGGACAAGGAACCTCGGCCGAACACCCACGAGGAATTCGTCAAGCCACTCTGGAAACAGGGAATCGGCAGTACCATCCACTGCGTCGCCGGCGACGCAACAGGGATCATCATTGCCGCGGTGATCACCGCTGTCATCGGTCTGCCGATGTGGCTGGACATCATCGTCGAGTATATTGCCGGATTCGCCGTCGGTCTGTTCGTGTTCCAGGCGCTCTTCATGAAGAACATGATGGGCGGAAGCTACTGGCAGAACGTCCGCAACTCTTTCATGCCCGAATTCATCAGCATGAATGCGATGATGGCGGGAATGGCGCCGGTCATGGCGATCCTGATGATGGGCCGCGACATGCGGGCGATGTGGCCGGGAGAGATGCTCTTCTGGGGTGTCATGACATTCGGGATCGGAATAGGCTTCGCTGCCGCCTATCCTTTCAACGTCTGGCTGGTTTCCAAGGAGCTGAAGCATGGGTTGATGACGGCGCGCAGCGACGATCAGAAAAGGGATGCGACCAGCCGCGAGCCTTCCGAACATCCGGCCGACCGCAGCAGCATGGGCCATCCGCCGGAAGCTCACCATGCTGAGCACGCGTCACGGCGGTCGTCTGCGTCTCATGGGGGTCACCAGCACGGAACAAAGCTGCCCCCGGCCCTCGCTCCCACCCGGACCCAGCTCGCGACGATGGCGTGCTTTACTCTGATTATGCTGGCCGCGGGCTACGCCTATCCATTCACATTGGTCAACATGCGCCTCAGTGCCCATGAGGTTGGAAGATCGATCATGGCGCCCGGCATGATCATGACGTTCGATACGCCTGCAGACGCCATGAAGGACATGGCGGCCGTCGATCCGCGCGACGTCGGCTTCGAGGCGCCCGCCGACGCCCGTGGCGCTGCCGCTCTGGAGCCCAGGATGGAAGGCGGCGTGAAGGTATTCGATCTCACCGCCTCGGTCATCCGCTGGACAATCCTTCCGGGCGTGACCGTCGACGCCTATGCCTACAACGACCAAGTGCCGGGTCCGACGCTCCGCGTCACAGAGGGCGACCGCGTCAGGATCAACGTCAGGAACGAACTGCCCGAGAGCACGACCGTTCACTGGCATGGCCTGATCCTGCCCAATGAAATGGACGGAGCGGCGAACATCACGCAGAAGCCGATCGAACCCGGTCAGACCTATTCCTACGGATACACGGTCGGTCAACGGGGGACCTACTTCTACCACACGCACGATCACGTCGACCGCCAGCAGGCGCTGGGGCTCTACGGAGCCCTCATCATCGATCCGAAAAACCCGGCGGACGCCATCGCAGTAGACGCGGAATACGTGGTCCAGCTTCAGGAATGGACAAGGCGGGAATGGCTCACATTCCCATCCATGCCCATGGAAGAGTCGTTTCCCAACTATTTTCACGATCAACGGCAAATCGTTTCCTGCCACGGAAACAGTCCGAATGAAGGTCGGCCAGACTCTGAAAGTGCGGTTCATCGGAACCAACACGACAGCCATCCACCCGATGCATATCCATGGCGGTCCCTTCGAGGTCACCGCGATCGACGGTGAGACGTTGGCGCCCACCGCGCGATATATGGCCGATACCGTCAACATCGCTCCGGGTCAGCGGTACGACGTTCTCTGGCAGGCGCGAAAGCCAGGGAAGTGGCTGATCCACTGTCATATCTCGCATCACACGACGAATAACAACGTCGAGACGGACGGTGGCGGCGGCCTTATGGTCGTCATAGATGTCGGCACCGGGCAAACTGGATGACCGGTTATCGCAGTCGGCAGCTACCGACCACTTGCCAACCCACGGCCTGCACAAGGCGAGCAATCCACGCGACGAGTGTCCCGTCATTCCATCCTGAATCTGGCATGACAGGTCGTGCAGGTCTGGAGCATAAGGTGGAACGCGTGTTCCGCCGGCATCCCCGACAGCTCCTGCTGGTCGCGGACGTGAGTGCCTAGCGGGCCGCCGCCCATGGCCTCTCCAGGTTTCATGCGCATGCTTGCGGGCATCGGCCCAGGATTTTTCTCCGCCGCGGCGTCCAGAGCGACGGCGTAGTCGCGCAGGTCGTCCGCGAGGCGGTCGAACCGATCGCGCTCCTCGAGGATGTTCGGCTTGGCCTTCGACTGGGGGTTAGCGGCCTTGGATGCGAAGTGTCCGACGAGTACAACGCCCGACCTGTCGCGAATGGTGTCTGCCGCCCACCTGAACTCGGCGGCCTTGTAGCTCGCCGGATCCTTGAACATGCCCGAGATCGTCTTCGCCGCGCGGCCATGGCCTTCATGTCCACCTGCCGAAGGGCGACGACGTCTTCGGCGGCGGGCGTCGGGACCGCTGTCGTCAAGAACGCGCCCATCAAGGCAAGGAATCCGAACCCGTTCACGCAAGTGGTCTGTCTCATAAACGTTGCGTTCCAATCCGCCATGTCACTTTGTTATGGGTACCGTTGCTTCACGGGATATTCGTTCTCATCTGGGCAGCAAGAGGGCGGACGCCGTCCCCGATCACGCCGCCATCACGAGCATGGAACGTTAACCGCCGTCGGCTAGTCTGCGGCTCTCGCGCGGGGGGATCGATGAAAGGCGGTTATTCGCTGGCCCAGATAGGACTTCACTGGCTGGTCGCCCTCCTGGTGCCGGTCCAGTATCTGACGGGCGGCAGCATCGAGAGAACCCATCATGCCGTGCACATGGGCATGACGCCATCACATTGGGATGTCCTCCAGCACCATCTTCACAACTACGCGGGAATGGCGATTGGCCTGCTGATGGTCGTACGGCTGGCTCTTCGTATCATCCAGCCGCCGCAGGCAAGCCCGCCCAGCACGTGGGCCGGGCGGGCGGCAGCGATACTTCATCACGCCTTCTACGCAGCGATCATCACGCAGGCCTGCATGGGATTCGTCGCGAGCTACTTCTGGTTCGGGATCGCGCCCTATCACGTCATCGGTTCGAGGATCATCCTGGCGATGGTCGCGCTGCACCTTGCCGCGGCGGCCTGGCACACGCTCATCGTCCGTGACGAGACAGTCGACCGGATGGTGTTCCCACACCGGAAGCGGTCACCCCAGGAACTGTAACGTGGCCAGCCGCAGCACGACCAGGCGACCCGTCTTGGCGACGAACACGAGGATCATGAACGGCAGCAACGGCTATTAGCGATACGCGCCGTCGCCTTGAACCGCAGATCTGTGGTTGTCGACCCCATCTGACTGAATCTACTCCGAAATTTTCAGCTGCACAGTCCTCAAGTCGTGAAGTCGAAGCTACTCCCGGGCCCCCCGAGAGGACTGTTCAATGGTGCGGGCCAGAGTCGAAGCTTTAGCGCGCGCCTGCGTCGATCGGGTGCGGAATCAAACGTTAGCCATTTCGTGATGCTTCGTCGGCCATAGCGCCGTCACCACCAACGAGTTGTTAACCACACAAAAGTGAGGAAGAGCCCGTTTAAGTGCCAAACGACAGGGGCCCATAAACTCACTGCATGATCGATATCAAACGGATCGCGGGCTTGACCCGATGTCTTCGATGTCGGAATTAGTCCTTAGTATGTAGGCATTTAAGCTGCTTACACCTTGATGGGTGCTGTCGCGGAGGCCGGATTGACGCAGAATGACGCATGGTTGCAAGCCATTTTTGCGCAGACGACGGGCGGCATAGCCCTGACCGATCTCGATGGCTGCTTTGTCACCGTCAATCAAAGGTATTGCGAGATCGTTGGGTATCCGGAGACGGAACTGCTTAAGTTGCGCATGCAGGATATCACCCACCCGGACGACCTGCCCGGCTACCTTGAGCAATTCCATCGAATGGTGGAGACCGGCAGCAGCTTCGACATCGAAAAACGGTACGTCCGAGGGGATGGCACTCTTGTATGGGTGTCCAACTCGGTATCCGTCATCCGGGACAACAGCGGCCAGATAATACAGGCCGTGACGGTGACCGTAGATGTGACCGAACGGAAACGGGCCCAGGAGGAGGCGCGTAAGCTCGCAGCCATCATTGCTTCCTCCGATGATGCCATCATCAGCATCGACCTTGGCTTGAACATACGCAGCTGGAACCGAGGCGCGGAGAAGCTCTATGGCTATTCTGCCGAGGAGGCCATCGGACGGCCCGCCACTCTCATCCTCCCGCCTGACATCGTCGACGAAGAGAATGTCATCATCGACAGCATCAAGGCCGGTGGCCATGTGGAGCCGCACGAGACGCGGCGACTCCATAAAAACGGCAGCGAGGTTCATGTCTCGCTGAGGGTCTCGCCGATTTATGATGAAAATGGATACGTTGTCGGCGCCTCGAAGATCGCACGAGACATCAGCGAACGAAAAGAAGCGGAGCGGCTGCAGAACCTTTTGATTGGGGAGCTGACGCATCGGGTGAAAAATGTGCTCGCAACGGTCAACGCGGTGGTTCGCCAGACGTTAGGTCCCGCTGCCCCAGATAGTCAGGAGGCAGTGCTTCAGGCCAGACTGGAAGCCTTGGCCAAGGCCTACGATCTCCTGACGATTTCCAACTGGGAGAGCGCGAGCTTGCACGACATCGTCCGCAAAGCAATGTCGCCCTATCCCGAGGACAGCATCCAGGTTGAAGGTGACGAGGTCTTCGTCAATGCTCGCGCAGTTCTTCCGCTTAGCCTGGTGCTTCATGAGCTTGGAACCAACGCGGCCAAGTACGGAGCCCTATCTGTCGATGGCGGCCAGGTACTCCTTCGATGGTCCGTTGCCAACAGCAGCGACCCGGACGGGCCAGTGCTAAACCTGCGATGGGAGGAGCGCGGCGGCCCTTCGGTTACTGTTCCGTCGCGTCAGGGCTTTGGGTCTCGCCTTATAAAGGCGGTGACGACGTCAGAACTCGGAGGACATGTTGTGGCGGACTACGCCCATACCGGGCTTGTCTGTGATTTCGAGATGGCTTTGTCCTCCCTCATCGATCGATTGCCAGGACCGGATCATCGTAGCTGACGTTCGATGAGCCCGGTCGCTCCGATCGCAGCCGACAAGAACCTCCTTCTCTATCCCAACTCATCTCCGCGACGTGACTTTGAACAACGTAAATGAATCATCCCTCCATCCCTGATGAAACCAGGGCGAATCCTGGATGTGCGATGCGGTGATGTACATTGTGCCATCCGGTCCCTGCGAGAAGGTATCGGGCCAGCGGAGCCGGACTATCTTGGAGGACTGGCGTTACCTTCCCGTCCGGCCCAGGATTTTGACGCCGTCGTTTTGCATGGTGCTGAGATAGATGCGGTTCTGGTCGTCGATCCACAACCCGTCGGTCGGCTCCGTTTCTGCGAACTTCTCCGGTTTCGCCGCGGACGGATCCTGGCCTGCCACGCGTACCTCCTGCACTACAATTGCAGCAGGTCATCCGCGCTGCTACCGGCCGCCAAATGCGCCGTAGTCATAGCCGAGGCATTACCATCTAATCCGCCGTGGCTGTCTTTGGTTGATGAAGGCCGCGTACGATTTCGCACCGCTCTTGTTCCGACCCCTCCTTAGCGCAGGTGCGGATCTCTGTCTCGCCGAAGGTGAGACGCGGCGATGGCATCGATCTCCGGCGCCAGTAGATCGTGTTTCTCAGCAAATGCGGCGAACAGACCGCGCGCGGTCTCCGCTTCGATCTCGCCGAGCAGCGCAGCACCGCACGCCTTCAGTGCCACGGAGTGGGCGGTATCCCTCAGCGATTCAGGCCATTCGCAAAGGCGCTTGTACGCATCCATGACGCCGCGGACCTTGGCCGGAAAGCCAAGGCCGACGAGGATGGACACTGGTTGCTTGAACATGTCGGGTTTCATGACGCTCTCCTTCCCAACCCGGAATGTCGACGCGGTGCCGTCACGACGGCACCCTTTACTCCTCAGTTCTGATTAAGCAGCCTTCTGCGCTTCGATCTGCGCCGGGGAAGCCGGTTGGGTCCGAGCCGGGTTGGTCTGGATGTCTATCTTCCGCGGCTTCAGCGCTTCGGGGACCTCCCGAACCAGATCGATCGATAGAAGACCGTTCTTCAGATTGGCGCCGTTCACCCTGACATGGTCGGCGAGCTCGAACCGGTGCTCGAACGGCCGGCCGGCGATGCCCCGATGAAGGTAGCCTTCGGCCGCCATCTCCTGCTTCTTGCCGGTGACGGTGAGAAGATTGGACTGGAAGGTGATGTCGAGATCGTTCTGTTCGAAACCGGCCACAGCGATCGAAATCCGATAGCTGTCATCGTCGGTCTTGACGATGTCGTAGGGCGGCCAGTCGCTGACTGAACGGGCGCGCTGGGCGTTTTCCAAAACATTAAAAACCCGGTCGAAGCCGACGCTCGAACGATAGAGGGGTGCATAATCGTAAGATGTTGCCATAGCCATATCCTCCTTGAAGCAACATGGGTATGGGAGCGCCGAAAGCGCCGCTCCCAGCACGGCCAGCCCTGTCTCAGCGGCTGGCAGCAATCGATTTGGTTTTTGCGATTTTCGGATTCAAGAGCGCCAGCAGAAAAAACTTCGACTGTCATGTGCGGTCATTCCCGGAAGGAGATTATCGCTCACGTCGTCAATCGCCTGGTCATCCCCCGATCACCGGATCTGGTCCTCGCTGTCATTAGGGATACAGCGGCGAAGCGAGGCCTGCATGCCACGCTGGTCGGGCTTTCCAAAGCGCAATCGTCATAGTGCGACGATCACGCGAGGAAGGGAAGGCACCGTGATCGTCAGTGCACGGCCTTACTGACCATCCGGTAGGGATGAACGGCATTGAACTGCGAGATCATGGACGTGGCCTGTAGCAACACCCGCTCGGCGTTTTCAACATCGTCGCGCGCCAGTTCATCGGCATTGATGCGGATTGCCTGAGCCATGTTCGCCGACAGCGCGGCAAAGTGCCGGTTGCCTTCGACATAGGCCTCGTGTGCGGTCCCCTCCAGGACGCGCGCGATGTCGACAAAGACCTCTTCGCGTTCCTCGATGCTCAAGTTCTTGATGATTTTGATCTTCTCTTCCATTTTGGTCTCACTCTGAACAGACGTGCGATACTGACCGAGCTCATCGAGCCTCAGCTGCGAAACAGCTAGGAAGGGAAAATTTCGGTTTCAAGATCAGTGAAGCTTGAACTCGCCTTCGACACGGCGCCATTCATTGGGTCCGATCAGGCGCTGATGGGTATAGCGGACGCAATGCAGCGGGCCATCCAGGCTCGCCTGCCAGAACTCCAGGAACTTGTGCATCTCAGGAAAATCGGGAGCCAGACAGTAGTCCTGCCAGAGTAGGTCTGGAGCCGGATTCGAAATCGGGAATTCGGTAGAGAATGTGCGCGGTTGTCAGCCCATAGCCATTGAGCTGACGTTCCAGATCCGATGAGAATTGCATACTTCATCTCTGTTTCATGACACTGCGAAGGTGGCGCAAAATTTTGTGGCCATCAACGGAATTTTTAACGCCGCCCCTCAGTTTGTTGTTCCTTTCCAGTGCGTTAGCAGCGCACGAACATGAGTGCTAATTTTTTCGCTTCGCCTCTTGAATTCGAAAAATCGCAAAACCAGATCATTTTGCGCAAACGCTCGACAAGAGGTTTTGCACCCGCCCGGACTGGTCATCCGGTCCGGCCAGGGGAACAACGTCACTATTGTTTGTCCATCGGAGGAAAACATGTCGTTCCGACCACTTCACGATCGCATTCTCGTCCGCCGGGTCGAATCGGAAGAAAAGACCAAGGGCGGTATCATCATTCCGGACACCGCCAAGGAAAAGCCGCAGGAGGGCGAGGTTATCGCAGTTGGTCCCGGCGCGCGCAATGATGCCGGCCAGATCCAGGCGCTCGATGTCAAGGCCGGCGACCGTATCCTGTTTGGAAAATGGTCCGGCACCGAGATCAAGATCAATGGCGAAGATCTGCTGATCATGAAGGAAAGCGATGTCATGGGCATCATCGAAACCCAGGCCGAGCAGAAGACTGCCGCTTGAGCCATCTACCCGAAATCACCAGTCAGATAGCTGCCTATTGAGGAGTTGAAGAAATGGCTGCGAAAGAAGTCAAGTTCCACACCGATGCACGTGAACGCATGCTGCGTGGGGTCGACGTGCTCGCTAATGCCGTGAAGGTTACGCTCGGCCCGAAGGGTCGTAACGTCGTGATTGACAAGTCCTTCGGCGCACCGCGCATCACCAAGGACGGCGTCACCGTCGCCAAGGAAATCGAGCTCGAAGACAAGTTCGAAAACATGGGCGCACAGATGCTGCGCGAAGTTGCTTCGAAGACCAACGACATCGCTGGCGACGGCACCACGACAGCAACCGTGCTCGCCCAGGCGATCGTCAAGGAAGGCGCCAAGGCTGTCGCGTCTGGCATGAACCCGATGGATCTGAAGCGCGGCATCGATGTCGCGGTCGAAGCCGTCGTCAAGGAGCTGAAGACCAATGCCCGCAAGATTTCCAATAATTCCGAGATTGCCCAGGTTGGTACGATTTCCGCCAATGGCGATGCCGAAGTCGGCCGATATCTGGCCGAGGCGATGGAGAAAGTCGGAAACGACGGCGTGATCACGGTCGAGGAAGCCAAAACCGCCGAAACCGAACTCGAAGTCGTCGAAGGCATGCAGTTCGACCGCGGCTATCTCAGCCCCTATTTTGTCACCAATGCCGAAAAGATGCGGGTCGAGTTCGAGGATCCCTATATCCTCATACATGAAAAGAAGCTGTCGAATCTGCAGGCCATGCTGCCCATCCTTGAAGCCGTAGTACAGTCGGGGAAGCCGCTCCTTATCATCGCTGAAGACGTCGAAGGTGAAGCCCTTGCTACGCTCGTCGTCAACAAGCTGCGCGGTGGCCTGAAGATCGCTGCCGTCAAGGCTCCGGGCTTCGGCGATCGCCGCAAGGCGATGCTCGAAGATATAGCCATCCTGGCGGGCGGCACTGTCATCTCCGAAGACCTCGGCATCAAGCTCGAGAATGTGACGTTGAACATGCTCGGCCGGGCCAAGAGGGTTACCATCGAGAAGGAAAACACGACGATTATCGACGGCGTCGGCTCGAAATCTGAGATCGACGCGCGTGTTGCCCAGATCCGCGCCCAGATCGAAGAAACCACCTCCGATTACGACCGCGAAAAACTGCAGGAACGCCTTGCCAAGCTCGCTGGCGGCGTTGCCGTCATCCGCGTCGGTGGCTCGACAGAAGTCGAAGTCAAGGAAAAGAAGGATCGCGTCGACGATGCACTGCATGCGACGCGGGCCGCGGTCGAGGAAGGTATCCTGCCGGGTGGTGGCGTGGCGCTGCTGCGCGCCGTCAACGCGCTCGGCGGGCTGAAGACCGAAAACGACGACCAGCGCGTCGGCGTCGACATCGTTCGCCGGGCGATCGAAGCACCGGTTCGTCAGATCGCCGAGAATTCGGGCGCCGAGGGGTCGGTCGTCGTCGGTAAGTTGCGGGAAAAGGCCGATTTCTCCTATGGCTGGAACGCGCAGACCGGCGAATATGGTGATCTCTATGCCCAGGGCGTCATCGACCCGGCCAAGGTGGTGCGCACGGCGCTTCAGGATGCCGCGTCTGTTGCGGGCCTGCTGGTGACGACTGAAGCGATGATTGCCGAAAAGCCGAAGAAGGACGCGGCACCGGCACTGCCGGCTGGCGCTGGCATGGACTTCTAGAGCGGTCGGGAAGGCCCGCGCCCTCTGCCGGCGGGGCCTTCTCTTCGCGCCGTCCAACCATTCGGGTTCCATCGGTCAAGATCAATGGAGCAAAGCTATGAGAAAGGAAAACATCAATTCGATACCGGAGGAAGCCACCGCCACGATCAGCGCCGGGCATCTGCTTCATCCGGCTAAACATTTCGATCACCCGCGTGACGTGCTTGCCGCCGACGGCATCGGCAAGGAAGAGAAACGAGCTATTCTCGCCTCGTGGGCTTCCGACATCTTCGCCATCGAGTCCGTTCCAGCCCTTAGGCTGTATCCGGGTACCGATGAGGCCGTCTCCTATGACGAAATCATCAAAGCGCTGAAGACCTTGGATAAAGACGATCAACAATCCGGAGAGCAAGGCTCGCCCAGCTCCTTCAATGTCCACGGGACCCGCAGACGGCGACCGCAAGTGCGCCGGTTTGGCGGTCTCGGTTTGTGCAGCTACCGGAAAGGAGAACGTCGCAGACAGCCATTCGAGATCTAGACATTCCATCTGACTTGACGCGCGTCTCTTCGAGGACGCGACCCTGATTTTTGCCGACGACTCTTTGCTCATTTGAGGAGGTTTTGCCGATGAAGATCGCTCAGATCGCACCGCTCGCCGAAAGCGTTCCGCCCAAGCTGTATGGAGGAACCGAGCGCATTGTTTCCTATCTCACTGAAGAACTTGTCCGCCAGGGACACGACGTCACGCTTTTCGCTAGCGGTGACTCCACTACCGAGGCCACCCTGGTAGCATGCTCGGATGTCGCACTCAGGCTCAACCCGGCTGTCAGGGATCACCTGCCGCATCAGGTCGTGATGCTGGAGGAGATCCGCCGGCGGGCGCACAAATTCGACGTGCTGCATTTCCATATTGATCTCCTGCATTTTCCGCTGATTCGGGATTTCGCAGACCGCACGGTCACGACGTTGCATGGGCGCCTCGACCTGCCGGACCTCAAGCCCTTCTACAAGGCTTTTCCCGATATTCCGCTGGTTTCGATCTCCAACGATCAGCGCCGCCCGATGCCGCCGGTCAACTGGGCCGGAACGGTTTACCATGGCCTGCCGGTCGACCTGTTGCCTTTCATCGAAAAACCCAAAGGCGATTATCTTGCCTTCCTCGGACGGATATCGCCGGAGAAGCGGCCGGACCGGGCCATCCAGATCGCCGCAAAGGTCGGCATGCCCCTGAAGATCGCAGCCAAAATCGATGATGCCGACAAGGCCTATTGGGAAACAGTGATCGAACCGATGGTCAGGAGCCATCCGAATGTCGAATTCATCGGCGAGATCAACGAGCACCAGAAAGCCGACTTCCTCGGCAACGCCCGCGCGCTGCTGTTCCCGATCGACTGGCCTGAGCCCTTCGGGCTGGTCATGATCGAAGCGATGGCGTGTGGTACACCGGTGATCGCGTTCGGATGCGGCTCCGTGCCGGAGGTCATCGACAATGGTGCCTCGGGCATTCTCGTCGACAGCGTGACGGAAGCGGTCGAGAACGTCGAATGGGCGCTCAGGATGGATCGATGGAAAGTTCGTGCGGCCTTCGAGAAGCGTTTCAGCGCAGAGCGGATGGCGCGGGACTATCTCGATATCTATCGCAGCTTGCCTGGCGTTTGCACGAAGGCGGCGCCGCTTCGCCGCGCCAGCGGCCAAGATCTGGATCTGCAGGTCGTGGCATAGGAGACAAAGCATGTCGGTCGTTTCCGTAGGCAGCAAGCCATCCGGTGGATCGGTAGGGTCAGCCGCGCCGGTGGCACAATTCTTCATCCCGGCGGCCGCCTCGTTGCAGGAGCGGCGGCCGTGCACCCTGAAGCACGGCGATACCTTCGCCGTCTTCGACCACAATGGTGATGCACTTTCTGGGCCGGGTAGCCCGGAAGGCCTCTTTCACCGGGATACGCGCTATCTCTCCCATTTCTACCTGACGATCAACAGCAAGCGGCCACTGCTGCTGTCGTCCACATTGCGCGACGACAACGCCACCCTGAGGTGCGACCTGACCAATCCCGATCACTTCGACGACAAGGGCAAGCTCACCCTTGGCCACGACCTGATCCATCTGCGCAGGACCCGCTTCCTCTGGAATGCATGCTGCTACGAGCGGCTGACGGTCAGGAACTATGACGATCGACCGCAGCATGTCCGCATCGAGATCGGATTTGGGGCTGATTTTGCCGATCTGTTCGAGGTGCGGGGAACGGTGAGAGCCAGGAGGGGACGGCATCTTCCAGCCATCGTGGAGCAGGATGCGATCCTGCTCTCCTATATAGGCTTGGACAACCGCAAACGATCGACGCGGCTGTCCTTCGATCCGCAGCCGGATGAACTTAGCAGCGATCATGTCGTCTATGATCTCGACCTGGCGCCACACGAAACCCGGTCGCTCTTCATCGAGATCGGTTGCGACCAGACGGCAACCCAGCGCCCAGGCTATCGCTCTTTTTTCTTTGCCCTGCGAGATGCCCGCCGGGCGTTGAGAGCCTCATCCTCGCGCGCGGCGTCGATCGTGACGTCCAACGAGATCTTCAACGAGGTCGCGCGGCGGAACGTCTCCGATCTCTACATGCTGATGACCGACAAGCCGGAAGGGCCATGTCCCTATGCCGGTATACCCTGGTTCAGCACCGTTTTCGGCCGCGACGCGCTGATTACCGCACTTCAGACGCTCTGGCTCGACCCGCAGATCGCCCGCGGCGTGCTCGGGCATCTGGCGGCCAACCAGGCGACGGAGGTCGATCCCGCCTCGGATGCCGAGCCCGGAAAGATCCTGCATGAGGTGCGCTGCGGCGAAATGGCCGAACTCGGCGAGGTTCCTTTCCGCCGCTATTACGGCAGCATCGATTCCACCCCACTCTTCGTGATGCTGGCCGGCAAGTATCTCAAACGGACCGGAGATCTCGCCACCATCGAGCGGCTCCTGCCGCATATCGAGGCGGCGCTGACCTGGATCGACGAGCACGGCGATCGTGACGGCGACGGTTTTGTCGAATATGGACGCCTAACGGAAGAAGGATTGATCAACCAGGCCTGGAAGGACAGTCAGGACGCGGTCTTCCATGCTGACGGCACATTGGCGAGGGGACCGATCGCGATCGCCGAGGTTCAGGCCTATGTCTACGGCGCCTGGCAGGCGGCGGCCGAGATATTTCGGGAGCTTGGCCGGCCGGAACGGGCGGCAAAGTTCCTGGCCCGGGCAGAGGGCTTACGTCGTGCTTTTGATGCGAGTTTTTTTGACGAGGACCTCGGCACCTACGTGCTGGCGCTCGACGCGGACAAACAGCCTTGCAGGGTCCGCTCCTCCAACGCCGGCCATGCGCTGTTTACCGGAATCGCTTATCCTGAACGAGCCGCACAGGTCGCCCGCACGCTGATGAGCGCCTCCTCCTTCTGCGGTTGGGGTATCCGCACGGTCCCATCGACCGAGGCGCGGTATAATCCCATGAGCTATCACAACGGCTCTATCTGGCCACACGACAATGCCCTGATCGCCAGCGGGCTTGCCCGCTATGGCTATCGCGCTGAAGCGGCGCGGATCTTCGAGGGCCTGTTTGCGGCTTCGACCTATATCGACCTGCGTCGGCTTCCGGAGCTCTTCTGCGGATTGCCGCGTCAGCGCGCACAAGGGCCGACCTTCTATCCGGTTGCCTGCTCGCCACAGGCGTGGGCAGCAGCGGCTCCACTCTTCCTGCTGCAATCCTGCCTGGGCCTCGACTTCGATCCGAATGCTCACTGCATCGGCTTCAACGAGCCGCAATTGCCCTCCTTCCTTAACGAGGTCACCTTGCGGCGCCTGCAGGTCGGCAATAGCTCAGCCGATGTTGCGGTCCGCCGATCCGGCCGCCGTGTCGTGGTCGACGTTGTCAACCGCCGCGGCGATATCCGTGTGCTCACGACGGCATAGACCAGGCAGCATCTGCAAGGCGGCATAGTTGCCGCCTTGCCTATTCCGGCTCGTCTTCGTCCGAAACCAACAGATCGACCAGGGCGGCAGTCCTGCCAGAGGGCAACGGCCGTCCCTCACTCATCAAGGCTTCATCGTTCTTGGTCCAGGCCAATGCCTCGGCGAGTTCAGCCTGTGTGGCACCCGTCGCGATGACCTCAGCCACCAGCGTTTCATCGACCGGCCCAAGGATGGCGATGACGTCGTCGGAAGTCATTGTCATATCCATTGCTCCTTTCTGGACTTATTTGTATCTGGCCTCACCCGAATCTGGAGACTGAAACGAAAAAATCAATTTTTTGCGCCCGGCAACTCCAGAGCTCTTGAAACTGCAAGCCGCTGAATTATATCAATATTGTTCGATTGCCCGATGGGGATCGAATAGTCCAGGAGGCGCCATGTGCTCTTGGCGTCTCCTTGTATCCATGTTGCTTACAAGGAGGATATGGCTATGAGGACAAACCTCGATTTTTCTCCCCTATTCCGGTCGAGCATCGGCTTCGACCGAATGTTGAATGCGCTCGAGGCTGCAAGCCGCGTCGACACGATCGACAACTGGCCGCCTTACGATATCGTCAAGTCCGGTGAGGACGAATACCGCATCGACATGGCAGTGGCAGGCTTCACGCAGGACGAACTGACGATCACCCAGGAGCAGAACATGCTCTTCGTATCGGGCCAGAAGGCAAATGCCGACGATGTGCAGTATCTGCATCGCGGCATCGCGGGCCGTTCGTTCCAGCGCCGGTTCGAGCTCGCCGACCACGTCAAGGTCGTCGGAGCCGGCCTTGCCAACGGTCTGTTGACCGTCGATCTCAAGCGCGAAATCCCGGAAGCGATGAAGCCGCGCCAGATCGCGATTTCGACCGACATGGTTCTGCCAAAGGCCGAGACGAAGCAGATCGCGGCCGATATGCAGGCGGCTTAAGCTCCAACAACAGCACAGTCAGCAAAGACGGCGCCGGGCACATCGTCCGGCGCCACCGGAGAAGCTTTGTTCACTGAACCAACAGAAAGGAGAAAACTATGAGTGTTCGTGATCTGATTCCCTGGGGCCGCAACAATGGCAGCCAGGTTCCGAGTGTCCTGCGCGACGACGATCGGGATCCCTTCCTGTCGCTGCATCGCGAGGTGAACCGTCTGTTCGACGACGTCTTCCGCGGTTTCGGTTCCGGCCTGCCGTCGTTTGGCAGCGGCACCGCCTTCAGTGCTGGTTGGCCGAGCGTCGAGATTTCCGATAGCGACACGGAGATCAAGGTGACGGCCGAAGTGCCCGGCCTTGAAGAGAAGGACATCGAGGTCCTGCTCAACGACGGCGTCCTAACGCTGAAGGGCGAGAAGCGCTCCGAGAACGAGGACAAGGATCGCCAGTTCAGCGAGCGCTATTACGGCCGCTTCGAGCGCCGCATCCCGCTCGGCGTCGAGGTCAAGGAAGACCAGGTCGATGCCCGCTTCAAGAACGGCGTGCTGACCGTGACCTTGCCGAAGAGCGAGAAGGCGCAGTCGCAGGTCAAGCGCATCGCCATCAAGAGCTGATCGATTAACCACCTGGCGGCCGGCCTTTGGGCGGCCGCCAGTATCCTTCGCCAACAGGGAGGGATGAACGATGGAGACTTCAAGAGAGACAGACCACGAAATCGTGACGCCGACATCCGGTTTCCGCGCTTCGAACGACAACCTCCGAAGCCAACTTTCTTTTGGCCGGTCTCTGTTTCCCGCGGATGCCGTTGCTCGCATCTTTAAACCCTCTCGCTCATTGACGACGTCAGGGACGGCGCGAACCAAGGGATGGCGGCTCCTCTTCGAGCGTCGCCGCGCACCCTTCATCGAGCCGTTGATGGGGTACACGGGTGGCGACGACACGCTGACGCAGGTCGAGCTGGAATTTCCCACGCTCGAATCCGCCATTCGCTACGCCGAGCGGCAGGGCCTGAGCTACGTTGTGCAGAGGCGGGTGGCCAAGCCGGCCAACGGACCAGACGGCCGTTGGTCCAACGACCGAAGCGGACGTCTCATGCCTTCTCCGACACGACGCTGGAGCGGCTCGGCCTTTCGGCACTTCAGGACAGCTATGATCAGGCGCTCGACGGCGCGGCAACCCCTAATGAGCCGTCGGGACCAGAAAGCTGGTCCTCACCGATGGATGTTGTCACCGACAGCACGCTGTCGCTCCAAGCCAAACGCTCGATCCTGATGAACTGGGCCCAGACCGAGTACCTGTTCGATCAGGCCATCAACGAAAGCATGCCGGAGAACGAGCGTCCCTCGCGCCTTGATGAAGTCGACCAGGCGCTGCTTGCGCTCGAGCGGGAAGTAGAATCCAGGCGATCCGATTCTGTGACCGATCGAAAAGCTGCATGAGGCGCTCCATGGATCCGCATGTCGTTTTCGATTGCCAGAAGATCCTGCCGAACAGATTTGTTTTGGCGCTAGCCGCGGCCGCCCGCAGCCGTGCGCTTAACCGCGGCGCGGAGCCAAGACTTGACCGACAGGGCGTAAACGCAACCGAGCTTGCGTTGCTGGAGATCGCCAACGGGACGTTTGTTGAGGATGAACTGGCGCCGAACCTGTTCCCATCGCCGGCAGGCGCACCTCTCCTGGCTGCTCCGTCCACCACACCCGAGTTATGCGGCGACGGCCGTTCAAGCGCTGCCGCCGCACCCGTCTCCTGTCCGCAGGAGGCGGTTCATTGATGATGCAACCATCGATGAGGAGAAGTGAACGATGCTGAAGTCCCTGTCTTCGAACGACCCGACGGCTTTCGATATCGTCAATATCGTTGCCGGGCTTGGTTCTTCTGATCTCACCCTGGTTACTTGGCTTCACCGCGAGACTTATGCCGCCTGGAATGGGTGATCGTCGGCGCGGCCATCGCCGTGGTTGCGGTCGCTGCGCTCTACGCCTTCCACGAGGCAGAGGAGTGGGTAAACCTGGTGGGCATATGGGCCATTGTCGCTCCGTGGGTCCTTGGCTTCTCAGCCGTGACCGCAGCCATGTGGGCGCATGTCATCGCCGGCATTATCGTCGCGGTATTGGCCGCCGGCAGCATCTGGTTCGGCCATAACCGTCCGTGGTCGACCGCATAAGCCAACTGAACAAGCCCTGGTTCGGGCCCGTTCTTTTTTGCCCTCGTGCCTCAATCCGCCCGTTCGGTACTGGTGATCGTGACCGCCCGCCCGAGATGCTTCGTTTCCAACGTCAGGGTTTTGTCCCACCATTGAATAGGCGGGATTTTATTCCTCCGAAGGAAAAACCGGCGATCGCATGCTTTGTTCCGGGGCAGCTCGGCGTGATGATGTGTGACATCAAAAGGCCCAAGCTGTGCTTTTGACGCGAAGGATTGTGACTAATGACATTCTCGTGGCCCGTCCCTTCATGAATTGCGCAATTATTAAAACTGCGCGGCGTCGAACACGACGTTTCAGCACGGCCGCCAAGCAACATTTTTCGCGCACCTGGTTATTTGGATGCAGTATCACGTTCCTCGCACACTGGCGCCGATAGGATGCCGACGCTGCCTGCGATCCAGAGATTCATCATAGAGTGCGCGGATCTGGTGAAGCTTATCGAGAGAAATGGTGCTTCTGAGCGGGTATTGGTCGCATTGCCTCGCCGGAACCTTTGAGTAAGATGGACGTTGGCCCGATACTGGAGAGGATGATGACCAACGGGCAAACCCGGAGAGTCGAAGAGCGACTGAGAGCGCAACGCGCTGCTCTAGCCGATTTCGGGCTGTTCGCCTTTCACTGCAGTGACATCGACAGTTTGCTTCATCGTGCTTGCGAGCTGGTTTCCACGGCGCTCGATGTTCCCCTAGTGAAGGTGCTGGAGCATTTCCCGGACCGCGGCGAGATGCTGATCCGGAGCGGCGTCAACTGGGAACCTGGTGTCGTTGGTCACGAAACGTTTGGTGATAACGAAGACTCCCCAGGAGGCTACGCGCTCAGGGCCGACCAACCTGTCGTATCGCCGGATCTCAATGTGGAAGATCGTTTCAAGACGCCGGATGTGCTGCTGCGGCATGGTGTCAAAAGTATGATCAACGTCATCATCGCGGGGGGACATGCACCGTTCGGGGTGCTGGAGGTCGATGCTCAGGAGCCGCGGAATTTTGGCGAGGACGATATCGCGTTCCTGCGCACCTACGCAAATCTTCTTGCGGCGGCGATCGAGCGCGTTCGTACGCACGATGCACTCCGGCGATCGGCCCGAGAGCAGGGTGTCCTCGCGCGAGAACTAGGGCATCGGGTCAAGAACATACTAGGCCTCATTCGCGCACTCGCTTCACTGACGTCGACCGAGGGGCGAACGGCTGAAGAGTTCCGCGGCGCCTTCATCGATCGGCTCCAAGCACTCTCGGCGGCAGAGAGCCTCGTGTTCGAAAGCAGCGACGAGCGGGTGGATGCGCTGGCGCTCGCGGGCGAGCTTCTTGGGCCCTATCGACAGGATAATCCCAAGAAGGTCGCTATTGAAGGAGCATCGGTCCGCCTGTCGCCGAGACAGGCTCGTATGTTCGGTCTGGCGCTTCACGAATTGGCGACGAACGCGGCCAAGTATGGGGCGATCGGCGCCGCCCAAGGTAGGGTGCGTGTCGGTTGGTATGTGGAGGAGCTGAATGGGCGCCGCCAGCTCTCGATTACTTGGCAGGAGGTGGACGGGCCAGAGATTACACCACCAAAACGCAGCGGCTTCGGCACTCGCCTCCTCGAGGATGTCGTAGCGTATGAACTGAGGGGCAAAGCTGAGCTTCTCTACGAGCCGCGCGGCCTTCACTATCGTCTCGAGTTTTCCGTGGACGAATGAGAATGAGGTTCTGCTTCACGAGCGCTCTGGCCCGAGGATCCTCATATATGCAACCGGGCGTTCTCCGGGCGCGAGGATTGACCCTCGAGGCAGCCACGCGCCTGGGAGCAAAATGAATGAGGCAACGTGCGAATCTCGGGGAGCATCGTTACGTGCGGCAATACGCCGTCTCATCCTGATCGTCGCTATACGATTCCCTGTCAATTCGATAGACTGCCGCATTATCCTGTCTTTCACGCAGGCCTTTGTAGGAGGCATGCCGAAGTTTTCCGTCATGCGTCCAAGCTCGATACTCGATTTCAGCGATGAGGATTGGCTGTACCCCGATCGCGCCTTTGCGCTGAAGCTCTATGGGCGGTTTCGCCGTCTTGATCTTATTGAGATCCTGCCGGAGACGGATCGTCTCGCGTTGCACAACGCGCGAGCCGCTATGCAAGCGACCTTACGGATCGGGAATGCGTGTCTCGAACAATTTGACAATCAGAAAGGCGATGGGGAACCCAAGAGGTAGAGGGAGGGCGAAGGTAGGCACACCAAGTATCATGAGAATGAGCGCGAATGCCGCGAGCCGCATCAGCGCGCCCTCAGACGTCCGCGTACTCCGCATCCGAACCAAAAAGAAAGGGGCCGCAAAGGGCAGGATCACCGTGAGCGGAAAGGCAAGGAAATCATCCGGCTTGCCGCACAACGAGCTTCTCAACAGCAAGACCGAGCCTTTCGAGGGCCAACGCTGATGCGCATATGATAATCCCTATCAGCAGCAAAGGCCTTATGAAAAAACGCTGATCTTCCAATGTGCGCCTCAAAGCAGTCGTAGACCATGATCAACCTACGGTTAGGTTTCAAATCTTTGAATCTGCCTTCCGATCATAAACATTCGGCCAGCATTCGGTTTACTCGATTGGCATGGAGTTATGGTGCGCCGCCGACGACACTGTGACCGCCTATCCGCCCTGACACAGATAAAACCTGGGTCGCATGAGCAGATTCGAACCGCAGACCCCTGGAATTTCTCCGTTTCATTGGCCAAGCTGTCGGCGCATCGCGCTGGGTAATAAACACTCCCGCTTAAGTTCCGATCGCTCCCGGCCGTTTGCGAATAATGTGCACACCGCTTGACTTATAGTACGATTCCGGTCGCGCCGGAGTGGAATCCAGGCGTAGATTTCATCACCAAATGGTGCTATTCAAAACAAGAGAACAAAGGAACTAGATGATGCGATCGACGATCAACCTCGACGACACTCTCATGGAAAGGGCAAGGTCCCTGACAGGCACAAAAGAAACGGCCGCTTTAGTCCGCCAAGCGTTGGAGACGCTTGTGCGAGTGGAGTCCGGAAAACGCCTCATCGCGCTCGGAGGAACCATGCCCGATGCAGATGCAGCCCCACGCCGCCGGAGTACAGCGGCCAAGTGATACTAGCAGACACTTCAATATGGATTGATCATTTCGGCCATCTCGATGCAGAGCTGCGCAGGATTATCGAGGACGATCGCCTACTTTGCCACCCAGCCGTCATCGGCGAACTGGCGCTCGGGAGCCTTCGCGATCGCGGCAGCGTGATAGCTTTCCTGGCAGCCCAGCGCGAAGCGTTTGTTGCAACACATGACGAAGTCATGACGATGATTGATCAGCGCGGCATTTTTAGTATGGGCATTGGCTATACAGATGCCCACTTGCTGGCCTCGGTCCTGCTTGATCAGCGAGCGGCCTTGTGGACCAGAGACAAGCGGCTAAAGGCAGCGGCCGAAAAGGCGGGCGCTTCACTGCATACGCCGGCCAATGAACGCAACTAAATGCCGAAATAATGCCGCTAAGGTGTCGGACTTTTTCCAATCTCTCCTCCTTGAAAGGACTCGAACCGGCGACCCGCCGCTCAAATGGGTTGCTTTTACATCGATACTCTTATCCGGCCAGAAGCTTGGGCACCAGAACAGCAGCTAAGGGGACCGAAAGAGTGCTGTCTTACCCAGATGGACAAACTCTCAAACGAAAAAACCTGCCGCGGGAGGAGGTTCCTCGCTTTGTTGAGTATAAAGTTGTGTCACTGCAATCACGTGGCTAGCGCATCCTTCTTTTCGCAAGTCGTCGAGACATCCGGAAAAATACTAGGTAAATTTCCGCCCGCTCCGGAATGTGCAATGCCGGCTGCAAGCGCAATCTGGCCCAATTCGGTCAAGCTGCCGGCTCCCAGTTTGTTCATCACCTGAGATCGATGCAGTTCGACGGTTCGTGGACTGATGCCAAGGGCCTAAGCGATAGTCTTGTTGTGCCGCCATCAACTAACCCGACCAGAACTTCGCGTTCCCGTGGCGTTAGACGGGCAATATGCGCACTGGCCTCCTCGTTTCGCGCCGCGGGACGCACTGCTGCATGGGCCTCTGCGAGGACCACGCCCAGCTTGTCTCTCAGTACAGCCTCTTCGCTGAACAAGATGAAGTCGACCGCACCGGCTTTCATTGCTGTAACGGCTGCGCCAGCCCCAGCCGTGGCATCATCGAGTGCAATGGTCGGCAAAGCGATAGAACGTACTGCGCGGCGCGGAATCGAGAGTCATCCCGCTCCATGCGGAGGTCGACCAGGACAGAGCCCGACGCCAGGACTGGCGCGATGTCGAGGAAGGCAGCGGCCCTATCGAAGATACGGGCGTGATACCCGCCCAGGCGGACCAGACGCGCGAGACTGCGCGCTTCAGACTCCTTGGCGCTGACGATTCGATCAGGAGCATTCTTTCGCCATACGCACTCCACTTCGACAGTAACGTGCGAGAGTTCGGGGCAGGATCAAGAACGCAGCTTGTGGCAAGTGCGCAGAGCATCGCGCTGCCCATGGTCCGATCACGCACCGCCTCTCGTTCGCGGCAGAATATAGGTGGTCGGCAATGTGGACCTGGCGAGCAGATCCTACATCTGATCGGGATTATCTTCTCACCCGATGCCTTCGGAGATGCTTTGTTAGACCTCCACCTATTCCCTCTGGGTCCAGGTGACCCCGGTCCGCCACCTCCTATTCGCTCGCCGCGGCTTCGGGTTCCTTTGCCTCTTGCGCGGGCCCCGTGTCCGCCTCTGCGGGCGGCTGGATGCGAAAGGCAACTTTGTCGTCCTTAGCGTCCCAGCGCGCGACCACCTTTGCGCCTTCGACCACCTCGCCAGCCAGCATGGCGCGTGCAAGCTCAGTCTCGAGCTCGCTCCTTATCAAGCGCCTGAGCTCGCGAGCGCCGAATTCGGGGCGATAGCCCTCGGACGCCAGATGCTCCAGCAGCGAGTCGTCCAGCTCCAGTGTCACGCCCTGGGCAAGCGCGGTCCGCCTTACCCGTTCGAGCTGCAACTCGACGATCGCTCGGATCTCCCCCTTCGAGAGTGACTGGAAGACGATGATCTCATCGATCCGGTTGATGAATTCCGGCCGGAAATGGGTTCGCATCACCTCCATGAGATCGGCTTTCAGCTTGACGGGGTCTTCCTGCGCCGTGCCTCGTCGGGCGAGATTGCTCTGGATGAGCTCGGAGCCAAGATTGGAGGTGGCGATGATGATCGTGTTAGTGAAATCGACTACGCGCCCCTTGCCATCGGTCAGCCGGCCGTCGTCGAAGACTTGCAGGAGTATGTTGTATACGTCCGGATGGGCCTTCTCGAGCTCGTCCAGAAGGAGGACGCTGTAGGGACGCCGGCGCACCTTCTCGGTGAGCTGCCCGCCCTCCTCATAGCCGACATAGCCCGGCGGCGCGCCCACCAGCCGCGCCACCGTGTGCCGCTCGCGGTATTCGGACATGTCGATGCGAACCATGGCGTCTTCGTCCCCGTAGACGGTTTGGGCCAGTGCCTTGGCAAGTTCGGTCTTGCCGACGCCCGTTGGCCCAAGGAAGAGGAAGGTCGCGACGGGACGGCGTGCCTCGCGCAGGCCCGCCCGGGCGAGCCGCACCGCGTCGGAGACTGCCTTGATCGCCTCCTCCTGACCGATGATCCGCTCGTGCAGCTTCTCCTCCATTTTCACCAGGCGCTCACGCTCCTCGACGGTCAAGTCGGTCACCGGAATACCGGTCAGCTTCGAGACCACCTGCGCGACGTGCTCGGCGCGCACCTCGGCCGAGCCGGTGGCGCGGTCACGCTTCCACGTCTCGGTCAACGCGCGGAGCTCCGTCTCCTTCGCCCCGAGTTGTTCCTTCAGGTCCGAGGCCCTGGCGAAATTCTTGCGCGAGGCGGCATAGTCCTGTTCGCGCTTGATCTGATGTACCTCGGCTTCGAGATCCTGGACGTCGGCCGGTCGGGCGGTGGCCGAGATCTTCACGCGCGCCGCCGCCTGGTCGATCAGGTCGATTGCCTTGTCGGGCAGAAAGCGGCCGGTGACGTAGCGGTCCGAGAGCTCGGCCGCGGCGAGGATCGCCTCGTCGGTCAGCGTGACCTTGTGGTGTGCCTCTAGCGTGTCGCGCAGGCCGCGCAGAATCATGATAGTTTGGGTGACGGTCGGCTCGGCCACAAAAACCGGCTGGAAGCGGCGTTCCAACGCCGCGTCTTTCTCGATGTGCTTCTGGTATTCGTTCAGCGTCGTCGCGCCGATGAGGTTGAGCTCGCCCCTTGCCAGCGCCGGCTTGAAGGTATTGGCAACGTCGAGCCCACCCTCGCCGCCCTGGCCTGCGCCTATGATGGTATGCAGCTCGTCGATGAAGAGAATCATGTCGCCGCGGTTCTCAGTAACTTCCTTGAGTACCTGCTGGACACGCTCCTCGAACTCCCCGCGATAGCTCGCCCCGGCCACCATGGAATTGATGTTGAGCTCAACGAGGCGCTTGTCGCGGAGCGCCTCGGGCACCTCGCCCCCGACGATCCGCTGCGCGAGGCCCTCAACGATGGCCGTCTTTCCAACGCCAGGTTCGCCGATCAGAACGGGATTGTTCTTCTTACGCCGGGCAAGAACCTCGATCGTCGTCTCGATCTCTCTGGCGCGGCCGATCACTGGGTCAAGCTTGCCCTCGCGCGCGAGTTTCGTCAGATCGCGGGAATGCTTGTCGAGGTTCGGCGTGGCAGACGGAGCCTGGACACTCCCCTCCTCGGCGCCGCGACCGACGACCTTCGTCACCTGCTGGCGTAGCGCCTGCGGAGTGAGGCCGTAGCGTTTCAGGAGATCCGCCGCCAGGCCCTCACCTTCCTCGGCGAGGCCGATGAGAAGGTGTTCGGGGCCGACATAGCTGTGGCCGAGGTCGTGCGAAGCCGCGAAGGCGCGGGCCAGCGCGTCCTTGGCGCGTGGGCTGACGCTGATCTCGGTCGTCTCATCGGGCTTGGCGTCGCCGCGCCGCGCATCGGTGTCGATCTGTCGCTTCAGGTCATCCACCGAGATTTTGAACGTGGCAAGGATGGCCTGGACCACCTCGCTTTCGGTCAAAGCGAAGAGCAGATGCTCGGTATCGACCTCGCGCCGGCCGAGGCTGACGGCCTTCTTCCCCGCCTCCTGCAGGATCTTGTCGCCCTGCTCGCTCAGCCGCTCGGCCAGTCCGGCCGAGGCGCGCCTGCCGCGCTGCGCGCCTTGAGCGCCCGCCGCATCTTTACCTCGGTCGCCGGGGTCCAGGAACCCTTTGTCATCAAAAAGGCTATCACCGAAGAAGTCCTCGAACATGGTGCCCCTGTGCTGGAACAAAGACTCGAGAGGCGAGGCCGATCGGCCTCTGCTCCGCCGCGCGATCTGTTGGTAATGCTCGTCGCAGAGATCCATTGTCTGCCGGCGACCATTGGTGGTCACCTGCGCTCTGACGGTTGCGGGCCTGCCGCAGATATCGCATTGTCCATCTGCCATCTCCAGATCCTCCGTTGTGTTCGCTTGAGTGAGCTTCGGCCAACCTTGGCCAGAGGGTGAATTCACCGCCCTTGTCGCAGCACGGCACTGCCCTGCGGCTTGGTAGCCCTCTCAACTAGCGAGCGATCCGGCGATCGCGGTCCATCGAGGAGCGCCAAGCCACTAACAACCACGAACAGCCATAGTTCCCATGCGTGTGGTTCGCACATGATCGAAAGACTCTGCGCTCAACTTTTTCAGATAGATAGCGCTGCACGCAAATTGAAGTATCGTGACCTCAGCTCCAGAATCGAGGCTCCAATCCATGTTTTTCGAGGATACGACACACCTGCTGAGCCAGCGGCGGGGAAGGAAACTGCGCCACAGATGTCTTCCGACGGCGGTGATCTCCCCGCATTTGCCGGACTGTCAAAGAACATTCCGCTTCAGAAGCGATATCATGCCATGCCACCAGTTTATGCGATGCTGTAAATGCTGATGCACAAAGTGATCGCAGCCGATTGTTGATCAGGAGGCCGAGGTTTACATTCGGTGTCGCTGGATGCGACCTGTGGGGTCGCCTCGGGCAAAGGAATGATGACATCCGAAAGTGGCAGCTCGGAACGAGCAGGACGATTGCCTTGTCAGCGACTGCGTTCCAACCTCTCAGGCGTCCTTATGTGCAGCGAGTACGAACAACGATCAGCTACACCGTGTTCTGCAAGGTGATGCAGGATCTTTCGCTCGGCATGCCAACGCACCAAACGGAACTCGACTTACCGACTGCCCACGACATCAAAATCGGCCAGATGGCTCCGGTCCTGCGTGCTGCGGGCGATAATATCCTGGAACTGACGCAGATGAAATTCGGGTTTCCCCCGACCCGGACGCGTGGCCCGGTATTCAACCTTCGGTCAGGGAGGAAGCACTTCGGCGATAGCCATCGGTGTCTTATTCCGGCAAGTGCGTTCTTTGAATATAAGGGGAGGAAAGACCCCAAGGTCAAACACCGTTTCACACTTTCCGGCGCACCAATGATGGCCATCGCTGCGATCTGGCGGCCCAGCCGGCAAGGCCAACCCGAGGCGTTCACCATGTTGACGACGGAGCCAGGGCCCGATGTGAAGGCGGTTCACAATCGGCAGGTCGTTGTTCTTCATCCTATCAATTGGAAGGCTTGGATCGGCCTTTCCAAGCCTGAGGAGGACTTATTGGGCCCACTCCCGGTTGGCTCGCTAAAGGTGGAGAGCCGCAGACGGGGGCCAACGGGTTGATCGCAGCTCGAAGATAGGAGCAGGAATGAGCGACGGTTCGCGATATCATGTTAAGGGAATACTGGCCTGGCGCGACCAGCACCCAGAGGAATCGAGTTTCAGAATATGACCCAGGATACACTCGCCCTTCTGATCGATGGCGACAACGCCAGCCCGAAAATCATCACCGGCTTGTTGGCGGAGATCGCCACCTATGGTACTGCCAGCGTCAAGCGCATCTACGGCGATTGGACCAAACCCAGTCTGAATGGATGGAAGGCATGCCTGCTGGAGAACTCGATCCAGCCGACCAACAGTTTGCTTATACGACCGGTAAGAATGCCACCGACGGCGCAATGATCATTGACGCAATGGACTTGCTCTACACTAGTCGCTTCTCGGGCTTCTGCATTGTTTCCAGCGACAGCGATTTCGCCCGCCTTGCCGCCCGGGTCCGTGAGCAGGGTGTCACCGTCTGCGGTTTCGGCGAGCGCAAGACCCCTCGCCCCTTCATCACCGCCTGTGACAAGTTCGTCTATTTCGATGTACTCGGTGAGCAGGGCGATGCGACGGTAGCTGTCGCCGCGCCGGAGCGAAAGGTCGCGGCCGGTCGAGCCCGAATAAAGGCTCTGACCCGTGAAAAAGTGGAGCCGGAGACAGCCGCGACCGCGCCATCAGGGTTCATCAAAGGAAAGCTTGATGATGCGGCTCTGCAGATGCTCGAAAAGGCGGTGGCCGCGTCGGCCGATGAAGATGGTCGCGCTCACCTCGGACGTGTCGGTACCCATCTCGCAAAGCAGGCGCCCGATTTCGACGCGCGCAACTATGGCTTTGCCCGGTTAAGCGACGTCGCAGAGGTGTCCGGGATTCTCGACGTGGAGCGCGTTGGCGATCACCCAAAAGTAGTCACAGTAAGGCTCAAGGCCGGACGCCGGTAATCTCGTCCAGAGCCGCAGGATAGATGGCTTGAGGAAAGGGTCGGTCCATTTCGAGGGGTCACTTTGAACAGCCAATGCCTATTCAAGAAGTCAAATACGCGACCGAGATAGCATCCCCTACGCGAGCCGAGGGAGGTCGAGCGCAGGCTCAGCGCTCACTTAGGGACGCTTGTCGGCGAGAACTGATAGCGTGTGTATCTGTGGCGGTTTAGCGAACAAGTCGCCTGCGTTCGCCTTCTCCGTCAATGCCGCAGCGACTTTGCCATTCAGGTGCACATCCTTTCCGCAAACCACGAAATGGCCGGGCTCGTCACTGACGAGAGGTATGGTGTTCCACGATCGGCATCGTCCTTGGACTTTATGAGATCAGGCTCTGCCTGTCTCCAGAGCGAAGCTCTTGATGTTGGATATGAAACTATAGCCGGTGCTACAGAAAGCTAAGCGACTGAAAAATTGGGTTTTGACCGAAAACGACAGTTCATGCTGATGTTCTTCAAATTGAGCGGCCGCGCACGGGCGTCTATTTCGTTCCATCAACATCGCAAAATCATCCAGCTAGAGCAATAACTTGCATGGCCTGTGTCATCTGTCGGATATAGATTGCAACTCAACGAACCCGATCATGCAGGCTTACCGTGGATCAAATACTCGCCATTCGAACGTTTGTCCGCGTCGCCGAAGCCGGCTCTTTTGCCAAGGCAGCGGACACGCTGAACCTGCCCCGGTCCTCCGTCAGCAAGCTCGTGCAGGATCTTGAGGCGCATCTCGGGACAAAGCTTGTGGAGCGCACTACGCGGTCGGTCACGATGACCACCGAGGGCCTCGCCTATCATGAGCGCGCGCTGAAGCTCCTCGCCGATCTTGATGACATGGACGGCACGGTCGCCGGTTCCCGCAGCGCGCCCAAGGGTAAGCTGCGCGTCGACATCGGCTCCGTCCTTGCAAACCAGATCCTCATCCCCGCGCTCTCCGACTTTCAGCACCAATACCCTGATATCGACCTCATGCTCGGCGTCAGCGATCGCCCAGCCGACCTCATCAGCGAGGGGATCGATTGCGTCATTCGCGGGGGAGCGCTGGGTGACTCCTCGATGAAGGCGCGGAAACTGTGCGAACTCGACTACGTCATTTGCGCGTCGCCCGCTTATCTGGATGGCCTGGAGTTGCCGGAGCGGCCCGATGACATCCAGGTGCACCGGATGGTCAGCTATTTCTCCGCATCATCCGGAAAGAGGTTTCCATTGCGTTTTCAGCGCGGCGAGGAGCGAAGCGAATATCTCCCGACCTCCAGCGGCATTTCCGTGAACGAGAGCACCGCACACCTGAACGCGCTGCTGTCAGGACTGGGGATCGGCCAGAGCTTCGGCTTCCTCGCAAGACCCCACTTCGAGAGCGGCGCGCTGGTCGAACTTCTGCCCGAGTGGAAGCCGGACAATCATCCGCTGCATCTCGTCTACCCGGCCGATCGATTTCCAAACCCGCGGCTGCGCGCCTTCACGGAGTGGGCGGCGAAAGTATTCGAAGCCGTCGATGCCAGACGCAATGTGGCGACGGAGACCATCCATCCCCATGGATAATGTCTCCACCCCGAGCGGCTTCTCGCCGCCAAGCTGACGAACTAACTTCTCCTCATCGGACGGCGCGAGGCCAACAGCCAACACCACCTCCCGAACAGTTTTAGAATTTCAACAGACCGCGCATTCGGGCTGAACCCTTTCGCGCGCCCAGCATCAGGAGAGTAAAATGACCAACAGACTTGAAAACAAGATCGCCGTCGTCACCGGAGCAACCAGCGGCATCGGCCTTTCGACAGCCAAGCTTTTCGCCGCCGAAGGCGCACGCGTCTACATCACCGGCCGCCGCAAGGATGCGCTCGACAAGGCAGTGGCCGAGATCGGCCATGGCGCGGTCGGAGTGCAGGCCGACTCCTCGAGCAACGATGATCTCGACAAGCTGTTCGCCCAGGTAAAAGCAGAACAGGGACGTCTTGACGCCCTCGTCGTCAACGCCGGTGGCGGCAGCATGCTTCCGCTTGGCCAGATCACCGGGGAGCAGGTCGACGACACCTTCGGCCGCAACGTGAAGGCCGTCATCTTCACGGTGCAGAAAGCGCTCCCGCTTTTGGGTAGGGGCTCTTCGGTCGTGCTGACCGGCTCGACCGCCGGCACTGAGGGTACGGCTGCATTCTCCGTCTACTCCGCCTCCAAGGCCGCCGTCCGCAACCTGGCACGCTCCTGGGCGCTTGATCTCAAGGGCACCGGCATCCGCGTCAACGTTGTCTCGCCCGGCGCCACACGCACACCCGGCCTAGTCGAACTCGCCGGCGACGACAAGGAACAGCAGCAGGGCTTGCTCGACTATCTCGCCTCGCGCATCCCCCTCGGCCGCGTCGGCGAATCCGAGGAGATCGCCAAGGCAACCCTGTTCCTCGCTTCCGACGACGCAAGCTTCGTCAATGGCGCCGAACTCTTCGCCGACGGCGGCCAGGCCCAGGTCTAACTCCACAGCGGGAGCGGCTGACAGCCGCTCCCCTTCTCATTCTCAAGGAGAGCCCGCGATGCGTGCCGCAGTCTATTTCAAGCATGGGAAGCCTGAGGACGTTCTTCAGGCAGTTGACGTCGAAGATCCCAAGCATCCCGAAAACAACGAAGTGCTGATCCGGGTGCTTCTCCGGCCGGTCCACCACGGCGACCTTCTCGGCATAGCAGGACGCTACCAGCCTGGAGCAGCGCTTCCGAAGGAGGGCGTGCGCGTCGGTTTTGAAGGCTACGGCATCGTCGAGGAAGCGAGCGATGGCGTCGATCAGGTGATGGTAGGTGCGCATTGCCGGTCTCCCTCGACGAGGCGGGCCTCGTGATCGACGACGAGGCCGAGCCTCGCGGAGATCTTAATAGGTCCTCCGATGGCGGGCAATTTCGTTTTGATGCAAGGGAGATACCTTCGGCTTCCTGGCGGCGCTGCGCTTTGCAAACAAACACGCCGGTATGAGAAGTCCGCGAGAGCGGGCTTCTCGCGAACTCGATCGCGAGTTCTTATGGCTCTGCTGACCAGCTTTGACATGCAGTTCGCGCCCAATGCTCAGAAGAGTGCAGTCCCGGCCATGCCGATCACGGCGGCGAACATCGCAAGGCAAGAGGCCCAGCCAAATGCTTTCAAGGTGCCTCCGATAACAAACTGCTTCATGACCTTCCGATTGGACGCGATCAGCATCAGGATTACCATGACGGGAACCGAGACGATCCCATTGATGACTGCGCTCCAGAACAAGGCCTTCATTGGCGCGATCGGCGTAAAATTCAAAAGCATTCCGACAGCCGTCGCCAGCCCCAGCGTGGTGTAGAAGGCCTTCGCCTCGCTAGGCTCGCGCGACAGTCCGACCTTCCAGCGTGCCGCCTCGCCGACCGCATAGGCTGCCGAACCGGCAAGAACGGGGACCGCCAACAAACCGGTTCCGATGATGCCGGTCGCAAAGATGATCTTGGCAAAGTGCCCGGCGAGCGGCTCGATCGCTTTCGCAGCATCGACGGAGCTCTCGATATTGGTCGCACCCGCCTTGTTGAGGGTCGCCGCAGTCGTCGTCATGATCGCAAGCGCGACGATATTAGAGGCGGCCATGCCGATCAGCGTATCCAGGGTGATCCGCGTCTCGGCCCGTTTTGCCTCTTGCGGATGCTTCACCAGTGCTTCCTCGCGGGGCTTCTCCTTCAGGTCTTCGGCCTCCTGGGAGGCTTGCCAGAAGAAAAGATAGGGGCTGATGGTCGTGCCGAAGATCGCGACGATCATCGACCAATAGTTCGGATCCGCCTTAAATGTCGGCAGCAGGAGCCCGCGCGTGAAGTTCGACCAGTCGACATGTACGACAAACAGAGTCGCAATGTAGGAGAGTAGCGCCAGACTCAGCCATTTCAGGACCGCGACGTAGCGCTTGTACTTCAATAGGACCTGGAAGAGGACGCAGATGACACCGAAGGCAGCGACATAGATCAACGGGTTGCCGTTGATCAGCAAATGAGCCGCGTCTCCCATCGCTCCAAGATCGGCGCCGAGATTGATGACATTCGCGAGCAGAAGCGGGACGGTGACGCTCACACCGACCCAGCGCGGATAACACTGGGCCATGCTGCCCGCCAACCCCCGACCTGTGGTCCGGCCGATGCGGGCACTGATCATCTGCACGGCGACCATCAGCGGATACGTCAGTATCAGCGTCCAACTCACAATGTAGCCGAATTGCGATCCCGCCTGAGAATAGGTCGCGATCCCGCTCGGATCGTCGTCCGAGGCGCCG
>NZ_JAQJCK010000023.1:0-69286 GCF_030182455.1 Rhizobium cerradonense
GACTTTCGGACCGGTGGCTCCGCTCTTCCGCTTCAAGGATGAGGCCGATGTCATTGCCCAGGCCAACGACACCGAATTCGGTCTTGCCTCCTATTTCTATGCCAAGGATCTCGCCCGCGTCTTCCGCGTCGCAGAAGCGCTCGAATACGGCATGGTCGGCGTCAATACCGGCCTGATCTCGACGGCCGAAGCGCCATTCGGCGGCGTCAAACTCTCCGGTCTCGGCCGCGAGGGATCGCGCTACGGCATCGAGGAGTTCACCGAAATCAAATATGTCTGCCTCGGCGGCGTCGTCTGACGCCGACGCTACGCGAGGGTGATCGAGGCTTGTCGCCTCGTTCCCCTCGCCGCGACCGCAACGGCGTACAAGGACGGCGAGGCGGATAGCGCAAAACGGAGACGTTGCTTAATATCTTTAGGCGAGCGGTCGTCCGCAATCCGCGCAAGAGAAAGTCCCTTGAACAAGAAATCACCGGTTTATCTGAATGCGCTGCGGGCTTTCGAAGCCAGTGCACGTCACGGCAGCTTTTCCGGCGCCGCGGAAGAACTCAACGTGACCGCGGCGGCCGTCGGGCAAATGGTGCGCGGGCTCGAGGACTGGCTGGGAGCTCCGCTGTTTCATCGTAGCGCCACCGGCAAGACCAGATTGACCTTGACCGAAAGCGCCGAGCGCGCGCTTCCGGATATCCGCGCCGGACTCGATCGCCTCGGGATTGGACTGGAACGGCTTCGGGACTCCGCGACCAGCGGCATCCTCAACGTCACAGTCAGTCCTGCCTTCGCCGCCAAGTGGCTGCTTCCGCGTATCGACCGCTTCCAGGCCAGATCGCCGGACACCGATATCCGCCTTGAGACGAGCCTGAAACTCGTCGATTATAAGGCGCATGGCATAGACGTGGGGGTGCGATATGGCGACGGGAACTGGCCAGGATTGGTTGCGGAGAAATTGATGGATGAGGAGGTCTTTCCGGTCTGCTCACCCAGTTTCGGCGACATCGGAAATTTGACCACGCCGCCCGATCTCATGCGAACCACGCTCATCCACGACCTCTCGGTCGATTCGGCGATCGGCTTCGTCACCTGGGACATCTGGCTGCGGGCGGCCGGTGTCCCCGAGAGCCAACCGCAGAGAGGCATGAGGATCGATAATTCCGCCGCCGTCCTTCAGGCCGCGATCGAGGGACATGGTGTCGCGCTGGCGCGCAGTATTCTGGCGCATGACGATCTGGCCGCCGGGCGGCTCCAGCGCCTGTTTCCCGGGGTAAGCGTGCCTTCAAAGCTAGCCTACTACGTGGTCTACCGTTCGGAATACGCTTCGCTGCCGAAGTTGCAGGCGTTTCGTAGTTGGCTGATCGAGGAAGCATCCACGATCCGATCCTGACGGGGATAAGTCTTCTCCCGATTGGTTCCCCGCAAGCACGACAAAGATTTCCTTTGTCGGGCGCAAGAAACTCTCATTTGTCAGGGCGGCTTTTCAGGGGCATCAAATGTCCCAGGCGCAGATCTCGGCACTGGACCTTCCCCGGCGGGATTGCTTGCTATCGAACGGATCCTATGACCCGTTCTGCGCCTTTTGTACGAGCCACACTTGAGAGGATGATCATGGCTCCGGAATCACGGCCCTTGGCCTCTCCAATGACATCTTCTCTTTCACAGAGCATTCTGATCGTCGGCGGCGGGCTCGCCGGCCTGACGGCCGCCTACCGCCTCCATCGCGCGGGCATCGGTTTCGGCTTGATCGAGGCGCGGGATCGTATGGGCGGGCGTATTCTGACGACAGATCCCGACAACAAAACTTCGGGCGATGGATTTGATCTTGGCCCATCCTGGTTCTGGCCGGATGTGCATCCCGCCATCAGCCGGTTCGCACACGAATTGGGCCTTGAGTTCTTTGCCCAGCACAGCCACGGCGCGACGGTGTTTCAGCGTGCGCAGGAAACGGCGACCGAGCACTATCGCACGCTCCGGCAAGACCCACCGTCCATGCGGTTGGTGGGCGGTAGTGGTTCGATCATTTCTGCGCTGGCAGCGCGTTTGCCGCCGGAAAGCATACGTCTCGGAACCAAAGTGACCCGAGTCCAGCGAACAGACAGGGGCATTACTATCCATGTCGTTGGGGCGGACGGTTTCGTCGAAGAGATCGCTGCCGGCCATGTCATCTTCGCGCTACCGCCGCGTTTGCTGGCCGAGACGGTCGAATTCGATCCGGCGCCGGGTGCATTGCTTCAGAAGCTTTGGCGCGAGACGCCGACTTGGATGGCGCCACACGCGAAGTTCTTCGCTCTTTATGAGGCTCCCTTCTGGCGAGCGGCCGGACTTTCCGGCGCGGCGCGGAGCATGGCCGGTCCACTCGTCGAGATCCATGACGCCACCACGGCTTCGGGGAAGGCAGCCCTCTTCGGCTTCGTCGGCGTTCCGGCGCACTACAGAAGAGAGGTCGGCCGCGATGCCATCATCGAGGCTTCGATCGCCCAACTCGGACAATTGTTTGGACCGGATGCATTGAGGCCGACGACAACGCTCTACAAGGATTGGGCCGCAGATCCCCTGACGGCCACCTCCCTGGACCAGATGGCGACGGGCCATCCCGACGGCGGCCGGCGAGAATGGGCCGGCGACGACTGGAGCGATTGGATCACCTTGGCAGGCAGCGAAACCGCAGTTCATGACCCCGGCTATCTGGCGGGTGCCGTCGAAGCCGGGGAACGTGCCGCCGCCGGCCTGATCAACAGATGGGGTCCGCAAAAGGCGATCCCGACAATGTCAAACGCATAAAGGAGCGGAAAGCCATGAAAGCAACTTATCGGGCGATGCAGGTCACCGCGCAGCACGGTCTTGAACTGGTGGAGCGGCAAACCCCTGTACCCAAGGCGGGCGAAGTCCTGATCGCCATCGAAGCCTGCGGCATCTGCGGTGCCGATGCCAGCGACATCGACAATGCTGATCCCACATTGCAACCGCCCCGTGTTCCCGGCCATGAGGTGATCGGCCGTATTGCCGCTGTTGGTCCGAATACGCCCTCGATCTGGAAGGTGGGACAGCGCGTCGGCGTCGGCCGTCTCGGCGGCCATTGCAACGAGTGCCGCGAGTGCCGTCGTGGCCGCTTCAATCTCTGCCGCAACCAGACCGTGGTCGGCGCCTCCAGCGATGGCGGCTATGCCGAAATGATGATCGTGCGGGCGACAGGGCTTGTCTCCATTCCGGACGAACTGTCGTCCGAGGAGGCCGCTCCCATTCTGTGCGCGGGGCTTGCCACATTCAACGCGCTGAAGAAATCGGGCGCTGAGGCTGGCGATACCGTCGCCATTCTCGGAATTGGCGGTCTCGGTCACATGGCGCTGCAATATGCCCGCAGAATGGGATTTCGCGTCGTGGCGGTCGGGCGCGGCGAAGATATTGCCACAGATGCGATGAACCTTGGTGCCCATCGCTACATTGATACGAATAGGGAAAACGCCGCCGACGTTCTCAACGAGATGGGCGGCGCGAAAGCGATCCTGACGACGACCGGCAATCCGGCGGCGGTCACGGCGTTGATGCCCGCGCTTGCACCGGAAGGTCGCCTTGTCGTGCTCGGCGTTGGCAAGGATCCGCTCCCTGTGTCGACGCGATACCTGGTCGGCGGCGAGCGCGGCCTCATCGGCTCGATGACGGGTACGCCGTTCGAAAATGAGAAGACGCTGGATTTCAGCGTTCTGGCGGGAGTGCGCCCGATGATCGAGACCATGCCGCTGGAACAAGCTGCGGAAGCCGTTCAGAGAATGAGATCCGGCGACGTGAAGTTCCGGATCGTCCTGACCATGGGAGGCCAGTCCAATGCGCCTCAATGAAGACCTGACGAAACCGGTCATCGTCCACGCGGCCGGGCTCGATTGGAAGCCGAGTCCTGCCGTCGGCGTGGATCGGCGGATGCTTTATCGCGTCGGCGGCGAAGTCGCCCGGGCAACCTCGATCGTGCGCTACGCGCCGGGTAGCGCCTTTCCGCGCCACGTCCATGCCGGCGGCGAGGAAATACTCGTGCTCGAGGGAACCTTCCAGGACGAACATGGCGACTACCCGGCGGGAAGTTATTTCCGCAATCCCCCCGGCACCTCGCATGTGCCCACATCGGAAGAGGGCTGCACGATCTTCGTGCGCCTTTGGCAGTTCCGGAAGGGCGACGACGTGCAAATCGTCCGCCAGCCTGGCGAGGGCGAAGCGGCATCGTTGCGCGACGGGGCCGAAGCAGTGCGTGTTCTCTTCGAAGACGAAAAAGAACAGGTTTCGCTTGAGAACTGGCAGCCAGATTTCGCCATAGCGGTTGAAAATCGCCGCGGCCTCGAATTTTTCGTGCTTTCGGGCAGCCTTACAGTTCGGGGCGAGCTACTAGAGCTACAGAGCTGGGGTCGCTTGCCTGCAGGCGAGCCACTTGAAGCAATGACGGGGCCGGAGGGTGCGCAGATTTGGATCAAGGATGCCCCTCTCCAGCACCCCGACCTGTTGCCGATGCCCGACTGAAACCAGCGGGAAGGACTCTTATCCGCGCGTGAGCCAGCGCCATCTGCTTGAGGCACGTCGAATCTCAGCATTATGAGCGCAGTTCATCGATACATGACGCAACGTCATTTCTGATTTGATGGGCCCCATGGTATGGCCGCGCGGATCAACGAATTCGTCCCGCCGGCCGCCTGCCCTTGACCTAGCGGACCACTTGCCACTCCCATATTGGCATATTCGCCACCTTGAACGACGCAAGCGCCGCTGGGACCAACTTCCCGGAAAAGAGACAGATGAACACAGAGGTTGCGATTATCGGCGGAGGTTTGGCGGGGCTGAATGCGGCGCGCCTGTTGCATGCGGCAGGGATCGAATTCCTGCTCCTTGAGGCAAGAACAACACTCGGCGGCCGGATCCAGACCGTCAACGAGTCAGGCCAGCCTGACGCAGACGGCTTCGACCTTGGGCCCTCCTGGTTTTGGCCGCGGATGCAGCCTGCGATCGCCACGCTCGTCGCAGAGCTCGATCTGCCAACTTTCGTGCAGAATAGTGATGGCGACATCGTCTTCGAACGGATGTCGCGGGAATTGGCAAAGCGCTATCCCGGACTGGATCAAGAACCCGAAACGATGCGGCTTGTCGGAGGGTCTGCCGCGCTGGTCCGGGCACTGGCGCGGGACTTGCCGGAAGCGCGGCTGCGGTGCGGAGCGCAGGTCACCAAGATGCGCCTGACGGACGCCGGAGTGAAGCTGTCGATCCGGTTCGCAGACGGACAGAAGGAGAAATTGCGGGCGTCACAGGTCATAGCAGCCCTGCCGCCGCGTATCCTGGAATCGGCGGTCCGGTTCGAGCCGCCCCAGGAACCCGCGACGATTGAGCTATGGCGACAAACCCCGACCTGGATGGCACCGCATGCAAAATTCTTTGCCGTCTATGATCGTCCCTTCTGGCGGGAGGCAGGCTTTTCGGGGACCGCGCAGAGCATGGTCGGGCCACTGGCGGAGATCCATGATGCGACGACGTCCACCGGCAGCGCGGCGCTGTTCGGCTTCGTTGGAATGGGTGCGGAGCAACGCGCGGCGATAGGTGAGGAAGCGCTGACTAGGGCCTGCGTCCAGCAGTTCGCCCGCATCTTCGGGCCGGAAGCTGCCCAGCCGCGAGCCACACTCTACAAGGACTGGGCCGCCGATCCGCTGACGGCAACATCCGCCGACTGGTTTTCCGCCGGCCATCCTCATGCCCCGGATGATGGTTGGATCACCGGCCCGTGGAAGGATCGGCTTGTTCTGGCCGGGAGCGAGGCCAGCTCGATAGAAGCGGGTTATCTGGCCGGCGCAGTTGAGGCATCCACTCGCGCGGCCACCGACCTTATCAATAAGCTCGCGACAAATAGAAATTGAAAGGACCCTTGCCCATGGGAATCGTCGATCGGACGTTCCGCGACACGACCGGTTTGTCGGAACAGCAGAATATCGCTTCCCGGAATGTCTGGGTGCTGACGGCTGCCCAATCTCTCGGAGGGGCGAGTTCCCCCATCATAATCTCCCTGGGCGGACTTGTCGGGCAACAACTAGCATCCAATCCTACCGCTGCCACATTGCCGGTCAGCATGTTCAATCTGGGGCTTGCTCTCGGGACGTTGCCGGCATCCGCCATCATGCGGCGGTTCGGGCGTCGAACCGGCTATCTTCTCGGTGCAACGATCGGCATGACAGCAGGCCTCGTCGCCACTATCGGCATCCTCAACGCGAGCTTTCTCGTCTTCTGCATCGGCACGTTCATGGCTGGCTTCTATTCGGCCTATGTGCAGAGCTACCGCTTCGCAGCGACCGACGGCCTGATTGGCGCAGCGCGCGACAAGGCGATCTCCCGCGTGATGGTCGGCGGATTGATTGCGGCGGTGATCGGCCCACAGTTGGTCATCTGGACGCGCGAGGCGCTTCCGGGGCATTCTTTTGCCGGCAGCTTCCTCAGTCAAGCGGCACTGGCGATGCTCGCCCTTCCGATCCTGCTGGCACTCCGCCGCTCTGAGGCACCCAAGGCGGGATCGACAGAAATGGCAGACGGTCGGCCACTGTCTCAAATCCTGTGTTCGCCGCGCTATCTCCTGGCGGTCGCAACCGGCGTCGTATCCTATGCGCTGATGACCTTCGTTATGACGGCCGCACCTATGGCTATGGTTGGCCACGGCCATTCCGTCGCTTCCGCAGCGCTCGGCATTCAATGGCACGTTCTGTCGATGTTTGGACCAAGCTTCATCACCGGCCGGCTGATGGCGCGCTTTGGCAAGGAGCGCGTCGCCGCGGTAGGTCTCCTCCTGATCGGCGCTTCGGCGCTCACTGCACTGAGCGGCCTCGACATCGCGCATTTCTGGGGATCGCTGGTCCTTTTGGGGATCGGCTGGAACTTCGGCTTCATCGGCGCCACCGCCATGGTTGCCGGTTGCCATTCTCCGTCCGAACGCGGCAAGGCGCAGGGCGCAAATGACTTCATGGTCTTCGGCACAGTCGCTTGCGCCTCATTCTTTTCGGGATCACTGCTGCATAGCTCTGGCTGGAGTACTATCAATTGGCTAGTGCTGCCCGCGGTGGCCTTCATCCTTGTTCCGCTGGTTTGGCGTGCGGCGAGGCTGACAAAAAGCAGATGAAAGGTTGAGTGCAATGCCCGCTTCCAGACGCCGTATCGATCACATTGTACTCGCGGTTCATGATCTTGAGGCCGCAGCGGAGTTTTATGCGCGCCTCGGATTCAAGGTTGGAGCCCGCAATCGCCATCCCTGGGGCACCGAAAACCGGCTTGTCCAGTTCGGCTCTTCCTTCATCGAGCTGATTACGGTGGGCGACGACCCCGGACTGATCCCGCCGCATGAACCTCGGCGCTTCAGCTTCGGCGCTTTCATGCGGGATTACCTCAGGAAGCGCGAAGGCTTTGCGATGTTGGTGCTCGACAGCCCGGACGCAAAGGCGGACGCGGCGGCGTTTTCGCAAAGGAAGATTGGCGAATTCGAACCGTTCTTTTTCGAACGCAAGGGGCGCCGTCCAGATGGCAGCGAGACGCATGTCGCCTTCACGCTGGCCTTTGCCATGGACCCTAAGCTTCCAAACGCTTCCTTCTTCGTTTGCCAGCAGCATTTTCCTGAGAACTTCTGGAATTCGGATTTTCAGAAGCACCCGAACGGCGCGACAAACATCCTGGCGGTCACGCTGGCGAGCGCGGACCCTATAGATCATGCCGGCTTCCTGGCAGACTTCACAGATGTCCAGCCGAACAGGCCCGACCACACCCAGGTGACTTATGAGCTGGCGAAAAATGGCAAACTCGTCGCGGAGAAGAGTGGAAGCGACAGCGGCTTCACGGGCTATACGGTCGCCGTTCCAGATTTGGCGCGACAGCAAGCTCTGCTATCGGAAGCGGGCATCGCATTCAGCATGGTCGGCGATTGCGTTGTCGTGAAGCCCGAGAACGCCTTCGGTGTAGCCATCAGCTTTGTCTCGGCCGACTGATGCGTATCCGAGCTGCCCTTGTCCTTTTGCTAGTGCTCGTGACGGCAATGTCGGTTTCATTGCCTTCTTCAGCCTCTGAAACCAAATCGCTTTGTTCGAAAAGCGATCATCTGACGGTGCAATTGCCGGATCCTGTTTCGCACCGCCGTTACGAGATCTATGTCAGCCTGCCTGCGGATTATTCCGAGAGTTCCGGAAAGACCTATCCTCTGGTGATCATCGCCGATGGCGGCCGGGCTTTTCCGACCTTAAGTTGCGACGCCCGAGCGCTCGCAAACAGCAATGCCATTGACCAAGCCGTTATCGTTGGCCTCTCCTACGCCCTTGGCGAGAACCTTGAGGATAGCCGGCGCCGCGATTATACACCGGTCGCCCTTCCGAGCAGCGGAAAGCTCTATGGCGGCGCAGCCGCCTATCAGCGGTATCTTGGCGATGTCGTCCTGCCATATCTCCAAGACCACTACCGGGTCGCATCCAACCGGCGCATTTTCTGGGGGCATTCCTATGGAGGGTTATTGGGTGCGCGCATCCTTCTAACCGAACCCTCGCTGTTTCAGACCTACCTCCTGGGAAGCCCGTCTTTCTGGTTCGCAGACGAAGCGATCTTTGACCTTGAAGCCGATTACGCTGAAGGGCATCACCAACTCAATGCCGAGGCGCTCCTTTATGTCGGCAGTCTGGAAACCGGTGGTTACGACTCCGCTCATAGAGAAAAAAGCCGCGACATGGTCGCCGGCATGCACAAGTTTGAAGAGCGTCTTCGCTCGCGCGGCTACAGCGGTCTGCGAATATCCTCGACCGTGATCCCTGGCAAGGACCATATCGGCTCCGCCAGGCCGGGCTTTGCATGGGCCATAAAGAAGGCCCTTGGCAACTGATCACGGCAAAGCTGAGCGCCCCATCTCCAGAGCAAGCTTCAGGAAACCGTCGATGTAGGAGATGGTTTCCTCGCCGCGCCGTACGCCCAGATTGATGCTCTTCCGAATGCCGGCGTCTCCCAGACGGAGCGCACGAACGGGCAATCCGGACGCATCCTCATGCAGCAGCCAATCCGGAAGAACCGTCACGCCCCTGCCCGCGCAGACGAGTTGCAGCATCAAGTCGATGGTTTCGGCGGTGCGATGCTGGCGAGGCCGGCAGTGCGCCGGAACAAGAAATTGGGTGTAGATGTCCAGGCGCTCAAGAGTGACGGGAACCGTGATCAGCTCTTCATCCAGCAGGTCTTGCGGCTGCATACAAGTGCGGCTGGCAAGAGGATGCGTCTCATGCACCATCAGGACCAGTTCGTAATCAAACACAGGCGTAAAACGCAACTCCGGCGCTTCCACGGGGTCCGGCGTTATCAGCAGGTCGATCTCATAACCGAGGAGCGCCTCCACGCCATCGAAACGAAAGGCCGTGCGCACGTCGAAATCCACGTCGGGCCACGTCGTCAGATATGGTGTCGCTATTCTCGTGAGCCATCGCTGGCAGGGGTGGCATTCCATGCCGACACGAAGCGCTCCCCTCCTTCCCACCGCGAAATCGGTGAGCACCCGTTCCGCATGCTCCATCTGAGGCAGGATACGTTCGGCGATGCTCAGCAGATATTCGCCCGTCTGCGTCAAGCGCAGGCCCCGGCCAGTCTTCATCCAGATCTTGATGCCGTGCCGTTCTTCGAACTTGGCGATCGTATGGCTCAGAGCCGACTGGGTGACGTTCAGCTTTTCGGCGGCCGCAGTGACGCTACCACGGCGGCTGACTTCTCTCAGAATCGCAAGGTGCTGACGATCGATCATTATGATAGCAACTCATGAGTAGATGAAATCATACCATTTCCGCTCATAATGCAATGCGGCTACCTTTTCGTCAATCAGGCCTCAACGAGGCAGCCGAGACGAAAGGAAACCGCTGTGACGAAGCTGGCAACTGCGCAACATCCCCCTGCAGATTATGCGCAGACATCATCGATTTTTGATGAGGTCATTGATCGCAAGAACAGCAACTCCATGAAATGGGCCTATGCAGGCAAGCTGTTGACGCCCGACGAAGCTGCGGCCGATCCCCTGCCGATGTGGGTGGCCGACACAGACTTCAAGGCGCCGCAAGCCGTCATCGACGCGCTTCACGCGGCGGTCGATCATGGCGTCTTCGGCTATCCCGGCGGGGGAACCACTTCCTATGTCGACGCTGTGATCGGTTGGCAGCAGCGGCGTTTCGGTTGGGACGTCGCGAAGGAATGGATCCTCCAGACGTCCGGCATCATCACCACGCTGAAGACGGCCGTTCAGGCTTTTTCGGCGCCAGGAGACAGCATCCTGATCCAACCGCCGGTCTACGCGCATTTTCACAACGACGTCCTTTTGAATGGCCGGCACCTCGCCTATGCACCGCTCGAATTCACCGGCGATGGCTATCGGTTCAACGAGAAGACTTTCGAAGCGGCGATCCGCGGCAATACGAAGATTTTCATCCTCAGCCATCCGCATAACCCGACCGGCAACGTCTGGTCGGAGGACGAGCTGCGGACGATGGGCGAAATCTGCGCTCGCAACGATGTCTTGGTCATCTCCGACGAGATCCACGAGGATCTGATCCTCAACCCGGCCAAGAGACACATCCCGTTCGCCTCGCTCGGCGAAGCGTTCGCGCAAAACAGCATCACCTGCACCGCGCCGAGCAAGACGTTCAACCTGCCGGGTCTCCAGAGCGCCAATGCTTTCGTCCCGAACAAGAGGCTCCGCGACGAACTGTGCCGCCAGTATGAGCGCAATGTCTTCGAACTGGTCAACGTGCTGGGGATGGTTGCGGCCGAGGCCGCCTATGCGCATGGCGAGCCATGGCTTGAGGATATGCTGGCCTATCTCAGAGCAAATCACGCGCATTTTTCTACCGCGATCCACCAAGCGGATCCGCGCCTGAACGTCCTTCCGACGGATTCTCTTTACTTGGCCTGGATGGATTGCCGCGGCCTCGGAATGGATGCCGACGCCCTCAATAAATTCATGCTGACCAAGGCGCGCGTCTGGCTCGACAAGGGCCAGAAGTTCGGCATCGAGGGGCATGGATTCATGCGCGTCAATCTCGGCTGCCCACGCGCAATCGTCGATGAATCGATCCGGCGCATCACCGCCGCCGTCGCCGCACTTTGAGGGCCAAGCCATCATCGGATTCACGCGGAAATGACGATCGTCTTCGGCCATGCCGATGACGACGAAAAAATTGGGAACTCAACCGATCTTAGCAGCGGAGAAATCGGCAAAAAGCCAGCTGCCGGATCACAAACTGGGAGAATGCGAAATGAAAATAATGATTGCCCTTGCCGCGATTGCCGCGGCAACGCTGACGGCCGGTTCCGCTTCGGCCGGCACGATGGCCGACGTTCAGGCGCGCGGCAAGCTGAACTGCGGCGTGACCGGCGGCCAGGCCGGCTTCTCCGCGCCGGATGCGTCCGGCGTTTGGCAAGGCATGGACGTCGCCTATTGCCGTGCCATTGCAGCCGCGGTCCTAAAAGACCCCAAGGCGGTAAACTTCATTCCGACGACAGGCCAAACGCGCTTTACAGCGCTCGCCTCGGGCGAAATCGATATCTTGTCCCGCACCACGACCTGGACGTTTTCCCGGGACGTGGACCTGAAGTTCACCTTCGCCGGCATAAACTTCTATGACGGTCAGGGCTTCATGGTACCGAAGACGCTCGGCGCCAAGAGCGCCAAGGATCTGAACGGCGCAACGATCTGCATTCAGACCGGCACCACGACCGAGCTTAACCTCGCCGAGTATTTTCGCAAAAATGGCATGACGTACGAGCCGGTGCCGGTCGAGAACAACGCTGATATCGCGCAGAAGTATTTGGCGGGTGCCTGTGACGTCTACACCAGCGATGGTTCAGACCTTGCGTCCACGCGTTCCAGCTTCAAGAATCCGCAGGACCATATCATTCTTCCCGACGTCATCTCGAAAGAGCCTTTGGCCCCGCTGGTGCGCCAAGGCGATGATCAATGGGCCGATGTCGCGCGGTGGACACTGAACGCACTGATCGAAGCCGAAGAACTCGGCGTCACGGCCGAGAATGTCGAGAAGCTCTCCACCGGCACTGATAATCCGGAAATCAATCGTCTGCTGGGCAAGGAAGGCGATCTCGGCCAACAATTGGGCCTGGATGCCACCTGGGCGAAGCGTGCGATCGCCGCCGAAGGCAATTACGGGGAAATCTTTGCCAAGAACATTGGCGAAAAGACGCCGATCGGTCTGGCCCGCGGCCAGAACGCTCTGTGGAACCAGGGCGGCCTGATGTACCCGCTGCCGTTCCGCTGAAAACGTCTTCCGGCGCGGGCTCGGCCCGCGCCATTCGTTTTCGCCGTCCTCGTTTGCTCACACCGCACTCATTGTGCGCCGAAGGTCGCGCAGCGAACCTTCAGGGAGATCACTCATGGCAATGAAAAGCGACGCTAGCCGCGAGCCGTTTCACCTGAGCATGCTCTTTAACGACACCCGCTACCGAGCCCGCACGATCCAGGTTCTCGCATTTATCATGCTTGTCCTTGCGGCTGCCTGGCTGGTCGACAATACGATCCGCAATCTCGCCGCCCTCGGAAAGGACTTCTCCTTCGGCTTCCTGTGGGCCACTGCCGGTTACGATATCTCACCCCACGCCATCGACTATTCGAGCACCAGCACCCATGCCCGCGCCGCCCTGGTCGGACTGCTCAACACAGTGATCGTTGCCGCGCTCGCCTGCGTGACCGCAACGATCCTTGGCGTGTTGGCGGGCGTTCTGAGGCTTTCCGACAACTGGATCGTTGCCCGCTTAATGACCGCCTATGTCGAGAGCTTCCGCAACGTGCCCGCCCTGCTTTGGATCATCGTGGTGGCGGCGGTCATGTCGGAGGCCATGCCGACGCCGAACGCTTTCCGCGGCGAAAACCCGACGGCCTCCATGATCCTCTGGGACAGAGTCGCTATCACGAACCGCGGCATCTACCTGCCGGTGCCTGATTTCTCTCGCAGCCTGGGCCAGGCCGATATTGGCCTCGGCATCGTCGACCTCAATTCTGTGGCGATCTTCGGCGTTCTCGCATTTTCGCTTCTCGTCCGCCGAGGGCTGATCAAGCACGCGCAACGGCTCCAAAGCGCGACCGGCCGGCGACCGGCGACCTGGTGGAAGAGCTTGCTTGTTTGCACAGTACCGATGATCGCCCTGCTCTATACGCTTGGCTTCCATTTCGACTATCCCGCCTTGAAGGGGCTGAACTTCACGGGCGGTCTGCAACTGCGCAATTCGTTCATCGCGCTCTGGATCGGGCTCAGCGTCTATACCGGCGCCTTCATTGCGGAGATCGTCCGCTCCGGCATCCTTGCGATTTCCCGAGGGCAGACGGAGGCGGCTCATGCGCTTGGGCTTTCGTCAGGTCGCACGATGCGTCTGGTGATCCTGCCACAAGCCCTGCGGGTCATCGTGCCGCCGCTGATCTCGCAATATCTCAACATCACCAAGAACACGTCGCTGGGCCTTGCCGTCGGCTACATGGATCTTCGTTCGACGCTCGGCGGCATCACAATCAACCAGACCGGCCGCGAGCTCGAGGGCATGCTGCTGATGATGCTGATCTACGTCGGCATCAGCCTGATCATCTCCGGCGTCATGAACATCTACAACGACCGCGTCAGGCTGAAGGAGCGTTAAGATGAACATGCACAACGTCTCCTGGGTGCGCCAGGACCTGGTTTCCCCCTCGGCCAGACCCGTCGGCCAAAACGGCCCGATGCGATGGGCGAGAAAGAACCTGTTCAACGGCTGGCTCAGTACATTTCTGACGGTCGCGTCGGTGATGACGGTTGTGTGGCTCACCGTGGCCATCGCACCTTGGCTTGGCAATTCCATCTGGAAAGCCAACTCGCTTGCCGAATGCCGGCAACTCCTGGGTGGAGCGCCCGGTGCGTGCTGGGGTGTCATTCGTGACCGCTGGCCGCAGCTTCTGTTCGGCTTCTACCCGTCCAATCTCTATTGGCGGCCGGTTTTGGCTTTCGCACTGCTGTTCGTCGCGTTGGCGCCGATCCTGTTCCGCACCGTGCCGGCGCGCGCACTCTGGTTCAGCGCCGTCTATCCCGGCCTCGCCTATTGGCTGATCTGGGGCGGAAGCCTATGGTTTCCGGTCTCCGTCTACCTCGGCTTTGCCGTCGCCGCTGGGCTGTTCATGCTGACGGCACGTATCGGTCGAGGGCTTGGTGTCAGCATCGCCATCCTCGCCGCGGCCCTTTGGTGGATCTACGCCGTCCAACCTGTCACATCAGACGTAAACGGTCTCGTTCCGGTCGTTCTCGATACTGTCGCATCGCGTGACGTGGGTGGGTTCCTGCTCTCGATCATCATCGGCGTGACGGGAATTGCATTGTCGCTGCCGCTCGGCATTCTGCTCGCGCTTGGCCGTCGTTCCAAGCTGCCGCTCATCCATATGCTGAGCGTCATGTTCATCGAATTCATCCGCGGCGTGCCGCTTATCACGCTGCTGTTCACGGCTTCGCTGCTCCTGAACTACTTCCTGCCGCCCGGCACCAACTTCGACCTCATTCTGCGCGTCGTCATCATGGTGACGCTCTTTGCGAGCGCCTACATGGCCGAGGTCATCCGTGGTGGTTTGGCGGCCCTGCCGCGTGGGCAATACGAAGCCGCGGAAGCACTCGGGCTCGATTACTGGAAGTCTCAACGGCTCATCATCCTGCCGCAAGCGCTCAAGATTTCCATTCCTGGCATCGTGAATTCCTTCATCGGTCTCTTCAAGGACACGACGCTCGTCATGTTCATCGGTCTTCTCGATCCGATCGCCCTTGCCGCAGCCATTCGCGCCAACACGAACTGGCAGGGGATTTACTGGGAACTCTTCATCTTCATCGGCGCCGTGTTTTTCGTCTTCTGCTTCAGCATGTCGCGCTACTCGATGTATCTCGAGCGCCGGCTGAAGACGGACCATCGTTAGGAGAAATGCGCATGACAAGCATTGTTACGCAACGAGCTTTCCCCCAGGACGGCCGCATTGGTCTTGCAGACGTCGCCATCGAAATTACGGCCATGAACAAGTGGTATGGCGAATTTCACGCCCTGCGCGACATCAATCTCACCGTTCAGCGCGGCGAGCGGATCGTCATTTGCGGCCCGTCCGGCTCCGGCAAATCGACCATGATCCGCTGCATCAACAGGCTTGAGGAGCATCAGGCCGGCAAGATCGTCGTCGACGGCATCGAGTTGACCAACGACCTGAAGAAGATCGAGGAAGTGCGCCGCGAAGTCGGGATGGTATTCCAGCACTTCAATCTCTTTCCGCATCTGACCATTCTTCAGAACTGCACCCTCGCTCCGATCTGGGTCCGCAAGATGCCGCAAAAGGAGGCCAGGGAACTCGCCATGCACTTCCTTGAGAAGGTCAGGATTCCGGATCAGGCGCATAAATATCCCGGCCAGCTCTCAGGCGGTCAGCAGCAGCGTGTTGCGATCGCACGATCGCTCTGCATGAAGCCGCGCGTTATGCTGTTCGATGAACCGACCTCGGCCCTCGATCCCGAAATGATCAAGGAAGTGCTCGATGCGATGATCGCGCTCGCCGAAGAGGGCATGACCATGCTCTGCGTCACCCATGAAATGGGGTTTGCGCAGGCCGTGGCTAACAGGGTGATCTTCATGGATCAGGGTCAGATCGTGGAGCAGAACGAACCGAAAGCATTCTTCAGCGCGCCGCAATCGGAACGCACGCGCGCGTTCCTCAGTCAGATCCTGGGTCATTAGGCATCGTCGGAGCTCGCGAGCTGCCGCGGCTCTGAATGCGCATTGACCTCCTCGATGGTTGAGTTGCGGAGAAGGACAGTATCTTGCCCTCCTCTGCCTTCCGTTCGTATCGTGATCAGCCGCCGACGGTGTCGAAAGCATCCAGAACGCGCGACGAGTAAACCAAAGCCGCGCCTGCGTTCAGAGCAATCGCCACGCCGAGTGCCTCAGCGATTTCCTCGCGCGTTGCGCCCACTTTTGCGGCTTCGGCGGTATGGCTGGCGATGCAGCCATCGCAGCGCGTCGTCACCGCCACGGCGAGCGCGATCAGCTCGCGGGTCTTGGCATCCAGCCGGCCGGTCTTTTGGCCGGCGCCGCCGAGGGTGCGGACACCCTCGAGCGTAGCAGGCGATAGCTGGCCAAGTTCGGCAACGCGCGACGACAGTTCCTGCCGGTATTTTCCCCACTCGAGCATTTGAAGGTTCTCCGTGAATTTGGGTTGATCCGATGTGATGGCAAGCCCGATCCTCAGTTAAAACAGAGAGGTAGCGCCCACATCGGCCTCAGGAGTAGCGGATAAGCTTCATGAGCAGAAATGGTATGTTTTCACGTTGCCATGAGCATTGCTCATCGAAGGCGAAGGGAAGATAACGTCTCTTTTCCCTCCGCGTTTCGATTGACGAAGGGGTGCTCAGGCCTGAACATCGACCGTGCCCATCATGCCGAGATCCTCGTGCTCGAGGATGTGGCAGTGATACATGCGCGGCCCCGGCAAATTCTGTCGCAACAGGATGCGTACGGTCTCGCCGGCTACGACGTTCACGGTATCCTTCCAGGCCCGGTATGATGGCTTGGTGACCTGGCCGTCCTTTTCGTGCTCGGCAATCTGGAACTGCGTCCCATGCACATGGAATGGGTGATCCATGTCCGCCTGGTTGACGATTTCCCAGAGTTCGACCTGCCCGACCTTCGAGACTTCGTCGACGCGAGTCATGTCGAAGGTAGCGCCGTTGATCAGGAACTCCATCTCCATGCCCTTCATGGATTCCGTCAGCACCAAGCGACGCGTGACCGTCGGCTTTGCGAGGGATTCAATGGTGCGCAGCTTCACCGGAACCGGGGGCATGGCGGGCGCCGGTTTCTCCGAAATATTTGCCGTCAGCAAGGTCATGCCGGCCTCCTCGCGCTTACCCGGCCCCATCCAGCCGCGCTCATAGTCGAGCGTGGTGAGCCTTGCCGTTCCCGGCTTGTCAAAGGAGACGATCAGCTCGACACGCTCGGCGGGCGCAAGCAGCAGTTCGTCGACGGCGACGGGAGCCTCGATAAGGCCACCATCCGTTCCGACGAGCACCATGGCGGCATTCTCGAACTTCAGCCGGAAGAACCGCGCGTTTGTCGCGTTAAACAGACGCAGGCGGCGCTTCTCGCCTTTCGCCACGGCCAGGGCTGGGTTTTTCTGGCCATTGACCAGCACATGGTCGCCGACACGCCCGTTCATCAGGTCCATCATGTTGCTCGCCGGCATGCTTCCGTCTTCGGCAATCCGAAGATCGGTGAACATCAGAACCGTATCGCCATATTCGGCAGGGATCGGATCGCTCTTCGGTTTCACGAGGAAGATGCCCGCGAGGCCGCGATAGACCTGAGCGGCGGTAAGGCCGTGCGGATGGGGATGAAACCAATAGGATGCGGCGCTGCCTTCCGGCAGATCGAAAGCATAGATGCGCTCGCTGCCCGAAACGACTGGCTCCATGGGACTGCCATCCTGATCGGCCGGCACCGGCATCCCATGCCAATGAACCGTCGTCGGTTCGCCGGGAATGCCGTTCTTGAAGTTGATCTCGATCCGGTCGCCCTCGTGCGCCTCGATCACGGGATTTCCGCCATTATAGAGCAGCACGGGCGTATCGAGCCCCTCGGCGAAACGAACGAGGCCCGGCTCTGCGGCAAGCCTCGCCTTGAACAGGCCGGCCTCGCTGGCCTGGTTCATCAGGCGCGGCAACTCGCGCAGAGGCTGCCCTTCCGGCAAAACAAGTTTGTTGCCGGCCATAGGCATCATGTTGTGAGCGCCGTGTCCGGTCATGTTGCCCATGTCGTGCATCATCTGGGCCGCGGCAGGCCCGGAAATCGCAAGGCCTGCCAGGCCCGTCAGAAAAGTACGTCGGTACATCGATTGCTTCCTTTTGGTCGTTTGGGAGCGATTCACCCATAAGGCCGCTCACCGCAATATCGCGTTTCTTGTTTCTGAGCCGAAGGCAGCTTCGATAAGCCGCCCTCCAGTCATCATTTGCCGTGTTCGGCGAGCCATTTCTTCATCGTGGCAATCTCGTCTTCCTGAGCATTGATCACATCTTCGGCGAGTTTGCGGACTTCGGGATCTCTGCCGTATTGCAGCGCAACCTTGGCCATATCGATCGCGCCCTGATGATGCGGGATCATGCCGCGCATGAAGTCGGTGTCGGCATCGCCGCTGTACTCGATCATCATGTCCTTGTGCATGCGGTCGTTTGCGGCCGCATATGCTTGGGTGGACGAGGCACTGGATGAGGTAGTCTCCGCGCCAGACATCTCCATTCCCGGCATGGAATGATCCGCAGATGTTGCGTCGTTCGTCTTCAACTGGCTCTGCGCGATCGCCAGGCCCGCGCTGATAGCGATCGCACCGGCGATGAAGATCGGGGTGAGCTTATTCATGATCTTGCTCCCTGATCAGCTCGCAGTTGCCGGATAGCCGGCCTTTTCGAGAATCTGCTGAAGTGCCGGCTGAGAGGCGGTCGTCTCGATCTTGACCGTGCGTGCATCGGGATTGGTCTCGATCTTGGCGTCGGGATCGACGGACTGGATTGCCTTGGTAACGGACCTTGCGCAGCCGCCGCAGGTCATGTTTTCGATTCTGAGTTCCATGAGAATTCTCCTTGGTTTTGATCTCACGGCACTCAAAGTGGAGTTTCCAACCATGGTAAGGTCAAGTGCTGTTTGACGAAAAAAATGCTATTGACCTTCCCATGGTTGGAAGCCCCACCTTCCCTTCACATTCAAATTCCGGAGCGTGAAAGGACCTCCCATGAATAGTTCAGTCCGGCCAACGGATTTATCGACGGTCATATCTCTGCCTATCGACGGCATGACGTGCGCATCCTGTGTGGGCAGCGTCGAACGCGCCCTAAAGGAGGTGCCCGGCGTCGATTCCGTATCCGTCAATCTCGCCACCGAAAAGGCGAGCATAACGGCGCACGCAGCCATGGACCGCGCGAAACTCGTCCAGGCTGTCGAAAACGTCGGCTATTCCGTGCCTGGGAATTTCGCGCCTGCGGCCAGTTCCATCGAGCTTTCGATCGAAGGCATGACCTGCGCATCCTGCGTGGGCAGCGTCGAACGCGCCTTGAAGGCTGTTCCAGGCGTCAGCGAGGCCGCCGTCAACCTTGCGACCGAGCGTGCTACGGTCAAAGGATCGGCGGATGCGGCAACCCTGATCGCGGCGGTCGAAAACGCCGGCTACGAGGCGAAGCTTATCGGTGCCGACCGAGAGGACGAAAACACCGAGCGCGCCGAGAAGAAGGATGCCGAGCGGCGCGAGCTCAGCCACGACTTTACCATCGCCGCCGTGCTTACCGCGCCGGTCTTTCTCATGGAGATGGGATCGCATTTCATCCCGCGCGTTCACAGCCTCATCGAATCAACGATCGGCATGCAGTGGAGTTGGTACATCCAGTTCGCGTTGACGACGCTCGTCCTCTTTCTCCCCGGCATCCGCTTCTATCATAAGGGACTTCCGGCACTTGGGCGGCTTGCCCCAGACATGAACTCATTGGTCGCCATCGGCTCGCTCGCGGCCTATGGCTATTCGCTGGTCGCAACCTTCGCGCCCGGTTTCCTCCCCCCTGGCACGATCAACGTCTATTTCGAAGCCGCCGGTGTCATCGTAACGCTCATCCTGCTCGGCCGCCTGCTGGAGGCCCGCACCAAAGGACGCACCTCCGAGGCGATCAAGCGCCTGGTCGACCTTCAGGTCAGAAGCGCCCGTGTTCGCCGGGATGGCAAGGCTGTCGATCTGCCGATCGGCTCGGTTGTCGCCGGTGATATCGTCGAAGTCAGGCCCGGCGAACGTGTTCCCGTCGATGGAGAAGTGGTTGAAGGAAACAGCTATGTCGATGAGTCGATGATTACGGGCGAACCGATCCCGGCATCGAAAACCACAGGCAGCGCGGTTGTCGGCGGCACGGTGAACCAGAAAGGTGTATTTGCGTTCCGTGCGACGGCCGTGGGTGGCGACACCGTGCTATCGCAAATCATTCGCATGGTCGAAGAAGCGCAAGCCTCCAAGCTGCCCATCCAGGCTCTGGTCGATAAGGTAACCATGTGGTTCGTGCCGGCCGTCATGGCTGTGGCCGCAATTACCTTCGTGGCATGGCTCTACTTCGGCCCCTCGCCCGCCCTTACCTTTGCGCTCGTCAACGCCGTGGCGGTTCTGATCATCGCGTGCCCCTGCGCCATGGGTCTGGCGACGCCGACTTCGATCATGGTGGGCACAGGGCGCGGCGCAGAGCTCGGCGTATTGTTCCGCAAGGGCGAGGCGTTGCAATTGCTCAAGGACGCCAAGGTCGTCGCCGTCGACAAGACCGGCACCCTGACCGAGGGCAAGCCGACACTGACGAATCTGGACCTGGCCACCGGGTTTGACAGGCCGACCGTCCTCAGCCTCATCGCCGCCGTCGAGGCCAAGTCCGAGCACCCGATCGCCCGTGCGATCGTCGACGCCGCCACCGGGGAAGGTCTCTCACTGTCGTCCGTGTCGGATTTTGAATCGGTTACCGGTTTCGGCGTACAGGCGAAAGTCGACGGCAAGCTGGTCCAAATCGGCGCCGATCGCTACATGGTCGAGCTTGGCTACGACGTCGCCGGTTTCGCCTCGGTCGCCGAACGCCTGGGCAACGAGGGCAAGTCACCCCTCTATGCCGCGATTGACGGCAAGCTCGCGGCGATCGTCGCCGTGGCGGACCGGATCAAGGACACGACTCCCGCGGCGATCAAGGCCCTGCACGATCTCGGCCTCAAGGTCGCGATGATTACCGGCGACAATGCCCGCACTGCGAACGCCGTTGCGGCGCGGCTGGGCATCGACGCGGTCATAGCCGAAGTGCTGCCGGATGGTAAGGTCGACGCGATCAGCGGCCTCAAGAGCCAGTATGGCAAGGTCGCCTTCGTCGGTGACGGCATCAACGACGCCCCGGCGCTTGCCGAAGCGGATGTGGGTCTCGCCATCGGCACGGGCACGGATATCGCCATCGAGGCCGCGGATGTGGTCCTGATGTCGGGCAGCCTGCAGGGCGTGCCGAACGCCATTGCGCTTTCCAAGGCGACGATCGGCAACATTCGTCAGAATCTGTTCTGGGCCTTTGCCTACAATACGGCCCTGATCCCGGTCGCCGCGGGTGCCCTCTACCCGGCCTTCGGCATCCTGCTCTCGCCGGTCTTCGCGGCGGGTGCCATGGCCCTTTCGAGCGTCTTCGTGCTCGGCAATGCGCTGAGGCTCCGCCGGTTCAGGGTCGCCAATTGATAAACCAGGTACAGCCGGTCCCGCACGGGACCGGCTACCCTACGCAGGAGAAAACTCATGAATATCGGACAGGCGGCGAAGGCATCGGGCGTATCGGCCAAGATGATCCGCTATTACGAACAAACCGGCCTCATTCAGGCGGCCGATCGTACGGCTTCAGGTTATCGCGACTATTCGGAGGATGATGTCCACGTGTTGCGCTTCATCCGCCGCGCGCGGGATGTCGGCTTTCCGGTTGCGGAAATTCAGACGCTTCTAGATCTGTGGGTCAACCGCGAACGGCAAAGTGCCGATGTCAAACGGATTGCGCTTGCCCACATCGCCGAGCTTCGGCTTAAAATTCAGGAACTGGAGCAGATGGCCGCAACCCTTGAGGAGCTGGCGACGAAGTGCACGGGGGACGACCGTCCGGGCTGCCCCATACTGGACGATTTGGAGACCCGCGATACGGATGATGCCCGCATCGCCAACCCTAAATATACGTCGAGAATATCGCCGCGTGACAGGATGAAGCGCAAGTTTTAAGACTTGGGGAGGGCTTGCACCCCATCTGCTATTACTAAGCCATAGCCATCCCTTAAACGAGCCGTTCGCCGCTCGATGGGTCGAACAGGTGTGCCTTTGTGGTGTCGATTTTGAGCTGGATCGCCTGGCCTGTGGCTACGGGAGGGCGATCCCTCACGGCGGCGGCGATGGAGTGGGTCCCGGCTTGCAATTGCAGATGCGTGTCGGAGCCCGTGGGTTCGATGATGATCACCTTGGCCTGCACGCCATCTGCATCGACGGCGATGTGTTCCGGCCGGATGCCGAGCTGGACGGATCGACCGAGATGGAGGCGGGCGCTTTCCGGCAGCGGCCAATGCAGATTTTCCGCGGCCTGCAATTCCATGGCTCCGCCCCGTTCGACAACGAGGCCGTCTATGAAGTTCATCGATGGCGATCCGATAAAGCCGGCGACGAAGCTGTTGGCCGGTGCATCGTAGATTTCGAGCGGCGAGCCGATCTGCTCGATATGCCCGCCACGCATCACGACGATGCGGTCGGCCATGGTCATGGCCTCCATTTGGTCATGCGTCACGTAGACCATGGTGGTGCCGAGCCGCTGGTGCAGCGTCTTGATCTCCGTACGCATCTGCACGCGCAGTTTCGCATCGAGATTGGAAAGCGGCTCGTCGAAGAGGAAGACCGCCGGGTTGCGGACGATGGCTCGGCCCATTGCCACGCGCTGGCGCTGCCCGCCGGACAATTGCCGCGGATAGCGATCGAGGAGTGCGGCGAGGTCGAGGATCGCGGCGGCATCACTCACCTTCTGCTCGATCTCCTGCCTGCTGCGGCGCGCGAGCTTCAGCGAAAAGGCCATGTTGTCGCGTACGGTCATATGCGGATAGAGCGCGTAGGACTGGAACACCATGGCGATATCGCGCTCATTGGGTTCGAGATCGTTGACGATGCGGTCGCCGATTTCGATCTCACCGTCGCTGATGCTTTCAAGCCCGGCGATCATGCGCAGCAAAGTGGATTTGCCGCAGCCCGAGGGGCCGACCAGCACCACGAATTCCCCGTCCTGTGCAGCGACGGAGACGCCATGCAGCACTTCGAGCGCGCCGTAGCGTTTGATGGCGTTGCGAATAGTCAGTTTCGCCATGGATCTCTCCCGATAATGTCGGCCGGTGCGTCAACGCCCGCCCATGCCCGCATTGAGTGCGATGCTGTTGTAGATGAGCTTCTGCAGGATGATCGCAAGGAAGATCCCGGGAAGCATGGAAAGGGCGGCGCCCGCCATCAGATAGTTCCATTGCGTGCCCTGCTGCGTCTGGAACAGGGTGAGACCGACGGGCAGCGTGGCATTGTCGGCGCCGGTCATGACGATCAGCGGCCAGAGGAAATTGTTCCACTGCCCGATGAAGGTGAACAGTGACAGCAGCCCGATCGCCGGCATGGACAGGGGCACGATGATGCTGATGAGGATACGCAGGCGCGATGCGCCGTCGATCCTTGCGGCTTCCTCCAGCTCCATGGGAATGGAGAGGAAGAACTGCCGCATCAGGAATGCGCCGAAGGTGCCGAAGGAGATCGGCAGGATCACGCCGGGGAAAGTGTTGACCAGGCCCAGCTTGTTGACGATCAGAAACAGGGGAATGATCAGCATCAGCGGCGGCACCATCAGCGTGCCGATATAGCCCAGCAGCAAGGTTTCACGCCCTCTGAACTTCAGCCGCGCAAAAGCGTAGCCGGAAAGGCAGGAGACGACGACGGTGATAACAGTCACGCAGACGGCGATGACGGCGCTGTTGAGAAAGAAGCGGCCGAAGGGCAGCCTGGTCCAGGCAGCGGCAAAATTACCCCATTCGAAGACCTCTGGCAGGATGCGCACCGGTATTGCCGTCACTTCGGCATTCGAGCGCACCGCATTCGAGACCATCCAGAAAAAGGGAAACAGAAAGGCGATCGCCACGAGTGCAAGGGCGACGTGATTGATGATATCGAGCACCAGCTTCCGGCGCGCTCTGGCTTTGGACTTAAGCGTCATAATGCACCCATTTGCGCTGGAACCAGAATTGCAGGGCGGTCAGCGCCATGATCAGCGCGAACATCACCCAGGCGATTGCCGAGGCATAGCCCATCTGGAAATTCTGAAAGCCGCGCTGGTAGATGGCGTAGCCGAGCGTTGCGGTCGACGATCCCGGCCCGCCCTTGGTCATGACGAAAATCTGGTCGAAGACCTGCAGCGACGTAATCGCCGTCATCACCGTGCCGAAGAACAAGGTCGGAGAGATCAGCGGCAGGCGGATTTTCCAGAAACGGTCCCAGGCCGTGGCGCCGTCGATCCGCGCCGCTTCCAGATAGGTCGCCGGCACCATGTCGAGAGCGGCGTTGAAGAGAACCGTATTGTAGCCAACGCCAGCCCAGATCGATGTGAGCACCACAGCCTGCATGGCGACCGTGCGATCGTTGAGGACGCCTGAGAATGGCAATGACAACGCCGCCATCAGGCTGTCGAAAAGGCCGCCGCTGGTGAAGATCAGCATCCAGACCATGGCGACCGCGATGAGCGGGGTGAAGGTCGGAAGGAAGAAGATCACCCGGAACCAGCGCTGCCCGATCTTCAGGCTCGAAATCCACGTCGCAAGCCCGAGCGAAATGACGATATTCAGCACCAGATATTCGACCGTGAAGAAGATAGTGTTGCGCATGACCGTCCAGAATTGCGGATCGGTCGTAAACAGGCGCGTGTAATTGGAAATGCCGACGAAACGCGGCGTGCCGAGCAATTGCCAATTGGTAAAGCTGAGCGCGATCGAAGCTAGGATCGGTAGGACGAGGAACAGGACGATGCCGATCAGGCCCGGCAGCAGAAAGAACAAGGCCGTCCATCCCTCGCCTCTGAACCATTTGCGCGAGCGTGGCCTTGGTCTTGCGATCATGTCGGTGTGTTTGCCCAGCATCATGGGCCTCTCCTTTCCGGCAAGGGCGCTGCGGTCGAGCCGGTAGGCCCGGCCGCAGGCAGGCCAGATCCCTTGGGGGCTAGGGAAGCTGGCTCTGAATGTCGCTAAGCACACCCTCGGGCTTCGAGTCTCCGGTCAGCGCCAGCGGCACATATTGCATCACCAGATTCTCGAACTGGTTCCATTTCTCGTTGATACGGAACGGCGTGGTGTGGGCGAACATATATTGCAGCGTGTCGCGGGTGCCGCTGACATTTTTGGCCGCGCCGTCATACCAGGCGGTCTGTTGCGCCAGGCGGGCCGGCAGCGCGCGCCCGGCCGAGCCGAGGATCTCGGCCGCCTTCGGACCGCTCAGCACCTGCAGCGCCTTGAAAGCCGCATCCTTGTGCTGGCTGGTGGCGGAAATGCCCCAGCCCGAGCCGGCCGTGATGAAGCGCGACGGGCCGCTTCCGCGTGGCAGCGGCGCGATGCCGATCTTGAACTTGACGTTGGCCTGCGCGGTAATCAGCGTCCAGGGACCGTCGATATACATGGCGACATTGCCCGAGGCGAAGCGGCCGCTTGCTGCGGAGGCATCGGCTGCCGAGGCAAAGACGGGCGAGAGTTTGTCCTTGGCAGTGAGATCGGCATATTTGCTAAAGGCATCGACAAAGCCGGCATTGGTCAGGTCGAATTCATTATCGGAATTGAAGTATTCCGCACCGAGGGCGACGGGGCCGGCAATAAAATCGAAGCCTTGGGTGCCGTAACCATAGGTTCCGTCCTTCGTCAGCGTCTTGGCATCCGCCTTGAAGTCATCGAAGGTCCAGTCCTTGGCAGGCTCCTTCAAGCCGGCGGCGGCAAACTTGTCGCGATTGTAGAAGACCATCCAAGGGCCGACGTCGTAGGGCAGCGCGTAGAGCTTGCCGTCATGAGAGAGCCCGGACATGATCGATGTCTCGAAATCCGCCACCTTCACATCGCTGTTCTTCACGTAGTCGTCGAGCGGCGTGAGGATCGAATAGAAATTGGGCATACGCATCGACTGCATCGAGACGATATCGGCGACCTGGCCCGATGCCGTCAGAACCGGCAGGCGCGTCCAATAATCCGTCCATCCCGAAAGCTGTAGCTGGACCTTGATATTGGGATATTGCTGGGTGACGAGATCGGCCAATTGCTGCCAAAGCTGCGCATCGTTTGGCTCGCCCCACATCTGCCAGGTAAGGGTCACGGGAGCATCCTGCGCCTTAGCGCCGATGCCAGGTAGTGAACTCGCCGCAAGCGCGGCGGCAAAGATCAATGAACGCTTCATGATGGTTCCTCCTCCATAATGACTTTGGTTGCAGTGACGCTGATCACACTCCGGACGCTCCCCTCCGGCTTGGTCTTGCGGCTCGTTCAGGCCGCGATCATAACCTCCAGGTCGGCGATCAGGCCGATCAGTTCCGCTCGTTGGTGCCGCCAGGGGTCCGAACCTTGTCCCGGCTCCAGAATGGCGGTCATCCGCTGCAGGAAGTCAGGGGGCAGCCGCTCGAGTTCGGCTGCCATGGGCAGATTCCAGCCGTCACCCGGGAAATAGACCCGGTTGAGGGCAAAGACCGTCTGCAGAATGGCGTTGGCAAGCTTGCCCGTCAGCCCCACGAGAAAGACGAGATCGCGGCGAGCGACCTTGCTCTCATAGTGATAATCCCTGGCCCAGTAGCGCAGAATATCCATGTACTGGCTGAGGACGGAGGCCCTGAGTGCTTCCGGATACTCCGCCAGTTGCCGCTTCCAGCCGGTCAACAGACCGCGCGGATCGGCGATGATCTGCTGGCTGGCGAGATCTGTCGGCAGGTGATAGCCCCAGATCGTCCATTCGAAGGTTTTGGGCACCGGCATGCCGGCAAGCCAGGATTCCAGATCGCGCTGCACGCCTGCGTAGCGGCGCATCCAGACGCCATCCATGAGGATACCCTCGGCCTGCCAGCTTTGCAGAGCCGCTTCGAAACGCCGCCACGCCTCGGTTTGCCGAACCTCCGGTCCGCGATAGGCATCGGCATAGACCCGGAAGTCGAAATCCGATTGCGCATCCGACCACCCCTTGCCGCGCGACCCGGCGAGCGCGACGGCGCCATTGCCGTCTTCGGCCAGATCAGCGATCAAGGGGGTCATCGCGGCAATGAGTTCGGCTTCGCGGCTCATGACAGCACCGGGCGGCTGGGTTTCGCTATCTCCTTCAGTCCTTGAGGATCAGTTCGATGACCGGCGTGACGACATCCGGCTTGAGCACCGGCAGCTCCAGGCTCAGTATGCCCTCGCCAACGGCGACGCCGATATTGGAATCGACATCGGCATCCGGATCGAGCCAATGTAGTTCGCTGGCGTCATGCAGGAACTGCGCATATTTGACCTTACGCCCCAGCCCTTCGATATGAATGTGGCGGAACGGCCAGGTCTGGATGTGTAGATAGAGCCGATTGCCCTTCTGGGTGAAGCGGCAGCCGCTCGGAGCCTTGTAGGTGGAGGGGCCGGCGCCGTAGATCGCACGACCGTTCAGCCGCATCCATTCGCCATAGGTGTCGAGCGCCTTGATGGCGCGGGCGTCGAACGTGCCGCGGCCGGTCGGGCCGACATTCATCAGAAGATTGCCGCCGAGCGAAACCGTATCGATGAGGATGTTGATGAGCTGACCGGCATCCTTCCAGCTCGTCTCGTCGCGATAGTAGCCCCAGGAACCGCTGAAGGTGTGGCAGGCCTCCCAGCGCACCGGCAATCCGGCAACCGTCGGAGCGATACGCGGCGTATATTGTTCCGGCGTCACCAGATCGGGCATGTGATCTGCGTCGCGCGGAAGATCGAGGCGGTCGCCGACGATGATATCGGGCTGTAGTTGGCGCACCAGCTTCATGAGGTCTTCGCTCTCCCAATCGGCGCGGCCCTTGCCGGGCAGCCCCTTGTACACGCGGCGGGGATAGCTGAAATCGAACCAGATCACGTCGATCTTGCCGAAGTTCGTCAAAAGTTCGGTCACCTGATCGCGCATGTACTTGGCATAACGCTTGACGTCGCGGCCCTCATTGAGCTTGGCGGCGTCGGGATGGTTGCGCTGCGGGTGATGCCCATCGATGGGGAAATCCGGATGATGCCAGTCGAGCAGCGAATAATAGAAGCCGACCTTCAGCCCCTCGGCGCGAAGCGCTTCGACATAAGGGCCGATCAGGTCCTTGCCATAGGGCGTGTTGGTGACCTTGTAGTCGGTGACCTTGCTGTCCCACAGGCAAAAACCCTCGTGATGCTTGGCGGTCAGGACGACATATTTCATGCCGGCTTGGCGCGCGCGACGCGCCCATTCGCGGGCGTCGTAAAGGTCGGGATCAAAGTTGTCGAAATACTTCTGATAGGCCTCGGTGGTGAACTCCTCGCGGTTCTTCAGCCATTCATGCCGTGCGCCGAGGGCGTACAGCCCGAAGTGGATGAACATGCCGAAGCGGTCGTGTCCAAACCATGCTTTGCCATCGGCGGCCACATCACGGCCGCCACTGATCGCTGCGTCGGTCACACTATCCTCCCAAGTGTTACGGCTTAATCGAACCGGTTCGATTTAATCATTGATCCTCCTGCCCTGCATGTCAAGCGCGCTGTTGAAATCTCTTTCTGCATATTGCTTCATGGCCTACAAATGTTAGATTTGTGACAGCGATTCATCGATGGAAGTACCTTCGATCGGAAAGCAAAAGGCGATAGAAACGGTTCGAAAAATTCATGGCCACAATTCGCGATGTCGCCAAACTCGCCGACGTATCCGTCTCGACGGTGTCCCTGGCGCTCAGCAACCCGGCGCGGGTCAGCCAGAAAACGCTGGAGAAAATTCGCCAGGCGATTGCCGCGGTCGGCTTCGTTGCCGACCCGCTTGCCCAAAGCCTTGCGCGCGGACGCAGTCGCATGATCGGTTTCGTCGTCGGCAATGTCGGCAACCCGTTTTTCGGGGATATCCGGCGCGAACTGGAAAACTATGCGCTCGACCACGAGCATTTCGTCGTCGTCACCGATTCCTCCGGCAAGACGGATCGCGAGAGGGCGATGGTCGAGCACCTGATCGGCCTTAAGACCGCCGGCCTGGCGCTTGCGCCGTCAGGTTATGATCAGAACTATATCGATTTCATCGCAGGCCTGAACGTGCCGATCGTCTGCTTCGACCAGAAGGTTGCCGGGATCGAGCGCGATTTCGTCGGGTCCGACAATTACCTCGCCGGCGCAATGCTGACCGAGCATCTTCTTCAGCTTGGCCACAAGCGCATCGCCTTCATCACCGGCCCGAGCCATATGCACACGGCGACGGAGCGTTATCGCGGCTTTGCCGAGACCATGGCCAATGCCGGCGTTGAGGTGAACCCGAATTTCGTCGTCGACGGGCAATTCACGCGCACCGCCGGCTACGAGGCGGCGATGCGCCTGCTGATCCAGCCGGAGCGCCCCACTGCAATCCTCGGAGCCAACAACACCGTGGCGCTTTCGGCATTACAGGCCATGCAGGAGCTGGGGTTCCGCTGTCCCGAAGATATCTCGCTCGCCATGATCGACAATGTGCAATGGAGTTCGGTCATCACGCCGCGCATTACCATGGTGGTTCAGGACACACTGGCGCTCGGCGGCATCATCGCCCGCCGCCTCATGCACCGCATCACCAATCCGGAAGGCGCCGTCGAGCCGGCACGGGATTTTGTGCTGACGCCGAAATTCGTTCCGGGCAATTCCTGCTGGAGAATTTAGGGCATCGCGCATCGGGGCTCGGTGATCTCATATCAAGGGCGCAGCGAAACCGATCATGCGGCAGGGCTGCCCATACGCGCAGCCCTCCATCTCCATCACCGGTTCTGTTTCTCCCTACGCCCCACCCCGCGCGAATGCCTCGCCGTTCAGTGCTCCAGGAAGACGTAGTTCATCCAACTGCTCATGCGCAGAAGGACCTTTCGGAGGACGGCGACGTGATGCCAGTGCTCGGTATAGACCGCGACCTCCGCAACGACGCCTCCCGGCAATTGATATTTGTCCGTATTTTCGAGCAGTTCGATGCGCGCCAGCGTCTGTCCCGGTGCAGTACGCTCCGGCGACTGCGGATCGATTAGCGCTCCGCTAGGCTGAAGCTGTCCCTGGGCCATGACGTCGATGACTTCTTCGACGCGTGCCTTGAAAATTTTGCCGGGAACCGCCTTGAAAGCGACTTCGGCGTCGTCGCCGACACGCACGCGCTGCAACGAGTTCTGAATGAAGGCGGCGCCAAGCATCCGGTCCTCGCTGTTGATGAAGACCATGACCGGACGGAGTGGCAGCGGATTGGCCATCATGCCAGGACGAAGGAAGACCTGGGTCACATAACCATCGCTGGGCGCACGCACTGTCGTCTGGTCAAGCTCGTATTCCGCATTGCCCAGTTCCGCCGTCAACCGGGCGACGGTTGGGTTCGTACCGTTGATCTCGGATTCATAGGCGAGTTTTGCCTGGACAGCCTGGGCACGTGCCGTATCTGCAGCGGCTTCGGCGGTCAGATAGATACCGCGCCGGTTTTCGACCTCCAGTTCGGAATAGACGGCACCCCGGCCGCTGGATTTCGCGTTCTCATTTGAGTTCTGGAATTTCTCGAATGCCTGCAACGCACGATCTCGCGAGGCTTCCGCTCCGGCCACTCCGGCATTGGCGGCGTCGAGAGCAGCCTTCAATTGAAGGACCGTTTGCTTCGCCTCGGCGAGCGCCGCTTTCTTCTGATCGACGACAAACTGGTAGGGTCGCGGATCAATGCGGAAGAGCACATCGCCCTTCTTCAGCGGCTTGTTAGGCTCGACCGGGACTTCCACGACCTGCCCGCCGACGACGGGAATGACCGGCGCCGAAGTGAAATAGATGCGCCCGTCCCCGGAATAGGGATGATTGTAGCTCATGATGAGCAGCAGGGCTCCGATCAAAAAGATGCCACCCAGGACCGCTGTCGAGAGTGTCCATTGGTTTACCGGGATCCGGAACACCTTAAAGATCGTAAAGCAGATCGCGGCATAAGTGAGTATCAGGAGCAGATCCATCAGGCTTTCTCCCTCTCCGACGACGGTTGCGCTTCGAGCTCAGCGATCCGGGCATGAAGACGTGCGATTTCGGCATTTGCTTCGGCTTCGCGCGAAAGCTTGCCATCGGGCCGAATTCCCCAACCGCGGTCCTCCCGGTAGAGGGTTGCCCAAATGAAGAGAAACGGCCAAATCGCGTGCAGGGTGAACAGGCTGACCCAACCGGCAACATGAATGGCATCCTGGTGAGGGTGGTTGCGAGCCTTGGCGATCAGATGCGGGATGTCGTGAATCGCGATCACTGCATAGAAGAGAGTGACCACCATGAAAATCAGCACCCCAAGTGCAAAATAGTCGAGAAACACGGTTCCTCCTTTTCGGCCGTGTGACCGAGCCGACCGGCCGTCATCGAGGAGGAGATAGTAACGCCGCCAGACCTCAAACGCCTGTAGCATCACGTATCGTCTATTGGCCAAGCCGCAGAGTTTTCAGCAAAACCTTGATTTCAGGGGGTAACCGTGACGCCGGCCGATCTTAATCCTGAAAGGAATTGCTCTTGGTCCGATGGGCGCTGCAGCCGTATTGCGACTTCCCTACGAATATTGGTCAGGAGTGCGGGCGCATTCGATTTGAGCCAGTCCTGTTCTCGGCCGGCTTCGTCGAGCTTGCCCTCCGCGCCAAGGATCGCAAGCAGCACGAGATGGTGCATCGGATTATATTTGAGATCTGCCATACGTGCCCAAAGCTCGGCCGCCTGATAGTCCCGCCGCATATAGGCGCAAAGTGCCATGCCCACTTCATAATATCCAATCGGGCCTGGGTTTCTGCTGATGGCACTCGACATCAGTTCGCAACCCGTTTCCCATTTTCCTGAGAAGGCGAGCCTGAATCCATATTCTCCGGCAACTTCCGTGTCGTTCGGATTGATCGCATAGGCGGCGGCTCCCTCCCTTAATGCGGCGTCGACATCGCCGTTGAAGAAGTTCGCGAGCATCAATGCCTGCAACGCCCGAGCATTCTGAGGGTCGATTTCCACCGCACGCTTGGCGGTTTCAAGAGCAAGCGTCAACGGATGTGGTGATTGCGGCATGTCCAGCCGGTATTGGAAGCGAATCTCGTCCAGATAGGTCAGAGAGAGCAATGCCCACGAGGTTGCATAAGCCGGAAGACGCTCGGTCGTGCGCTTGAGACAGTCCTGCACGGCGGCATGGTTTTGCGGATTCAGGTCGATCCGATAATTATAATAGGACAAGGTGCATGCATAAGCATCCCAGTCGTCGGGCGGAGATTGGGCTAAACGTGCGGCGTCGGCCTGGTAGATCAGGCCGTAAGGCTGGGCGACAGCCGTCGCGACGCGCCGTGCGATATCGGCTTCGACCTCAAGTATATCCTGCACTCGAAGGTCCCTGTCGTAATTGTTCGCCCAAGTCACCGATCCATCTGAACGACGGACAAGTCTGGCCGTAAGCCGAAGCTTGTTTCCCTCGACGCGTATACCTCCCTGCAGCGCAAAGCGCGGTTCTTCCACCCGTATGTCCGGGCTGGAAGACGGCTCTTTTGCAATGACGGCAACTTCCTTGAACTTCGCAAGCTCGCCAATGACTTCGTCCGTAAGCCCCCGGGCGATGTCGGCGGATCCGCCCTGCTTTGAAATTTCTTCGAACGGTTCGACCAGAACTTTGGGAACGCTTCCAGATGCCGGAGCCGGAGCGGCATTTTGAGCCCTGTGCGACGAAAAGAAGAACGTGCTCAACGGCGGGATAATGGCGACGAACGTCGTCAAGACTATCGCCGCTGGAATCGCATACCACAGCCACACGGGCGGAGCTGCCCTATCCGTGCGATCGGCCACAATCACCGGCTTCTGCACTTCGGCCGGAGATTCCAGGACATTGTCGGGATCGGGCCGATCGGCCAGCCTGTCAGCAGCAGTCGCATACCGGAAACAAGGTATATAGGCACCTTTCGGTATGGTGATGATAATCCGGTCGGCCCACCCGGCAACCAGATAGTAGCGTTCGAGGCCGCGACGAATCCGGCCGGCTTCTATTCTGACGACCGGATCGTTCTGAGCATCAAACGATGCATCCCGGGCAAAAACCTCCTGTGCAATCGTGTAAGCCTTGAGATAATCAGCCCGTCCGCCCAGCGTCTCTTCAACGACATATTCCAAAAACCTGCGGCCCCGCTCCGGTGCCAGGAACTCTTCACTTGAGAGGATTCGCTGAAGCTGCTCTCGGATCTCCCACATCTCAGGAGACGACGTGTCGTCTCCGCCGCTTGCCCAAGCGCTCTGCATGGTGTCCCCCTGCGACCGTAGCGGTCGTCTTATCGCCCTTGTATGTTCATGTATATTACGCCTCTAATTAAGGTAGTGGCAATATAATGTCTCAATCTGCTTGACGTGATCATGACGAGCGGGGCGGGGATGATATCGGGAAAAAATAGTTCAACGCATTTGTCCGCGCTCCAAATTGTCGAGGTGCGCTTTCCTCATGAGGTCGCGCGGGTACAACAGCTCTTTAGCGTAGACGAAACTTTTCGCAGCATGTGCGAAGACCTTGCAGCCGCCGTCGAAACGCTGACGCGGGTGGACGATCTCCCCGACAATGTCCGGGAAGCGCGGCGCCAGGAATATGCCGGACTCGTCGATGCTCTTTCCGGTGAAATTCGCGATGCAATTCGCAATTCGAAGCTTGTGATCTTACGACCGCAGTCCGGGCGCCCCAAGTCGTAGCGCATCACCAAATTGAACCGATGCAGCCCATGAATTGGTTCGGAAATCATGAGAATTGCTCCGCAGCGGGCATTCAGCCAACGGCATCGGGCGGCGGGTTATTTCACTAGCTGCTGCGGTTGGAGATCACCTTGGAGCGTACCTTCGGGAGCCGGCTGCTTCCTCCTTGGCCGCAACGGCTGCTCGACTATGGTAGCAGGAGCAGCAACAGCCGCGGCGGCAACCGTGCCGATATTCGATACCGTACCGCCGACGACAGCCGTGATGCCCTGCCCGAGCGTTACGTTCGAATCCGTAAGCGGCTGACCGGTCATCAGCCTTTTGCCGATGAGCTGGACTATTTCCGGACTTTCCGCGAACTTGCCGTGGTTCAGTGCGTCATCGGATTTGACCTTTGTCAGGTCGATTGCCGTAATTCCCGCCTTTTCGAGTTTCGTTCGATAGGGCTCTTCCGTCGGGTTGATCGCACCCAAGCGGGAGACCCTTCCCGTGATAAAGCTCGACACCGCGAGCGCCTTATCGTCCTGAGACACGAAGATGGTGAACTTCGGCCTCGGCGCCCCCATCTCCACATACTGTTTGGCGAAGACTTGGATGTCGATGTCCGGCGATGCGAGAATAACATTGTGGATCTTAGGGTTCACATGGCCATCGCGGATGCCCATCTGCCGGAGGGACTCCATGGCGAGCCACGTTCCCATCGAGTGGGCGAGAATGGTGATGTCCTTTACATCCGGATCCGCAGCGAGCGTGTGAAGCGCCTGCTCAAGCGCGGTTCGTGAATAATTGGTGCTTTCCTTGTCATATTGATAGGCGATGAGTTGAGCCCTGGAGGGCCATGTGAAGAGGACCGGCGTCGCTTGCATTCCGCTGTCATGGACGATCTGGGCCAGCCGGAAGACGGAATCCTCGTATTTGTTGTTGAAGCCATGAATGAAAACGAGCGCGTGTCCGCCGACGACGTGCTGACGGAACCATGCTCGACCCTCCGCGACCGTCTCCAATTGCTTCACGCGGATGACGGCGAAGTCGGTTGCTGGATTGGGCGGCAGCCGATGCGGCCACTGCACGGTGCCAGGCTGGCGTTTGGGCGGGATCGAGACCGCTACCTCCGTCAAATAGGGCTTCGGACTGCGCTCGCCATTGAACAGCGTGGCCGGATCGCCGGAGGGCTGGCGGGTGGTTGCGACGAGCATGTCCACCTTCGCAGTGGGCGGCGCCGATGCCGAAAGCGTCACCGGCGTCATTACGCCGCTCGGATGACCGCATCCTGAAAGGACTGAAAGCAGAACAACCAGAGACCTTCTAAGCATGCATTTTTCCAATCGAACGGTGCACCTGATCGCACGCCGGCAGCCTCCGTTCGGACCATCGCTCCGAAGCGGCCATCGGATCATAGGCGGCAGCTCTGGCATTGGTAGTAACTTACGCGATGGTGCCTTCCTTCGCCCGTATGATACGGGTGGGCAACTTGGCGGCAGGAAGGCTCAGCTTACGGTCAGGAAACAGCCACCTCTTGCGAGGTTTCGGGAGAATTGTCACCGGCAGGAAGGGTGGGGCTCGTCCAGGCCACGAACAGATCATAGAAAACGCCAAGAACCACCGGGCCGAGAAACAAGCCTACCAAACCGTGCGCCAAAGCTCCTCCAATAACGCCAAGCAAGATCAGGGGCATCGGCGTGGATAGACCGCGCGAGATCAAAATCGGCTTTAAAATATTGTCGAGAACGGTGACCGGCACTGCGAGAAGCGTGAACAGCAAAGCATCCGGGAATGGCCAGGTGAACCAGGCCCAAATGACCAGGGGCAGCAGCACGATACCTGGTCCGATCTGGATGATGCAGAATACGAAGACTACGAAGGTCAGAGCGCCTTTTGCCGGAACGTCGAAGAGAAAAAAGATAAGCCCACAGAGCAGCGTTTGCAGCAATGCGATGCCGATGATACCACGGGAAACATTGCGGACAGTCATACTTGCCAGACGAACGAAATCGGTTCCTCTGTTGCCGGCGATCCGAGCAACGACAAGGTTCACCGACATCACCAGTTGCTGTCTTGCAACCAGGAAGCAGCCGCACAACAGCACGGATGCAATGAAACTGAGCACACCGCCCCCAAGAGCCGCCGTTCTCTCCAGAATGACGCCTGCAGCTGCCTTTATCGGCTCCTGGAACTGCTTTAGCATCACCGTAAAGTTGGCGATGGCGTAGTTCCAAATCTCAAAGGCGCGCTCCCCGACATATGGCCAGGCCCTTATGCTCTGAGGCGCCGAAGGCAAGACAACAGTCCCTTCTTTCAGGCCGGTCAGAAGCGCGCGCGTACCGTCGGCGAAGCTGAACAAGATAGCCGCAAGCGGCGCGATCACGATCGCGAGGCACGCGACGACTATCAGGACTGCCGCGGCAATGCCGCGGCGGCCAAGCAATCTCCTTAACAGTTCAAAGAGAGGAAAAAGGGCCACCGCCAGGATCGCCGCCCAGGCGAAGATCAAGATGAAGGGAGCGACGATCGTAAAGGACCAATAGGCGAAAAGACCGACGACACCCAGTCGGATAAACTCGCTTATGCGCGCGTCAGCGGAATTCGAGCTCGACCGGACGCTGCCGGTGTCTGCCGCAACTTCCTGTACGGGCGGTGCTGAGATCGATTGCATGGCACAAAGCCCCGGCGGATTCTACAGCTTACCAGACAAGGTCCGGCACGATATGGCGGACGCCGTCGTCCTCGACATAGTCCGAAGGCCGCTTCTGTCGTTTGCCCAGTTCAGGTTTCTCGAACTTTACCCGTTCATAGGGGATCGATTTCAGAATATGCGAGATGCAATTGATGCGCGCCTTCTTCTTGTCGTCCGAAGGCACGATCCACCAGGGCGCATGCTGCGTATCCGTCATTCTGATCATTTCGTCATAGGCCCGTGTGTAGTCCCACCAGCGGCGGTAGGATTCCAAGTCCATCGGACTTAGCTTCCATTGCCGCACCGGATCGTCGATCCGCCTCCTGAAGCGACGCTCCTGCTCATGTTCGCTAACGGTCAGGAAATACTTCAGCAGAATTACGCCGCTTTCGACGATGGCAGCCTCGAAACGCGGAGCGAGTTCAAGGAAACGACGGGCCTTCTTTTCCGTGGAGAAACCCATGACACGATCGACGCCAGGGCGGTTATACCAGCTACGATCGAAGATGACGACTTCGCCCGCGGCCGGGAGATGAGCAATGTAGCGCTGCATATAGATCTGTGATTTTTCACGGTCATTGGGTGCCGGCAGGGCAACCACGCGAAACACCCGCGGACTGACGCGCTCCGTGAGGCGCTTGATCGTGCCGCCCTTGCCGGCGGCATCGCGACCCTCGAAGATGATCACGATGCGAGCGCCAGAATTTTTGACCCAAGCCTGCAGATGCGCCAGTTCGACCTGCAGTTTCGCGATTTCCTTCTCATAATCCTTGGTGCGCTTTTTCTTCTTTCCGCCGCTATCCGCTTCCCCTTCGCGATTGGGATCATACATCTTGTTCATGACTTCCCTCCCTGAGTTGCGATATCTGTGATGCTCCGTCTCGCTCCTGCCTGCGTCACACTTCCTGAAGGCGGAACGACCGGATGGCATCCTCTTTGTCATCAAAGAAACTCGTCACACCGATGCGGTCGACAACACCCGCTCGTTGCAGCAGCGCCTTGGCCTCGGCGTTCAACTCCGCGACGCAGAAGACGACGCCCTGCTCCTGCAAGGCCGCTTGAACCGCGTCGAGCGCTGCAGCGCCCGTGCTGTCGAGATGGACTATTGCGCCGGCATCGAGCACGAAATGCCGCGTGTCCGGCGTGAGGTTCCTGGCGATGTCGCGCAATCGCGTGCGAACGTAATCCGCATTGTAGAACAAGACGCTGCCCTGGATCCGGCATATCGCCGTGCCCTGGATCCCCGTGGCATCGGGAAACCGCCGCATATCGTAAAAGCCATCCCGGCCGGGGATGCGCCCGAGAAGCGCGTCATGGGGAAACATCGTCTTGCGCAGGAGATAGATCAGCGTCGCAACGATGGCGACGACGACGCCATTCAAGACACCGAAACTGATGGCGCCCCACATGGCGATCAGCGCGAAGACGAACTCCATTCTGCTGATCTGCCAGATCCTCTTCAGCTCATGAACGTCGATAAGACCGATCGCAGCGGTCGCGAGGATGGCCGCAAGAGCAGGGATTGGCAGAATGCGCAATGCGCTGTGCAGGAAGACAAGAGCCGCAATCAGCGTCGCCGCGGACACCAGACCGGCAGCCTGCGAGCGGCCGCCCACCGAAAGATTGATTGCCGTTCTCGAGTCCGAAACGCTGATCGGGAAAGACCCAAACAAGCCAGGAGCGATGTTTGCAGCGCCCAGGCCGATCAATTCCTGATTGGCATCGACCTCTTCGCCCGTGCGCGCTCCGAAACTCCGGGCAGCCACAATGCCTGCGCCGAAACTGACGAGGAAGACCGCAGCCGATCCCAAGGCGATCTTATCGAGCGGCATCTGCAAAATTGACGGAAAGCTGATCGACGGAAGCCCGCGAGGAATGTCGCCGATCACGGCAATCCCTCTCCCCTGAAAATCGAAGATAGCGGATAGGAGGCAGGATACCACAACGACGAGCACAGGCCCTGGAATACGGGATTGCGTCGCTTTGACTATCCATAGCAGGCAGAACATCGCGAGCCCAAACAGCAGCGAGGGCCAATGGATGGATGCGCTTTTGCGAAGTATCTCGGCAATCGGCGCCAGCAGACCGTCCGATTCGATGCGCACGCCCGTGAATCGATTGATCTGGCCGACAAGGATGGACAGCGACACGCCGGCGAAGAAACCAACGAGGATCGGCCGAGAGAGAAAGCTCGCCAAAACACCAAGGCGCAATAACCGCGCAGCAAAGCAGAAGCACCCAACGCCCAAAGCGAGGGCAGCGGCAATCGCCACTCGATCCACCGGAGCGCCTTCGGGCATGGAAGAGACCACCACGCCCATGGCAGCGGCAAGCACCGTCATCGTGGCAGCATCAGGCCCAACCACCAATAATCGCGACGGCCCGAAGAGCGCGTAGGCAATCGGGGCTACAATGCTGGCATAAATTCCAGTTTCAGGCGGGAGCCCGGCAATGGCGGGATAGGCAATGGCGCTGGGCAAGCCGACCGCGGCGATCGACAGGCCGGCGGGAATGTCGCTGCGCAGCCAATCGGATTGAAAGCCGCCCAAGCCTCGCAATATGGGCAGATGAAAACTGACGGCCATCTTACAACTCCCGCCCACAAAGGACGCCAATCGAAAAAGCTGAGCCCGCCTCATATGCGTCCAAACGCTTGATCGATGCTTGGCGAAGGCATAGCTCGGCCAACGGTTCGTCCTCTTCTTGATAAACAGACAGGATTTTAACGCGGCTGCTGTCACAGCGCGTGTAGCATCGCGTAACATCCGCGTGCCGCATCGAAGCCGATACGAACGCCATCCGTCCGAGGCGATCGAAGAATTGATGCCGCTACTGGAAAAGCAAATTCGCGCCGCCGGTTCGAAAGAGGTGCCGTTCAGAAATAACGGGCCGCACTTTGCTCGATGAGATATAGCTACGGCAGCACGCTCGCACGTGAGCGAGGGCCTGCGCAACAGCCATTGCCGTAGCGAAAGTAAGTTCATACCTACCGTTATTGGCGCAATGTGACTCAACAACCAATCCGGCCGGCGCCTTCGCCATTGTTCTCTAAAAGGAATGTCGCTCTTCTGACCGCTCAATCTCGTCCAATGCGGTGCTGTCCGCACTGCGCGACGTGCAACCCTCGATGCCCGGCTGACCAGTGCTGCGTAACTTCTTGTATTATACATACCTAATGTAATCGACTGCAATATTATGGTTGCGGCCGAAAGTCGGACCAATGGAAGCGGCGCCGAGCGCGATGCAAGCAGTTGCAGGCAGTTGGGCTCTGCAAGGGGCCTTATTTTGGGGGAAAGCCCGCTCCTCTCGATACGGCCTGCAGCGCTGATCGGGACGGAGCTTCAGAGCGAAAAGCAGTATCAGAAAAGCGGCATGTCCCGCAGATCGCTATGGGGAGAGATCGCTATGGGGATGAAACTTCGAGAGCTCGTCTTTGGATTGTCAGCGGTGTCGCTTCTAGCGATTCAGGCACAATTTCCCGCCTACTCACAAACATCCGCGAGCAGCGCCCCACCGGCGCAAGCAGCAGAAAATGCGCCCGCGCTACTTTCCGATGACGAGCTGGAAGTGCTCGTCGCACGCATCGCTCTCTATCCGGACGAGCTTGTCGCGGCCATCTCGGCAGCATCGCTTTTCCCGCTTCAGATCGTCGAAGCCCAACGCTTCCTGGAGGCGAAGAAAAAGAATGCGGATCTAAAGCCCAAGAGCGACTGGGACGGCAGCGTCATTTCGCTGCTGAACTATCCGGAAGTCGTCAAGATGATGAGCGATGACCTGGAGTGGACCCAGGCGTTCGGAGATGCCCTGACGAACCAGCAAAAGGACGTTCTGGTCGCCATCCAGCAATTGCGCGACGAGGCAGTGGCAAAAAAAATCATCAAGAGTGATGACAAGATTACCGTCGTTACCGAAAACGACAATGTCATTATCCAGCCAACCAATCCGGAGAAGATTTACGTTCCCCAGTATGCGCCGGAAATGCTCTATGAGCCCGGCTACGCTTCCGAACCGATTGGCTATTATTCGGATTCCTATCCCAGCTATTACTACCCGGGAGCAACCTTTTTCGCAGCCGCGATTACGGGCGTAGCGTGGGCTGCCGCCGTCAACTGGAACGATTGGGGCGTATGGGGCGGCAATTGGCGCGGTGACGTCGATATCGACTGCAACAATTGCTTCAACAACCGCAATTTCAACGGCAAGGTCAAATGGAATGATGTCGATTGGAAGAATGTCGATCGCAGCAAATTGAGCATCGGCAAGGACCAGCTCGCAAAGATGGATCGGTCCGCCATCGGAAACAATCTCCGGTCCGAAGGTGGCAACGATTTGCGCAGCCGGGCGGAGAGCCTCAATCGGGAACGCAGTGGTTCTGCGGCTGATCGCGTCAATCGCGCGGCCGATGTCCGCAGGGACACCGCGCAAGGATTGAAACAGAAACCGACCGCCCGGGCTGGCCAGGGTGCCGCCCGAACTGGCCAAGGTGCCAACCGGCCGGCGAACGTCGCACGGGCCGAGCCCCGGTCTCCAAAGGCGGCGACGGGCGCAAATCGAGGTACGAAGGCAGCCGCAGCTCGCTCGGGCCAGCAGAAGCTGGCTTCAAGACCCGACAACAGAGGACGCCAGCCTTCGGCCCTTGGCAACGTCTCGTCCGGCCGTCGGGAGATGATGGCGTCCCAGCGTGGCCGTCAAAGCATGGGAGCAGCGCACCGACCGCCCCCCAGATCAATGCATCGCGGCGGTGGACGTCCAATGCCGCATGGTGGCGGCAGAGGCGGTGGCGGCAGAGGCGGCGGCGGTAGAGGCCGGAGATAGACGCGATATTTTTTGGGGAGGCAGGCGATGAGAACGACGCGCAGAATGCAGTTGCCCATATTGATGTTTGTGGCCTCGGTCGTTTCCTTATCAAGCTGGCAAGTCGGCGAGGCGCAGGACCGGCAAAGGCTCGCGGGTTTTGCCTCACATGAGAAGTCGGCTGAATTCGATCAGTCGTCGGAGGCTATCGATCGCCTCAAGACGGTGCTGACGTCCAACGATGTCGACGGTCTGGCAAAGTTGCTGGGGCTCGATGCCGCCAAGCTGAAGGCGAGCGAAGAAGCCATGGCCGCCCTCGGCCTCATCAAGGAAGGCGCGGCCAGGCAAGTGGCCGTGCAGGACATCTGGGACCGCAAGATCATCGCGATCGGAGACAAGCTCTGGCCGCTGCCGTTTCCTCTGGTGAAACGCGAGGATGGCAAATGGGCATTCGACACGAAAGCGGGTCTGGAAGAAATCCTCAATCGGCGCATCGGCGAAAACGAGTTGCAGACCATCCAGACGATGCATGATTATGTCATGGCCCAGCGCATTTACGCCAGCGAAGACAGGGATGGTGACGGCGTCTACGAATACGCCCAGGTGCTGATCAGCGACCAGGGACGGAAGAACGGCCTTTACTGGGTGGCCGAGACGGACGAGGACGCAAGCCCGGCCAGCGCTTTGATCGAAAATGCGGCATTCGGAAAGGCGCTGAAGGGCGAAGGCTATTTCGGCTACCGCTATCGTATCCTGACCGGCCAAGGCCCGAACGTCTTCGGTGGCCGGCATAGCTACATCGTCAACGGCAACATGACCGACGGCTTTGCGCTCATCGCCTGGCCAGTAAAGTATCGTGAAACGGGCGTGCAGACATTCATGATTAGCGACCAGAGCGTGATCTACGAACGCGACCTCGGCGAGAATACGGCAGAGATTGCCGCGTCCATCAAAGAGTTCAATCCGGACCATAATTGGACGATAGCCGGCGAATAGAGTCTGAAACCTCGTCTGTGATCATGGCACTCTTGGCGCCGAAGAGGCGAAGCTGTGCCGACCGATCCAAAATCATTGTCGCCAGGGTCCGGTTGGAATATCGGGCGTCCCCTGTGATCTCGGGTCCCAGCCAGCGCGGCAGCACCGGCCGATCCGTCTCGCTGAACAACTCGATCTCGGCAATCGTCAGGCCGGAATGCGCGCCGTGGAAGACGTCGATTTCCCAGGTGAATTTGCCGGCGGGAACCCTATAGCGAGATTTCTCAATCACGGCGCCGATTGCGCGTTCAAGCAATTCTTCCGCTTCCAGGAGCGGAATGGCATATTCGAACTCATCGCGGACGATACCCTGCCGTTTGAACTTCACGGTCAGGAAAGCCGCCCGGCCATCCACCAGGCGTATACGAAGCGACTTGTGGGCATCGCACAGAAGATAGCCCTGGCGCAATTCACTTGCAGCCACAGCTTTGCGTCGCCAATCATCGTTTCGGACAAGAAACCTTCGCTCGATCTCTCTTGTCCTCATGCGCCGCCCCCATTGCCGATATTCTCGGCGTTGCGCCTGGAACTTCGTCGGTAAATTCAGCCGTCGCTGCTGCGCTCCAACCACTGCTGGAGCCGGACATGTCGGTCGCCAATTCTATAGGGGATCAGACGACCGGCGCCTCCCAATTCAGGAAAAAGCCGATGTCGCCAGGCACGCCGCCCGGAAAATTGATGACTGCGGCGGTGAGGCCGTAGCCCTGAGGACGAGCAACTTCATTGAAGAGGTCGTAGAGTTCCTTGGCTTTTCCCTGGAGAGTCGAAGGCCAATCGGAGCGGTTGCTGTTGATGGCGCGACCGCTATCGGTGCAGAAGTCGGAAGGGAAGCTGTAGATCAATGCTTCGACCTTCCCGTCGGCGACGGCCTTCATCACCACGCGGCGAATGACCTCCCGCTCCTTCTCGCTGACATGTTTCTGAAAGAAGTTCTCGACGAACTCGGCATGTTTTTCGGCCTCACGCGCTCTGATCTTCTCATCGCGCTGCATCTCCACGAGTTGCAGCTCAAGCGCGCGCTTGCGTAATTCTTCCGCACTGATCATCGAAGGATGGGATTCAGATTTTTCCTCACCAGTCATGACGTGACCCTCCGCTGTTCGAAGGATCATAGGACAGGCGAACCAAGCCTCGTAGTAAGATACGCAGGATTGTTGGTAAATTACGGTAGGCTACCTCGACGCACTTGATAGCGGCCGTTACTGCACATCAACGCGCGGCTTGCCTTGGCGTGCGATGTGCTGAAAGGCGTATCATCCGCTAGCTCCGATCGCGTTTGGGATCCAGAGCAATGCTCAATCCGACCTTCACCCTGTCCATGGTGACAAAGCTGCGGAACCGCTTCACGTTTTTGTTGGCGAAGAACAACCGCCTCGTCAGGGCGTCGTAATCGGCCATCGTCCTGACAACCACGAGAAGAATGAAATCCACCTCGCCTGTCACATAGTAGCACTGCTGAACTTCCGGGGCTTCCGCGAAGGATTTCCTCGTTGCGTCATGCGTGGCGGCGAACTCGTTGTGCATCTCCACCTCGACGAACACCGTAATCTCGTGGCGCACATGCGACGGCTCGACGACAGCGACATTGGCAACGATCGTGCCCACCTCCTCCATACGCTTGATGCGGCGCTGCACGGCGGGAGCCGACAGGCCGATTGCCTCTGCGATCGAGCGCTGCGGCGTTTTGTTGTCCTTCTGAAGAATCTGCAGGATGGCGAGGTCGAAACGGTCGAGCTCCACGGCTTCTGCAGAATGCTTGTCAGTCATCCGTATTTCCTTTGCGAGGAGTACATTTTCCAATCGGCTCAAAATTAGGCCAAATCGGCTGGCCAATCGAGCGAATGTTTCATTATAGGCATAAAAATACAGCGCATTTCTCGCAGGCAATGAAGTAATTATCAGGACAGGATTAATTTCGAAAGGATGTCCCGATGCTGCTCCTGAACAAACACGCCGACTATCGCAAGCCGCTCGAAACCGTCGACGCCGAGATTCTGGGGGTCGAAGCCGCCAAGACGGTCGAGCACTTCCTGCATCATCGCGAAGACTACGAGGCAACTCCTCTGGTGTCGCTGCCGGATCTCGCACGTGAGATCGGGATCGGTTCGATCATGGTAAAGGATGAAGGCCATCGCCTCGGCCTCGGCAGCTTCAAGGCACTCGGCGGTTCCTATGCTGTGATCAGGCTCGTACTGGAGGAGGCTTCGAAGCGCCTCGGCCGCGAAGTCGGCGTGGCGGAGCTTCAGAGCGACGATGTGAGATCCATTGCATCGCAAATGACGGTCGCCTGCGCGACGGACGGCAACCATGGGCGTTCCGTCGCCATGGGCGCGCAGCTCGTTGGTGCCAAATGCTCGATCTTCGTTCATTCGGGCGTCAGCAAGGAGCGCATCGACGCAATCGCCCGTTTCGGCGCAGACATGGTCCGCGTCGACGGCAACTATGATGACTCCGTCCGGGAAGCCGCCCGCGTGGCAGAGGAAAACAACTGGATCACAGTCTCCGACACGTCATGGCCCGGCTACGAGCGCATTCCAGGCTTCGTCATGCAGGGCTACACCGCGCTGCTGACCGAGGCGCTCCGCTACATACCGGAACCGCCGACCCATGTTTTTGTGCAGGCAGGCGTGGGCGGCATCGCCGCTACGGTTGCTGGCCACTTCTCCGTCCTTTTTGGCGACAATCGCCCCTTCTTCGTGGTCGTCGATCCCTCCCGCGCAGCCTGCATCTTCGAGACGGCCCGCGCCGGACATTTGGTCAAGGTCGATCATGGCGAAGCCACCGTGATGGCGATGCTGGAGTGCTACGAGCCGTCGCTGGTGGCATGGCGGATCCTGTCGCATGCTGCGGATGCATTTATGACGGTTGACGACCCCGACGCGATCGATGCGATGAAGCTTTTTGCAAACCCCAGGGGATCAGACCCGGCGGTCGTTGCCGGCGAGAGCGGCGGCGTTGGCCTCGCCGGCCTTTTGAAGCTTGCTGCCGACACGGAACTGCGGGCGAAGATCGGCCTTGATGCGCAGTCCCGCGTCTTCCTCATCAACACCGAGGGCGCGACCGATCCCGTTCTCTACGAGAAGTTTGTCGGCGCAACGCCGGCAGACATTGCAGCGAAGAACGCCGGCCAAAGCGCAAGAAAGGAAAAGGTGGCCTGATGTGCGAGATTTCCGTCAACTCCGAACGGCTGCTCGGCCGAATCATGGAACTCGGCGACATCGGTCGTGGCGGTGACGGCCGGCTAGTCCGTCTCGCAGCTTCGGATACAGAAAAGCTTGGACGCGACAAGTTCGTCTCGTGGATCGAGCAGGCTGGATTGGACGTCGCCATCGACCGCATCGGCAACATATTCGGTATCTGGAAGCCCACTGCCGTTTCCGACGAGCCACCGCTCATGCTCGGATCGCACATCGATACCGTCATCAACGCGGGCATCTATGACGGATGTTATGGCGTTCTGTCGGGTCTCGAGGTGATCGAAACGCTTATCGCGGCGGGCTTCCAGCCGTCGCGCCCGATCGTAGTCGCCGCTTTCACCAACGAGGAAGGCGTGCGCTACGCGCCCGACATGATGGGGTCGCTCGTCTACGCGGGCGGCCTCGATGTCGACACGGCTCTTGCGACGGTCGGAACGGATGGCACGAAGCTGGGCGAGGAGCTGCGGCGCATCGGCTACGACGGAGAGCATGAACCAGGCTTCATCCGGCCGCATGCCTATATCGAGCTGCATATCGAACAAGGTCCGGTTCTCGAGCGCGAAGGCATCCAGATCGGAGCCGTCGAGAACCTGCAGGGTATTTCCTGGCAGCGGGTGACGATCAGCGGCGACGCGAACCACGCGGGAACGACGCCTATCTCCATGCGCCGCGATGCCGGACATGCCGCCGCGCTGGTCATCACGTTCCTGCGCGAGCGCGCCAAGAATTCGAACACTCCGACGGTGGCGACGGTCGGCTGCATGAGCTTCGAGCCGAATGCGATCAACGTCATCCCGTCCCGCGCGACATTCACGGTGGATCTTCGCGATCCGGACGAGGATCGGCTCAAGCAAGAGGAAGCAGCCCTTGAAGCCTACCTTGCGCAGGTGGCGAAGGAGGAAGGCGTGTCTGTCGAGGTCGAGCGCCTCGCCCGCTTTCAGCCGGTGACGTTCGACGGCAAGATCGTCGAGCTGATCGAGAAAGCAGCGACGAAGCGCGGACACACGGTCCGCCGCATGACCTCGGGCGCAGGCCATGACGCGCAAATGATCGCGCGGATCGCCCCCTCGGCGATGATCTTCGTGCCGAGCCTTGGCGGCATCAGCCATAATCCCAAGGAAAAGACACCGGACGAGGATCTTGTCGCTGGAGCCAACATGCTTCTCGACGTTGTAAAGCAGATTGCGGGCGGAGGGCTCTGAAATGGCTATCGACATCGATGCTTTAAAGAAAGAAATGACGGCGTGGCGACGCGACCTGCACGCCCACCCCGAGTTCGGATTCGAGGAGAGGCGCACTTCGGCCTTCGTTGCAGCCAAGCTGCGCGAGTTCGGCCTCGATGATGTGGCGGAAGGCGTCGGAGGAACGGGTGTCGTCGGCACGCTGAAGCGCGGATCCGGCAACCGTTCGATCGCACTGCGCGCTGACATGGACGCGCTGCATATTCCCGAGCAGGGAGATCTTCCGTACAGGTCGTCGAACCCGGGAATCATGCATGCTTGCGGCCACGACGGCCACACCACCATGCTTCTCGGAGCCGCCAAACTGCTCACAGAGGACGGCGGCTTCGACGGAACCGTCCGCTTCATCTTTCAGCCCGCCGAGGAATGGGGCCGCGGCGCACTCGCCATGCTCGGAGACGGATTAATGGACCGCTTCCCCTTCGAAGAAATCTACGGCATTCATAATATGCCGGGCCTCCCCGTCGGCACGTTCGAAACCCGGCCTGGCGCGATCATGTCGGCCGAGGACAATTTCGAGATCAAGCTAACCGGGATCGGCGGCCATGCCGCGCGTCCCCACTGGGGTAACGAGGTTCTCGTCGCCGCCTGTGCCATCGTCACGAATCTGCAGACGATCGTCTCGCGCCGCCTCAGCCCTACGGATACCTCCGTGGTTTCCGTCACCGAACTCATCACCGACGGAACCCGAAACGCGCTGCCGGGAGAGGCCATGATCCGGGGTGACGCACGAAGCTTCCGTTCGGAGGTCAGCGCCGAGATCGAGAAGCAGATGCGTATAATCGCGCAGGGAACCGCTCTCGCCTATAACGTCTCGGCCGAAGTGACCTATACCCGGGAATTCGTTCCGCTCCTCAACGATCCCGATCTGGTCGAGGAGACTTTCGCCGCCGCTCGCAGCTTTCTCCCGGAGAAAAACGTTCGCGTGGCACGGGAGCCGATGACAGGAAGCGAGGACTTCGCGCACTTTTTGAAGCATGCGCCCGGCGTGTTCGTGTTCCTCGGCAACGGGGATTCTGCACCGCTGCACAATCCTCGCTACGACTTCTGCGACGACGGTCTGATCCATGGAACGAACTTCCACACCGCGATCGTCCGTCGCAGGCTTTCCCTGTCCTGATATGGAAAAGTGGGCCTCGCGGCCCACTCGTTCCCCAACGAGTTTGGAGGGCTGACCGCTACTTGCGGGCAGCCGCTGACGCTTCCGTCAAAACTCCTCCCACCCAGCAACGGCTGCTGCCGCCGTGGCTTGTCCACGAAAGGCACCTGTCAGCTTCTGCTTGAGCGCACGCGCCGGCGAAGGCACCGGTCGGCTTTCGGCGGTAACGGCACGTGGCGCCGCTTGACCCACGTCGAGCTTGAAGCGAGCAATCAGCCGGGCAAGGCTGGCGGCCTCCTCGGCGAGGCGGCCGGTGGCGGCGGTCGATTCCTCTACCATGGCGGCGTTCTGCTGTGTCACCTGATCCATCGCGTTGACGGCGGTGCTGACCTCATGAAGGCCCGTCGATTGTTCCTTCGCGGCCGTGGCGATCGAGTGCACATGCTCGTTGATCTTGGCGACATGCCCCTGGATCAGGCCAAGGGCATCCCCCGTAGCTGTCACCAATTTGACACCCGAGGTGACCTCATCGCCGGAGCGGTTGATCAGCCCCTTAATGTCCTTTGCCGCATTGGCCGAGCGTTGTGCCAGTTCCCGCACTTCCTGGGCGACGACGGCAAAACCCTTGCCGGCCTCGCCGGCACGCGCGGCTTCAACACCGGCGTTGAGTGCCAGGAGATTCGTCTGGAAAGCGATCTCGTCGATGACGTTGATGATCTGGCTGATCTCGCCCGAGGCCTGTTCAATCCGTCCCATCGCAGAGACGGCTTGCTTGACGACGGCGCTTGACTGCTCGGTGCTCCTGCGCGCCTCGTCCACCATATGACTGGCCTCAACTGCGCGTTCGGTCGAGCTTTTCACGGCGACGGTGATTTCTTCCAGAGCCGAGGAGGTTTCCTCCAGCGCGGCGGCCTGCTGCTCGGTGCGCTTGGAAAGATCCCCCGACGCCAGGCGCATTTCGCCAGCACCGCCATTGATCGTATCGATGGCGGCACGAACCTCGCCGAGTACGGAGCGGAGGTTGTCCATGGTCGCGTTGACGTTGGACTGAAGCTCTCCAAAAGCTCCCTGGAACTCACCGCGCATGTTCTCCCTGATATCCCCGTCGGCGAGCGCCGCGATGACGCGGCGGGTCTCAGCGACGCCACGATCAACGGAGGCGACCAGTTCGTTGACCTGCGCCGCGAAGCGGTTGAGGTCGGCGTTGTCGTAGTCTTTGGTGATGCGCTGCGTGAAGTCACCGGCCACCGCCGCCGATACGACTTCGCCGATGCTCGATTGCAGGTCGGCGCTTTTCGCCTGGAGCGCCGCCTCCTGGGCGTTCATCTCCCGCACCTTGATGCCATTCTGCTTGAACACCTCGACGGCACGGGCCATCTCGCCAATTTCGTCGTGCCGGGCGGCGAAGGGGACATTCGTATCAAGATTGCCCTCGGCAAGAACGCTCATGCTTTCGGTAATCTGGCCAATCGGCCTTGCGATCACCCGAGCACCGAACATGGCAGCGCCGATCAGCACAACAACAGCCAGCGCCCCGATGCCGAGATTGAGGCGTAGAGCTAAGGCTGCCGTTTCGGTTGCATCCTCCTCGGCCCGTGTCGCCATCGTCTTCGCCGAGTCCACCCCTTCGTCGAGAAGGTTAGACCCCTCGGTCGCTATTGACAGCAGCTTAGCCTGAACTTCCCTTTCCTTAGCCTCAAGCGCAGGGTCGGTCGTTTTGACCTGTAGTTCGGCCGCGATGACCTTTGCCATTTCATTGGTCGTTGAAAACAAGGTATCGACCGCTGCCTTGATTGCCGCAATCCGATCTCTGTTGACCTGCAGCCGCAACCCGCCAAGCGCGTCATCCAAATATTTCACGAGGGACGCCTTGTGGGTGCCGATATGTTCGACGGCGCTGGCAGCTTCATCCGTCGAGGTCGCAAGGCGCAAATCGCGCACATCGACTTGCATTCCACGCAACGATGCCTTCGCGTCAACCAGATCCCGCGAAATGATCAACTGATCCCTTTGATAGGCGGCGCGTTCTTTGACGAGTTGGCCACTTTGCCAAGCCGTGACCAGCATGACCGCGACCAAGAAAATGCCGACGCCGGAAAGCATAGTCAGTTTGGTGCTAATTCGCGAAAAGATACTCGTCGTCATTGTTCCAGTTCCTCCATAGTAGAAACAGGAAAACGTCATATCCCCTGCTGAATTTTAGAAAGCGTGATCGACTTCATTCGACCGCGGTATAGGCGTCCGGCTTTTCGAGAACTTCCTTTCTTTCGAAGATGAAATTTCGTCGGCCCTGTCCAACTAACATTCTGTAACAATTAACAAAAAGTTTTGCATTTGATGCAACTTAGAGGTTAGCTGCGCAAATGGGATAAGAGGGACAGGAAATGGATAATGCTAAAAGACTACGGAGGCTTGGAAAGCTCCCAGCCACCTGCTTTTCGTTGTCCCACTGACGTTGGCTCTCATCCACGCGAACTGCATGGTAGCCCAAGCTCAAACTGCCGCATTAGCCGCAAACTGAGATAACTTCTCAGCCCGGTTTCGGCCTGTTTCCCGAATGAACGCTTATTAGAGCAATCGCGACATTGCTCCGGTCTGCATCGCATTGCGCAGAATAAGAGGGAGAATGCCCCCCGCCCGGAGAATGTCGACCTCAGCGTTGGTTTCGATCGCGGCGGTTGCCGTGAGGCTTATTTTCTGTCCAGTCGCTCGCTTCACAACAACGCCAACCTTGCAACGTGGCTCAATGCGCGCTGGATCGGCAGAGACCTCCACCAGATCTTCCGCCGCAAACGCCAGGTCGGCAGGGCCAAAAGCCTCTGGCAGTCGAAGCGGCAGAATGCCCATTCCAATCAGGTTCCATCTATGGATCCGCTCGAAGCTCAAGGCGAGAACCGCCCTCACCCCCAGCAGTGAAACACCCTTCGCAGCCCAATCGCGCGACGATCCCATACCGTATCGCTCGCCCGCAACGACCACGACCGATCGATCTTCCGCTGCATAGAGCTGCGCGGCGGCCCAGAGAGACATGATCTCACCCGAAGGGGCATGAATGGTCGATCCGGGCGGAATATCCGCTCCGATCAAGTTGCTGACCGTCTTGTTCGTGAACAGGCCGCGGATCATGGCTTGCCAATTGCCGCGACGCGACGCGAACACGTTGAGGTCCGCCGGGTTCTCTCCCCTCTCGATGAGATAGCGCCCCGCGTCGCTCTTCGCCTCAACAGCGCCGGCGGGGGAGATATGGTCGGTCGTTATGTCGTCGCCGACGACCAGAATAGGATGGGCCTGATAGTTACCCAGCAACGTGCCCTTGCCGAAGCTCGCAAAAGGCGGCCGGCGGATGTAGGTCGATTTCTCATCCCAGGGAAAGATAATCGTGGTCGGCGCATCGAGGTCTCGCCATGCCTTGCTGGCCTCGGCCTTCTCGTAGGCGGGGGCGAAGTCGCCGATGTCAGAGGCCTGCGCCACGGCGTCATCGATCTCGGACGCCTTTGGCCACACCATCGAAAGCGTGACCGGTGTCCCTTCACGGGAGTAGCCGATCGGATCCGTCAGTATATTGAGCTCCACGGTGCCGGCGAGCGCAAAGGCGACGACCATCGGCGGAGAAGCGAGGAAGCCTGCTTCGAGCTGAGGATGCACGCGGCCGGGGAAATTCCTGTTTCCGGAAAGCACCGCTACGGGCAGAATATCGCGCTCTGCCATCGCCTTTGCGATGGGCTCCGTCAGGGGCCCGGAATTGCCGATACATGTCGTGCAGCCATAGCCGACGATCCCGAAACCCACGGCTTCGAGATCTTCAAGCAGGCCGGCTCGCTGAAGATAGCGCTCGGCGGTCGGAGATCCGGGCGCCAGCGATGTCTTCACCCAATGCGGCGGACGCAGCCCATAGTAGCGCGCCTTGCGCGCAAGGAGCCCGGCGGCGGCAAGTAGGCGCGGATCGGAGGTGTTGGTACAGCTCGTGATCGCGGCAATCGCGACGGCGCCGCTGTTCGGCTGCCCTTCGACATCGGCCGACGGCTTTTTCATGCCGGCAATGGCCGGCGCCGTTTCGCTGACGGGAATGCGATCCTGCGGACGCCGGGGACCCGCAAGGCTCGGTTCGACGCTGGAGAGATCGATTTCAAGGGTGGATGTATATCGAGGCTCCGAGGATGGATCGAACCAGAGCCCCACGCGCTTGGCATAGTGCTCGACGAATTCGGTGTGATCCTCACTGCGCCCGGTCGCCCTCAGATATTGGGTCGTATGACCATCGATGGGAAAATAACCGCTATTGCCGCCGAATTCCGGCGTCATGTTTGCAACGACTGCGCGGTCGCCCGCTGTCAACGTCGACACGCCCGGCCCATAGAACTCGACGAACTTGTCCTGAAGGTCGATCTGACGCAGCAGATGGGTGACGACCAGCGCGAGATCGGTGGCAAGAACCCCCTCCCGCAGGCCGCCGATCAGGCGCACGCCGACGACATCCGGCACACGCAGCGTCACCGGCATGCCGAAGAAGACACTTTCCGCCTCCAGGCCGCCGACACCCCAGGCGAGCACGCCGATCCCGTTGATCATCGGGGTATGACTGTCCGTTCCGATCAAAGTATCGGGAACGGCCCAGCGCCTGCCGTCTTTCTGCTGGTGGGTCACGACCGTTGCGAGCCGTTCCAGATTGAGGGTGTGCATGATACCGGTGCCGGGCGGATGGACCCGGAAGCCGGTCAGCGTGTTGGTCGCCCATTTCATGAAGCTATAGCGCTCGGCATTGCGCTCATATTCGCGCTGCATGTTGCGCTCGAGCGAAGCCGAGCTTCCGAACGCATCGACGGCAACCGAATGATCGGTCGAGACATCGACTGGCATCACGGGATTGAGCAGGGCCGGATTACCGCCGGCCTCCGCCAATGCGGACCGCATGCCCGCAATATCCACCAGTGCCGGTCCGCAGGTCGTGTCATGCATGAGGACACGGTTCGGCAAGAACGGGATTTCCACCTCGCTCCTGCCCTCATCGAGCCAGGCAATGATCGCCGATTTGGCCCGCGCGGCGTCATCTCCCCCTGTCCGGAGCACGTTTTCCAGCAGGATGCGATGGATATAGGGCATCCGCTCGAGCTTCGGACCGGCCTCCTTCGGCAGATCAATGATATCGTACTGGACGCCATCTACGGCGAATTTGCCGACCGTCGTCATGCTCATGCTCTGAAACCCTGCTTCACGATTTGGGCGATCTGGCCCGCGCGATATTGAATTGCCCAGACGGCCCCACGCCCTCTGCGGTCTCCTCATTGGAGACACGCATGAACCAAGTCAGCAGGAAGGACAGCAACAGAAGTGCCGCGAGGAACATAAGCCCGCCGAGGGCGCTGCCTGTCCATGTCTTGGCTGCACCCATTGCGTATGGGCCGACGAAGCCGCCGAGATTGCCGATGGAATTGATGGCGGCAATCGAGACTGCGGCGGTCGATCGGGTCAGGAATAGGCCGGGCAGCGACCAGAACGGCGACTTGAAGGCATAGATCCCGGCGAGCGCCACGGAGATCAGCGCGATGGCAATATAGGGATCATGGGTTAGCCCCGTCGCTGCCAACGCGATGCCTGCAATCAGCAGCGGGGCTGCCGTATGCTTCTGGCGCTCGCCGGTGCGATCCGAGCTGCGCGACCACAGCACCATAGCAATGGTGGCGACGGCATAGGGGACCATGGCGACGAGGCCGATCTGGAAATGGCTGAGATCGCCGCCGAAGCTCTGGATGATCTGCGGCATCCACAGGCCAATACCGAGATTGCCGACCTGATAGATGAAATAGATGGCGGACAGGAACAGCACTTTCGGGTTCGAGATCGCCTGCCAGAGACCAAGATGTTTGACGTTCTTGCGATTGGCATGATCGGCGGCAAGCGCTTTCGTCAGCCAGTCCCGCTCCTCCTCGGTCAGCCATTTCGCCTTTTCGGGGCGGTCCGTCATGTAGAAATAGTTGAAGATGCCGGCGGCAACTGCGGGGACGCCTTCAAGGATCAGCATCCATCGCCAACCAGAAAGACCGAAGCCGCTGACATTGTCCATGATCCAGGTGCTGAGCGGCGCGCCCATAAGATAGGAAACGGGAATGGCGGCGGTGAAGAATGCCACAGTCGTCGCCTGCTCTTTCGAGCGGAACCAGTAGGTCAGATAGATGATAATGCCTGGGAAGAAGCCTGCTTCGGCAACGCCCAGAAGAAAGCGCAGGATATAAAGCTGCATGGCGCTTTGAGCAAAGCCGGTCAGCACGGCGACGGCACCCCAGGTCAGCAGGATGCGTGAAATCCAGATACGCGATCCGTATCTCTGCAAAGCGATGTTGCTCGGCACTTCGAAAAGGAAATAGCCGATGAAGAAGATACCGCCGGCAAAGCCGAAGGCTTCGGCAGACAGCGCCAGATCCTTGTTCATCTGCAGCGCCGCGTAACCGAGGTTCGCGCGATCCAGATACGAGATGATGTAGAGCAGAAACGTATAGGGGACGATCCTCCAGAAGACCTTCCGCATCGTGGCCTTTTCTAGTCCGCTTGTCGCAGCATCGGTCATTGCTACCTCCCAGAAGCAGTGATGGTGATACCCGGGCATGTCCGAGCACATCGAGCCTATTTACACAATATGATTATAAAATGCAATTGCCGTGAAGTGTAAATAGCGATATTGATGGTAAGCACATCAATTCGCGCGAGGATTTCTGGTATGGACGGGGAAAAGGTGAGGATCGCCTATATCGGTGCACGCACGACGAAGGCCCGCAACGCGCGTGGCAACGGTCTGAACGTCTACCGGCTCGGGCAGGATCTGAGCTGGGAGCATCGGCAATTGGTGGAGATGGAAAACCCCTCCTTCTTCGCCTTCGATCGGACAGGCCGTTTCCTCTACACCGTTCACGGCGATTCCGACCGCGTGAGCGCTTTCTCCATCGACCCATCTTCTGGCCACCTGTCCTTCCTGAACGAGCAATCGACCGAGGGCCGCAATCCCGTCCACCTTTCATTCGATCCCTCGAACCGGTTCCTGATCGTCGCGAACCATGTGACCTCCTCGCTCGCCGTGCTCCGGCGCCTGGATGATGGACGGCTTGGCCCGGTCGAGAGCCTGACCGTGATCGAAGGAAAGCTTGGGCCTCACCGCGTCGAGCAACCCTTCGCCAAGCCCCATCAGGTCCAGTTCGACCCGTCGGGAAAATGGATCGTGGTGCCGGATAAGGGCCTGGATGCGATATTCGTCTATCGTCTGGACCGCGCCTCCGGCACGCTGATCAAGGTGGCATCCTGCCAGACTCGAGAAGGCGCTGGCCCACGCCATATTGCCTTTCATCCCGGAGGCCGCCTCGCCTACGTCATCAACGAGCTCGACTGCAGCATGGCCGCGTATCGCTTCGATCCAGCGACCGGTGGCATTGAGCCATTCCAGATCCTTTCGTCGCTTGCTGACAGCTTCACCGGCAACAGTCGCGGCGCCGAGATTGCGGTTTCTGCCGATGGCCGTTTCGTCTACGCGTCCAATCGCGGCAGCGACACGATTGCGGGTTTTGCGATTGGAGAGGATGGGCGCATGACATCCGTCGGCTCATGGACGACAGCCGGAAAGACGCCGCGCTTCTTCACGCTTCTTTGCGAAGGCGATGTGCTGCTTGCTGCCAACGAGGACACCGATACGGTGGTCGCCTTCGGCGTCGATAAAAGATCCGGCGCACTGTCGACGCTGTCGAGCGTCCTTACCGTCGGCAGCCCGGTCTGCATCGTTCTCAAGGATCTGGATCAGACCTGAGGCGTCTTGATGCGGCTCGCACCCATGATGTGGGTATAAAGGAATGCCGCCGCCTCGTTGCGGCGACCGTCTTCGATCAGGTCGAGGATATGCAGATGCTCGGCCGTCTGTCTCGGAAGCCGGCTTCTGTCGATCGTGATATGATATTCGATCAGCCGGCGCAGGCGGTTTATGCGCCTGATCGCATCGAGAAAGAATTCGTTGTGCGAGCAAGCGACGAGCATCTCGTGAAACTCGTTGTTCGCCTTGAAAATCTCAGCGCGCGACCAGGTTTCATACCCACCCTGGCCAAGTTCCGTCTGGATCTGACGCGCGCGTCTGAACCCTTCAGGATCTGGCTCGAAGCTTGGCAGCAGCATGGCCTGCTGCTCGATGACGGCACGGAACGTGTAGCCATCTTGATAGCTCTGCCTCGACGTCAAGGTTTGCCGGAAGGACCAACCGTTGCCGGGCAGCCGCTCGACCCAACCCTCATCCGCAATCCGATGCAGGATCTTAAGCAAACGGCTTCGCGGCAGATCGTAATGGCGCATCATCTCGCTTTCGCTGACACGCTCCTCGAGCTTGCCGGAAAAGCGATCCTCGGCGATCCGGAAATAGATGGCTTCGTCACCATCGCTGTCTTTGGGGCTCTCCGGCCTGGAAGCATCCAGACTCTCGCCATCAACCGCCAGAAAGTAGCCTCGGTTCGGCTCGGCACGGACGATGCCACGGCCCTCCAGGCTCCGCAGCGCACTCATGATCGGCGCGCGCGAGACGCGGAATGCATCGGCCAGCATCTGAAGAGGCAGATGCTGGCCCTCGCGCATTCCGTTCGCTTTCACGAACTCGATGATATTGCCGCTGATTTGCGGTGTGAGGCTACTTCTCGCCATGGCTTCCGATTCATTGCTTCCATTGCGGTTTTTCTATCACCGCATGAAACATCAAGACAGCCCTGTCGATATCCGAACCAAGCCTGCCTACCTGGCGTTCTTGACGAATTCGGTCGTGTAGGTCCTGGAAAGATCGATCTGCTTGCCTTTGACGTTCTTGGAGAATTCCGAGAGAACCGTCAGGACGATTTCGGGTCCTCCCTTGGGCATCATTCCGTCAGGTGTGAACATACCCTTGCTTACCTCAAGCGCTTTGACATAGCCGTCCTTGTCGCCGACATAGAAATCCTTCGGCATCTTATCAGCGATCTCCGCGGCAGAGTGCGTGTCGATGTATCGCATTGTTTTTACAAAGGCGTTGACCAATTTCTGGACTTCCTCCTTGTGCGAGTCGACCCAGGAACTTTCCATGTACAGCGAAGCAAACGGATAAACTCCGCCGAGCGCCGCTCGTGTCGATTCGACGGTGCGAAGATCCACCAGCACCTTGGCTTCGTTTGTCTTGAGCAGTCGTGACACGGTCGGCTCGGTGGTCATTCCAGCCTGGATCTGGTCCTGCTGCATGGCCGCGATGAAGGTCGAGCCTGCACCGACCGGAACAGTCGTCACATCGCCTGTCTTCAATCCAGCCTTCGATGCCATATAAAGCGTCAGAAAATTGGTGGATGAGTCGAGGCCGGTTACCCCGAGTGCCTTTCCTTTGAAGTCGGCAGGCGATTTGATTTCCGGATGTTTCGTCGAAACCAGCTCTACTTCGCCGGGAACCTGCTGCAATTGGACGACCGACTCGACGAACTTGCCCTTGGATTGCAAATCCACGCAATGGTCGTAAGAGCCGATAACGCCCTGAACGGCGCCCGCAAGTAGCTGATTTTCCGCATCAACTCCAGCCGACTCATTCAGCAGTTCGACATCGAGCCCTTCGTCCTTGAAATAGCCGAGGGCTTCGGTGAGCTTGGCGGGCAGGTAGATCTGCTTTTCATACCCACCCACCATGATTGAAATCTTCTCGGCAGCTTTGGCTGTTGTGCCCATGGCTCCCGCCGCTATTGCCACGCAGATAGCTGCGGTCGAAAAATAGAGACCTGCTGAACGCATGAATTCCTCCTCCTTAGTGCAATAAATCGCTTGTGTGACCGTCTCCGAGCCCGATGACGCGACACAGAAACGGACACCAAACGAGCCTCGGCCTCAGGGTGCCGGCAGGCCTCCACCTCTCCCAATGGTCTCGGCGCCGACGGTCAGCCCTTCATCCTCCGATGAGAGACTAGCCACGTTTGAAGGAATGCACAATTGCATTTTATAATTATATTATTCTTTTTTTGGAAACTGCTTCCCGCAGGCTGGATCGGGATTGAGAACGCCAGCGACAGCGGTCCGGCGTCCTCATTGCAGCATCACTCCTTCGTCTTGCCCTCAAAATGCATGACGTCGCCGAGCGGCACGTACTTCTGGCCGTCGAACTGATAGAGCTGCAGCGCTTCGGTCGGGAAAATGTCGCTGCCTTCCTTGGTGGTCATGGTAATGCCGTTCAGAAGAAGCGGATTTTTCCAGCCGTCCATATTCTGCACGACCTTCATCAGTTCCTCGCGCGTCGGGCTCTTGAGCTTCTCAAGCGCCTGGATCAAGGAATCGCCGATGGCGTAGCCGGTCTGACCAATCGTGTTTGCGAAATTGAAGTTTACCTTGGCCGCGGAGATGGCGGAAAGATAACGATCAACGCCCTCGTCGCCCGACGGCTTATCGCTGATGATGGGCTTGAGATAGTCCGACGTGATGATGCCCTTGGCATTGTCCAGTCCGACCGACTGGAGAACCGGATAAGCCGACGAAAGGTTCGTCACCAGGGTCAAAGGCTTCCAGCCGCTTTCGGATTGAAAGCGGATCGCCTCGCCGCCCTGGCGAGGCGCTGCGATGACGACGAGGGTGTCAGCACCTGACGCTTTCAGCGTCGAGAGCTGAGTTTCAACGGTCGGATCCTGGGATGTGACCGGCTGTCGGTCCAATACCTTGACGTGGGAACCCTCGATCGAACGGTCGAACGCCTTCATGAAGGTCTGGCCGGTCTCGGTGTTGAGATAGAGAATGGCGACCTTCGCCTCGGGCTTATGCGCCTTCAGATATTCGGCAAACGAGTCCGCCTCAGTGGAGAAGGACGGGACGAAGCCGACCTCCCACTTCGGAGCATTCAAGGCAATCACCCCTGAATACATGAAGATATTCGGGATTTTCTTCTGGGTGATGTAGCGGCCGATCGCAAGGTTATTTGGCGTTGCGGCGGTGCCCACCAAGGCGAATACCTTTTCCTGTTCGACCATTTTGCGGACGTTGGCCAGCGTGCGCTGGGGATCGAGGGAGTCGTCTTCGATAACCAGGTCGATTTTGCGCGTTTTTCCGTCGCCCATCTTAACGCCGCCTTCGGCGTTGGCCTGTTCGATGCGGGCGCGTATGCCTTCCGCGACGCCGCCGACAACGGCAACCGGCCCGGTCAGTGGGCCGGTAACGCCGATCTTCACCGAATCGTCGGTTACGCCCGGCGTGGTCTCGGCTGCGCTGGCGTGGGTCGCAACGAGCAGTGCGGCCACGGCCAACTGCATTGTGCAGCCCTTCAGCTTGGAGACAAATCTCATATCAGTTCCTCCCATTGTTCGGTGGCAGGCCTCCTCAGCCCGCTGTTTTCCGAAAAATCATCGAAAGCCATTTTTCGATGAAGCCAGTAACGCCGTTGCGCGCGACCATCATGATCAGGATTAGCGCGAGGCCATAAATCAGGTTGCCGAGGCTGAGGTTGATGTCGGACGCCCAGGTCGGAACGAAAACCATGAACAGTCCGCCGAGAAATGCCCCGACGATGCTCGTCACCCCGCCAACGATGCTGCCGATCACGATGTTGATGGACAGGATCGCCAGGAACGACTCCGGGCTGACGAAACCGGTGACGATGGCGAACACGCCGCCGCCCATGCCCGCGAGTGCCGAACTACCCGCGAATGCCCACAATCGCGTGCGTGTCAGGTTCACACCGAGGGCTTCCGCGATCTGCGCATTGTCACGCTGGGCCCGCAGCGCCCGTCCGACATCGCCGAAAAGCATCAACGAAACCAGAAGGGCACCGATCCCCGCGCATCCGAGGCAAATAACGTAGAGCCATAACTCCGGGCTGAGGGGAAGCCATTCCGGCGCTTCCGGAGCGTCGATTGGAAGACCCGAAACCCCACCGGTGAGGCTCCCCATTTTCAACACGAGCTGGGGGAAGGCAGCAGCGATGCCGAAGGTGACAATTGCCAACTGCAGGCCCTGAAGCCTTAGTGCCGGAAGGCCGATCGCAAGTCCGACCAAAACCGTGATTGCCGCCGAAACAGGAAGCGTGGCAAGCGGGGGCACGCCGTAGGTCGCGTTCAGGATCGCGGTCACATACGCGCCGACGCCGAAGAGCGCGCCCTGCGCGAGGCAGATTTGCCCCGCAAATCCCATCAGGAGATTCAGTCCAAGAATTGCGATTGCATAAGCGATCGCAACGCATATCTGCTGGTGCGCATAGTCCGGAGCGACAAACGGCATCAATATTGCCAGAAGCACGAACAGACCGAACTTGACCGCAGCCGGGCGGAATCCGTCACTCATAGTTTTGTCACCTTGTAGGAACCGAACAGGCCGACGGGCTTCACAAGCAGGATGGCCAATGTGAGGACGATGGGCACTGCGATGCGCATGTCAGCGCCGATGAAGGGGAGGTAGCTCGCGCCGAGGCTTTCGGCGACGCCGACCGCCAGACCGCCGACAATTGCGCCGAGGGGACTATCCCATCCGCCGAGAGTCGCGGCGGCGAGGCCGTAAAACAAAATCGGCGCCATCATTGTCGGGCTGAGAAAGAGACGCGGCGCAATCAGGATCGCCGCAAAAGCCCCGATGACCGCGGCAAAACCCCATCCCAGCATCAGCATGCGCTCGACGTCGACGCCGACGAGTACGCTGCGCGCCCGGTCGAAAGCCGCCGCACGCATGGACAATCCAAGTCTCGTGAAGCGAAAGATGAAACCGATGGCTGCCGCGATGCAGATCAGGATCGCCAGCGTGCCGACTGCGGATGCGAGCACGCGAACCTCCCCGAGACTGAAGCCGCCATCGGGAAACAGGCTTGGGAACGAGAGTTGTTCGGCTCCCCAGATCCACATGCACATGGCCTGGAAGAGCACGAATATTCCAAGCGTGACCACGACCACCGTCTCCACGGGCGCGCTCATCAATGGCCTGATCACGAGGCGGAATGTCGCGATGCCGATGCAGAATGCGACCGCCAGGCTCGCGAGCACGGCCAGCCACAGCGGAACGCCCCACTGCATCAACTGCCACGCGACGTAAGCGGAGAATGTCGCCATTTCGCCTTGGCCGAAATTCACGACATTCGTCGCCCGGAAAATGAGTACGAGCGCGAGTGCCAGTGCCGCGTAGATGGCACCCGTCGTTAGCCCACTGACGACGAGCTGGAAGAAGAGACTCATCAGGCGACCCCCAGATATGATTTCTTGATGTCCTCATTGTTTATGAGGTCGCTCGCCGCCCCGCCGGCGACGATCTGCCCCGCCTCGATGACGAAGGCCTTATCCGCGTATTGCAGGGTGATATCGACGTTCTGCTCGACCACCAGCAGCGTCATTCCGTGGTCGCGGTGCAGCGTCTTGAATATCGTCAGGATCTCCTGCGTGATCGACGGTGCCAGGCCGAGCGACGGTTCGTCACACATCAGGAGTTTCGGGCGGGACATGAGCGCACGGGCGACCGCGAGCATCTGCTGCTCGCCGCCGCTTAAGTTTCCGGCGAGCTGGTCGCGCCTTTCGCGCAGCCGCGGAAAGGTTTCATACCAACGCTCCTTGTCTTGCCTGATCTGAGACCGGCTGGAGATGATGGTGGCGCCGAGCTGAAGGTTTTCGTCCACCGTGAATTCCGAGAAGGTGCCTCGGCCCTGCGGGATCTGGGCGATGCCCAGTCCGAGCCGCTTTTGGGCTGCGATCCACTCCAGCGACCTTCCCGCATAGAATATGGAACCCTTGAACGGCAGGAGGCCGGAAATGGCGCGCAACAGAGTGGTCTTTCCAGCTCCGTTCGACCCGAGAAGTGCCACGAACTCGCCCTCTTCGACCGCGAACGAGCAGTCGAAGAGCGCTTGCGTTTTTCCGTAGAAAGCCGAGAGGTCCTTAACGTCGAGAAGCGTCATGCCGCCCTCCCCAAGTAAGCGGAGACAACCGCGTCGTTCGACTTGATTTCACCTGGAGTGCCTTCGGCGAGATTACGGCCGAGATGGAAAACAACGATCCGATCGCACAGCCCCATCACCAGGCCCATGTGGTGTTCAATGAGGAGGATCGAGAGATTGCGGCTCTTTCTTACTTCGTCCAGCAGAGTGCCGAACTCGTTGACTTCGCCATGCGTCAACCCTCCCGCGGGTTCGTCGAGAAGCAATATCTTGGGGTCTGATGCGAGGGCGCGGGCAATCTCCATCCGCTTTTGCAGCGGATAGGGAAGCGCGCCAGCTTTCCGAGCAGCCATATCGGCCATTCCCATCTCTTCGAGGATGGCCATCGACTTCTCGCGCACCGCCCGCTCATCGGCTCGCGATCGCAAGGGCGTCAGGATCGCCCGTGCGAACTTGCCCCCGAGTTCATGGTGGGCACCGAGCATGACATTTTCCAGAACCGTCATGGAGGCATAGATGCCGAGGTTCTGGAACGTTCGGGCGACACCGAGGCCGATCATGTCCCGAACCCTCGCGCCTTCGATTGGCGTCCCATTCAAAACAATGGTGCCGCTGTCATAGGCCACGAGACGAGTGATCGCGTTGAGAAAGGTGCTTTTGCCCGCGCCATTCGGTCCGATCAGGCCGCAGATCTCGCCCGAACGCACCGAGACCGAAACGTCGGTGAGCGCCTTGATACCGCCGAAGTGCACTGAAACGCCTCGCGCCTCAAGCACGAGACGAGCGTCTGCAATGCTGCTCATTTCCACTATTTCCTCCCTCCCTGAGCGGTCTCCCAGACGGCCTGTCCATTTCTATGATTGACAGCCATCCCCGCTTTGGATACCAATAAGTATCCGAAGACGTTTCGGTATGTCAAGCATCAATCGCATCTGGATTGGCTTGCCACGGAACGGCCTCAGAGTTGCCTGCCATCGGGTTGGAGTTGGGTGGCGGCAAGATGATCGAATGCCTCGCTGACGGGGCGATGGGAGGACATCCATGACAGGAAACAACACCGAACTGACGGGCGAGAATCTGTATCGAGATCCGTATCCGGTTTACGCGAGGCTGCGCGCTGAAGAGCCAGTGGCCTTCTTCGAGGGGACGAAGGAATACTTCATCACCCGATTTGACGACTGCCGCACGATCGGCGGTCAGGACAAGATCTTCGGCCCTTCCGGATCGGCGGACCGCCCGGAGGCGCGCGTCATGGGCATGCCGAATGTATTGACCATGTCCGGCGAGGAGCACCAATGCCTTCGTCAGGGCATCGACGAAAACCTCACGCAGGAGCGTGTCCGGTCGTTTGTCGAAGGTCTGACGCGCCCCGTGGTGCAGCGTTACGTCGACGCGATCAAAGCCAAGGGAGAGGCGAACCTGACGGCCGAATTGTTCGAGCCGATCTCCGTGCGGTGCATCGGCGACGTTATCGGCCTTACGGAAACGCCGAACGAAACCCTCGTCGAGTGGTTCCACGCAATGGCGCTTGGCCTGCAGAATGTCGGCAACGACGCGGCGGTCTGGAAGCGACTGGACGATGCTCTTGCCGATATCGACAAGCAAATGGGCGACCTCTACCAAGCCTGCCTGTCGAAGCCCAACAACTCCCTCCTCAGCCATGTGATGTATGGCGGCATGCCGAAAGGCGAAGCGCGCAGTTGGGACGAGATTTCACCGACCATGCGCGTCATTATCCTTGGCGGCCTTCAGGAACCCGGTCACGCGGCGGCGAACGCCTGCGCCGGTCTTCTTTCGAATCCCGAACAGGCGAAGATCATGGCGGAGCAGCCGCAGGAAAACGCCATGCGCGCCTTCGATGAGGGGCTGCGTTGGATCGCGCCGATCGGCGTGACACCGCGGATCGCCCGAGAGGATTTCGAGATCGCAGGAACCGTCATTCCTCAGGGAGCGTCGGTCGCGATCGTTATGGGCTCCGCCAACCGTGACGAGACTCGCTTCGAGCATGCCGACAAGTTCGACATGTTCCGTAAGAAGAAGCAACACCTCTCGTTCGGCTTCCGTCCGCACTTCTGTTCAGGACATTTTCTGTCAAGGGCCATGGGCGAGATCGCACTTGCGGAAGTGTTCCGTCAGTTGCCCGAACTTCGGCTCGACGGATCGCGCGAAATCAAAGGCAAAGGCTGGCGATTCCGCGGTATTTCCGACCTCCCCGCGAAATGGAACGCGTGATGACACTCATCATAGACTGCCACGGCCACTTCACCACAGAGCCGCCAGAGCACCACGCCTTCCGCAAGGCCCAGGTCGCTTTCGCGGAAGGCACATCATCGGATCGCCCGGTCTATCCGGGCATCCCCGACAAACAGCTTCACGACATCATCGAGACCAATCAGCTCAAGATCCAGCGTGAGCGCGGCTCGCATGTCACGCTACTTAGCCCGCGCGCCTCCGGCATGGGGCACCATCTGCCGAACCTGCCGGTGGCGAAAGAATGGGCGCGCGTTTCGAACGACAATATCGGTCGGATCGTCGACATGTTCCCCGATAACTTCGCCGCGGTCTGCCAGCTTCCACAAACCGTAGACGGCGATCTTTCAGCGGTCATCGAGGAACTTGCGCGCTGCGTCGACAATGGCTTCGTCGGCTGCAACCTCAATCCCGATCCCTCAGGGGGGCGCTGGAGCGCGCCGCCAATCTACGACGCCTGGTGGGATCCGCTGTGGGACGCGATGGTGGACCTCCAAGTGCCCGCCATGATCCACGTCTCCGGGTCCTGCGAACGCTGCCTGCATACGACCGGGGCGCATTATATCAACGCCGACACCGCAGTTTTCATGCAGCTCATCCAGGGAGACCTCTTCGAGCGTCACCCCGACCTCAAGCTGATCATACCGCATGGCGGCGGGGCAGCGCCCTACCATTGGGGCCGGTATCGCGGTCTATCCATCATGCTCGAAAAGCCGGGCTTGGACACGCACCTCATGAACAACCTGTTTTTCGACACCTGCGTCTACCACCAGGCGGGCATCGATACGCTTTTCCGCGTCGTCGACACAAAGAACATCCTTTTCGGCTCGGAGCTGCTCGGTGCGGTCAAGGCAATCGATCCCGAGACCGGTCATCCCTTCGATGACACTAAGCGATACATCGACCAGCTCGACCTTCAGGAAGATGAGAGACGAGCGGTCTTCGAAGCAAATGCGCGGCGTGTGTACCCGCTGCTGGATAAACGACTCCAAGACCGCGGCCTGTGAACAGCCCGAAATCCATAGGGAGATTTCAAATGACCTCAACCCAGAAACTCAGCCTGGCCGGCGGAGCGCAAGGCTTCAACTGGCTACCGGTTTTTGTGGCGGAAGAACACGGTATTTTCGCCAGGCACGGGCTGTCGATCGAGTATATGAAGATGGGAACCGTCGACAAGGCCACCAGTGCCGTGTTGGAGGGCGAGGCCAACCTCGCAATCACGCCTCCGGAAGGAGCCGTTTCAAACTTCGTGCAAGCCGGCGCACTCCGGGTGATCGCCTCGAACTCGAACAGATTGCCGATGTCCCTCGTGGCCCAGCCCTCCATCAACTCTATCCAGGACCTCCGAGGCAAGAAGGTCGGGACATCTTCGCTGACCGAAGGCACCGCGATCTACACGCAGATGCTCCTGTCCAGGGGAGGACTGCGCTATCCCGGCGACTACGAGTTCGCACTCGCGGGCATTCACACGAAACGCTGGGAGGCGCTTCAATCCGGTGAAATCGACTGTGCCCCGCAACCAGCACCCTGGAATTTTCTCGCCGAAAGAGAAGGCTTCAATCTCATCGGCGAGATCAATGAAATCATCCCGCAAATCGTCTTCGCGGCGGTCATCGGAAGCACTGCCTGGCTGGAGACAAACCGCGACCTCGTGGTCCGCTTCCTCCGTGCATTGCGCGAAGCCCATGCGATCACCAACGATCCCGGCCGCGAGGACATCACGCTTCCGATTTTCCAGCGGATCACGACCAAGGACGACGCTGGCCTTGCACTGCAGGGCTTCCGCTACATGCGCGACATGGGAATGTGGCCCGGCGATCTTTCGATCCCGCCGGAGGCGTGGAACACCACCGTCGACCTCATGATCCGGGCTAATCTGCTTGACGAAACCGCCCGATCGACGTCGGCAGCCGCCTTCGATTCCAGCTTCCTGGAAGCATCGGCTTCCTAGCGAAAAGCGGGTCCAAACCCGCGCAGAACTCGCGGGTTTGGATTGACATTCTATTTGGAATTTGCATACTATTTGGTATTTGAAGAGGCAGGTCCGCGCCAGCGAGGGACACGCCCGGGAGGATTCTGGTGAGAGTAGTTACAAAGACGCCGCGGACCGACCGCGCGGTATCCGAGGCCTTGGGCAAACTTGGCGTCGCCACGGTCCATGAAGCGCAAGGCCGGAAGGGCCTCCTGGCTTCGCATCTGCGGCCCGTAATCGAGGGCGCACGCATCGGCGGGACGGCCCTGACATGTGAAGTTCCGCCCGGTGACAACTGGATGATCCACGTCGCCCTCGAAATGGCCCAGCCCGGCGACATACTGGTGGTCGCGCCGACCTCCCCGTGCACCGACGGATACTTCGGCGATTTGCTCGCCACCTCATGCAAGGCGCGCGGAATCCTCGGCCTGGTCATCGATGCCGGCGTACGCGACATTGCCGATCTCCGGGCGATGAAGTTTCCAGTCTGGGCCAAGGCGATCTCAGCCCAAGGCACGGTGAAGGAGACCCTGGCGAACGTACAGGTTCCGATCGTGTGTGCCGGCGCAGCGATCGAGCCGGGCGACGTGATCATCGCGGACGACGATGGCGTGTGCGTGGTCAAACGTACCGAGGCGGAAGCGGTCCTTCAGAAAGCCCTTAAACGGCAGCAGATGGAGGACGAAAAGCGGGCGCTTTACGAGTCCGGCCAATTGAGCCTCGACATCAACAACATGCGTCCCCAGTTGAAAGCGAAAGGCCTGACCTATGAATAAGGGAGCAGACATCCGCATCCCGCGCCGGGTGGTCACGGGCCTTAAAGACGGCAAATCGGTTTTCATCAGCGACGGTCCGACACCCAATGCCCATAGATACGACTCCGTGCCCGGTCACCTGACATCTGTCGTATATGCCACGCCGGCAACGCCAAGCCTGCCGCAGGACTATGCCGAACAGGCACCTCCGAAAATTCTGATAACGCCCGAACCGGGCGGGACGAAGCTCATGATCGTGGTTTTCCCACCGGATTCGGTCTTCGCTACCGTCGATCCCGTGGCCGCGTTCGAGGAGCAGGCGGTACACATCCCCGGGCTGATCCAGGCGTTCGAGGCGGACGCGCCTGGCATGCACACCACGAACACTATCGACTATGACATCGTTCTCGATGGCGAAGTCTGGCTCGAACTCGATGACGGTGCGGAGACCCTCCTGAAACAAGGCGACATTGTCGTCCAGTGCGGCACGCGCCACGCATGGCGCAACAAGGGTGAAAAGCCCGCAACCATGTGCTTCGTTCTGATCGGTGCGGAAAGAGAGTGACGCCATGACACAGGACGCCTTCACAGGCACCTTCGATTGCATCATTGTCGGCGCGGGGCACGGCGGTTGCCAAACCGCGGCAGCGCTTCGTCAAGCCGGATTCGAAGGAAGCATAGCCCTCATCGGTGCCGAACCGGAGGTGCCATACGACCGACCGTCATTGTCGAAGGAGTATCTCGCCGGGAAGAAGACATTCGAGAGGATGCATCTGAGACCGCAGGATTTCTGGAGTTCTCGCAATGTGGAACTTCTGCTGAGCGCGCGCGTCGTCGCGGTCGATCCAATCGCAAAGACGGTTACCTTGGAAAATGGCGCACGCTATTCATATGGTAGCCTCGTCTGGGCCGCAGGCGGAGAGCCGCGAAAACTTTCCTGCCCAGGCAGCGAGTTGCCCGGCATCTTCTATATCCGCTCGAAGGCTGATTGCGACGCGCTCCTGAACGTTCTTGCAGATGTCAGAAAGGTCGCAATCATCGGAGGCGGCTATGTGGGCCTCGAAGCGGCGGCGGTGTTTCGGGAACTCGGCAAGGACGTCGTTCTTGTCGAAGCCCTTGACCGGGTCCTCGCCCGAGTGGCCGGAGAACCCATATCCCGCTTCTATGAGCGCGAACACCGGGACCACGGGGTAGATATCCGCCTGAATAGCGGCGTCAAAGCCATTGTCGGGCATGACAGCCATGTGAGTGGCCTGCTTCTGGAATCCGGCCAAGCAATTGAAGCCGACATCGTCGTGGTGGGCATCGGGATCGTGCCGTCTGCCGCCCCGCTTCTCACTGCCGGAGCCGAAGGCAGCAATGGAGTAGATGTCGACGAACACTGCCGCACGTCGCTACCCCACATATATTGCGTCGGTGATTGCGCAAAACTCATCAATGGTGCGGGCATTAGGATCGAGTCCGTACAGAACGCCACCGACCAGGCGACGACAGCCGCGAAAGCCATTTGCGGCGACTATAAAGCCTATGATGCGCTGCCTTGGTTCTGGTCGAACCAATATGACCTGAAGCTCCAGACGGTCGGCCTCAATGTCGGCTACGACGCCGTCGTCCTACGAGGCGAGCCGGCAAGCCGCAGCTTCAGCCTGGTTTATCTAAAGAACGGAGCGGTGATCGCATTGGATTGCGTGAATTCGCCGCGAGATTACGTCCAGGGGCGGAAACTCGTCGAACACGCGGCCAAGCTCAGCAGCGAACGATTGGCTGATACCTCTAAACAACTCAAGGAATTGACCCTCGAGACCAACTGACGGTCCGAGGTTTCTCAATCGGAACACGGGAAAATCAATGGCTACGATCTCACTGCGCACACGCGATGGCGAACTCCATCACTTCGAAGGGCGCATCGGCATGTCTCTCATGGAAAACATTCGGAATGCCGGTTTTGACGAACTTCTCGCGATGTGCGGTGGCTGCCTGTCCTGCGCCACCTGTCATGTCTATGTGGAGGGCCTCCCGGTCGAGGGGCAACTCCCGGATGCCTCGATAGATGAAAGCGAATTGCTGGAGGGGTCGGATTATCGCGAGCACAATTCCCGCCTCTCCTGTCAAATTCCTTTTGACCAGGCTTTGGATGGCATCGTCGTGAGGATTGCTCCGGAGGAATAGTCGCCGCAAGGATGCACCCTGTCGGGGCGACCCGGCTCCCTTCCCACAGGCTTATCTCAAAGGCCGACAGATCCGAACTCGGCCAGCGGGAGGAGTAATGTTGGCGGCTTGACGCGATCGTTGTTGCGATCTCGTCAAGCCGCATTGCTATTATCTCTGCCATGGCTGAGCACTGAAACTAACCCTCGATTTCGGCTGGCCACGTCGACATTATTGCCGCATAGTCTTCCACCCAGAGAGTACCACGGGCCCGCGTTGCAGGCTTAGGATTGCGGTCTTTCCATTACAGCAATTGTTGCGCTGCAGCCGCCCGCTGCACAAGGCTGTTGGGTGACGGTTCTTCATAGGTTCGCCGGGAGAACACGACCGTAAATAGTGGCCGTGTAAATCCCGACGCATTTTGTTGCCGTAAGGCTGGTGCAGATAGAGCCGCTTTCGCCGTGGGAGGCCTGCAACAACTACGCTCGTCGCAGGGCTGCGCGCATCCTGCCTAGCCGATCATCGGCAAGAGCTCGCTGACCGACTTCTTGGCATCGCCGTAGAACATGCGGGTGTTCTCCTTGAAGAACAGCGGGTTCTCGATGCCGGAATAACCGGTGCCCTGACCGCGCTTGGAGACGAAGACCTGCTTGGCCTTCCAGACTTCCAGCACCGGCATGCCGGATATCGGCGAATTCGGATCTTCTTGCGCCGCCGGGTTGACGATGTCGTTCGAGCCAATGACGATGACGACGTCGGTATTGGGGAAATCGTCGTTGATCTCGTCCATTT
>NZ_JAQJCK010000024.1:0-61218 GCF_030182455.1 Rhizobium cerradonense
ATGGTGATAGGGAAGAAACCGACGTAAAAACGCCAGGTTATCCTCCCCCCATTCGACGATCTCGTCAAAATCGTCGCATGCGCCGATCGTCCCGCAAACGACCAGAAGAAGCACCTCGGGTAACGGATGGGCGACCCGCCATTGCTCCCGCTCATCCTCAACGAGACTAAAATGGTCCAGCAAAACCCGCAGCCGCGGGCGATCGTCTTCAAACATGTCGGCCTCCAAATCACCGACACTCTTGAATCACACCCAAACCGTTCAGGGAAGAAACGTTAACCCGAGTTCAGAGCCGTGCCTCGAAACCGCTTCCCTTGACGTCGGATCAATCGTGTTGAAGCAAGGGCTGGAGCAAGCCTGGTCCCAGGAGGCGGTTTCAGGTGCATGGGGCAGTACTATTCACAGGATGTGCGATCGGGCCATAGCATCCGCACTCGAGGGCGTCAGCGGAAGCGTCAGCTACATAGTCGACAACACGCGCTTTCTACCTCGGTCCATCATAGCCAGCACGCCTAAATACATTACGGACCGCCACCTGTGGGAACACCAACCCGTCAGGGGTTCCGTGGAGCTGCAGCAAGGCTGCGGCGGAATAGAGCCTGGTCCGAAGGACGTGCCTGTGAAATCACGTGGCACCGATGGGAAAACAAATGAAGAACGATTTACGCCGTGCTATGCCTATTCACGGCACCTCGTTTCATAGGTGATGCAGGGATAGACAAGCAGGATGCTGTGATGCTGAAAACCGATACCCGCCAAGCGAATTGGCGCCGTGCCAATCCAGGCAAATACGATGCTCACCTTGCTGTGCAGCGAGCGGTGAAGGCAGGCGAGCAAGAAAAGCAAATATGCGAGGTTTGCGGGGTCGAAGCGGTCGATGCCCATCATGATCAATACGATGAGCCTTTAAGGGTGCGGTGGTTATGCCGACGGCATCACACCCGGCTTCACCACTACGGCGAAGATATGTTTCCGATCAGGGACTTGATCACTGGCAGCGACTGCAGAAACTGACACGCAGTCCAATAACTGTCCGTACGGGGCAAAATGACCTGGTCATAAATTATCTTGGCAGGCTTTCGAACAGAGGAGATATTTCGGACAGCCTATTCGGCCTAAATTGACCCATACCGCACCTTTGCCTAATCTTTCAATTTCGTTGCGGAGGTGTGGCGAACTGGAAAAAGCCTGTCCGACAAACGGACGTTTTGCGGGCCGTGCAAGAGGCTGCCGCGCACTTGAAGATTGGCAAGCCCGCGCTCTACAATGCACTGAAATCGGAAAGGAAATGAAATGGCGAACCGCGACCGACTGTTCTTGCTGCGCCCGGGCTTTGACGATTCTGCCTATCCAGGTCAGCAGTTTTATTGCTGGCACTGCGCCCTTCTGGAGGGGGTGCTGGCCTCGTTCCCGGATTTGGCGATGAAGCTTAATGTCGAGCGCATAGAATGGCCGAGACCCAGACAAAGCGTCATCGCCCTTGTTGGAGAGCAAAACCAGTCCTTGCCCTTGCTGGTACTAGCGGAGGGAGACAGCTCGCCTCATCAAACAGGGGTTTATGAGGGGCGCATCTTCATCGCAGAGAAAGACAAGATCCTTGCCGCGCTATCGGATCGGCACTGCTTTCCGCTCCCACATCCATAACCAGTGAAAAGCGGTTCTTCACTCGTTCTCAAAAGCCGGACAGAATCACCACTTCGGTGTCGTGACGCCTAAAGGGAGAGGACATGAACGGATGAGACTGGTACGCCTGACCTTGAATGCCGCAGTCTTGGTGCTCGGCCTTGGCGCAATCTTCTTTATGATCGGCGCCACACTTGAATTTCTGAGGATCGATGTGGGCATGGCCGACGTGTTCCGTAGCACCATCTATTCATCGATTTGCACGATCCTGTTGGCATTCGCCGCCGTCTGCCTGGACAAAGCCAACCAAGCATTGTTGCGGAAATAGATGCTCTGAGGCGTGGGTGGGGCCATGGCCCCTGCTCGCGATGAGGTCTCGGAAGATAGCCAATCGGTTAAAGAGGAACCTGCTGGCAAATCACTTAGACCTGAGCCCGAGGCTGGCATACGCAGCCCCCTCCATCCATACCAATGGTCTTGCAGCGACGGTAAATGACTTGCAAATCGCGCATAATTAGGTTGATCAGGGGTTGTAGGAAAGCACTACCGGTGTGGCGGATATCCAAGTTCAACTGTGCGCATATCCTTGGTGGCAAGGCGGCCATCACTTGACGCGGAGAAAGATAATCGCGACATTTCAGAGATGACTATATTCAACCTCCTCGCTGTGAGAGTTCAGATCCGGACCGGCACCTTTGGTGCCAGTACGCGCTGCATCTGTCCTTCGCCTTGTCAGCAAGGCGGTCGACGCCGGTTGGGGCGAGCGGGAGGTTGCCGCAGCACTCGAAAGGCTTTCCAGGAATTCGATGCCAAGGGCCGGATGAAGCCATCCTCCTATTATGATCGTGTCGTCGATGTCTGCGAGGAGCTGGCAAAGTTCACCTGGCTGACGCGTGATGCGTCCGGCTACCTGACAGACCGCTACAGCGAGCGGAAAGAGGAGGCCGAAAAACTCGAACAGCGCGTGAGCCTCAAATCCATATGACGATGATCAGCACCGAACGACCGCCCGTCGCGGCTATCCTTGCCCTCGGTCTCACGCAGATCATCGGGTACGGATCGCTCTATTACAGCTTCAGCATCCTCGCACCGGGCATAGCGCGGGATCTGAAATGGTCGTCGAAATGGATTTTTGGCGCGTTGTCGGCCGGTCTCCTGATCGGCGGCTTGGCGGCCCCAGCCATGGGCAAGTGGATCGACCGCTTTGGTGCCGGTCGCGTCATGACAGCCGGCTCGGCGATTGCCGCCGCCGCCCTTGTGGCTTGTGCGTTTGCCTCTGGCAAGATTGCCTTCGTCGCCGCCCTGATCGCGCTTGAGACGGCTTCCAATCTCGTGCAGTACGGTGCGGCCTTCGCGCTTCTCGTTCAGATCAGACCAAAGGTCGCCCAGCGCAGCATTACCTACCTGACGCTGATCGCCGGCTTCGCCTCGACGATCTTCTGGCCGATCACGACGGCGCTCAACGCGCATATGTCGTGGCAGAATGTCTATCTGGTCTTCGCTGCGCTCAATGTCGCTGTCTGCCTGCCGATCCATGCGTGGCTGTCGTCCAGCGTCACCAGAAGCCGCAAGCGTGCATCGGCCGAGCCTGCAAAGCATGTCGAGCCAAGTCTCTCTCCGTCGATCCGCTCGCCAGCCTTCATGCTAATGGTAACAGGCTTTGCGCTGGAGAGCTTTGTCAATGCCGCGCTCCTCGTCCACATGGTCCCGGTTCTGTCGGGACTTGGGCTCGGAGCGATGGCGCTCATGGTAGGCACGCTGTTCGGCCCGTCGCAGGTGCTGAGCCGGTTCATCAACATGGTCTTCGGAGGCGGCCTACCGCAGCTGGTGCTGGCGCTGATCTCCGCCGTGCTGTTGCCGGCCGCGCTGGTCATCCTGATTGTCACCGCCCCCTCCGTGCCAGGCGCACTGGTGTTCGCCGTGGTCTTTGGCCTCGGCTCGGGCTTGAGCAGCATCGTGCAGGGAACCTTGCCGTTGGCGCTCTTCGGCAGTGAGGGTTACGGCCAACGACAGGGACAGGTATTGGCCATCCGTCTGGTGGTCTCGTCGACGGCGCCCTTTATCCTGGCATTCCTGATGACGAACGTCGGGGTGTTCTGGTCACTAACGGTTGCCGCCACTGTCGGCGCGATTGCCGTATTTGCGTTCGTCGCAATCAGCCGGCTGGCGCACCTGCCTGACCCTTCGCATCTCGCTCTTAACCGTGCCGAGACCTGATCTTTTCAACAGCCTTTGCGAAGGATCGAAGACAGTCCGCTCAACAGATCTCGAGATGTCCTCGACGGTGCCGCAAGGATCGCCATATCGCCAACCTCGCACGCCTTGAACCAATTCGAACTACCGACCGGAACGAAATTTTGCAAGGTACTGAAAACACATTCATTTCGCGATAAATCGAATGGCCCATGGTTTTGACGCAACGCATATTTTAGGAGGATGCTCTCGACAAGCGATCGCGCCCCTTATGCGCGGTTAGCTTTCGGCTCGACCATAGCCCAATTGTCGTAAGTTCTCCGCCACCCGCCCTTCGACCGAAAGCGCATCTTCCGACCACAGTTCTGCGATCGCGTTCAATACGCGGTCGAGCTCCCATGGTAGAACAGACCTGCCCTCGATTTGTGTGAATGGTCCGTCAGATTCGGTTAACAGGCGATCACGGGGGATCATTTTGACGATATCCCGGCCCTTCTGACCATGGATCATCCCTGGTCCCACGCTGAACCAACAGCCCATGGAGACGGCGCGATCCAGCTCTCGCTTTGTCCCCGAAAACCAATGAAGGATTGGTGTTCCTGCGCCTTTGTGCGCTTCGAGTGCGTCCATTACTTGCGTGGCCGCCCGCCGACTATGAATAGTCATTACACGACCGCCCGCCTGGTCGCATAGATCTAAAATGCGATGAAACACCCGCTTTTGGGTTTCCCAGTGGGGTCGCAATTCGGGTGAGCCGTCTAACCCGATCTCCCCTACGTATGTGGCTGATGGCAGGAGTTTTTCAAATAAGGGAAGTTCGCCATGGCGTTCATGTGCAATCTGTGGGTGCAGCCCGAGCGCCGTTCTGATCCGCTTTGCCTTATGTGAAAGAGCAAGCGTACCTTCCCAAGCCGAGGGCGTGTTAGTGACAGAGAGAACATAGATATTCCGGCTCACGCAGGACTGCGTGACCGCAACAGGATCCGGGTACAGATCAAGATGGCAATGGAAGTCAATCACTTAACACCATATAGTCGATGCAGCTCACCGAGTTCGTTTAACCCTCGATCTAGCATGCCGCGGACACCGTTACGATCACCAATATCCGGAGGCGACAAGGTGTGGCCAAGCCACCGATCGAGGCCGTCAGCTTTCACCGAAGCCAACGCTATGGCAACGGAACGAACATCATCGAACGACGCGTGGTCTTCATCATCCTTTCCCAAGGGCTCGTAGACGTAATCCGTCGTATCGCGCTTCGCGTCCCATGCGACGAATGCTGCCCGTCTCACTTGACAGGGAACGCAGCGACCGCAGTGCCGGTAATTGAACCGCTGAAAGCGCCCACAGCTGGTCGAATGCGCGGCCTCGGTCTGAAGGAAAATCTGGTCCTTGCATTCGATAAGCATCTCGCCCTTCGTTTTTTGGGCGTAGGGATTTTCGATCTTCACGTTGAGGCTTGCGGCATCGAGGATCTTCTGGAATCGCGTTAGGAAGACAGGGTGCGCCGTGCGCGTGCTCAGGCTTCCAAGCCGGGAACCGGTGAGCGGCGGATTGATCGCAATGAACCCATTTTCGCAAACGTAGAGCGGGGCGGTGTTGCCTTTTGCGTATTTCTCCAGCGATGTAGCTACGACCACGCCAAAGGTCAAAAAGATCAGAGAGCGCGCTCGCTGTGACGTTTCCTGCACGGTGGGGGAAGTCGCAACGTGATTGAGCTGCAGGTGCTTCGTCAGACCAATTTCCTGTGCGAAATCCCGTTGCTTCAGACCGTCCCCTCGAACGTTCTGGCTGACTGCCACCGGCTTCAATCCATCACGAGTCAGATCGATTGCGCCAACGAGACTGTCCAATCCGCCGGACAACAACACGACGCAGTCTTCTTTCAGCACCGAAATCTTCTTCGGCGGAGCGGGTAAAACGCCGCCGTCATGAAACCGAAGCTTCCAGCGGTCCGTTGTCAGGAACGCGAGCGCCTGCCGAAATTCGTTGGCCATCGTATTCCAGAAAGCTCGGTCGGAAACGGCGACATCGAGTTCAATCTCTCTAGTCCAGCCATCGGCGCTGTCATCCCGCAGTACCGAAAAGTCGGCGGTGATGATTGAAAGTGCGATCGAAAGCAGATCCCATGCCCGTCGATGGGGGTTCAGCCCCTTTCGCCGAAGCTCTGCCTTGACGGCTTCACCCGCACTTGCCTCCGAGGGGATGCGTGGCTGACCATACAGGACAACACGCAGATCGCCTTCTTCCAATGGAAGCTCGAACGATCCAGGTCCACAAACGAGCCTCATTCTGCGTATCCCTCGAAAACCTGAAAGGTATCCCGTAGTGCATCTCTAACCACCGCGGCGATACGGTTCGAGTTTACGCTCTTGCCCGCCGCTCTGAGTTTGCGAAAGGAAGCAGCTACGGTCTGCTTGATGTAGTCACGCACCTGTTTCAGGCGACTGAGAGCCACTGTGGCGGTGGGCGCTTTCTCGATGATTGTTTTTCCGACATCGAGTTCGAACCGACGAGCAACATCCATTGCGGTGAAACGCTCGATGGCGAATTCACGCTGTTCCGGTGTCAGGGCAGCCAAATCGGCATCAGGGTACTTCACCAAGAGATCCGAAAGCGAGTCCTTGATGGCGGTTCGTTCAGCCTCGGCGTCCTGAGTGCCGTCGACCGGCCGAACCGCTTCGACGACAGCATCCATCACCTCGTTCGCGGTGCGGCCCGCAAGAAGCGCCGGATCCAGTGCACTGCCTGCGGGCTGTTGCCCCATAGTTTCGAGGATGCCGCCGAGTGCACTGGCTGTGGAAGCGGTCCCACCAAATCTGCTGGTGGTCGTCCTCGATCCGCCGTAGCCGTTACGCACGTAGTTTCCCAAGCTGCGGCGCATATCACTTAAGTTTCCGGCCTTCGCAAATTCGCCAAGGCTTCGGCGGGTACCAGCGAACCGGTGACCGGGCGCGAGAGGGGCCGCTGGTGGCGGCACGTTAGGCGCAACGGGTTTGTTGGGAGCGGCATCTACCGGCTCCTGCTCCGGCGGATTTAGATCTGGAGCGGGGTCTGGCGGCGCGTCCGGTGGTTGATCACCGGAAGGCGGATCTTCCGCCGGTGGCGCGGGGGTCCACGCGGGCACCATGTGGACGCCTCCCTTGGGTCCGTTACTTGATTGAGATGTCCCCATTATTGTTCGGCCTTCTCAATCGCTCTTTTGACCACCAGCGGCACGCCCGTGCGCTTCCATTTCTCGAAAACGCCGTCCGCCCAAGGTTGGTCTCCGATTTTCGGAACGATCCCCGGAGTAATCTGCGCCGGTGGACGATCGTTCAGAAATGCCGCCAATCGTAGTCCTTGCTGAGGATCGGCTTTCGCAACCGCGAGGCAGGCTTCCAGGATAGCTGGAACTCCCCATTCTTGTTCTTGATGAGCACGGTCCAGGAGACGATCCATAATGATCGAGGTTTCTACGCGCGACACGCGTGCCAATTTGTCGACCAGGGCCGCAGCCATTTCAGGGTGGGTGAGCATTGCGGTCAATATTTCGGCCGCTTCGGTCGTTAAACGGTCACCGGGCGTTATGAGCGGCGCGTGCTCGCGGCTCACATACAAAGCGCCCAACAACTTCGCATCGTGTAGCGGCGGAGGCAAAGCCAGCCATTCCCTCGAGAAAGGAGCATCCCAGGGCGCGGCAAGGTTTAGGTCTTTTCCCTCTGTGGCCGCTTCTTCCCAATCCTTCAGGAATCTGGGTTTGCCGTCATCGTCTTGGCTAACGGCCTTCAATAGTTCGGCGTAAGCCAACGGGCTACCGAGACGTTCGAACAGGAGAAGCTTGGCGAGGACCGCCTCATCCACGCCGACGCCCTGAGCATTGGAGATCGCCATGCGGATAGAAAGTGCATTCAGGAAACGCTTGATCAGTCGGGGATTACCGACGATGCCCGAGGCAGTCGTCATGATAGGCGCAAGCCTTTCAGCCGTATCAAAACGTCCGATAAGATCTGCCGGTATGTTCTCGTGCAGTCCCGTTACATATGCCTTGTCGACGCGCGCGCCCTGCCACGTCTTTCGCAACTGATCGATTATCCCAACCCGCAGTTTTTCCTTTACGTCGTCCTTCAAGTCGCTGTTTTCGATGTAGAGCAACATCATGTACGCGCGGACTTCCTGCGTTCCCAAGGGAGGAACGCGGATAGGCACCTGGATCAATTTGTCGAAGTAGCTCGTTACAAGTAGATCGTCGGGAACGCCTTCGAAATGCTTGCGGACGGCGTGTTTGATCATGTCGTTGTCGGCCGCGATGACGAATGCCGTATTTTTCAGAAACAGGAACAGCCGTATGGCCTCAAGGGTCGAGATCGTCGTCTCGGGGAGGCAACGGTCAAGGTCGTCGATCAACACGACAAGAGTTACCCCAAGCTCCTCAAGGGTCTCCTCGAAATTATCCCTGAGGGCTTGGATTTCCTTAGGTGGTGAGGTTTCCTCTGCCGGATTGAGAAGCCCGGAGGCAGCACTTGCCACCTCACCCGCTTTCGATTTGGCGTCTTCGATTAGTTTTTGGTCGACGGAACCACCTAGAAACCGCTGCCCCAGCCCCCACACTTCGCCGATGAGCCCAGTTGGAGGAAGTCCCATCGACACCGCTATCGCCGAACCGGCAGCGAGCTTCATTGCACGCAGCCAGTTCACGCGCTTGATGAGCGCCTTGGCCTTGTCTACTCCTCTTTCGCGCGCTCTTGCTTCCTGCTCTAGCTTCGTCGCGATGACGTCCATCAATGCGGCGCGAGCGTCGTCATAACCTTGGTAAAGCCAAGCATTGAATTCGACGAAGACGAAGTCCTTCTCGCCTTCTTTCCTCTCTCGGTTAGCGAGGGATGCTTGGGTCAGTTTTATCATGGAGGATTTTCCAATGCCCCATGATCCCGAGACACCGATTGAAATTGGGCGCCCCCGCGCCTGGACGATGATTTCCGCTACGGTGTCGGCCACTCCCGAAAAATTAAGGAAGTCTTTTTCAGTCTCATTATCTGCCCACATTCAAGGCCTCCCCCGTCGCACCTGTCGATAGTAAAACCATCGCACCGAGACGTCGCACCGATGATTCGCGTCACCCTACATTTGCAACGTATTGTTCGCGCCGAAGCTGTGTCAATTTGGAAATTCTTGCCTCGCTGGAAATAGGGAAGTCGATGTACATCGAGAAGGTCAAGATAAAGAACTTCAAGTGTTTCGAAGGCTGGTTCGCAGCCGATTTCAATCGGGGCGTCAACATCATCGTCGGCAACAACGAAGCCGGAAAATCCACGCTGCTCGAAGCTATCCATCTATGCCTGACGGGTATGCTGAACGGGAAATACCTGCGCAACGAATTATCTCCCTATCTTTTTAACCGGAAGGTCGAGCGGGCGTATCTGGACAGCATCGCCGCGAAACAACCTCTCGATCCGCCGGAGATCCAGATCGAGCTGTTTTTCGGCGGTGATAGCGACGCGTTGGAAGACCTGCGCGGAAACGGGAATTCCGAGAAAAACGACAAGGCTCGCGGCCTTCTCTTCTCGATCGAGTTCGACAAGAAATATGACGGTGCCTATACCGAGTTGCTGAAGAACAGGGAGATCAACTCGATACCCTTGGAATTCTATCAGGTGCAATGGTCGGAATTCTCCCGCCAACCGGCGATGCCTCGCACCATTCCCATTAAATCGGCCCTCATCGATTCAACAAGCACGCGTGTGCAGAGCGGTTCGGATATGTACATCTCCCGCATCGTCAGAGAGTTTTTGGACGACAAGGAACGTGTTGCGATATCCCAAGCCCACCGCAAGCTGAAAGACGCCTTCAAGGCCGACGGCAATGTCGGCGCCATTAATGAAAGATTGGCGGAAGCGGCGAAGATCAGCCGAAAAAAGGTCAGCATCTCGGTCGATATGTCGTCTCATAATGCCTGGGAAAACAGCCTCATGACTTATATCGAGGATGTGCCCTTCCACTATATCGGCAAGGGCGAGCAGTGCATCGTCAAAACGCGACTCGCGCTGAGCAGCAAAAAGAACAGCGAAGCGACCGTATTGCTGATCGAGGAACCGGAAAACCACCTCTCGCACTCGAAGCTCAACCAGCTCATCAGCGATATCAGCACCGACAATAGCGGCAAGCAGGTCATCATCACCACGCATAGCAGCTTCGTCGCGAACAAACTAGGACTGGACCACCTGATCCTGTTACGGGAAGCGAAGGTCACACGGATCGAGGATCTGGACGCGAGCGACTTCTTCCATAAGCTGCCTGGCTATGACACGCTGCGTCTCGTGTTGTCGCAGAAGTCGATCCTTGTAGAGGGCGATGCGGACGAGCTGGTCGTCCAACGGGCCTACATGGATACCAACGGGGGAAAATTGCCGATCGACGACGAGATCGATGTCATCTCGGTCGGGCTTTCGTTCCTGCGTTTTCTCGAACTGGCGACGGCGCTGAAAATCCCCGTCGTGGTCGCAACCGACAACGACGGGGATACTGCTGCGCTTGAAAAGAAGTACGCCAAATACAAGGACGTCGATCATATCACAATCTGCTATGATCCTGTGGTGGATAAGGGCGACCTGGTCCTCGGCGGCAAGCCTTTCAACTATAACACCCTTGAGCCGAAACTGGTCAAATCCAATAGCGTCGAGACCTTCAACACGCTGTTCGGTACCAAGCATGATCTCGATAACCTTCATCGTTATATGAAGAACAACAAGACCGAATGCGCGCTGGCGATTTTCTCGGCGAAGACGAAAATCAGTTATCCGAAATATATTCTGGATGCGATCGCCAAATGATGGGGCCGAATAAGCTCGTCATTGCTGCGGCAGGCTCGGGGAAGACCACCTACCTCGTCAGGCAGGCGCTTGCCGTTGAACAAAAACGGGTCCTCATCACCACCTACACGGAATCGAACGAAAAAGAGATCCGGCGCAAATTTTTCGAAATCAATGGCTCGGTTCCGGGCAACGTGCATATCCAGACCTGGTTCAGTCTGCTGATCGAGCACGGCATCAAGCCCTTTCAAGGCAAGCTGTTCGATTGGGATGTCGCTGGCATGCTTCTAGTTTCGCAGAGATCCGGTTTGCGCGGGCGCGACCGGCAAGGCCGTCCCATGTATTGGGGTGAGGAAGATTTCAGACGCTGCTACTTCGACCGTCGAAATCGCGTCTATTCAGACAAATTGTCGAGGCTGATGATACGGTGCAACGAGGCATCGGACGGCGCTGTCATCGAGCGGCTTTCCCGTATCTATCACTTTATTTTCGTAGATGAGGTGCAGGATCTGGCAGGCCACGACCTCGACATTTTGGCGGCGCTCTTCCAAAGCCCCGTCAACGTCGTCATGGTGGGTGATCCCCGTCAGGTCACCTATGTGACCCATCTGGAGGCTCGCCTTAAGAAGTACAGGGATGGCGGCATTGCCGACTTCATTCGGGCGGAACTTCCCCGAAAGGTTACCTGCGATATTGATGTGACCAGCCTCATGACATCGCACCGAAATAGCACCGCTATCTGTGAACTATCGTCGAAGCTCTATCCAAAGTTGGCGGCTGCGACTGCATGTAAATGCGTCGACTGCAGGCAGCCGGTCCCTGGTGATGCGGGTCTCCACATCGTCCGACGTAACGATCTGCCACGCTATCTCAAGACCGGACGACCGGTACAGCTGCGATGGAGTTCCGCCGTTAAGGTCGCATCTGTAGAACTGCCGTCGCTTACATTCGGACGATCCAAGGGACTCGGTTTTGACCGCGTCATTATCTATCCGACGAATGAAATGATGGACTGGCTGAAGAGCGCCCAATCGGCGTTGAAAGCCGAAACCCGTGCAAAACTCTATGTTGCCCTAACCCGCGCAAGGCATACGGTAGCGGTGGTCCATGACCTTGCCGATGGTGAAGTCGTTCCAGGATTCACATTGTTCCAGTAGCGAAAATCTCCGGAAAATGCACCCTATATAGATCTATGATTTCATCCTTGGCGGTGGGGCATCATCTTCCGATGATGACCTTTTTCTAGGTAGCTTCGTTGAATTCCCGATACAGCTCGATTGTGGGCAGATGTGCATCGATAGTCTCGCGCACCTTCGCGGCCATCGGCAGGTTGTTTTTCTCGTTTTTCCACACATCCATAAACCGTCCGACCGTCTCGCGTGCTGTGTCGAGGACCAGCTTTTCGGACAGCGCCGACTTGGCGGCCAGATGTGCAAGCTCGTCCTTCGATAGCTCCGCCATTCTTTTCGTGCGTGAAAAGTTAAGCGCGGCCGTATCCTCTCCCTCGATATAGGGGATTGTCGATAGCAGGTCGTAAGCCGGCGAGAGCGCAGGGGTACGGCGATCGGGGTAGATCAGCGACCAGTTCTTCAGATGCATGTCGCCATTGCCGATCAGTGTGCTGAAGACCAACCGGCGGATGAACTCCGCCACGTCGGCCGTGCTCGTCTCGATGCCGAGGACGCGGGCGATCATCCGGTAATTGCCCTTGCTGTACTTGTCATCCGGCTTCACGCCAAACACCTGCGCAAAATCCTCGATATGCACCGGACCCTCCGGCGTACGGTCGAAACGCCTAATGGCGAGCGCCTGCCCGTGCAGTTCTCCTACCCCCTGTGGCAGGCCGCTCACCGCATCCAGCTCGACCAGCTGGATCTCCGGCACGTCCATGCCCATCATCGCGGCGATGGTCATCATGGAGAATTCGTTCTCCGGCACGCCGCTATACTGCTGGGAGGGCAGCTTCACGATCCATGATCCACCGGTACCCTCGGCCGGAATAGTCAGGCCGCCTCCCTTCGTGGTGTTCTTGAAGGCCGAGAATTTCAGCTGCACACCGGCCAACGAAAAGCGCAATGCATTCGGTCGCGCTTCGACAGAAGCCTGCTCGTCATCGGGCGGCAGGTCATCACCCACGGTGGGATGGACCGTCACTGCACCGGGCAGATCACGACCGAGCATCCAGAGCAGGAAGAATTCCCGCGTCTGTTTTACGCCAGCACGCTCGGCGAGGTATTTTCGCAGCGGCCCTTCCGGCAACAGGTTCGAGAAGAAGGGTGGGACCACCATGTTATATGGGCGGAACTTCGTAATCAGGGCGCCGAACGGGTCCTTGAAGGACAAGCTGAGTGTCGGCCGCTTTTCGTTTTCGATATAGTCCTCGTTGAATGCGAAGATGGTGCGCCCGTCCTGCAGGTTCGTCAGGGTCGCGACCGGTTCTCCGTTTAGCCTGACATCGAGTACCGTGACCTTAGGCATCATCGTCCTCCTCATCCAGCGCGTAGGCCGAGCGCGGGATTGCGTCATCCCGGTCGCGATGCACCGCGGCGTTGCGCAGTTGCCTTATCTCGCGAACGATCGCACCCATTTCCTGACGTGACATCTTGTCGGTCTGAGAATTTTCAAGGCGGTTGGCTGCCCGCCTGAGGATGTCCAGCTCGTCGGGAGTCAGTGGCAGATGGCGTAGGAGGCCCAGGCTATCCTTGAACGCGTCCGCGTCGGCACTCGTCCCGACCCCATACCCGTACTGCGCAGACGATCGCTCGAGACGCGCGACCAGTTTGCGTTGGTCAGATGTGAGGACGTCATTCGACGCCGAACTACTTTCGAGGATGTTGCGGATCGCCGGCATCAGCTTCTTCGGCGCAAGGACGATCTCGAGGTCGAGCGCGCGCGCCACATCCACCAAGCTGCCGAGCCCAGGCTCCATTGTACCCCGCTCGATCTGGGAAATATGGCTCTGCGTCAGGCCCGAACGAGCGCTCAGCTCACGCTGGCTTACTTTCTGTCCTTCCCGGGCAGCGCGTAACTGCTGTGTTATATGCTCTGTTTTATATGCCACGATCATTATCCTGTATCGCATGATGGGAGATATACAGGATAATATATAGACAATTCCGTAAGGCAGCGCAACTCTGATATACAGATCTGTATCACTGAACATTTTTATATATAATCATATGTCAATCAGCCATGATGACTCATCATACCGGCCTAGCTTCTGTAGCCGCCCATGAGGGCGCGCAACATATCGGCCTGTGCAGACCCTGCCGGCATCGTATCCACTGTGAAAGGGACATTGATATAGGCCTGCCCGTCAGGTTGCGGCTGCGCATGCACGCCGAATTCCTCAAAAAGCCGGTAACCGACCGCCCCGACATCGATCAGCGCATCATAGCTCGGCCACTCACCACGCGTATCCCATAGGCCGCGCAGCTGCTCCACCAGCCGGCCGATCGCCCTGACCAAAGCCTGATCCTCGGTCGGCAATTCTGGCGCCACCTCGCAGAGGTTGTCGGATTCGTTCATCCCGTCCAGATGGCCGAACAGGTAGGATGCGATCCGCAAGGGCTCAAGAATGACAATACCGACTTCCTGAAAGACCCGCACCACATTGCCATGCAGGCGATAGGACCGGATGGCATCGTGCGCCCTGCCGCGGCAATCCTTCAACCGAACGGCCAAATTGTCGCGGAAACGGGCTTCCTCGTTGACCGCGAACCCCGCCGACAAACGGCAGACCGCATATTCACCCCGGCAGGCTTCGGCGAAGTGCTGCTCGTGATCGCGGATGAAATGCCCGGTCGGCGGACGAAAATGGATGCCTGGAATTGGTCCTCGCGAAAGGCGATTTCTTCGACATGTGCGCATTCATGGGCGATGATGGCAATGGCCGTGCGGAAATCCTCTTCATCGCGATCGGCCCCCTCGAGCACAATCGGGCATACCGGACCCGCGGACAAAACGATATGTGTCTTCACGGCGTCGCCACGCATGACCACGACACTCTTTCCGACGCCGGCCAGGCCCTCGTCATTGGTGCGGCTCAACGGCGCCAGCCCTTCGACGCCCCGATCGAGGTCGCGCAGCGCCTCGTCGTAATCGACCGCTACGGTCACACCGTCGAGCGCGCTGATATCGATATATTCCCCGACCTCGCGCAGAATGTGGAACATCTGCTGCCCGAGGCATTCGGCGCCGTACTGGTTGGTGATGCCCTGTACCGTCACCTGAATCTGCGGAAGCGTGGAGGCAGGCACCTCTTGTCGCGGCGTGTCGCTCGTATCCATATTAGCCCCTCTCTCCCCTCACCTCATGCGGTTTCACCCAGCTGCGCCTGCCCGCCGGCGGCAAGCACCTTATAGCGGGCATGCAGGTTATAGAATGCTTCGTCGCCCACCATGGTGAGTATCATGCGCACAAGGCTGAAGACGCACAGCAAAACGGAGAGGCCGAGTATGTTCAGCGTCTCCTGCAGCTCGTCTTCCTCCAGCAGAGGATCGAGGCTGAACAATGCGGTCCCGTCCGGCAGGAACGAACGATGCCGTAATAGCGAGCTGTAGGTGACATGTGCCGTGTCGGCCGAGATCTCACGATACATGTGCGCCATGCGCGGGAACTGGCTGTCCTTGCTCAGGTCACTCGGCTTGAGCTGCGCGCCCTTCTTGTCATTCAGGAATTCCTGCAGCAGCTTATGCGAGCCGGCATCAAGGTCCGTCTGCATGTCCTTTAACGCCTTGGCTCTCGACCATTTACTCGTGGCTTCGTCATCCTTGAGCGCCTGCAAATAGTCAGGCTTGCGGCACGCTGCATCCATATGGATCGCGCATTCGACGACCTTGCGGCAGGTACTGCGCACATCGAGCACCTTGTCATGCTCAGCGAGCAACAATGCCGTGTCGAACAATGTCAGGGCACGGGCGAACAGCGCGAATTTCACGAACAGCAGTTCGGGCTCTTCGCCTTCCGGCGCATCGAAGCTGTCCACGTCCGCGAGCTTCGCCGAGCCATGCGGAAATCCCTCATCCATTGCAGCCATGCTTCATTTATCTGGGGCTGATCATCATTCATGCGATTCTTCCTGGTTGCCACCGGTACATGTGGAGTCAAATAGCTATCCGGAGGATAATCCCACCGCCAAATGGTTCGGCGGAATGCGATGCGACTATGCGATAATCAGGAAGTCGGCAGCCGTCAGCGCCAAACCTTTGTCGAGAGAGGCGAACTGGACCGCAGCAGCCTTTTCCGTACCGTCAGCCTGGTACTGGAGAGCACCCGTGTCTTTATATGGCCGTTCCTACATCGTGGCGAACGTGAACGGAATGCGGAAGCCGCAATTGCCGTGCTCATCCCATTGGAAGAAGAAGCCACCCTCGCCCAGCACATCGATGATGATCTCGCCGATCGGTGCGAATTCGCTTCGATCTTCCCATTGCCCGTACCTGGCCCACAGTTCTCTTAGCGCGGTGCGCAGCCTTTCGAAAAACGGCGCGAACCAATGCCCTCCCAGCGCCCTGCGAACCGCAGGCACATCGTCTATCGTCAAGCCGTGACCGTCCATATGGCCGAGCAGATAACTGCCGCTCGTCATCAGGTTCTGGTAATACCGCAGGACCTCGGAGAGTATTCGGTCATGGTCGTGATCGGTGCGATAGCGTCGGATACATTCGTTTGCCCGGTTCATCGTCTCGTCGAGATGGGTGATGAATGCATTGGTGTAATCCTGCAGAGGATCTCGGCCGAACGGGGCTGCGATGCGGCAAGCCGCATACTCATCCCAGCAGGCGTTTTCGGCCTGCCCTTCGCAGGCATCTGCGGCATCATCGTAGATTTTTTTCAGCAGCGTATCGGGGAACGCCTTGTCAGTCGTCATGGCGAGTTCGACATGTGCGCATTCATGAGCGAGCAGATGCAGGGAATGGGCATAGTGCTCATCTTTCTCGTCCGGCAGTGAATAGATATAGGCAGCGTTCAGTACCAAATGCGATTTGAGAATACCGTCACGGATGACGCTCGGCGCCATCGCAACGCCTTCGACCAGCTCGGAGCTGGGCGTTAGGCGGTGGTCCGTCTCATATCCTCTATCGAGTGCGAGAAGCGCTTCCTTGTAATCGACGGCGATGGTGATGCCGTCCAGCCGCTCGAGATTGATGTAACGGCTCAACTCCCGCACATAATCGCCGACGCAATAGGCGAGCTTCTCGCCTGCTTTTTCTTCCATGCCTTGGACTGAAATACCAATGCTGGGCACGGTGATCGGTCGCTCTTCCTCGGTGGTCTCCGTCATGCTTCCTCACTCTGACTGCAAATGCGTCTTGGCCCAGACCAGCGCGCTCAACGCCCCTGCCCTTGCCTCTTCCACGGATGCGAATTCCTTGTTGCCGCTGCGGGTCGCACCGTTCTTGCGGTTCGTCACCACCACGCCAAAGCCTGCATTTTTAGGGAATACCGTCAGATTATACCCTTCGGTGTTGATGTAATCATTGCCCTTGGCCGAACGTTTCCATGAGCGCTCGGCCCATGTCCTACGGCGTTTGGCGAGGCTCCTTAATCCCCTCTCCCGTTCTTTCGGACGGACATAGTCCTCTTCCATATGTTCGGCACAGACGCAGTCAACGGCCAATGCTTCCGTGGTCTGGCCGTGCTCCATATAATGGACGTAGCGGATGGTGACGCTTTCGCACATTTCGCAAAGCTGGGAAGGCTCACCCAAATCCTCGATCCCGACACATGACCATCCCTTTTTGGGCACCCCAGCTTCGGACCATTTGCCATGACTCGTGTGATCCCTGGTCATCGCGTCCACTCAATCTTGACGTCTATTTCACGATACTGAGCTTTGAGCGTCGGACTTCACCACCCTCATTGTCGGTACCGTGCTGGGGCAGAATACAAAATAAAAGTCGTTCGACCTCAGTCATTGGAAGCGATAGCTCATCGGCAACGTCCACGAGACTTTTCCGCTCCGCCCAAAGCTGGGATAAAACCTTCCCCCATAGCACAGACGTTTCCCTGGGGATGCCATCAGGCTCGCTCGTGCGATAACCGCGTTTCCCAAGCTCGATACATATGGAACGGTATTGCCATTCGGAGAGCATGGGTCTGGTAAGATGTGCCAGTCGGTATGCCAGCGCCATTGCCGAGACGCGCCACCTTTTCTTCGCCCGTAAAATGAGATCAGCCGTTATAAGACGGGGCATTCTGACCCTAACGTCTTCCTCCGGCATTAGAAAGGCGGAAGCGAAGCGGTTTGCCTCCACCTCGGCCGTGCGTGTATCTTCGTCCGCGCCTGAGGTTTGGCCATGCCTGTGCAGGACCAAATGGCCCAGTTCGTGAGCCGCATCAAAAATACTACGCTCCGCCGATTTGAACGAATTCAGAAACACATACGCTTTGTCATTTTGCCAGAACGAGAATGCATCGACATTTGCGGTGGTTTCTTCTAGCCCCAGGACGCGGATGCCTTTGGCCTCCATCAGTTTCATCATGTTTGCGATGGGTTGGTAACTGAGGCCCCAGTGCTGGCGGAGAGCATCGGCGGCAGCTTCAGGTGTCAATTCCGGGTCGAAATGCGGCAAATCCAACGCCGGTAGATTGTATCGATTTTCAAGCCACTCATAGACTTCGACCCCGTTATCGCCGGCCGAAAGGGCAGCGTTTCGTTCTTTCGCGGTCATGCTCGACAGGCTGCGAAAGCTGACGATTTCTGCTGAAAGGAGTGCGGGGTCCTCCTTGAAGAAAAACTGCACGGGATAACCGAGAACCTCTGCGAGCTTCTCAAGTGTTCCAGAATCCGCCTGGTTCTGACCGGTTTCAAGCCGCGTGATTGTGACCGGCGATACGCCGGCCTTTTCTGCGAGTTCCTTCGCTGTCAGCTTCTGCCTTTTCCTGGCGAGGCTGAGTCTCTTTCCATTGAACATGATTGTTCGGCTTTATTTTCGACTGACGACGATATCCAGATCCGGATCGTTGGTCGGTTCATTGATGCCAAAATCGACCGCGTCCAGATCGCCACCCTCAATCAAAAATACGCGATCGATACAGCGAAGGAATTGGCCATTCTTCACCACAGGTAAGCTGAGTTCCATTGCGCCAAACTGATCGACCATCAGGTAATATGTTTTGTGGTCTCCATGAAACTTGACCACGCTGATAGGGAGGTCGATACCGGCAGCTTCAAACATATCGCCACAAGCCACGCGCTCGGAGCCAGCGCCTTTTCGAGACCGCGCTCTAGGATCCGCTTTGCGGCAGGCTTGATTGACATTTACAAAGAGAACTCGAAGCTTGAGGACGTCATTGCGGATGCCTTCCACACCTTCCTCGCTAAAGATCTCCCAATTTCCACCGAGGTTTTCGGCTCGAAGGCCCTTCACTCCGTCCATATACGCGAACATGCCGGCGGCATTGGTGGGATGCAGTGGTGAGGCAGTCGCAGCAGCAGCAAGTGCGTGATGACCTGCCGCGATCAATTTCTCACGCTCAAGTTCCAGACGAGCAAGGTAAAGGTCGCCAATCTCAGGATCAGTGATTGTCTTTGGGCTGATATTTTCCATGCCGCCTACTCATGTTAATGTTCTCTACCTCATTTGTGGAGGAAAAAATTAACATGGTCAAGCTAGAAGAATGTATTCGGCTAATTCACAGGACGCTCCAGGCGCGAAACCTCCCCCGCCCCGTCATCTCGCGCAATCCGAGCTCGCCAACGATCCGCCGCGCCGCCTGCGGCGTGACGCCCAGCGTCGTTACGACCATCTTAGCCGACACCAGCGGTTTCGCCATCACCAGCTCGACCAGCTCCGGCAGTTTTGACGACGTCCGGCGCCCGTCCAGTTTTCGGTCCATCATCGTTTTCACCAGCGTCAGCCGATCATGCTCTTTCAGCCCGATCTCGGCGGCCGCGACCAGTCCATGGGCGATGGCGAGCAGCCGGGTTTCTCGATCGCGATGTCGGCGCCGATCGACGGGAATGGTTTTTAGTCCGAGATTGATGGCTGCGAGATGTGCGGCCGTGGTGACACCGGCCTGGCGGAGGATCGAGGCGGCCAACAGTCGTCCAAGCCAGGGCGCGTGCTGCAGCACCGCAATCTCGTTCCAGGCATCGAGGGCGACAATCGCCTGCAGCACCGCCGGCAGATCATCGGTCTGCCTCAACACGTTGCGCCACTCGCCCAGCCGCGCGTCCTCGTCCCAATCGAGATCGTAGATCATGGGATCTTTTTCTTGCGCGCCGGCCCGTCCGGACCGTGCGTTCTCGATCGCCGCCTCGGACCGGGCCAGCAGCGCATCAATGGCGGCATAATCGACGCCAGGCAGATCTTTGGCGTCGTCAGCATCGTCCCCCTCCCCTATCGGCTCGACAGCGACAGGCCGCTTGGCGGCGGCGCCCGACTCAGCATCATCGGCCCTGACCGATGTCACATCCGAGGTTTGCCTGAGCGTGCGAATGCCGTCGGGCGACAGTGCCCAGACCGGTGGTTGCGCGGCAATGCGTCGCCGGGTGCGCAACGCGTCGCGGGCGATTGTCAGTTCATGGGTGGGTGTGCGAATATCGCGGGTGTCGTCGTGGAGGACGAGGTCTTCGAGGTGAACAAGTTCGCCGTCGATCCACAGCGAGGCGCAGGCGTCGGCAAAGTGCGACCGTTCGATCCACCCCTGTCCGACCGCGGAGCGGGCGATGCGCTCGTCGAGACGCGCCAACTCAATGCCGGCTCGAAAAGTGTGGCTTCTACTTTGTTATTTCAAATGGGAAAACTTCATATGTCTGTTAGGTTTAGCCGATAAATGAAGGGCGATTTTCCGCTAACGATTTCACTGAAACGTCTCTTTGCCAAAACGATTTCAAGATCGAACATCAATGTCGGCTCGCTCGATCGAGGGAGAGCAGTGGTCGGCGTCGTCAAAGGCGTGCCGCGCTTATGCAAAGGTGCGACGTGCAGCTTCATCACGCTGGCAAGCATTACGCGTAGTCGGTCGCGCTACTCGGCGGCTGGCTCGGGTTGCGTTCTGGTGCGCCTTGCCGCTGGCTTCTTTGCCGCTGGGTCCGGAAGGTAAGCGGGCGCGGTCGTGCTGCGTTCCGCTACAATGAATATCAGCCTGTCCACGGCCTTCGCCCTTTCCTTTCCCTCTGGCAAGGACTCGGCAAGATGGATTGCCAAAAGCGTGTCCTGCATTTGCGCCAGACGGGAGAAGAAGAAATTAAGCTGAATCAGGCTTCGGTTATAGAGATAGAAATAGCCTCCGCCGATGAATTGAAGCAGTACACCCGCTAAGGGAACGATATATGCCGTCCCATCGCTTCGGCCCGAGGAGAACGCCCACCACGTACCCCCAATGATCGTCCCGAAACCGGCAACGATGGCGGTCAGGCTGGCAGTGTAACTCCTGCGCGCCTGACTTTTGTTCATGATGTAGTATTCGATCAGCTGACGGAGGTTCGCTTTGATGCCCTGAATAATGTCGTCGTCGGACTTGGCAGCGCTTTCGGTTTGCGGCGCCATCTTGGCATCGCCGCCCGCGCCTCCAGACTGCGCGTCGAGCAAGGGAGTGAAGCTGGATGCCCACGCCCTGAGAAGCTGGTCGTCGCTGTCACGATCTACGATTGCCTTGAGCTTATCACGGTCGATCACGCTGAAAGCGACCATCACGAGCATGAACAGGGCGAAGACGACCCCTATAGTGATGCCCGGCTGAAGGTCGTGCGGCTTATATTCATAGCCTTGCACGAACACGTGGCTTGTTGCCAAATAGAAGACGACATAGAAGCTTCCGGCAATGGTCAAAATGGAAATGATTGCGACCGCCCAGCGAACCTTCGGCGAGTACCGAAGGACTTCAACGATTACGAGGATGACGGTAAGAATAAGCTGATACATGAAGCCCCCGCCGAACAAATTCGCGACAGTCATCTGTACTCTCTCAACCTTTACGAATCGTGCCTATACAACCCTGGCGCGGAATAAATCGAGCGGGCGCGTCGTCACTTCAATGGCGGCAGCGTCATGCCCTTAATGCTATCGGCCACGGTCGGCCGCTTCCGCTTCCCGTCCGCGTAGGGATCTGGCAGAGCCCGTGCGGCCTTCTTCACGGCCTCGATGTCATAGCCGACCGGACGGCCAAGCAGGAACGTCTCCACAAATCGGTCAACAAGCGACTGGTCTGCCAAAAGATTGGCTTTGACCGCCTTGCGGAAGGACGCGATATCCGAACCATTGGTCAGGTAGCCCAGATTCCGTGCCTCGGTGAGGTGCTCATCAACCCTCTTCTGAACGCCCTTGCCCATGCAAAATGCACGGACGTAACGCACTAGCGACGTGAACAGCAGCTCCTCGCTATGCATGAGGAGCAGCTTGTCTTTCAGGACTGCTCGGAACGCACCGATAAGCTCGCTCTTCTCGAAGACGTGCCGGTAAAACCGGACCACAGAATCCTCCGCATCGCCTGCCGTAACTTTGTTTTGGGGCGCGGCCAATATGTAGAATGGCGCGCGGGTCGTGACATGAATTTCTTTCACGAGATGAAAGCTGAAACAGGCCAGCGAGATGACGCACAGGTTATTGGCCGTGGCTATGTTGATCGCGCGCAGTCTCTCTGTGATCTCGGCCCAGCTGCAATCCTCGTTCGAGGCGACGATATGAATACCCATGTCCTCATCGCCATGGGTATCGAAATGGATGATCGGCAGCAGGCCGTCTTCAACCACCTTCGCCACATAATCCAAGAATCCCAGAAGATCAGCGGCGCTCTTCGGCTCAAATTTCATGAAGAAGATCTGGTTGGCCTGCAACAAGGGTTCCAAATCTTCGAGGACGCGGAGGGTCACCCCGTGCTCGCTCTCATGCAGGGACGTGATCCAGATCACGGAATTTACGCTCACATGGGATTGGATAGTCGCGGTCTTGGTCATTGGTCGCAAGGCCATGCAGCTTTATAGGGAGCCATCAACGAACGCTCGGCCGGCCAGGTTCCCTTCTCGGGATGCGTCGTCACCCAGTCGCAGCCAATCACGATGGCGCGGGCGACATTGGCGCCCTTCGGGATGCAGAATTTCCCGAGAATGCTCTCCCGAGCGATCCCGAGCATTTGCTCGTCCTTCATGCCCATCTTAACGACGCTATCGAATACAATCTCATCCTCGCGCCATTTCTCCATGAAGCCCATGACGTAATTTCCGGCAAGTGTGATGCTGCTCTTGCAGTCGCGCGCCAAATCCTGGGCCATCATAGCATTGGCGCCGGTCGCAAAAAGGGCGGCTGCAGCCGCCAGTATCATCCGTTTCATGATCTTCCCCAACCCAAGTTGGGGGCAGATTATCGAGTGCAACCGGTAACTGCAACAGGGTCAATTCGCTTGCTTCCCTTGGTTTTTCTTCACGTACCCGTGGCCGTGCGCAGTTGTCCGATGCACCTCGAGCTTGACGCCAAGACCGCCCTGCTCGCGCTGACGCAGTTCAATGGTAAAGAACTTTCGGTACCGTCCTTTGATGGGCGCGGCGATGAAAAGTGCATGTTCCACCGCCGATTGGGATGAAAATCGGAATTGCTAAGTGGTGGCGCAGCCAATGGAAACGGCGCATCTTTCTTTCATCACCGAGCTAGTGCCGGAGCCGCCAAGCCACCGTCCTCATGGGAGTTGATGGCCGCCGGTCTGCAACGCGACCGCATGAGCCGCGACGACGGCAACCGAGCATCTTGAGGAGCAGGTTCGGACGCTGAATCAGGGACGGCGACAAATGTAACTCATCTTATATTTTCCACGCGTCGGGCATTCCGCCCTTAGAAAGGACCTGACATGCATGAAATTTATCAGAACGGAAAGCCGATCGGCCTCACTTTCAGCGACCGCGAGGTGGCCAAAGCCATAGCCCGCGACATGCAGAGGGAGGGCGCCAAAAACGTCGAAGTGCGGCCGTTTAAGCGCCGAAATCACTGGTATAATTGGCGCGCAAACGGGCGCAACGTGGCGTCTTATCTCGCCTCGTTACGCCCTGCCGCGCCACTTAGGAGGCCTTGTGATCCCGATAGAGCAATACTTATCTGGTCAGAGGCGGTACAAAATCTGATCGTTCCAGAAACCATCGAGGCTACACAACTCCCCACGCCCGGAACCTCCCCTCCCTACCATCTGCATATCAATGAAATTCTTAGCTAAAAGCGACACCAAATCTGCCCCACTTGTCTCCTTTTATCGTACGTGGGGCACATTCGGTGGCAGCGTTTCGGTGAGCGAGCATAGAAGTGTGCATAACCTCGCACTTTGAGCGTTGATCGCGAGCGTGGGGATTCTCTTGCTGGGGCAAATCATGATTCGATTCTGTCATGACGAAACGGCTCCCCTCCCCCGAGCATGCCGACACGCTTTCGCTAAAGGCGTTGCGCAGTTTGGTGACGGGTCTGCTGGAGCGGTCGCAGCAGGCAGAAGCCCGACTTGAGAAGCTTGAGGCCGAGACCATCCAGCTTCGCGAGGAAAATGCGGCCCTTCGGCTCGAGAACACCCGCCTGAAACTCGACAACCAGCTGCTGCGCGACGAGATTGCGCGATTGAAGAACCTGCCGCCGCGCCACCGTTTCGCTCCTCCGGTATGGACAAGGCGACGGACGCTGCACTCGGCAATAAGCCGACGAGTAAGAAGAAGCCACGCGGCGCAAAGTTGGATGTGAAACGGGTGAGCCGGCAGGAGATCCTGCGCGTCGATGCTCCGGCCGGCTGGCGCTTCAAGGGGTACAAAAGCTTTTGCGTTCGCGACCTGGTGCTCAAGGCCGAACTCGTGCACTACCGTCGTGAATGCTGGGTAACCCCCAATGGAAAGACGGTGCTGGCAGCCTTGCCAGCGGGGATTATGGGTGGCTATGGCGCCAACCTCAGACGGCTGTGCCTGATGCTCCACGCACACGGACAGGTAACGAGCGCGCGGCTGACGACATTGCTGAATGATATCGGTCTCGACATCTCCAAGCGCCAGATGGTGCGGCTTCTAACGAAAGAGCTGGATGGCTTTGTCGCCGAGGATGCGGCGGTGTTGCATGCCGGCTTGGTGTCGTCGTCTTACGTCACGGTCGACGACATTGGCGCACGGCATCCCCATAATAACTGTTACGCCACACACATCGGCGGCCCGAATTTTACTGTCTTTCGCACCACAAAATCGAAGTCCCGCCTGAATTTCCTGTCGCTACTGCGCGGCAATTACCAGGATTATGTGCTCAACGATGCCGCGTTCGATTACCTGAAAGAACGCCGTGCGGATGCGGCCATTACTGCCGGACTTCGCGCTCTTGAACCGCAGCGCTTCTGCAATCAGGTGCCGTTCATGGCGCATCTGGCCGACAAGGGTATCGACATCTTCGACCGGCAGGAGATCGGCACGCATGCCGAGGCCGGCCTGTGGGGTTCTATCCGTCACCACGGCCTGATGGGCAACACGGTGATCGTGTCCGACGACGCCGGCCAGTTCCGCGTCGGCAATCACGCGCTGTGCTGGGTTCATGCCGAACGTCTTCTGCAAAAGCTGATGCCAGGAACCGCAAAAGAGGAGCGGTCGCTCACCATGGCCCGCGATCTCGTCTGGCGTTTCTACAAGGCGCTGAAAGCCTACAAGCAGAACCCTTCCCCGCGGGCCGTTCCGGCCTTCCGACGACGGTTCGACCGAATCTTCAGCCTGCGCACCGGTTATGAGGCACTCGACAAGCTGCTTGAGCGGCTGCATCGAAGGAAGACCGAGCTGCTGAAGGTGCTCGATCATCCCGAGATTCCGCTGCATACCAATGCATCCGAAAATGATCTGCGGAGTTTTGTCACGAAGCGAAAGATCTCCGGCGGCACGATGAGCCGCGATGGCCGTGTTGCGCGCGACGTCATGCTTGGTCTTATGAAAACCTGCCAGAAGCTTGGGCTATCCTTTTACCACTATCTCGGTGACCGGCTTGGTATCGGCAACGTCGGCCAACCGGTTCCGCCCCTGTCGGCGATCATTCTCGCTCGGGCTTGAGCACTTGGGGCCGCTTCGGCTCGGCTGCGCCACCACCGTTGCCCAATGAACCGGCACCGCCACCAAATCTGCCCCACTTACCCTCTTATGTAAGTGGGGCATTTTGGTTGGCGGGCTCTCTCCGAAGGGCATAGAGAAGTGTGCATAAGGGCTTGGTCTGCGAGTTGATTTCCAGCGTTGGGATTCCGCGGGCGGAGCAAATCAGATTCAGTCTCGACATGGCAAAGAGACGGCTCCCCTCACCTGAGCATGCCGATACGCTTTCACTGAAGGCGTTGCGAAGTTTGGTGACTGGTCTGCTGGAACGAGCTGAACAGGCTGAAGTTCGCCTCGCGAAACTTGAATCCGAGAACGTAGCCCTTCGCGCAGAAAACGCGGAGCTCCGCCTGGAAAACACCCGCCTGAAGGTCGAAAACCAACTGCTGCGCGACGAGATCGCCCGACTGAAGAGCTTGCCGCCGCGACCGCCGTTTCGCCCGTCCGGCATGGACAAGGCAACTGATATCAAATCCGGCGACAAACAGGCGAGCAAGAAGAAGCCGCGCGGCCCGAAGCTCGATGTGAAGCGGGTCAGCCGGGAAGAGATTTTACGTGCAACCATTCCGGCCGGTTCGCGGTTCAAAGGCTATAAAGGTTGTTTCGTGCGGGAATTGGTGCTGTCGGCCGAGCTCGTGCATTATCGCCGCGAGTGCTGGATCACACCTGATGGGAAGACGGTGATCGCACCGTTGCCGACGGGAATTATGGGCGGCTACGGACCGAACCTCCGGCGGCTCTGCCTGATGTTGCACGCGCAGGGGCAAGTGACGACGGGGCGGCTGATGACGTTGCTAAATGATATCGGCATCGAGATCTCGAAACGCCAGGTCGTTCGCCTTCTGACCAAAGAGCTGGATGGGTTTGTTGCCGAGGACGCGGCGGTGCTGCATGCCGGCCTGGTGTCGTCCACTTATGTCACGGTCGACGACACCGGTGCCCGCCATGCTCATGATAATTTTTACACCACCCAAATCGGGGGTGAGCATTTTACCGTCTTCCGAACGACGAAATCGAAATCGCGACTGAACTTCCTGTCGCTGCTGCGCGGCAACTACCAGGACTATGTCCTCAATGACGCAGCGTTCGACTATCTGGAAGAGCGCCGTGGCGATCCAGGCCTCGTTGCCAGACTGCGCACTTTCGAGCTGCAAGGCTTCTGCAATCAGGTACCATTCCTGGAATATTTGGCCGGCAAGGGCATCGATATTTTCGACAGGCAGGGGATCGGGGTCCTGGCCGAAGCCGGTCTCTGGGGTTCCATCCGCCATCACGGTCTTCTGGGCGACATGGTGATTGTCTCCGACGATGCCGGACAGTTCCGGGTTGGCAATCATGCCCTGTGCTGGGTCCATAGCGAGCGCCTTCTGCAAAAGCTGATGCCGGCAAAGCCAAAGGAGGCGCGATCGGTCGCGCTTATCCGCGATCTCGTCTGGCGATTCTACAAGATGCTGAAGGTCTGGAAACAAAAGCCTTTATCACAGGCAATCCCGGGCTTCCGACGACGGTTCGACAGGATCTTTACCCTGCGTACCGGCTATGATGCCCTCGACGCATTGCTGGTGCGGTTGCACCGCCGCAAAGCCGAACTGCTGCGCGTGCTCGAGCGACCAGAAATCCCGTTACACACCAACGCGTCAGAGAATGATCTGCGCAGTTTCGTCACCAAGCGAAAAATCTCCGGCGGTACGATGAGCCGGGACGGCCGTGTTGCGCGCGACACCATGCTCGGTCTGATGAAGACCTGCCAAAAGCTCGGACTGTCCTTTTACCACTATCTCGGCGACCGGTTCGGCATCCCAGCGTCATCGCCTGCCATGATCGCGTCGCACTGCGGCCAGGCCATCCCGCCGCTGGCAGGCCTTGTCGCCGCAAAAGCCTGAGTGCTGCTATCTGGTGCCGGGCTTCGTAAACGGCACGACACGGCCGTCTTTGGACGCCTCTCCATCGAGACCATGGCGGCCCACAAGCGTCAGCAATGACGGCGAGACATTCCAGTGCTTCTCATCGTCGGTATGAACCGTCACCGTCTTGCGATTGCGTCGGATGACGATGCCCCTGATCGCTCTTCCATCCGGCCCTTCGAACGTTACGCCGCTGCCGATCTTGATCTCTTGCAGGGCAGCCGCGGTCTTTTGCTGATGCAGGAAGTGGAGCCGCTCGACGATGCGTCCATGCAGTTCCATCAGCGTTGCTTCGTCGAGCCCCTCGATATCGATCCCGCCCATTGTGCTGCTCCCCGTCTCTCATCCTGATCGCGTCTTATGCTCCGACACCGATTATGGTAGAAGAGCATCAACGGCACAATTGCCCAGCGCTTCAGCAGCGCCCACAAATCAGCCCCTTTTACCCCTCTTATGTACGTGGGGCAAAATCGGTGGCAGCGTTTCGGTGAGCGAGCATAGAAGTGTGCATAACCCAGCGTTTTGAGAATTGATTGATAGCCTGGGGATTCTCCTGCCGGGGCAAATCATGATTCGATTCTGCCATGACGAAACGGCTCCCCTCCCCCGAGCATGCCGGCACGCTGTCGCTGAATGCGTTGCGCAGTCTGGTGTCCGGTCTGTTGGAGCGGTCGCAGCAGGCGGAAGCCCGGCTCGCGAAGCTTGAGGCCGACAACATCCAGCTGCGCGAGGAAAACGCCGCCCTTCGCTTGGAAAACACCCGGCTTAAAGTCGAGAACCAACTGCTGCGCGATGAGATCGCTCGACTGAAGAACCTGCCGCCGCGCCCGCCGTTTCGACCGTCCGGCATGGACAAGGCAACCGATATCAAATCCGGCGACAAACAGGCGAGCAAGAAGAAACCGCGCGGCCCGAAGCTCGATGTGAAACGGGTCAGCCGGGAAGAGATCGTGCGCACCAATGCTCCGGCCGGCTCGCGCTTCAAGGGATACAGAAGCGTCTATGTTCGCGACCTGGTGCTCAAGGCCGAGCTCGTGCATTACCGTCGTGAATGCTGGGTGACGCCGGATGGAAAGACGGTGCTGGCACCCTTGCCTATGGGAACCGTAGGTGGCTACGGCATCAACCTCAGGCGACTTTGCCTGATGCTGCATACACAAGGGCAGGTGACGACCGCGCGCCTGACGACTTTGCTGAACGACATCGGTATCGACATCTCAAAACGCCAGATTTTACGGCTTTTGACCCGGCAGCTGGATGGCTTTGTCGCCGAGGATGCCGCGGTGTTGCATGCCGGCCTGGTGTCGTCGTCTTATGTCACCGTCGACGACACCGGCGCGTGGCATTCCCATAATCCGTGTTACGCCACACACATCGGCGGCCCGAATTTTACTGTCTTTCGCACCACAAAATCGAAGTCCCGCCTGAATTTCCTGTCGCTGCTGCGCGGTGGCTACCAGGATTACGTGCTCAACGATGCCGCGTTCGATTACCTGAAAGAACGCCGTGCGGATGCGTCCATAACTGCCGTACTTCGCGCTTTTGAACCACAGCGCTTCTGCAACCAGGTCCCATTCATGGCGCATCTGGCCGAAAAGGGTATCGACATCTTCGACCGGCAGGAGATCGGCACGCTTGCCGAGGCCGGCCTGTGGGGTTCTATTCGTCACCACGGCCTGATGGGCAATACGGTGATCGTGTCCGACGACGCCGGCCAGTTCCGCGTCGGCAATCACGCGCTGTGCTGGGTTCATGCCGAACGTCTTCTGCAAAAGCTGATGCCAGGAACCGCCAAGGAGGAGCGGTCGCTCACCATGGTCCGCGATCTCGTCTGGCGCTTCTACAAGGCGCTGAAAGCCTACAAGCAGACCCCTTCCCCGCGGGCCGTTCCGGCCTTCAGACGACGGTTCGACCGAATCTTCGGCCTGCGCACCGGCTATGAGGCGCTCGACAAGCTGCTTGAGCGGCTGCATCGACGGAAGAGCGAGTTGCTGAAAGTTCTCGATCATCCCGAGATTCCGCTACACACCAATGCATCCGAAAATGCTTTGCGGAGCTTTGTGACGAAGCGGAAGATCTCCGGCGGCACGATGAGCCGCGATGGTCGTGTTGCACGCGATACCATGCTCGGTCTGATGAAGACCTGCCAAAAGCTCGGGCTATCCTTTTACCACTATCTCGGTGACCGGCTTGGCATCGGCAACGTCGGCCAACCGGTTCCGCCCCTGCCGGCAATCATTCTCGCTAGGGCGTGAACACGGGGTCACTTCAGTCCGGTTGCAGCACCACCGTTGCCCAACGAACCAGCACCGCCACCGAATCTGCCCCACTTACCCCCTCTTATCCGGGAATGTTGGCCGTTTCCATCTCGTTAACCATATGAATTAACGTTGTTCTTTTCCAGAACAGAAGCTATTTAAGCCATTGCTTCCGTCACTCGGGACGGCGCCGTGGATGGGCAATCACTTCCGATAAGTACTGCGTATCGATAGGTGATGGTTTTTGGCGGCAAGAGATAGCGTATTTGTCCGTGAGAATTGGCGGAAAAGCCGCAAATCCGGGCCCCTTGAGGGCTTTTCATTTTGGGTCGCTGGAAATTCTGCCTGATTGAGCGGAAATAACGCGTGCTGAACCGGTCGAGCTCTTCCCCTCCCCGACCGCCTCTCGGCGTCAGAACCTCATCAAAAAGCCGGAGCCGGAGCGACCTCTTCCGAAATAGCCGATTTCCCTGCGTTTTCGCCATAGATGCCCGCTGACGTGCGTTCTCGGGCGGCGATGGGTCGATGCCTGCCTCACGTCATAGAACGCTCTCTATCGCCTCCCATTTTTGTCATAAAACACGCTTGCAAATCCCCATTTTCTCATGCATTCATTATCTGTACAAAGGCCATCAAAAAAGAGCCAGAACGAATGCCCCAGGTTGCAATCGCCAGCTCCCCCTCTCCGCGGCCCCGGCTGATCGGATACGCCCGGGTTTCGACTGACGATCAGCTCAACGATGCCCAGGTCGATGAGTTGCGCGCCGCCGGCTGCGATCGCATTCATCAGGAGCACGGATCCGGGTTATCCCGCACAAGACCGGTGCTCACCAAAGTGCTGAAGGATCTCACCTCTGGCGACGTGCTAGTCGTCGTTCGTCTCGATCGCTTGGCCCGATCAGTCAGCCATCTGCTTCACGTGATTGAAGACCTCGAAAAGCGCGGAGTTCATTTCCGCTCGCTGCGCGATCCGATCGATACGTCCACGCCGCAGGGAATGTTTTCCTTGCAGGTGCTCGGCGCCGTCGCCCAGCTTGAGCGCGCCCTGATCGCCGAACGAACCAAAGCTGGCATCAAGGCTGCGAAAGCCAGAGGGAAGCTTCCCGGAAATCCCGGTCTGCGCGAGCGCCGACCGGAGGCGATCAAGGCGGTGTCGAAAGCACGCGAGAAACTTTATCTCGACGAACTGATTTCGTCGGCACAGACCTGGCTGCCGACCGTGAGGCAGCTCAGGCCACAGCATAGTTGGGACAACGTCGTGCGCGTCCTTAACCGTCGCGGTCATCACTGGACGGTCGAACGATTACGCCGCGCGGTGCATCGGATGGTTCGTGAGAAGCTTGCAGAGCCAGAGCTGCTGGCCCGCTCACCGCGCCGCGCGCCCGAAGATCATTTGATGAAGTTGGTCGCCGCGATCACCATCGCCGACCCCAGTTTGTCGCTGCGCGACATTGCCGCGCAACTGGATCAGATGGGGGAACGGCCGGCGCGTGGTGGCAGGAGGTGGCAGCCCTCTTCCGTTAGGGCGCTGTTGGACGAGGCACATCGCTTCGGGTTAGTTCGTCCTTGACTAGCTGATTCATAAGGGAGCGCCCGCGCTTTTTGCCCGGCGAGCTTCCTTTCCCGGCGGAGATCTCCTTCCAATCCGTGCTTGCCACGACCTGTTCGGCCAACCCCGCCAAGGTGGATTTCCTCCTCCACCTGACGCCCGTCCGGTTCAATGGTGTAGCCGGTCATCATTGTTCCTTCTGCCAACGACCGAGGTGGTTTCTCGTCTCGAACCCGCATGATGGTATGCCGGCTCGTCACGATCTTTCTTCAGCGCGGCGACCTGCTGGGCTGCTTGTTCGGCCCTCAAAAGTCGCTCGCGCAAAACATCGGGCAACCGAGCCTGATCTCGCTTGCATATACGATCAAAAGGAGCCGCAAGGCTTATTACGGAGAGCTCGAAACAAATCAGCGTAAGCTCGATATAATCGAAAGGCTCATCTACTCTACTTCTTGCAAACCATTCTCGATGCGCAGCAGACGACTCTCACGCGCGTTGCGTTTTATATCCGCAAGGCAAAGTTCTATGAACGGTTCCGCGACCAGTTCAACAATCGCCAAGGCGATCTCCCGCATGTTCCGCGAAGGGATTGAAGGCTTCAAAGGTGGCCTGAGCGCGGAAAATTACATCTCGATCACAGGGGCTTCCCGGGCAACGGCGACTAAAGACCTTCATGATATGGTGGAGAAGGGGGCAATGAACCGCAGCGGTGAACGCCGACATACGCGTTACACCTTAAACCTGCCGGAGCCAGAGTGATAGAAACAACGGCTGGGGCACGGCCTTTCGTCCACTCTATCCAAAGAGCGCGACATCACTCGGCGGAAGCAGACTGGCTTGATTCTTGCTGTGGCTGGTCGTTAGTTTGCTGCCTAAACTGCGAAGACACGAGGATTGTTATGCCAACTGGCAAGGTTAAGTTCTTCAACGCCGATAAAGGCTTTGGTTTCATCACGCCGGAAAGCGGAGGAGGCGACGTTTTCGTGCATGTCACCGCCCTGCAATATGGCGATTATCTCAGAGAGGGACAGTCCGTTTCCTACGATCTCGGTCAGGATCGGAAGACCGGCAAGTTAAAGGCGGAAAACGTCAGACCGCTCTGAGGCCAATTGACCGGAGCGGCGGCAACGGGCTCAAAAGCGCCTCGGGGCCACCTGCTCTTAAATTGCGAGATCTCGGCCTGTGCCAAAGGCGCAGCGCCCAACTTCTTGGCCCGGTCGAAGGGTGTCACATCCAGAAGCGGAACGTCTATGAGACTAGCATAGCCCTCAAACCCCATCTTGGTGCAATAGCAAGACTCATGATGTTATCGGCACGTACGGTCGCAGCCGAAAGCAGCGTCTCCAGCGCCGTTGTTCCGCCGGCGCGGATGTCCGGATGATTTCGTTCAGAAGGCTACACAGCTCTTTGCATCCGAGGTTACGGCCCTTCGAATATGCTGTTTTCAGCGACCCCACTTTAGATTGATAGCTTATCGGCGATACTCGGGAGACCACAAGCCAGGATCTCACCTTGCTGCGGTCTCCAAACAGCATCAGCTTTTTGCAGCTCATGATGCTCTCCGGCCTGGCGAACCATTCGTTCGCATCAGCGCCATCAACATCGGCCCAAGTGAAAACTCTCCGCGTTCTGCCTTGCGGGTGAGGTCACGCAAATAACCGCCCGCATTGTTGATGTGCCCTGCCCTTTCGAGGATGCAGGCCATCACGGCCGCAGCATTCTCGGCACCGAGTGCCTCACAGGCATTCTGGTAGGCACTCGGACTGACGGCCAGCATCGATCGCACGACCACCGCGGCTGACATGAGATCGCGCCAACTCCCGACCGCCCCGCCCGGCCCGTAATTCGAAATCTCAGGGCAGGCCTGCAAGACCATTCCCAGTGGAAAAGCCTTTATCGGCTCTCGCATTCGCCCAATGTCTGGGTTCGATTTCGGCCCCTGCTCTTTTTCAGAGCAAGGTTCAAATTCATTGCTGGATTCGGGTTTTGAATTCTGTATGTGACGTCCAATTTGGACATCATTGCTATCTGTTTTTTGAGAATCTTCCTGAAATTCCAGTTGGTTGATGATCTCTTCACGCAACATTCGCATTTCGTCGAGGACGGATTCAATATCTTTGAGGGTTGGGGAGCGGGGGATGCCTGCGAGCAGCTGCACGTAGTAGCCCTCCAGCTTTTCCCAATCGCCAGAAGCGCCCTCTTCTATCGCAGCCGTCAGCAGCTTACGAACGTCACGACGGCAGATCGTCAGTGCTTCCTTGGCGCTGCGGAAGTGCCGGCGCTCGGCTGCTATCTGCTGTGCGAGCTGCGCAAGCTCTTCGGCGCGAGCAAGCAGCGGCGCGAGGCTGAAGCCGAACGCATCTTCGATCTGGCCGCCCTTGTCCTTTCGGGCGTATCGTTTGCCATTAGCACTGTCTTTGCGCTGGATCAGTCCAGCATCGACGAGTGCAGCAAGGTGGCGGCGCAATGTCGTGCCAGCAATACCATGCGCTCGAACGGAAAGCTGTTCATTTGATGGGAACACCACCAGGCCGCGCTCTTCCGAAAGCTCATTGTCGGGATAGAAGGTCAAGAGCGCATCAAGAACGGCAAGGGCGCGGTCCTGAATGCCGAGCACTGCCCTCGCCTCCGAGGCATCGCGAAAGATCTTCCATTTGTCGGCCGTCTTACCTGGCCGCATCTCAGCCGTTTTCATTTGCCCTCTTACCTGGGCAAGCGATACCGGCCGCCGCCCGAAGGGCGTCGTCACACTTCCACTCTGCATTTTTTCTCTCACCTTAATTGAGGCAAAAGAGATCCGCCCGCCAAATCGACGGTTACGACTCTTGACAGGGATTCGTGGAAATGCGATTCTCAATCTTGCTTAGGGAATACGAGAAGGGCTTCCACGACTTGGTCGTTTGGGGGCCTTTTTCTTTTGCGGCTTCAGTCTCCTTTGCTTCCCTCCTTCAGGAATTGCTCGTAGAGCGCATCCAAATTGCGGGAAAGATATTCTCCGAAACGGCCAGCATTCTTCGCCTTCATCGAGAGCGAGAAAGCTTTGCCCGTATTCTTGATTTCGGCCTGCACTGCCTTGTCCCGGGGCTGCCACTTCGCCTTTTGAGTCGAAACCTCCGCCTTCCTCACGGGCCGCGCTGTTCTGTTGAGCGCCTTGTACAGAGATGAAAAGCGTTCATCGGACGGCAATGCGTCGAAGCCGTCCGTGCTCAAAACTTCTGACACTTTGCCGCTATTGGCGAATTTTCCGACTAGAAGTGAAAGCTCTATCCAGCGCTCTCGGCCCACACCGGGAGCCGACCCGATTTTTTCTATGACGTTAGCCGAGATGCGCTCTGCCACCGTCATCATCTTCGAGACCGAAGCCGCATTCGCGGACAATGCCAAGGAAATCACCTCTCGGCCGTAACCAAGATCATCCAGGCGCTTGGCAAATAACGCCCTTTCGATAAAAGAGAGATTCGCGCGCGCGGAATTTTCCTGCCCTTGAGCAATGACATGGGAACGGTCGTCGATTGCCTTGACAATAGCCCGGACTTTTCTGCCGAGGTCCCTTGCTGCCCTTACCCGTCTGTGGCCGAAGACAACCTGATAAAGACCATCGACCTTTGTATGGGGCCGCACGAGAATAGGCGTATCCTGCCCACGTACCCTAATTGCCTCTAGCAGATCTTGATACTCGCCGTCGTCGTCTGATATCCGATCCTTTACGAAGGAGCCTTCAATTTGTGCCGGATCAAGTTCGATAATTGCCTCGCCTTCGAGATATTTGTCAGCCTGCTTTGCCAGCTCGTCCAGCGAACGCACGAGAGATTTGCCTGCGCCTCGCATTGGATATGCAGGTGCCGTGCCGCTATCTTCATGCAGGTCAGCAAGTCCCTCGAGCAGATTTTTCCGTGCCATCTCATTTGCTCCGAGCAGCCGTTAGCTGCTTGTTTTTCCGCATAAAACGTTCGTTTTTGTCAGCTGACAAATCGACGTCCCCATGACTCGTGAACGAGGCCGGCAATTTCAGCATTCACTGCATCCAACGATTCCATCGCACGGTCATACGTGCCTCTATTCATGGATGCCCGATCGACTTCGTACAGAGTTTGCTTGGTAATTCCGGCATCTGAAACCGCCGTCGACTTCACCATCTGGTTCTTTAGTATGAACTCGTTGAACATCGTGGACATAAAGCCGACCATCTGGGCTTGCGGAACATCGGTCGGCTCGTAGCGCGTAATCAAGTATCTGTACCAGGAGAGGTTCACTTCCGCACCAGCGGCACGGATCGGCTTTAGAATTCCACCAAGCATCAGAAGGAACTGACCCATCGACATCACGTCGAGCATCTGCGGATGGATTGTTATCAGAACACTTGTAGCTGCGGTCAGTGCGGTCAGCGTCAAATATCCGAGCTGCGGTGGACAGTCGACGACGACGACATCATAACGATCGTCGACCTCAGCCAAAGCCCGCGATATGCGGGTGAAAAACGTTTTGCCTTCATTAGAAGACTTATCAGACATCGCAAGCGGCGTGTCATATTCATACTCCTGCAAATCGAGGTTTGCAGGGACAATGTCCAATCCAGGAAAATTAGTGGTCTGGATGATCTCCGAGATCGGCTTTCTCGCACCATCATAGCGAATGGCATCATAGATGGACGCGATCTGATCGAGCTCCGGTTGGAAGCCGTGCAGAGACGAAAGGGATGCTTGAGGGTCGAGGTCTACGGCAAGGACGCGATGCCCCGTCAATGCCAGGTACTGCGCTAAATGCGCGGCGGTCGTGGTTTTCCCCGAGCCCCCTTTGAAGTTGACTACAGCAAGCACCTGCAGCTTTTCACCGCCGCGCCGGTGGGGAACATACATGCGGTTGTCGGATCGACCGTGCGTATCCAGATATTGACGCAGTTCCAACATCTGTTCGGCGGTGTAGGAGCGACGACCGGAGGACGATGTTTGAGGGGAGGGGCCCTTTCCGTCCAGATGCAGCTTTTTCAATGTGCTCTGCGATACGCCGACATAGGTCGCGACCTCCGCCAGCGAGAAGCTTCGCAATGTCTTTTTCGCGTTGGGCGGGAATCGTTGTACGCTAAGTAGGTGCAGCTTTTTCGAGATCAAATCACCCTGTTCTAGGATTTGATCTTCAAAGTGCATCGGCATCTTAAGCGAAGCCATCGAATTAGCGTTCATTGTCAGAAATCTTTCAGATAACGGTTTTCGGCCCGATATTGCCACTGAACCGTTATTATGTCCGATTCTCGCGGGCCGGCAAGGAAAATGCGGCTAATAAACTGTTAATAGCCGGGACGCCCCTTGACCTATGGTTAACGCCGCCATCGGTATTTCCCTTGCAAATCCAATCTGTTACCGCTCCGAGTCACAACGTTCGTTGCATATTTGTTCACTGGTGATTCCTACAACTAAGGGAATAACACGCGAGATCAGATCAGCGCGTTGTCGCCCAAAACCGCGCGCGACTCACCAAAATACCTTGTAGGATTCTACAACTGCCCAGCCATTCTAATCCGTGCTGATCTTTGTCGATAAATTTAAGCGACGGAGATCAGTATGAAGGTTGTTGCGATATCGACCAGACATGGGCTTCCTGCACAGCACCTTCTCGAAGCACATCATCGACTTCGAGCTCAAGTGTTTTCAAATCGGTTGGGTTGGGAGGTCGGTGTTCTTGACGGCCGGGAAGCGGACGTCTTCGACGCTCTCCAGCCGACTTACATACTCGCCGTATCGGACAGCGCTCGTGTGGCAGGATGCGCTAGACTCCTGCCGGCCATGGGTCCGACGATGGTGACCCATGTCTTTTCGTCACTGCTAACGCATCGACACCTAAACGCCCATCCAAGTATGATCGAAAGCTCCCGTTTTTGCGTGGACACAACCTTGGTCGATCTTCGCGGAGGAGGCCTCGTCCACGAGGCCACTTTGACCATGTTCGCAGGCATCATCGAATGGTGCATCGCAAATGGGTACACGGAGCTCGTCACGGTGACCGATCTTCGATTCGAGCGGATCCTTGCACGCGTTGGGTGGCACCTATCGCGATTGGGCGAACCAAAGAACATTGGCAAGACAATTGCCGTCGCGGGCACCTTACCGGTGAACGCCGAGACATTCCTGAGGCTTCGTCCATCCAGTTACCGTTCTGAATTCATCTCCCCAGATGGGCAGCGGAAAAGGAGAAATCCATGAACCAGCTCCGCTCTCACCACCGGCTTGTCTGCAAACTTCAAGACGCGCTCGGCCATAAGCTGTGCGCCGCATTGGAAGACGTGGATGTGATCGAAATAATGCTCAATCCGGACGGAAAGCTCTTTATTGAGCGCCTCGCTCACGGCGTTGCGGCGGCCGGCGAAATGTCCCCCGTCGCCGCGGAAACGGTGATCGGAATTGTGGCGCATTTCCTTCAGTCCCAGGTAGACACGAAGCAACCGATCATCTCCGGCGAGCTCCCGATAGGTGGGCACCGCTTCGAAGGCCTTTTACCACCAGCGGTCGCCAAGCCAGCCTTTACGATCCGCCGCCGTGCCCCACGCCTAATTCCGCTGGAAGAATATGTGCGGTCAGGCGCGCTGACGGGATGCCACGCCTTAATGATCCGAAAGGCGATTTCCAAAAGGCGAAACATCATCGTATCCGGGGGCGCCGGTTCTGGCAAAACGACGCTTGCGAACGCGTTGATCGATGAGATCGTCAAATTCGCCCCCGAAGACCGTTTGGTGATCCTCGAAGATACCGCCGAAATTCATTGTTCGGCCGAGAACGCCGTTCTTCTGCATACCAGCGATACCGTTGATATGTCACGATTGCTGAAGAGCACGATGCGACTGCGCCCCGACAGGATTGTCGTCGGCGAAGTCCGCGACGGTGCCGCGTTGACTCTGCTGAAGGCGTGGAACACCGGTCATCCCGGAGGCGTTGCGACAATTCACTCGAACACCGCCATGTCGGCCCTCCGCCGCTTTGAACAATTGACCGCAGAAGCAAGCCAGCAGCCGATGCACGAGGTTATCGGTGAGGCAGTCGACCTCATCATCTCCATTGAACGGACACCGCGCGGGCGACGGGTTCGAGACGTCATCCACATCGAACGGTTCGCGGAGGGCCAATACCAGATCGGTTCAGACCAACTCGATGAGGAAGAGGAGGCCCGTCATGTCGCGTAAGCCTTCGCTCGCCAAGGTCACATTCTCTGTCCTAACGACAGTTCTCGCTTCGCTTGATCCGGCACTCGCCAGTTCGGGCGGTGGCGGACTGCCCTGGGAAGGACCACTGCAGCAGATTCAAGAGTCGATCACCGGACCTGTCGCAGGATACATCGCACTTGCGGCTGTCGCCATAGCCGGCGGCATGCTCATATTTGGTGGGGAGTTGAACGACTTCGCGCGGCGACTTGTATACGTGGTTCTCGTCGCCGGCATTCTGCTCGGTGCCACGACCATTGTGGGCCTGTTCGGCGCGACTGGAGCTTCAATTGGCCTGACGAGGGAGCTGGTCGCCTCGGACGGCTTCCAAGGCGCAGGAGTGACAAATGGCTGAGTCCGCGTCCGGTCTGCAGCGGAACCGCATCCACCGCGCGCTGTCGCGCCCGAACCTTCTGGTGGGCGCGGACCGGGAACTGGTGCTGATCACCGGCTTGGCCGCAGTCATCCTCATCTTCGTCGTTCTTACGATCTATTCGGCGCTCTTCGGCGTTGGCGTCTGGATTGTCATCGTCGGGCTCTTGAGAATGATGGCAAAGGCCGATCCGCTCATGCGACAGGTCTATGTCCGCCATATCTCGTACAAGCATTGCTACAAGGCGACCTCCTCGCCGTGGCGCCGGTATTGAGAGGAACGCATGGTCGCTCTCAAACGCTTCCGGGCCCCCGACCCATCCTTTGCTGATCTCGTCCCCTATGCCGGCCTCGTCGACAATGGTGTTCTCCTGTTGAAAGACGGAAGCCTGATGGCCGCCTGGTATTTTGCGGGACCAGATTCAGAGAGCGCCACGGCCCTCGATCGCAACGAACTGTCGCGCCATATCAATACAATCCTCTCGCGGCTCGGGAGCGGCTGGATGATCCAGGTCGAGGCAGTTCGCATCCCGACATTCGACTATCCGTCGGATAATCGTTGTCACTTTCCCGATCCTGTAACTCGCGCGATCGACGCCGAGCGGCGGGCGCATTTCGCCCGCGAACAGGGGCATTTCGAGAGTAAACACGCGCTGATCCTGACCTATCGGCCGCTCGAATCCAAAAAAACGGCGCTCAGCAAATACATCTACTCGGACGAGGTGAGCCGCAAGAAGACCTATGCCGACACGGTGCTGTTCATTTTCAAGAACGCGGTCCGCGAGATCGAGCAGTATTTCGCCAATACGCTTTCGATCCGTCGCATGGAAACGCGGGAGGCTCTCGAGAGGGGAGGGGCGCGGGTTGCCCGCTACGACGAACTGCTCCAATTCGTTCGCTTCTGCATCACTGGTGACAACCATCCGATCCGGCTGCCGGATGCGCCCATGTATCTCGACTGGATCGCGACCGCCGAGCTTGAACATGGGCTGACCTCAAAGGTTGAAAGCCGCTTCCTCGGTGTCGTCGCGATCGACGGCCTGCCGGCCGAGAGCTGGCCGGGGATCCTCAACAGCCTCGATCTCATGCCGCTAACCTACCGCTGGTCGTCGCGCTTCATTTTTCTCGACGCGCAGGAGGCCAGACAAAAACTGGAGCGGACCCGCAAGAAATGGCAGCAGAAGGTGCGCCCATTCTTCGACCAGCTTTTTCAGACGCAGAGCCGTTCGCTTGATCAGGACGCCATGAACATGGTCGCCGAGACAGAAGAGGCTATCGCCCAGGCTTCGTCGCAGTTGGTCGCATACGGCTATTACACGCCCGTCATCGTTCTCTTCGATCACGATCGTGAAGGACTGCAGGAAAAGGCAGAGTCCATCCGCAGACTTATTCAGGCGGAGGGCTTCGGGGCGCGCATCGAAACGCTCAACGCCACCGATGCCTACCTCGGCAGCCTACCGGGCAATTGGTATTGCAACATCCGCGAACCGCTGATCAATACCAGCAACCTTGCCGATCTCATTCCGCTCAACTCTGTCTGGTCGGGCTCCCCTGTCGCGCCGTGCCCGTTCTACCCGCCGAATTCACCGCCACTGATGCAGGTGGCGAGCGGGTCGACGCCGTTCCGGCTGAACCTACATGTCGACGACGTCGGTCACACACTCATTTTTGGGCCGACCGGTTCGGGCAAGTCGACGCTGCTTGCACTAATCGCCGCGCAGTTCCGGCGCTATGAACGCGCCCAGATCTTCGCCTTTGACAAGGGGAACTCTCTCCTTCCGCTGACCCTTGCCACCGGAGGTGATCACTATGAGATCGGTGGCGACGCTCAAGAAGAGGCGAAGGCGCTGGCCTTCTGCCCGCTGTCGGACCTCTCCAGCGACAGTGATCGCGCATGGGCCGCGGAATGGATCGAGATGTTGATCGCGCTGCAGGGCGTGACCATCACCCCGGACCACCGCAATGCGGTCTCTCGCCAGATTGGCTTGATGGCCAGTGCAGCGGGCCGATCTCTCTCGGACTTTGTAAGCGGCGTACAGATGCGCGAGATCAAGGACGCGCTCCATCACTACACCGTCGATGGTCCCATGGGCCAGCTTCTCGATGCTGAGAAAGACGGACTGTTGCTTGGCTCATTCCAGACCTTTGAGATCGAAGAGTTGATGAACATGGGCGAGCGGAACCTCGTACCTGTTCTCACCTATCTGTTCCGCCGCATCGAAAAGCGCCTCGATGGCTCACCGAGCCTCATCGTCCTAGACGAAGCCTGGCTGATGCTCGGCCATCCGGTCTTCAGGAGCAAGATCCGAGAGTGGCTGAAGGTGCTGCGCAAGGCGAACTGCGCGGTGGTATTGGCCACGCAATCCATTTCCGATGCTGAGCGTTCCGGCATCATCGACGTGTTGAAGGAATCCTGCCCCACGAAAATTTGCCTGCCGAACGGCGCCGCAAGTGAGCCTGGGACCCGCGAGTTCTATGAGCGGATTGGCTTCAACGAGAGACAGATCGAGATCGTTTCGAATGCGATTCCTAAGCGAGAATATTACGTCGCAACGTCCGAAGGCAGGCGGCTCTTCGACATGTCGCTCGGCCCCGTGGCGCTCAGTTTCGTTGGCGCATCCGGCAAGGAAGACCTGAAGCGCATCCGCACGCTCAGTTCCAAACACGGCCGCGACTGGCCGATCCACTGGCTACGAACGAGAGGAGTTCAGGATGCCGCAGCGCTGCTCAACCTCGAATAAATTGCTCACTGGCCTGGCGGCTGTCGCATTGATGGCCGGCACTGTCGTGCCCGCAAATGCTGGAACTGCCACGGGTGCCGCCACCGAGTGGACGCAGGTCCTCAATAATGGCGAGCTGGTCGCTTTGGTCGGGAAGTCCGGCGAGCAGATCCAGAACCAGCTCACCCAGATCAGCCAGCTCGCACAACAGATCGAAACGCAGCTGAATATCTACCAAAACCTCCTCCAGAACACGGCGACGCTTCCGTCGCATATGTGGGGGCAGGTCGAAAGCGATCTCAACCAGCTGCGCAGCATCGTCGACCAGGGCCAGAGCATCTCGTTTTCCATGGGCAATGCGGATGATGTGTTGCAACAACGTTTTCAGAGCTACTCAAGCCTTAAAACCAACCTGCCAGACAATTCGTCGTTTTCTACCACCTATCAGTCCTGGTCCGATACGAACCGGGACACGATCGCCAGCACGCTGAAGGCGGCGAGTCTGACGGCCGAGCAATTCGATAGCGAGGAAGGCACGATGTCCTCGCTGCGGTCCATGTCCGAGACCGCCGACGGGCAGATGAAAGCCCTGCAGGTCGGGCATGAGATCGCCGCGCAACAGGTCGCCCAGATTCAGAAGCTTCGCGGCCTCGTCTCGCAGCAAATGACGATGATGGGCACCTGGCTCCAGACCGAACAGACCGACAAGGACCTTGCGCAGGCGCGGCGTGAGAAATTCTTCAGCGGGACTGCCCCTTCCACCTCCGGCGGCGAAAAGATGAAAGTCGAGTGGTAAGCACATGACAACAATATGTCTTCGGCGGCTCCGCACCGCGATGGTGATTGCCACCTTCTGCATGCTGGCAGCACAGCCGGCAGTCGCCCAAGAAGGTTCAGTGCTGACCTCATTACAGAGCCAGATCACCACGGCCGCAAAGGGGTGGGAAACTACTGTCATGGATGCGGCGAAATCCTTGTTCTGGATCCTCGCGACAATCGAGATTGGCATCGCCGCCGTCTGGCTCGCATTGCAGGCAGCTTCGCTAGACAGCTGGTTTGCCGAGCTTGTCCGGCGGATCATATTCGTCGGCTTTTTTGCCTTCGTTTTGGGACAGGGGCCGGCCTTTGCGAAGGCAGTGGTGGATAGTTTGTTTGAGATTGGGGCTGGAGGCGGCACGGCCTCCCCAGCAGACGTCTTCAATGCTGGACTCGCCGTCGCAACGAAGATGTCGGAAAAGATACAGTTCGGTCTTTTTGAGGACAACGCGTTGGCGATCTCGGCTGCTTTTGCAATGGTCGTCGTCGTCATCTCATTCTCGCTTGTCGCCGCGATTTTCGTGTCGGTCATGGTTGAGATGTATATCGGCCTTCTTGCCGGTATGATCATGCTGGGGCTTGGCGGCTCGTCCTATACAAAGGATTTCGCGGTCCGATATTTGGTCTACGCCTTCTCGGTCGGAATGAAACTCATGGCGCTCGTCATGATCTCGCGTATCGGATCAGAGGTGCTGATCGGGTTGGCAGACCAGCCCGACATTGGCGACCAGTTCCAGACTGCGCTTGCGATCGCTGGTATCGCTGTCGTGGTCTTCATTATCGCCATCTACGTCCCGAACATCATGCAGGGTGTTGTTCAGGGCGCGTCCGTCTCGGGCGGAATGGAGGCAATAAGGCACGGTGGTCAGGCCGCATCGTTTGCGACAGGAGCAGGGTTCCTCGCGGCGGGCGCTGCCGGGGCGGGATTTGCGGCGGCTCAAACCGCGCGCGCCGCGGGGTCATCCGTCGCAGGCGCAATGCTGCGGGGTTTCGGCGCAGGGATCGGCTCGGCAGGAAAAGCGGCGGGCTCGGCTACCAAGGAGAAGGCCATCGGCTCTCCCGGTGCCTACGCCGGGTCTATCCTAGGCCTTGCTAACGCCAAGCTGGATCAGGCGCGCAGTGGGCACAGCGGACCAAAGCCACTTCCCGAACTTAAAGACTAATAGCAATCAGAAAGTGATCGATCGATGGCAGCGAAACGCGCTCCCGAAAACCCGTATCTTGCCGCGCGCCAGGAATGGAATGAGCGATACGGCTCCTATGTGCAGGCCGCGGCCGCATGGCGCATCGTCGGCATACTGGGTCTGACCATGGCCGTGATCGGCTTCGGGTACGCGATATACCTAAGCACGCAGGTGAAGCTGGTGCCTTATATCGTCCAGGTCGACAAGCTCGGCACCTCGGTCACCTCAGGGTTCCCCGAGCAGATCGAATACGCGGATGTGCGGGTGGTGCGCGCCACGCTTGGCAACTTCGTAACGAGCTTCCGCAGCGTCACACCGGATGCCGTAGTGCAAAAGCAATATATCGATCGAACCTATGCGCTTCTGCGAGCTTCCGATCCCTCGACCCAGAAGATCAATGACTGGTTCCGCAGCAATTCGCCGTTCGAAAAGGCGAAGTCGTCGACGATCGCCATCGAGGTCAACAACATAGTGGCGCTCTCCAATCAGACTTATCAGATCGACTGGACCGAATACGAACGGGACCGGAAGGGCAAGGAAACCGGGACGCGCCGGTTCCGCGGAATCGCGACGGTTGCGCTTACCGCGCCGCAGGACGAGGCGACCATCCGCCTCAATCCGATCGGCCTCTACGTTAGGGATTTTGACTGGACGGCACAGCTTTGAGGGCAGGGGATTTGACATGCACAGAACAGCACTAATTGCAGCCACCGGCTGCTTGGCGGGACTCGTCTTTGTGGGCGGCGCTGAGGCGCAGACCATGACGGCAAATGAGGTGAATGGCACGACCATTTCCAGGAAATGGCGCGTCGCGCCCGGACTGGTGACGGCAGGCTCCGATGGCAAGGTCACCTTTCTCTTCGGCGAAACCCAGCCGTCCGTTGTCTGCTCGCCCTTGCAGGTCTGCGATATCGAACTCCAGAGCGGCGAGATCGTCCGCGATGTTCTCGTTGGAGATACTGTTCGCTGGAAGGTGGAGCCTGCCACCTCCGGTGCAATCGGCGGCCAAGCGATCCATCTGATCGTCAAGCCGTCGGAAGTAGGTCTTGTCACCTCGATGGTGGTCACGACGTCGCGACGCACCTATTACATCCAGCTCAAGTCACATCCGAGCCAGTACATGGCACGCGTCGGCTTCGAATATCCGGAGGACGTCTCGACCAAGCTCGCCGACATCAATTCCCGGCTCGAGACCGGCGGCATTCCCGGGGCGGCACCCGACAAACTGAACTTCTCATATTCCGTGAGTGGCTCGGCACCTTGGAAGCCGACGCGGGTCTATTCGGATGGCGTGAAAACCTACATCCAGTTTTCGAAGTCGATCTCAGGTCAGGATGCACCGGTGCTGGTCGTGATCCACGGCGGCCAGAGCCGCATCGTCAATTACCGAATGAAGAACGACTTGATGATCGTCGATTATGCCGTCGACGAGGCGATCCTCGTCTCCGGCGTCGGCTGGCGCCAGCAGAAGATTACCATTCGGCGAGGAGGCTAAGCTATGCACAAGCTTCTCGTCATCATCATCAGCGGCTTTCTCACCGCATGCCAAACTGCTGGGGATGGGTCTGACGCCAGGTCAAACGCCGCGCCGGTCTCCGGGCCCGCCGCAAGTGCCATCGCCGCCGACATGGCAAGCCGGCTCGCCGAGCAGATCAGTCCCGTGAGGTCGACGACAATCAAGATGGAAAGGGACACATCGGAGTTTGCGGCGGCACTCGAGGCGGCCCTCAAGGGCTCTGGCTACACCGTTCTAACCGACGGCAAAGTTGGAAAGGACGTGAAACCGGTCGAGCTCACTTACGCGATCGATGGCACTCAAGATCAGGTGCTCGCGCGGCTGTCAACACCGTCCATTACCCTTGGCCGCGCATACAAAGCAACGGCCGCCGGTGCGACGCCGGCAAGTCCGCTCTCCATCATGCAGCGTAATTGAGGGGAAAGGTATGATCCAATCGCTCCAGCTCGGCCCTTCAAAGCAAGCCGACGATCCGAAAGGAATGCGCCGCCTCAATCGGCTGCCAATTATTACCGCAACCGTCCTCATCGCGCTATTCTTCGGCGTGGTCGTGATCGGCCTATCGTGGCGAGGACTTCCCTTCAACTGGAGCTACGATATCGACAGCAACTTGAATACACCGGCGACGAACTTCGGTGACCAGCTCAAGCGCGGCATCAGTGACGGCATCATCGGCGAGCCAGGTGAGCGCGAAGTGCTCCAGCCAACACCCACCGTCGAGCAGAAGGTGGAGAAGGGAGCACCTGTTATAGACCGCCGGCCTACGGAACGGCAAGAAAGAGGCCCGCAGCTCGAATCAGAGGAGGAATGGCGAGCCCGCCTAAAGCGGGAGCAGGATGAACAATATATCCGTGAAGCTCAGCGCCAGCGGATGGCTCACCTGCAGGCGCGGGCAACCGCTTTGGACTCGCCTTTGAAGGTGGATATTTCTGATGTCGAGAAGGCCGCTAAAAGTTCCACAGACGCCGGTCGTCAGACTGCGACGACGACAGCCAACAATGCTTCTGATCTCTACACCGCCGCATCGAAATCCGGGCTGACGGCCCAGAACGTCGACCCGAATGCCCAAAGTTCGAAGGAGGATTTCTTCAATCAGGACATCAAGGATCTTGGCTATTTGCCGAATAAGGTCGTGCCGCAGATGTCGCCGTATGAGCTGAAGCGCGGCTCGGTCATTCCAGCCACGTTGATCACAGGTCTCAACTCAGACCTTCCGGGCCGGATCATCGGGCAGATCAGCCAGAATGTCTATGATAGCGCCACCGGCTACCGGCTCCTGATCCCGCAGGGAGCCAAGTTGTTCGGCCGTTACGATTCCAAGGTTTCCTTTGGCCAGGACCGCGTGCTCGTCGTCTGGACCGATCTGATCTTCCCGAATGGCTCGACGCTGCAAATCGGCGGCATGGCTGGGACCGATGGGGCAGGTTATGGCGGGTTCAAGGATAAGGTCGATCGGCATCTCTGGCGCACGTGGAGTTCGGCAGCACTTGTCGCGATACTCGGAACCGGCATCGACATGTCGATGCCCGAAAGCACGACGCTTGCCACCCAGGACACAGCCTCCGATGCCGCCAGACGGAATTTTGCGGACACCTTCGGTCGCGTTGCCGAGCAGACGATCTCGAAAAACTTGAACGTTCAGCCGACAATCCAAATCCGGCCGGGATACGAGTTCAATGTCTTGGTCGATCAGGATATCGTCTTCCCCTCTACGTACAGCAGTCAGTGATACAGCATCAGAAGAGATCTTTGTTTAACTTCATCTCTTGGTCAGAAGGTTTGATTGCGAAATAGAGGTGAATAGACGTTTGCGCGGGTGAGCGCAGATCTGTATCACTTCCGAAGGAGCGGGGGCGCCTTCACGTACAACAGAAAGGAGACAGGTCTGTGGATCCAGCCTTAAGCGCTCTCATTGACATGGTTGAAGCCTCATACGATGAACGGATGATCAAACGCGGGCTCAAAGGGTTCGTTCATTCGTGCGGATTTCAATTCTTTGCATATCTGCAAACGGAAGGCCTTAGCGCCCGCGCGCTCAGTTCCTATCCCGAGAAATGGCAGAAAATTTACCTAAGCAACCAATATTCTCGGGTGGATCCGGTCGTTACGGAAGCCAAACGCCGGATGGAGATGTTTTCCTGGGCGATCGATGACTGGCCGTCTCGTGGGAGCTCTGAGTTCAATCGTTTTCGGGATGAAGCGGTAGAACATGGCATTCGCAGTGGGGTGACGGTTCCCGTTCAAGGCAGTTTCGGCTCGATCATTATGCTGACATTCGCGTCCTCGGGGCATAAAGCTGATATTTCAAAATGTCAAAAGCAACTAAACCCGCTTCAGGCGGTGTTGGCAATTCACTATCGCCTGAAGATCATAGCTGCGTCGACGATCGTCGCACCCAGCCGGCTGCTTTCACCAAAGGAAGCGATGTGTCTTACGTGGGCGGCAAAGGGTAAAAAGGCTTGGGAGATTGCCATTTTAATGGGAATTACCCAACGAACAGTGCAACACCATTTCGATCGCGCACGCAAAAAGCTGAATGCCGCGACGATCCCTCAGCTCGTGGCAATCGCGAAGGACCGCGGTTTGGTTTAACCATCATTCGTTGTTTTCGGAGGGCACATCGGGAACATAACCAAGCGCATCGACGATTTCCGAGAGTTCTTCCTGCTGCGCTTCTGACTTCTTTTGACGATCGAGATACTCATCTTGCAGGCTCTTGAGCACGTCCCTGGAAGTCGAGGCGTTGGCGGTTGCAAGAGTCCACGCTTCGTAGACAGCTTCATCCGCGGCTAGAAGTCGGCGGTGCTCGCGGATCGCAGAAATTGCTAACGCTTTCAAATCGGCTTCTCGCATCGCTTTATAACGAGACTCTCTTTTGCCGCTTGTCTCGAATGAGACCTCGTTGTCCATCCGCTTCTCCTCTTACCTCGTTTGCGACCCGGCAAGGATCGAGACCTTCCGGTAGCGTATACGCTTTGCAGAATAGATCCCATCCTTCAGTAAGATGGGTGGCTACAAACTCGACAATTCATTCCTCGCAAGAAGAGGGCATCAGTGAACGCCTAATCACCCTGATTCGTATGAACATTCCATATCCGGAATACGGCTGTAGAGAATACTCCGTGGAGAAATACTCTGCAAGCCGCTGCTCTCTCCAGCATGGAGATTCGAGAGGTGTTTGCACGGAATCTGAAAGCCGCGCGTCAAGCCAAAGGCCTGTCGCAAGAAGAGCTCGCGTTTGAGGCAGGCATCGATCGAACTTATATCAGTTCTTTGGAGCGCAGTGTCTATAATGCAAGCATCGACGTTGTCGATCGCCTGGCGACGGTCTTAGGTGTTGAGGCGTCTGAACTGCTGAAACGTCGGCCTGAGACAAAAATTGAGCCACTGAGATGACGGGTACAGGGCTGGGAACCGAAAACAAGGCAAACAAGGACGCAATGCTCAGCGCGTCCTCAACCCCGAATGTCCGACAGGCTCTGGAGGAATTGCTATGCGGCCATAAAAGGTCATGCCATCCGGCGAACGTTCCGCGGTACCCTTTTTCGCCTGTGGCGTTGGCACTTTGGAATTGCCCTTCAACTTTTCGACGAGGATGATTATGCATGCCGGGGATGTTCCATCCGTCGCGCCGTTTCCGACGTAAGAAACTCGAGTGCTTATTTGCCTCCGATCCTCGAAAGATCGATCCGAATTCCGGCTTGGCCAATAACCTCATTCACCTTCGTCCGCATCTCGGGAGTGGTCGCGGTGGCTGGCGGTTCATCGACGGACCGCGCTTCGCTTTGCCGAGGCAATTCGATGGAGGCTCCTGGATCCTGCGCTTGAAACACACCGACGCCCTCGAACTCGCCGGCTTTCCACGCATAGAGCGCATCCTCGAAAATCTGGCGGAAGACGTCATCGCTCTTCGGATCGCCGTACCATTTGGCAACAATGCGCAGGACCTTGGCGAACATCGCCGTTCCCTTGCGCAGGTTCTGGCAAGCATCGACCAAATCCGTTTTGAGATCGGCCAGGTCCTTGACGCCCACACCGGCTGGAAACTGCGTCAGACCGACACGAACGACAGCGTTGCCGGCATATTGGCGCACGATGTCCATCGCCTCGTCGGGTGATCTGGCCTTGGGCACCAGGATCAACCGCCCTCCCGAGCGCACGGTCACCGCAAGGGGATCGGCAGAGCCCGCCGCCGCGACGAACTGCTCGACGATCGCGGGTTTCAGTGAAGGGTCGGCGCAGTCTTTGATAAGGGCGGCGTCGAGCATGGGACCTCCTCGGCATCAGGTGTTGAAAGAAAAAACGACTGGCCTGGAAAACAGCTTTGCCCAGGCGGCGGTGCTGGCGCGCTGGATGGCGACAATGGACGTGCCTTTGGTCCACCAGCCGTTGCCGACCGCAACGATCACGTCCGGACTGCCGAGCATCGATTGCAAGACCGGCCAGACGAGCAGTTGCTCGTAGCAGATCAGCACCGCCACCCGCCCGGAGCCGAGCGCGACGACAGGATTTGCAAAGATGTGCGCTTGCGCTCCGGCGTTGCCGCCGAAGAGCGGCTGCCAGGGCTGCCACATCGAGCCCGGAACCGGCATCCGTTCCCGGTAGAGGATCCGACTGCTATCTGCGGAGATTGCAACCACCACATTGTCGTATCCGGCCGCGTTAACGACTGCCGCGCCCGCGAGAACGGTCGTGTCATGCCCTGATAGCGCGCGGATCCAAAGCCGTTCGACCGTCGGCGTCCAGAAGCCCAACGTACTTTCAGGAAGGATGACGGTTCGAACACCGTCGGTCCCTCGTTCAAGCACCGTTGCAATTAGATCACGGTGGCGGGCCATGCTGGTGTCCCGCCCGACCGACGCACCCAATTCGAGATCGACGCCCCGCCAGGCTTCCGGTAGCTTCGGGTCCGTCCACGAAGCGGCGGACCAAAGCCAGAAGCCTATAAGGCCCATGGCGACAGTTGGGCAGAGGCGGGAAACGAGGCCCGCCAAGCCGGCTGTCGTGACGGCCAGTCCCCACCATCCCCATCCCGGAAACAACACGCCTGCGGCCGTGATGGGATGCGCCCAGCCGGTAATGCCGAAAGGGGGAACCACCATCAGTACGGCCGCCAGGACGTAGCGGCCCGGACGAAGGCCAACCTCCTTCGTCCACAGGAGCGCATGCGCCGCGACAAAGCTGGCCGAGGCAGCCAGCCACAGCAGCAGGCCCGGCCAGATATCCGCAGCATAGAAGGTGGCCACGCCTTGCGGCAGGCCGCGCGACGCCGACAGGAAATATGCTGCGGAAACCAAGGTTGCCGTCTTTTTCGTTCTCGACAGCGACCAGAGGACGGGAAAGCCGAGCGCCACCGGCAACAACAGCACGTGGCCGCTCCATGCCACCGATCCGACGCCGACCGAGGCGATGATAAGCAGCGTTGGCCAAACCCAGTCATGGCGCATAGGTCAGCACCTCACGCGCCAGACCGAGAATGCCGGATGTCGGCACAGGCCCGAAATAACGGGAGTCGAACGAGCCGGCGAAGGCCGAATGCAGGAAGACCTCACCGCCCGGTACCACGCCGCCCGAAAACCGTGTCAGCGGCCGACCTTCTCCGTCTTTTTCGGCGACAGTGGAAGCACGAACCAGGCGCCCATCGACCGTCACCTCGTTGGCGATCTCGACGCGCTGGCCGGCGACCGCGACCACCGACTTGATGAGCGGCGCGAGATGACCGGGGCAAAGTCCGGAGCGGAGATAGCCGCGCGCCCTCGCTTCGTGCATGGCGGCTGTGTCCGGTGGGCAGATGAACACCAGGTCGTCCACACCAGGCGAACGGTCGAGCGGGACAATCTGCCAGAGGCCAAGTGGCTCGCTCGGCGTAAGATTGATGCGATAGCTGCCTAATAGACCGGCCAGTCCGATCACTGCGATGGCGGCAGCAGAAACCGATGAAGTGACGGCAGCTTGTTTTCGCTGCGCCATGGCTCGCTCGCGTGTTCGACCCGGACGCGTCATTTGAGCGAGAGTCCCTGGCTCTTCGTTTGCCGCAGCGTCTCGGCCTGCTTCAACGCCTCGGTCGTGCGCTCATGCGCGGAAAGTTGCTGCACCGTTCGCATCGTGCTCCAGGCCGATTGCACTTCCGCCTTCTGCCCGGCAGACATGCTCGAGGTCACCGACTGGAAGGTCTGACCTGTCATGTCTTTGGCGGCGAGCGGTAGGAAGGTGCGTTCCCCGAAACGTTCCGATACGGCTCTCGCAAAACCTTCGAGTTCGGCTTTCACCATTTTGTCGGCGAGCGCGTTTTCGAGTCCTGCGGGAAGGTCGTTGCGATCGATGGCGTCACGGACGCGTTCGAGCGTCTGCTTTGCCGCCGGCGACAGCGCCGGGATGTCGAGAGAGATCTTCATGCGGACGGCGCGCTCCTCGGCGTCATATTTGTGTTCCGCCTCCGTGCGCTGCCGCAGATAGCGTTCCAGGTTTCGGGCAAGCGCCGGCGCATTGGTGACGGCCCTCTCATGGGCCTGCTTGTCGGCGCGGCCGGCAAGGATCCCGGTCTTGCCTTTCAGCGCACCAAAGGTCTCCGGCTCGGAACCGATCTTGGTGATCGTCGATTTCGCCGCCGCTTCGTTTCTCAGCATCGCATCGACGTTGACAGCCTTGAACGCGTCTTCCGGCTGAGCGTAGACGAGATGGAAGCGCGCTGAGACTTCCTCCCATTGCTTCTTCAAGCCGGGGTCCGCTGCAAGCAGGTCCTCGACGACCTGTTCCAGCGATTTTGGGAACGTGGTGATGCCCGATACCATGGGTTTTGCCTCCTGCATGCTGTGCGATTGACTGGTCTTGGCCGCGCCGGCGGACAGACCAAGCCTGCGGGCGATTGCCGCCAGACGAGCGCCAAGCGCGGCGAGCTTCGACTTTTGCCGGACGGTCCATTCGATCCGGTCGCGAACGACAGTGCGTGCGACGTTAACGAGGTGAAGGCCACGGGCGTCGGCGAAGCGAAGGGCTTGGGCGTAGAAGCGGCCACTCGCATAATCGAGCGTCGTTTCCTTGGCTTGTCTGCGCGACAGGATCGGGATCAGGCCGCCTGCCTTGGCGAAAGATCGGCGGCCGTGGTAGAGACCGAAGTCCTCTCGGTGACGGGTCATGGCCACGTAAGTGAGATGGCGGTCGAGAGAGAGGGAAGCCAGCACCTTCACCCTATCGACGGTGGCACCCTGGCTCTTATGGATCGTGGTGGCATAGCCGTGATCGAGATTGGCGTAGAAGCGTTGTTCGACCGTGACCTGGCGGCGGTGTTCGCCGTCTCCGACTTCCGCGACAATACGCCCGGGCGTTGCGTCCACGACCTTCGCCAGCATACCGTTCTTGACGCCGAGCGAGCCCTCGTTCTTCAGGAACACGATCTGGTCGCCGGCCGCGAATTTTCGGTGCCCGTCTTCGGTCCGGAAGGCGAAACCGTCGGCGACGAGACCGCGTTCGACGAGCTTTGCGCGAGCCATGCCGTTGAGCATGCGCACGTCTCTTCGCAAGTGCGCAAGAATGAGGCTCGACCTTTGCGGATCGTAGTCGCGGTTCCAATCGGCAATCAGCGCCTGCACGGCATCGGCCTTGAGATCGGCTCCGCTGACGCGGCCCTGGGCGCGATAGGCTTCGACGGCTCTGCCGATATTGCCGCGGGCCAGATCGAGCGACGCCTCGCGCATCCACTGTTCACGCTGGCGGTAGATGTTTTCGAGTTCGCCATAGCCGATGCGGTCGGCAATGGCGCGGAAGGCAGCGCCGGCTTCGATCGGCTGGAGCTGTTCCGGATCTCCGACAAGCACGAGTTTGGCGCCGGCCTTGGTCGCCGCTTCGACAAACAGCGCCATCTGCCGCGACGACACCATGCCCGCTTCGTCGAGAACGAATACGGTTTTGTCGTCCAGCTGATTGCGGCCTTGGTTCCAGCGCAGTTCCCATGATGACAGCGTGCGGGAGAGAATGCCGGCTTCCTTCTCCAGGCCCTCGGCGGCCTTGCCCGCAAGCGCCCCGCCGACGACGCGATAACCGGCCGCTTCCCAGGCTTCGCGCGCCGCCTTCATCATCGTCGTCTTGCCGGCGCCTGCACGTCCGATCACCGCAGCGATGCGCTCGCCGCCGGTAACATGTGCGATCGCCGTCTTCTGCTCGTCCGCCAGGCGCAGGTGGCGGGCGAAGGTGGCTTCGCGCACAGCGTCCGCAACGCCGTGAGAAGAGCGTTGAGCCAGCCAGATCGCCCGGTTGGCCATCTCTGCTTCCAGCCGGACGAGGTCCCGCGTCGTGTATTTCGTCGGCACGCGTAGGCCGCCTGAAAACTCGATCCGCTCGCGTTCGAGCCGGAGCGTTTCGGGGCTCTGCAGGATCCTTGCCATCAGACTTTGGAAGAGGCCAGCGTCGTCTATGTAGCGGTGGAGGATCTTGGCAACGTCGCGTTCGTCGAAGACGCTCTTCTCCCGCGTGATCAGGTCGAGCACGAGCTCGGGACGGCGCTGAATGCGGCGGGCGTTTTCGGCCCGGCGCTCCTCCTGCAGCTCCAACCGCTCCAGCGAAGGGGCCCGCTCGGCTTCCGCCGACTTGCGCTCGATCGCCTTGGCGCCGACACCGAGGTGGATGGTTGGCGTCAGATTGATCCCCTGCTTCTCGAAGGAATGGCCGTCGACGCGGAGATCGAGGCCGGCGCGCGCCAGGTGCCGGTTCTGACAGGCGAACCAGCCGTCACGAAAGGCATTGAAATCGTCGAGGCTGCCGGCCCAGAGCTCGTAGACGATCTTGCCGGCATCGTTGCGCACTGGCTTGCCGCCAGGGCCGGTCACTGCAACCTTCTTGGCGCCGAACCCGTCTTCGGTCAGCGGCCGGAGCGTCGTCATCAGGTGCACATGCGGATTGCCGGGTGCATCGTGATAGACCCAGTCGGCGATCATGCCCTTCGACGTGATGTGACGCTCGATAAAATCCCGCACCAGTTCGATGTTCTGCTCGCTTGAGAGCTCCATCGGCAGCGCAACGGTCACATCCTTTGCAAGCTGGGCATCGACGCGTTTCTCGAAGATTTCGACACTGTTCCAGAACGCTTCCGACGCGCCGGAGACGGATCGGTCGGCAATCATCGTCCGCAGCCATGACGGCGCATCGGCAGGGATGACGAACTCCTCGTGCAGCAAGCCCTGCTTGCGGGTGTAGTCGATCGTGCGGGCCTCCCGCTCGTACTCCATCTTGGCGCAATGCCGATAGGCCGCCGACAGCACAGCGCTGCGGCCGGAGCCGCGGGCGACGATGCTGACGGAGAAATGAGGAACGGCCACGGCGGAATTCTCTCCCGATTCCGAGCAAAATCAACATGTTCGCCAGCGAGATCGGCTCCGCCAGGCGCTCTCAAAAGAACGTCGCGCCAGCGACGTATAATTGCGCCCTTCGGATGCCGCTCTTGTCGAGCGGCCGGGATCATCCACGAAAGCATCGCCCTTGGCGATTGTAGGATTCACAGTAGTGCGTTCCGCACCGACATCCGGAAGATGGGGTCCGAAAGACAAGCTTTCGCACCCAAGGAGACATCCGGACATGAAGAAACCATCCTCGAAAATCCGCGACGAAATCGCCAGGCTCCAGGAGCAATTGAAGCTCGCCGAGACCCGGGAGGCCGAGCGCATCGGCCGGATCGCGCTTAAAGCCGGGCTCGGTGAGATCGAGATCGACGAGGGTGAACTGCAGGCAGCATTCGAGGATCTGGCGAAACGCTTTCGCGGAGGCAAGGTCCGTTCGACCGGAGGGAAGGGGGCAAGCGGCGCAGGCGAGGGCAGCGCGCCCGCCGCGCAGAACCCGCCTGGTACGGCTGAGGGCAGGACTGGCGAGGCTTGAGCGGATGCGAAGATCCACGACATCAGATGCCCGCAAGAAGGACACGCGCGAAAAGATCGAGCTCGGCGGCCTGATCATCAAGGCGGGGCTGCGCTACGAGAAGCGCGCGCTGCTGCTCGGGCTCCTCATCGATGCCGCCGCGCGCCTGAAGGGAGACGCACAGGAGCGCTCACGGCTCGCCGCACTCGGTGCTGAAGCGTTCGGAGAGAGAGATGACTAGGATCCTGCTGTTCGTAGCGCCATGCGCGTTGATGATGCTGATGGCCATCGGCATGACCGGGACCGAACTGTGGCTATCCCACTTCGGCAAGAGCGATGCCGCCCGGCAGATGCTCGGCCGTGCCGGCATCGCTCTGCCCTATGTCGCCGCGTCCGTCGTCGGCATCATCTTTCTGTTTGCGAGCGCAGGCTCCGCGCGGATCAGGACGGCAGGATGGGGCGTTGTCACGGGCGCGACAGCGACGCTCGTCCTAGCGGTCCTGCGCGAGGCATCGAGGCTCTCCGCGTATCTCGAACAAGTCCCGGCCGGCAAAACCGTCTTCAACTATCTCGATCCCGCGACGGCGATCGGGGCTGCTGCCGTGCTGATGTCGGCGCTGTTCGGCATGCGTGTGGCGATTGCCGGCAACGCGACATTCGCGAGGGCCGAACCGAAGCGCATCGTTGGGAAACGGGCGCTGCACGGCGAGGCCGACTGGATGAAACTATCGCAAGCCGAAAAGCTGTTTGCCGAGAGCGGCGGCATCGTCATCGGCGAGCGCTACCGGGTCGACCGGGATAGCATCGCGGCACCATCGTTTCGCGCCGACAGCGCCGCGAGCTGGGGAGCGGGCGGCAAGTCGCCGCTGCTTTGCTTCGACGGCTCGTTCGGCTCGTCGCACGGCATCGTGTTCGCCGGATCCGGCGGCTTCAAGACGACATCGGTCACGATCCCGACGGCGCTCAAGTGGGGTGGCGCGCTCGTTGTCCTCGATCCTTCGAACGAGGTTGCGCCAATGGTGTTGAAGCACCGTGGCGACGCCAACCGCGACGTCTTCGTGCTCGATCCGAAACACTCGGAAATCGGCTTCAACGCGCTCGACTGGATCGGCCGGTTCGGGGGAACGAAAGAGGAGGATATCGCCTCCGTCGCATCGTGGATCATGAGCGACAGCGGTGGCGCGCGTGGGGTCCGTGACGACTTCTTCCGCGCCTCGGCCTTGCAGTTGCTGACGGCTCTCATTGCCGACGTTTGCCTCTCAGGCCATACGACGGAAAACGACCAGACACTCCGGCAAGTACGCAAGAACCTGTCCGAGCCAGAGCCCCAACTGCGCCAGCGGCTGCATGAAATCTACGACGATTCGAATTCGGATTTCGTCAAGGAGAATGTCGCAGCCTTCGTCAACATGACGCCGGAAACCTTCTCGGGCGTATATGCCAACGCGGTCAAGGAAACGCACTGGCTGTCCTATCCGAACTACGCCGCGCTGGTCTCGGGAACTTCCTTTTCGACGAGCGATCTGGCGGACGGAAAGACGGATGTCTTCATCAACATCGATCTCAAGACGCTGGAGACGCATGCGGGCCTGGCGCGCGTCATCATCGGCGCGTTTCTGAACGCGATCTACAACCGCAACGGAGAGATGCAGGGAAGGGCACTGTTCCTTCTCGATGAGGTGGCGCGCCTCGGCTACATGCGCATCCTGGAGACCGCGCGCGACGCCGGCCGTAAGTATGGAATCACGCTGACCATGATCTACCAGTCGATCGGCCAGATGCGCGAGACCTATGGCGGCCGCGATGCGGCGAGCAAATGGTTCGAGAGCGCAAGCTGGATTTCATTCGCCGCGATCAACGATCCCGAGACTGCCGACTACATCTCACGCCGCTGCGGCATGACGACCGTCGAGATCGATCAGGTCAGCCGCAGTGTCCAATCGAAAGGATCGTCGCGCACGCGGTCGAAGCAACTCGCCGCCAGGCCGCTGATCCAGCCGCACGAGGTGCTGCGCATGCGGGCCGACGAGCAGATCGTCTTCACCGCCGGAAACGCGCCGCTCAGATGCGGACGCGCGATCTGGTTTCGGCGTGACGATATGAAGGGGTGCGTGGGCGCGAGAGCGTTTTCGAAAGCAGCGAACCCCGCAGAGAATTCGCCCGATCGGCCGGCGCGCAGCGCAGCGAGCAAGGCCGATCGAGAACAATGAAGAGTATCGGAGAAATCAGCGTGGGCGTCCGCCGAAGGGCGGGATTTCTGGAATTCTCGTCGTGCAAGGAGCGGGAAAAAGCGCAGCCGCAGGAGCCTCAACATAGTGGCCCACACCGGGGAGGCGGGACCGACTGCGCCCGCTCCTAAACTCCATCTGAGGCCGGCTTGTTCGTAAAGACAGAAGAAACCGGGCTCGACGTAGATTGATGCGAACAGCAGAGGACAGGCACGTGGCGAAATCGAATGTGGTGCCGTTGAGACCGCGGCGCAAATCCGGCCGCGGGAGCGATCGATATCGGCCGCAGCGAAAATTCCGAACTGGACAGAACGGCCCGCGCAAGTCGCTGATGGCGGTCATCTCAGCCATCATCATTGGAGCAGGCGGATGGTTTGCCTTTGCCGGCGCCGGCGATCTTTCTGGCATCTTAGCTTTGGCCAAGGCGCCGACAACGGATACGTCGCAGGCCACGTTTTCGTTGTGCGGCGAGAGCGTGCGAATGAACTGCGTCGTCGATGGCGACACTTTCTGGTTTGGGGGAGAAAAAATCCGCATCGCTGACATCGACACGCCGGAGCTCAGCCCACCGCGCTGCGAGGCGGAACGGATCAAGGGCGAGGCAGCGAAAGCGCGCCTGCTGGCGCTTCTGAACGCCGGCAAGTTCTCGTTGTCAGTAGGCTTGCGGGACGAGGACAAGTATGGCCGAAAACTCCGGACCGTTACACGGGAAGGGCGCTCGCTCGGCGACCGCCTCATCGATGAAGGTCTTGCCCGGCGCTGGGACGGCGCAAGACATGGATGGTGCGGGTGAGGGGCTGCGAGAGGATCGCACCTGGATGGGCGGAGACCGTTTTCGGGCACCGTGAGCATCGCGAATAGAGCCGTGCGCCGCAGGCGTCTCGCCCAAGAACCGTCGGCTTTGCACGACCGAGGCCCGATATCCATCTGTTGATAGTCACGTTAGCGCGCTCGTGACCCGCGATAGTAAAAGCGCTCGACCAGCGCAGCACCCAGAACCGGCAGCAGCGCCAAGACCGCAAGCTGGAACATCCCATCAAGGCCGAAGAGAATGGACACAGCGACCGCGACGATGGCGCCCAACAATGCGCCGATGACATAGGGAAGATAGCCTTTCATGTGACATCCTCATGCTATTTTCGAAATTTATGATCTTCTCGGAGGTGAAATCCCGGCGAAGTGAGAAACCTGCGCCAGCGCACGCCTAAAAAAAGCGAAGCTCCCTGAAATTAAACCTCTATCATCTGATGTCGGCGGCAGTCGAAGACGCTCATTGTGCCAAGCCCAGCCTCGAAAGGAAATCCCGCGGAATTGGTTTAAGTTCCTTATCGATGGTCGCCATCCGCACGGACCGTCATCAGGCAAATTCGAGCAAGGCCATCGTGTCCGGTCGCAGGTCATCAGCGATATGAATCGATCCTTGCCGACCGATTCATAAGTCTCGTTGGACGCGATTCCCGGCATAGGCGATTCTTGTCTCATGATCGCGCAACCGTACCATCTTTATGTCGAACGCTCTGACGCCGCCAGAAACATGGCGCGCTACTACGCCATGTCGATCGAGCCCAACCTGTTCGGGGATGTCTGCCTGCTCCGGAAATGGGGCCGCATCGGCACGAAGGGTCAGATGATGGTCCACCATTTCGGGCGGGAAGAGGAAGCAGTCGAACTGTTTCTCGACCTGCTGCGGCAGAAACGAAAGCGCGGCTATCGTCCACGCACCTCCGTGCCAACATGAGAATGGCCCGCCGAAGCGGGCCTCATCGGCGCCTGTTCCAGTCGGTCTCGAAGGACATCTCGATCTCGACGAAGAACGGGATCTTGACGCCGAACATATTCCGGTTCCGTATCGCACCGAAAAAGCCGGCGGCAGGCTCGATGTCTGTCGTCGGCTTGCCTATCTGGCCAGTCGGCCCCGCCTCACGGTGGGGCGTTTCCGGCTCAGTCCCGGTTGGTGATGAAAATTTCGAAGCGCCGTTGCGGGTAGCGAGCGAGGCGCAGCCGGTCCGCGTCAGACGTGCCCCATCGAGGCGCCCCTGGAGCCACGAATAACCAGACAAAGGGACATGACAGTGGCGGCCCACGCCTGGTAGATTTCGCAATGCGATTCGGCTGCTTCGCCTTCAACGTGAAGCCGTTCGCTCTCATAGCAAGGCTCGCACACCCTCCAGTCAAAAGCCAACAGGCTCTTTTCGGGTGGGAAAATGATTGCTATATTTGCGGAAAGGTTGGAGCAGACATGGCCAAAGTCGTCGTCAAAAAATTTGGAAGTGCCAAAGTCGGCGTACGCGATACCGCGGTCACGCAGAAACGCGTGCGTGACGCAGGTACCGGGCAGTTTCTGACTGTTCGGACGATCGACGCGCAGAGCAAGACGCTCGGAAAAGATCTGAGCTACGTGTTCAGCAAGAATGTCGCCAAGGCGCGTCGCGAGAACAAGGCTGTAACTGGCGTCCTTGATCGTGCTCCCATCGAAGATTGAGCAGCCAGTCTTCCTGATCATCGCCGGGCCAAATGGCTCTGGGAAAAGCAGCGTGTACGAGAATGCCGACCTTGAAATGGAAGGTCGCTCAGTCTGGATCGTAAATCCGGATCTACTGGCTGCCAGAATCAGCAAAGTCGAGTCCAGACCGCCGCTGGAAGCCAACCTAACCGCGGTTCAACGGATCGAGTCTTGGCTTGAAGCGTCGATCAACGTCCACAAAACAATCGGCGTCGAAACAGTCCTGTCGACAGAGAAGTATCGACGTCTCGTGGTAGCGGCGAAGGCGCTCGGATTTGCGGTCTGGTTCTTATATGTCGTCGTCGATAGCCCCGAGCGCTCGATCGAGCGGATCAAGTTGCGCGTAGCCAAAGGCGGACATCCGGTACCCGACGAAAAAGTCCGCCAGCGGTACCAACGGTCCCTTGAGCAATTTCCCTGGTTTCTGGAACAAGCCGACAAGGCCTGGATCTGGGACAACAGCGGCGCAAAGCCGAAAACGATCGGCGAGAAGTCTGATGGGGTCATTGAACTCGACGTGCACGCTCTGGAGGTCGTTGCCAAAGCGGTTCGGTCCATCGCAACCGAATAAGGAGTCGTGATTCCGCACTTTCTGTGGAGAACCGTCGATTGTCTGGCCTCCAGATAGGTGTTTGCGTGACAGGCTGCGGCTCCGGTGGAAATGATTTCCTTCTTGAAACGAGGAGAAATCGATGACCACGACAAATGAAATCGCTGACAAGATCGCGTCAGACCACGGCCTGACGAAGGTGCAGGGAAAGGCGATCGTCGAAGCTGTATTTGCGGCGATCACGGCCGCTGCCACCTCCGGCGCCGAGACGTTCATTCCCGGCTTCGGGAAATTCAAGGTGAAGCATACCCCGGAGCGCGAAGGCCGCAATCCGTCGACCGGTGCGGCGATCAAGGTTGCTGCGGCAAGAAAGCTGGGCTTCCAGCCTGCCAAGGCTCTGAAGGACGCCTTGAACACGTAAGGGTTTGCGGACCGCTTTTGAGCCGGCCTTTAACCGAGAGATCGACGGCCCCGCTTTAGCGGGGCCGTCTGCGTGTCAGTCCCGGTTAGGGCGGGACCAGATCAGCTGGTAGCCCTCTTCGCCCTCGACCTCTGTGAGCGTCGCGTAGATCGGGGCAGGGAAGCTCGGATCGTCGAGCTTGACCGAGAGGTAGTCGCGGTCCTGCTCGGAGCGCTTCTGCCAGGCCGCGCCCAGCTCGACATTTTGCGGTGCACCGCAAAACGTCGATTATGCTGAGAGTGTGATTATGCGGAGTGCTGATCGCTGAAGGCTGGATTTCTCGACGATAGCGGCGGCTTCTGCTCCGCATAATTCCACTGGTGTGGAAGAGGCGCCCCGCCGTGAAGCGGAGCGCCGATGTGCTGGTCAGCGCGACCAGATGAGCTTGTGCTCGCCCTTGTCGCCCTGGACCAGGGAGGCGTAGACCGGGGCCGTGAAGGACGGATCGTCGAGCTTGAGCGAGAGGTATTCGGCGCCTGTTTCGCGGGCGGTGCGGGTCC
>NZ_JAQJCK010000025.1:0-58880 GCF_030182455.1 Rhizobium cerradonense
TGAGTCACAAAAAACGGGAGATTCGCGGTTTGCGATGATGTGCTAGCGTGGCGATTCGTGGTCAGCAGGAGCAAGCTGAGATGAATGGCCTGAGCGGAAGAAGTGAATCAGACTTTGCGGATTATGTCGAGAGGCTTGTCGATGTGATCGGCCATGCCGATCGGGCAGAGCCGCTGAAGGATTACTGCCTTGGCCTCATGCTGCCGGTGGAGCGCAAGAGTGTCGAGCCTCTGGCAGCGGTAACGGCACCGGCGAGGGTTTCGTCCAAGCATCAGTCGTTACTGCATTTCGTCGGTCAGGCGCCGTGGTCGGACGAGGCGCTTCTGCGGCGGATTGGCGATTTGGTGCTGCCGCTGATCGAGCGACATGGGCCGATCGAGGCGTGGATTGTAGATGACACCGGCTTTCCCAAGAAGGGCAGGCATTCGGTCGGGGTGGCGCGGTATTGTGGCCAACTCGGCAAGCAGGACAACTGCCAAGTCGCGGTCAGCTTGTCGATCGCCAACGTCGCAGCGAGCTTGCCGATTGCCTACCGGCTGTATCTACCCGAGATCTGGGCCGACGATGCCGAGCGGCGGCGCAAGGCGAAGATCCCTGACAGCGTCGCATTCCAGACCAAACCGGCCATCGCGCTGGAGCAGATCCGAGCCGCCCAGGCAGCCGGAGTGGCGCCCGGTGTGGTGTTGGCCGATGCCGGCTATGGCGTGGACGGCGCATTCCGCGCCGGCCTGTCGGCACTCGGCCTCGACTATGTCGTGGGCGTGCAGCCGACACTCAGCGTCTGGCGACCCGGCGAGGGACCATTGCCACCCGAGCCCTGGCGCGGAAAGGGGCGGCCAACCTCGCTGATGCGCCGCAGCCCCGAGCACAGCCCGATATCGGCCAAGGCGTTGGCGCAGGAACTGCCGCAAGATGCCTGGCAGATCATCGGCTGGCGGGAAGGAACCAACACTGACCTCAACTCTCGCTTCGCCGCCGTGCGCGTCAGGCCCGCGTCCAGGGATTACAAATTGACCGAGCCCCGCGCCGAGGAATGGCTGCTGATCGAATGGCCCGAGGGTGATGCCGAACCACTCAAATACTGGCTCTCCACTCTCCCGGCCGCCGCTTCGCTCGCAAAGCTCGTCAGCACCGCCAAGCTGCGCTGGCGCATCGAGCGCGACTATCAGGAACTCAAACAGGAACTCGGGCTCGGCCACTATGAGGGACGCGGTTGGCGCGGCTTCCATCATCATGCAAGCCTCTGCATTGCCGCTTACGGATTCCTCATCTCCCAAAGGGAGACGATTCCCCCCTCAGCGCCGCCCGAAACCAAAAACCGCCCGCAATCTGGCCTTCCCCAGGGTTATCGACCCCGCGGAGCCCCCGATCCGACCCGAGCGACACGTGTCGAATTCGATCGCCACAATCCGAAGGCACTTGACCGTCGCACTCAGTCGCAACCTCCAGCGATGTCCATGCTGCTCCCGGATGAAGGATCGATAAAATCCACAAATTTGTGACGCAGTAAGATTAACAGGCCGTTGAAAAAGGCCCTGGCGCATAGGCCCTTGTCGTGATTCACTCGCTTTGTGGCGATTTGGAGCTGATGGATGCGCGGCGGCGATGTGAGGACATCGGTGACGGCCGAGCTTACGTGCCATCTCGTTGATCGGCACCTTGCGCTCGACTAAATGATGCAGGCGCCGCCGATCGGCGAGGGTCAATTGCGAATAGTGCACAACAACAAGCTGTGGCGTAACCAGCAACAAGAAACTGGAGAGCGGTTTTCCGGTGACGCTCGAAGCTTTCCAAAGAAGAATGGCCACCAATATAAACCCCGTTGGGAAGATGTCTGCTGACATCCCTACTTCTGCGAAACGTATGGCACGGGCGCGGACTTGCGCGCAGCCGTCGGGCGCTCCACCAGAATGGTTGTTCGCGGGAGATCGTACGCCACGCTCAACGCTTTGAGCTCGTCGTCCAGGCGCTTGTCCGCTTCGTTGAGGCGGTGATGAAGGCGATGGTAATCCGTCCAGGTCGGCGTCCGGAAGCTCTCGAGCCATCGCGAAGGCTGCTGAACGTCGCGCGTGAGTGTCCACTGGCGTGCACCGACGCGGCTTTGAACCAGCCGACGCCTGCGCATGATTTCAAGAAAAAGGTCAGCATTCTCGTCCGCCACAGCGTATTCTGTCGTGACCAGGATCGGGCCACTTCGCGGCTTCAGATCAAGTGCCGGCACAGGCGCATCGAAAGCGCCGGAGGCTTCGAGCTCCGACTCCAGGCGGTTGCTGATCGGGAGCTTGAGCCCAAGTGCCGCAACAACCAAGGAGGACGCAGCAGAACATGCCAGGGACAGGGAGAGGGAATGATTTTCCGCGATAATTCCCCAGAGCCAACTGCCCCCGGCAATCCCCCCATAGGTGAAGGCGCTGTAGATGGAAATCGTGCGACCCACGACCCAACGTGGGCTTGCCAACTGCACATTGACGCCGAACCCCGACCATCCTGTCACCCAGCCTGCGCCCCCGAAGGCAAGGCAGACTGTTGCGATGATAAGGGAGGACGTCAGAGCAAGTGAGATGGCACATGCCGCACACGCGACGCATGCCAGAACGATCAGCAGCTCCTGCGTGACCGCGCGCCTGAGTGGTGGGTTCACGAGCCCCGCGACCAGCGCGCCGGCGCCAAAGCCCCCCATGAGAATACCGTAGTCGATCGGCCCGCCCTTCAAAAGGTCTCTCGCGACGAGCGGCAGGAGCGCCAGCATTGAGGTTCCGGTCAGCCCGAAGAGCGTCCCGCGGACAATGGTCGCCTTGATTTCGGAGGATATCGCGGTGAAGCGCAGGCCATCATAGATGGCCGTCATAAGCGCTTCCCGGGGGAGGGGCGACGCTTTCACGGTCCACGTGTTTCGCCACAGGGCGGTGAGGGGCGCGACGAAGCCGAGGGTGGTGAGCGCGAATGTGACGAGCGGCCCGAATACAGCAACGATGATGCCGCCGAGGGCGGGACCAACGCTACGGACCGTGTTGAAGCCGACGTTAAGAAGTGTCACGGCCGACGGCAGATGGCGGCGCTCCAGCATATCGCCAAGCGAAGCGCGCCAGGCAGGATCGCTGAGTGCGATACCGCAGCCGTCAAGGAAACTGAACGCCAGGATCATCCATGGATCGGTGATGCCGAAGGCCATGAGGATCGTCAGCATCGCCGAGGCCGCCATCATCAGGCTGCGACCGACGATCATGACCATGCGCCTGCTGTAGTTGTCGGCGATCGCGCCAACGAAGATCGCAAGAAAAAAGGCTGGCAGCGTGGATGAGGCCTGAACGAGGGCAACCATGACATCGGACGTCGAAACCGTGGCCATGAGCCAGCTGAGCGCTACCGTCTGCATCAGCCAGCCCAGGCTCGAAAGCTGCGACGCGAAGAAAATCGAACGGAAAGTCGAATTCTTCAGTGGCGCCAATAACCCTATGGATGCTGTCTCTTCTATTGAAGGCATGTCATTCAGTCTCTTTCGGGCGGGTCACTTCGGCCGTGCTTGACGGGCGCCATTCGGCGATGAGGGAAAGGAGTCGTACTTCGGTCTGCCATCATTTGTCGCCTGCCCAGTCGACGCTTTGTCCAAGAGTTCGCGGGCCAGGTTTCGACGCGTGGCGGCAAGGCCGGAATCGAAAACCGAGGGAAAAGCGGCTGTCGTCGAGCAGGGATCGACGACAGCCGAGCGAACCTGGATGGCAGGGGTTGATGCCACTCCCAGGCCAGGAGCTGTGTTCGGCTTGCGGCTAGTCTCCACAGTCTGAACCGTGAGGTTTTGTTTCTGGCCGACGCCATTATGGGACCGTTGCCGCTGCTCGATAAATGGCCTCATCGCAAGATCACCTCATGGACGCGAAAAGCGCGCGACCGGTTGGCTCCGGGTCCGTCGCGCGTCTGTTGTGCGCTCAATCACAAGATCAGTTTCCGGAGGCTTGTCACTCATATGCAAAGCGGCGAGAAGCTGTACGACTTCCTGATCCGACGGGGAGAGACGATGATGCAAACGCAGGAAATCCATCCAGGTCGGCGTGCGGAATGTTTCTGTCCAACGGGAAGGCTTTCGAAGATTTCGCTGGAGCGTCCAGTCACGTGCGCCTGCCCGGGCCAGGGCGTATCTTCGAGTGCGCATGTGATCGAGGAAGATGTCCAGGTCGCTGTCGTCTATGGCATATTCCGTCCTCGCTGCAATCGGGCCGCTTCGGGGCTTCAGATCAAGCGCCACAGCTGGCGCCGGATAAACCGAGCCCTGCTGATCTGCCTCGGCCGCCAGATGCACCGGCAGGACGAACCCTGATGCGGCGACGAGTAACAGGGCCGCTGCGGCAAGTTCGAGAGAAGATGCAAGCGAATAGGTCTGGGCGACGGTGCCCCAGATCCAGCTGCCGGCTGCCATGCCGCCGGAGAGGAATGCGTAATAGATAGAGAGCGTACGGCCGACGACCCAGCGCGGACTTGCCAATTGCACCCAGACGTCGAACCCGGTCCAGGTGATGACCCAGCCGGCGCCTCCGATGACAAGCGCAAGTGTCGCCAAAGGTACTGAGGAGGTGAGGGCAAGTGAGATGCAACAAAACGCGCAAGCGATGGAAGCGATCGCCATCAGCCATTCCTGAGGAATCAATCTCCTTAAGAGCCGGTTGGTCAGCCCGGCGATGCAAGCGCCTGTTCCGAAACCAGCAAACAGTATGCCGTAGATGATTGGGCCGCCGGCCAAACGATCGCGGGCGACAAGCGGCAGAAGGGCAAGTATGGCAATAGCGGCAAGGCCGAAGAGGGTGGCACGTATGATCGCCGCCCGGATGTCGGAAGAAAGCGCCGTGAACCGCATTCCGTCATGGATTGCTGTTGAAATTCGCTCTGCAGGCAGCGGAGACTTGCGGACGTGCCACTTGTTGCGCAACACCGCGCCGAGAGGCGCTAAGTTGCTGCAGGCGGCAAAGAGAAAGGCCGCCAACGGACCGAGGAACGCGAGAATGGCCCCGCCCAAAGCCGGTCCAACGCTGCGCGTCATGTTGTATCCGACCGACATAAGCGTCACCGCAGCCGGAATATCTCGCTTGTTGAGGATATCGCCCACGGAGGCATGCCAAGCGGGGTCATTCAGCGCAAAGCCGCAGCCTGCGATAAATCCCAGACCTAGAATGAGCCAGGGACTGACGAAGCCGAAGGCGGCAGCAATCGCCAGTACGATGGAAGCGAGCGCAATCAATGAGAGCCCGGTGATCATGACCAATCGGCGGCTATAGGTGTCGGCGATCGCTCCGGCGGGAATGGAGAGTATGAATGCCGGAAGCGTCGTTGAAGCCTGCACAAGCGCGACCATCAGATCCGAAGCGGAGATCGTCGCCATGAGCCAACTGATCGCGACGGTTTGCACCAGCCATCCCAGGTTGGCGACTTGCGTGGAACTCCAGATCGAACGGAATGCTATACTGCGTAGCGGATCAAGGGTGGTTGGGCCGCGCGCGGTGACGTCTTCGATCTGCATTCTTGATGGCTCTGAGCTTCGCATCGACACGGTGACGCCACAGACTATCCGCAACTCGGATACGAATTCCGGCGTTATCGAGGTTCTTGGCGCAGGAACCCTGCGTTGAGCGGGAGTGTATCAGCCAGTCCGATTAGTTCTAGCACGTTGCTGGCTTATTATTGAGCCTGTATGCCGTTTTTCCTTCCTGAACGATTATTCCTTCGGAAGTGCGTACCGGAGCACGCGCAGTTCCTCCTCATCGTTGAGGGAAATTTCCAACACACGATTGACGAAATCATCGTCGTCGTCGAGTTCGGCCAAAGCCTGTTCGAACAGCTCGATCTGCATCTCGAGGTCCATACCGGACGGGCCATTTAGGCAGATCAGCCCGGCATGGATGGCAACGTCGGCATATTGCCCATTCGTCTCGGGCTTGTCTTTGGGCCCGCGGAAGTCGACCAAGTTATTCGTGACGAACGTCCAGTCGCCCTCAAGAATGATCGGTTTGAGCTCCCAGTCTTTCAGGCCACCCAGTTTTCATCCAGACGACATGGCTCGTTTCACCATAACCTTTTTCCAGCGCCATCTTAGCCAGTTCAGGACTGAGGCACTCATCAATCAGAAACTTCATCCAGCCTTCCTACGACGGGGGACGCGACGATCTGTCACGATGACCGTTCCTTCGGGAAGATCTCCCAGGACACGCGGCCGCCCACGCAAAGGGTTAGCTTCCGCGTAGATCGTCGCGAGCCTGATCTTCTCTCTGTCCAGGCTAGGCCAGGTTTCGAGAATGCGCTCCGTTGAATGGCCTGCGGCCACGGACGCGGCAATATCGTAGACCGGAATGCGGGTGCCTCGAATGACGGCCGTCCCGCCAAGGATGTCGGGCGATGATGTCACGGCTTCTCGCGCCGCGGCAAGGTCGTCCAGCCGCTCGCTCGCGCCCCTCATAAAGGGCATGAGATCGATCGTCAGAAACTCTGTGGTGCACGGTCCAGTCTTCACGCAATAGGGGGGGACCACGGGAGGGTGCGGGCTCTTGCGAGCCGGGCCTCTGCCGTCCGGATAGTAAATAGGCGTTCTTCCGAGGTGAGGCGGCGGGCGCTTTCGAAGTAAAAGGCGATGAGCGAACAGGCTCCGGCCAGGACATGACGCCCGTTGTCGAGGGAGACGAACGCTTCCGGCAAGATGTGCTCGTCGATAACGCGATTGACGTCGCGCAGGCTCACGCGCGAGACAACGGCAGCCTCGCTCGCTTCAGCATTTCCGCAACTGCGGGCATGTGGGCCTCCTGTTAATTCTTCCGGTGTGTCGGAATATATAATTTGCTGCGGTTATATCGAGGGAACGCTGCGCCAGCGTTACATCGAATGCTGAAACGTCGGAGCAGACTTGGCGCAACCGCTTAGGCCAGCGGCGAGCTCCATGCGCCATTTCGCTCCTTATGGTGTCCTGTTGCGGAATTCCGCATTCTCCTTTATCTTAGGGCCGTACGAAATTCCGGACACCCGCCAGTAGATGAGCGATATTCCGCATGGGCACTACGATTTTCAACACCCTTGGCGAGCAACTGCTGGCCGCTCGTAAACAACGCGGTCTCAGCCAGCCTGCACTTGCGACAAGGCTCGGCCGGGACCGGGCGCGAATATCGGAACTCGAACGCGACCTCGCGACCGATCGTCGGGGTAGGGACCGACTGACGCTGTTTGCCGAAATCTGCGATGCCCTCGACCTTGTGCCGGTCCTGCTGCCAAAGTCCCGGATCGGGGAAGTAAGGCAGCTGATTGGCGATGCTGGGGACCAGCTGAATAAAGGTACGGCGGTGAGCGCATTTGAGGAACTTTTCATCGATCTCGATGAAGACGACAATGGGGAACCGTAATGACGAAATCATCGGCGATCCTCGGCGTCCATCTTCTCGATCAGACACTCGGGAAGGTTAGGGTAGGGACCCTGACGCGCGATAGTGACGGCGCGGTCGCGTTTGTCATTGCGGAAACGTTTTTGCGAGATGCAAGGCGGCCAATTTTCAGCCTGGGTTGGTTCGATCCTGACGATGACGAGGGCACACGCAATCGTCTGGCGCGACGTGGCGACAAAATTGGGCTTCACGGCACATTGCCCCCATGGTTTTCAGGATTGCTTCCCGAGGGCGCCCTCAGGGATCTCGTGTTGAACGAAATGGGGCCTGGCGATCACGACGAGTTCGACGTCCTGACCCGCCTTGGTGGCGATCTCCCTGGCGCAATCCTCGTCGTACCGGAAACCGCGATCCCAGCGTCAGCTGGGCCAATCACCATCGAAAAGGTACATGGCGTGGATGTCGCGCTGCCCGACGGCGCGGTCAAATTCTCGCTCGCTGGTGTGCAGCTCAAGTTCACCGCCAACGTCGAGGGCGACAGATTGACGGTTCCCGGTCGCGGTAACACCGGCCGCTGCATCATCAAGGTGGCAAGCGAGCGATACCCAGGGCTGCCGGAAGCTGAACATGCGGCCATGCAGATGGCAAGGACGATCGGCGTGCGAACAGCAAACTGCCGGCTTGTCTCCAGCACCGCTATCAACGGCGTCCCTGCGGAACTGTTGGCTCATGGTGAGCGCGTTCTCGTCGTCGATCGCTTCGACCGTGCCGACGATGATCGTCGCATCCACATCGAAGACGCGGCCCAAATTCTGGGAGCGATAGGCGATCGAAAATATACGATGGCGACGACCGAGACCATCATCAACATGGTGCGCCGCTTCAGCACCGACCATCGTGATGACATATTGGAAGCTATCCGCAGGGTCGTTGCAGACGTGCTTTTAGGAAATGGCGACAACCATCTCAAGAACTGGTCTTTCCGTTTCCCGGCACCTGGCGAAATCCGTTTGTCGCCGGCCTACGATATCGTCCCGACCGTTCTTTACATGCCGTCCGACACTATGGCGCTGAGGTTCATCAAAACCCACAGCTTCGAAAGCGTGAACCTGCATCGCTTTGAGAGGGTCGCGAGTTTTCTTCGTCTGGACGCGAAGCTGATCACACGCGAGGTCGTGGCGACAGTCAGGCTTGCGCTGGAGCATTGGCCGACAATGGCACCTGAACTGCTCGGTGAAAAGAAAGCAAGCCAGCTTCTTGATCGCCTCGGGACTCTGACCCTGGTGGACGAAGTGCGGCGTCAATCGTAGTCTTTGGCTCACGTCGGTCCGGGCCTTGCACTCTCTCTAATTCGCCCCTATGTTTGGAGGTGAATTAGAAAGGGCAATAGGATGGAACATCTGACAACGGCACAAGCGGCTTTTGTGGTTGGTGCGCCTCTAGACACTTTCAAAAAGGTTGTCGAGCGCGCGCCGATCAAGCCGCAACTCGTGAAGCGAGGCGGTCGGAATATTAGGCAATTCGGTCAAGCCGAGCTGGTGTTTCTCCATGCCTATGACGAACTCAAACAAGCGCTGACACCCAAGAGCCAGTCCGAATTCTACGAGGCGTTGCGAAGCTCTCTCAAACGCGGTCTCGCGAAGGAGGTCGTGTTCGGTAAACAGCGTTACGACATTGGTCAGCACTTGGTCTTCGTCGAGCGTAAGCTGAAGGAACTCGACAAGCTCAGTGCTCAAATCGACCTATCCGGCAAGGAACCGCTAATCCGGGGAACGCAAATCGAGGCGCATCGGATCGCCGCTCTCCTCGACGCCGGCGCGACTGTCAAAGATGTCATGCGCGACTATCCCTCTCTGAAGGAACAACAGATCGTTGCAGCGCGAGTCTATGTGGAGGCGCATCCGAAGGCAGGCAGGCCATATCCGAAGAAAACGGCAAAGGCCGCCATGCGAGCCGCCGATCTTAGTGCGCTGGATGATTGAGCTTGAAATATCTGCTCGATACCAATGTTCTGAAAGAGATAGGTCGACCCGTGCCGCACGAAAATGTGGCGGCTTGGCTCGATACGGTTGACGATACCGATCTCGCGATCAGCGTGATCTCGGTCCGAGAGATCTCGAAAGGCATCGGAAAAAAGCGGAAAACCGACGACGCTGTGGCTAACGAGATCGCCAAGGCGGCCGATGCCATCTTCGCAGCCTACGATGGCCGTATCCTTCCTGTCGATGAAGCTGTCGCTCGCCGCTGGGGGCAGATGCTCGGACACTCCGACAAGAACATTGACGACACAGGATTAGCCGCGACGGCGCTGGTGAATGGTCTGGTCATCGTCACCCGCAACGTCGCTGATTTTCAGGAGCGCGGCGTCACAATCATGGATCCGTTTAAGAAGGCGACCAAAGACTCCCGAAATATTGCACGATGAACTTCGTCCATCCATTATGCAGCAATTTCATGTAGTTAGAAAAAATCAGATAAGTTCTATTATGGAACTTGCCATGAATCCGACTTTGTGCGGACGAACGGATCGGAGGCTGGTGGGCGTGTCTGAAAATCGGCTGTTGATGCTAAAAGAGCTGGCGATGTAAGTGAAGCATCTCTTTTGCTTCGTTACTGAGGAGCGATGGCCCTGGATAAACTCTCATCTCAACAAGCAGGTACGCTGGGCGAGCTGTTGACTTAGCGAAGCTCAATACTCTGGGGCTTGCCGCATACATGAGTCCGGAAGGCGCACCCGGCCACGATGTGATGGTCGTAACAGACGGACAGCTACGGTCAGTCGAAGTAAAGACACGGCAGTTCCTCAGGCGGCCGACAGAGATCACGCGGTGGCCTATGGACATGGAGACAAAGGGCGTTGCTGACTTCATCTTCATCGAACTCGACCTGAGAACGATGTCGCCAACCTTCTTTGTCCTAACGAACGCGCAAGCTCGCGCGACGTTCAGAGACTACATCGGTGGAGGAAACTGCTATCCGCCGGAGGTCCGCAAATTAATCCGCCCTAATGACTTTTCGGCGCTCGCCCCAAGCGCGTCTTCGACCGCCATTGCGACCGAAATTCCGTCTGGTACATATGTTTATCCGAACGGAGGGAATCTGATGAAAATTTATCGAGCGGAGTTCGGGGATACCAAATACAAGGATATCCCGCTGACCGGGGACGATATCGGCGAAATGAAGGAGGAAGCTTGCGAGGCTATGCGCGGTTCGGCGATAAAGGCAAGAAGCCGCCCTTCATGGCCGCCCTGCTTGACGAAAACGATCACGTGATCGCTCGATTCGAGGTTCGGCCAGCGGTGCCTGGAAGCGGAGAAAAGGCATTCGAGGTGCCGCCGCAACTCTGGTCGGATAAAATGCCGGGAACTCCTTCGCCTGCGATTCTTAAGAACCTGTAAGAGCGGGGACGCTACCGAGGAAGCCTGCCCGACTTCCATTCGCAGTCGCCTTTCACCCCGCACTCGCAGCGGAGCTTCGGCAGCAAGTTGGCGATGACCGTCTGCTTGCCATGTTTCCGCGCGATCTCCCATCGGTCGACAGGGGCAACGCGGTCACAGCTCCTACAGCGAATCGCGAGCGTGTTCCATTCCGGGAGGTTCGCGAATGTCCACTTCTGGTCTTTGAGAATCTCCGGATACGGATCTGGCCCGATCTTTGTGCGAGGCGGCGACAATGGAGCCGGAGGATCGGGCGCGAGCTCGCAGCTCATGCGATGCCTTCCGTTCATGTGGACGATGTATTTGCCGGGGCGCTCCCGGATAGCGGCCTTCAGCGCGGCGACCGAGACCGGAAAGCTCGTCGAGGAGGCGATGACTTCAACGATAGAGCCGCCGGATTCAGGCGGGTCGTCCCAGACCTCTATTCGGTATGGATGGCCCGTGCCTGGCGGCTCCGGCGCGGTGTATTGCACGTCGTCCTCGCTTCTCACCAGTTGGATGCCCTTGCGGTGCCTCATGTCGAGAACGAAACTAGAACACGCTTTCGCTGTCAATTGCTGTCGTCCCAAACAAATCCGAGTTGCACTTGCGCAGTAACACGCTATCGTCGCCAAGGTTGTGCGATGACATCGGGGGGCGAATGTCGAAAACTCTTTCAAATCTGTTTGTCGTAGTCGGCGGGGTCGGGGTCGTTGGTTCCGTCTTCTGGTGGTATTCATTTTACACACAGGTCTCCGAGTTCCTTGGTGCTCGTGGGAGTCTGCCTAGCGAGTGCATCTACACGCTTGGCGGAGCCTGCGGCATGGTGAGCAACGCCGCCAACACCTTTGGCGCGACAGCCTACGACCCAAAGGCTTTCTGGCTGTCTATCGGAATCCTTGCGGTTGGGGTCATTTTACGTCTCATTCCCGATGGCAACAAAGACCACTTAGGATATCAACAGCGGCCAAAGCACAAGGATCCGTCCCTCTAACCCGAATATCTCAAAGTAAGAGGTGCATCGAGCCTGAGAATCTGAGAAACTGCTTTTGCTACAAAGGCTTACCAGATTTATTAAGGAGGCCCGATGCAAACACACTGTATCTCCGCACAGTTCGAATTTGAAGGCTTCGACGGCCACAAAGTGGTCGCCGGTTTCGACGGCGGCGCGATCACCTCGGATGCCGGTGCGCTGCTGCTTCGCCACGTCGACGGGGCCATCGGGTTGTTCGACCGGGTGGCCGCCTGCTTCGTCGATGGCCGCGATCGCAAGTGCACGGTCCACAGCGTGCGCACGCTGATCGGCCAGCGCATTGCGGCAATCGCGCTGGGCTACGAGGATGTCGACGACCACGACACGCTGCGCCAGGACCCGGTGCTCGCACTGTTGTCGGAGCGGCTGATGCCGAAGCGGCAAGACTGCGCGGTGCTTGCCGGCAAATCCACATTGAACCGGCTGGAGCATGGCCGCCCCGACGCACCGACGCGCTATCACAAGATCGCGTATGACCAAGGCGCGCTGGAATCGCTGTTTGTGGACGTGTTCCTGGACGCCCACGACGGGCCGCCGAACGAAATCGTGCTCGATCTCGACGCCACCGACGATCCGCTGCACGGCAATCAGGAAGGGCGGTTCTTCCACGGCTATTATGACGGCTATTGCTATCTGCCGCTCTACATCTTCTGCGGCCGGCATCTGCTGGCGGCCAAGCTGCGGCGCTCCAACATCGATGCCAGCGCCGGCGCGGTCGAGGAGATCGAGCGGATCGTCAAGCAGATCCGTGCGCGCAGGCCGAAGGTCCGCATCATCCTGCGCGCCGATTCCGGTTTTGCCCGCGAGGAACTGATGGCCTGGTGCGAGGAAAACGGCGTCGACTATATCTTCGGCCTGGCCCGCAACAAGCGGCTGGAAAGGAAGATCGCCGGAAGCCTGGCGAAAGCTTGCCGCGCCGCCGGCGAAACCGGTCAGGCGGCGCGTGTCTTCCACGACTTCATGTGGGCGACGAAAGGCAGCTGGGCGCGCCGCCGGCGCGTCGTCGCCAAGGCCGAATGGACCACGCAAGGCGCCAATCCGCGCTTCATCGTCACCTCGCTCAAGCTCGATCATTGGGCGGCACGGGCGCTTTACGAGGACCTCTACTGCGCCCGCGGCGACATGGAGAATCGGATCAAGGAATGCCAACTCGATCTCTACGCCGACCGCACCAGCGCCCACACCATGCGCGCCAATCAGCTACGGCTGTGGTTCGCCTCGTTGGCCTATGTGCTGCTCTGCGCGCTACGCCGCCTCGGGCTCGCCCACACCCGGCTTGCCGAGGCGACCTGCGGCACGATCCGCCTGAAGCTCCTGAAGATCGGCGCACAGGTCCGCGTCTCGGTTCGTCGCATCAAGGTGGCGATTGCCTCGGCCTGTCCCTATGCCGCGGAATTTGCCCTGGCCCATGCCCGAATAGGCACTGCGGCCCGATGATGCCGCCGGACCCGAACCCTTCCCGCCAACGACACAGGATACAGCCCCGGCCAAAAAACGCCGCATCACTGCGGCAGTGACCGCTCGCGTCCGCGGCATCGAGCGCTGCGACAGACCACAGCGCCAATACTAACCGAAGACGCTGTGAGAAATGCGGGCTAACGGGCGTGTAAATAAATATCGAGACGATAGACCCCCGCGTTGTCTTGGATCTCGCGCAGTCCCTTGAAGCTGGCGTGCCTCAGCTTCTCGTCGCTAGTCCACCCAAGATATTCGATCTCCGCAATGAGCGTCGGCTGGATCCATGCGACATCGCGCTTTCCGGAGTAGAGGACACGAGGCTGTTTTCGTTTCCACGGCAGCTTGTCCATTGTCGCCTGAAGCTGCGCAGCCTGACGCTCTTTGAAGCCCGTCCCGACCGATCCGACGTAGACCACCTGGTCGCCGCGATACGCGCCCAACATGAGGGAACGGAAGCTGGCTCCCGTCGATCGCTCGCAGCCGACGATAAGCTTTCCGAGGCGATGCACTTGACCTTGATCCAGTCGCCAAGTCGGCCGGAGCGATAGACGCTGTCGAGCTTCTTCGCGATGATGCCCTCGAGTCCGTGTTCGCACGCCGCCCGGATGATATCGGCTCCGGACGCGTCGAAGGATTCCGAGAATTTGATGGCAGCTATTTCGTTGCCAGCGATCAGCTCCTCGAGGAGATGACAGCGCACGCGGAGCTCGGTCTCGGTGAGGTTATGTCCGTCGAGATAGAGTAGGTCAAAGGTCATGAACTGCGCGTTCGAAACCTGCTTCCCGGCTCGGCCGCCAAGCGATGATTGAAGGAGACTGAAATCGGATCGGCCCAGCTCGTCATACATGACCGCCTCCCCGTCGATGATCGCAGACGCTGCCCGAGATCCCGCACTCCTCTTTCTATTTCCGGAAAACGACTGATCCGGTCGTGGCCGCCCTTCGTCAGGATCCTGATGCCCGGCGGCTCGATATGGATTGCGAGACGATAGCCATCCCACTTGATCTCGTATGTCCAATTCTCGCCCTCCGGCGGCCGGGGCTTCAGCAATGCGAGACAAGGTTGGATCCTGCGAGGCATAGGGTCGAGCAGAAGGTTCGGCTGTGCGGGATGGCGACGACGCCGTGGCTTCGACCGGGCCGGACCGTCAGTGTCTTGGAGGAGCGGTTTCGAACGCGGAGGCTTGGACATGGTGCTAATCCAGCCGGAAAAGCGTTAAGAAGCTGATATGAGCCGATTTGAAGAAACCGAAATAGCCCTGACGGATAAGCTTCGGTCCCTGAAGCTGAAGCCCGACATGATGATCAACCTGTTCGACATCGGGGTTCCACTCACCGCGGCAGGATTTACGCAAGATGAGATCATGGCTGTGCTCGTCGCATTGGAGCAGGACAAGGTCATCGAGTTTGCGCCGGGAAACAGGCTTCGGTTCTTGAAGCGACTGCCCTGACGCCCTTAATGCCGGGACTCGGACATCATGTCTCGGTACAAATCGTCCATCACGCCCGGGCAAGCAGGGCGACGTAATGGAGCCGCTTCGAGAGCTCCTGCAGAACTTCCTTCCGCAGATCGACAGGGAGTTTAGAGAACGGTTTCTGAGCATAAATTTCGACATCTCGGGCCATGTGTGACGCAATACCTCCGAAAAGTGATTCGCGGCTCAAGACGAATCACCGTCGAAGGTTCCGACTCATCGGACAAAGAAAAAGGCCACCCCCAGCAAGATGGCCCTGATCTTGGTTTTCTCCGAAGAGATCGGTCGGTAGTGTGCAGCACGCGCAATCAGGCCCCTGACCGTTCGCTTCCCATGCCTCAGTGATGGCTTCTAGCTCGGGATCGACTTCCATGCCGGAGATCGCGAGATTGGCCTTCATCTGCTCGTAGCGCCACTTCTGGGCTTCAGGGCTATGCACACTTCCATGCTCGTTCACTGAAAAGTTGCCATCGAATGTGCCCCACGTACTTCAGCGTACGAGGGCAGATTGGGTGGCAGTGCCGCTTTGATGTTCGCGGGCGTCGTGATGCGAGCGTATCGTGCAGTGGAGACGAGCCGAGGCGACCTCCGAATTTGGCGATCTGCTCGATGTCATCCGCGAAAGCTGTGGTCTGGTCGACTTCCGCGAAGTCGCGGATGAAGCACGTCGCTTCCTCTCCATGCCGCTGCCACCTCCCCAGCTCCCAGGCGCGCAGCGCCAGCCAGCGGCGAAACGCGGCTCCCCGAAGGCCGCGCGTCGACTGTTCGCCATGTCTCAGCCGATCGCCGGCACGCTGCCGAACGATACCTCGCCGGTCGCGGCATTCTGCTCTCCCCGCATGAGCGCGCGCTGCGCTTCCATCCCGGCTGCTACTACAGGGATCTCGTTACGGGCGAGACGCAGACTCTTCCTGCCCCAATTGCCGCTGTCACCGGCCTGCAGCGCACCTGGCTTGATCCTTCGGGTCAGGGCAAGGCGCAACTCGCGGATCCACGCCGCTCGCTGGGGGATATTCTTGGCAACGGCATCTGGCTAGGCCACCAGCCCGGTGCGCCCGTCCCGGTCATGGCCGCCGGCGAGGCCTTCGAGACGATGGCTTCGCTTAAGGTGGTGATGCCGGCGCTGCCGGTGGCCGCCGCCACCTCGGCCAATCACCTCGCCGGCCCGGACTTCCGCTTGGCTGCCGTCGCCTCTACATCGCAGCCGATGCCGACTCTGCCGGCCGGCACGGCATCGAACGTCTCAGCCAGCAGGCGAGTCCGGGATCCTCGCCTTGGTGTTGCGGCCGCAGCTCGGTGACTTCAACGACGATCTGCTTCATCTCGGCCGGGCCCACCTCGCGGCATGGCTCGGCGATCAACTCGTCCCCGACGATGAGGCTCAGCGGCCTTCGACGGTGTCCGACAATTTATGGCTGTTTTGGCGAATTTAGGACGTAGGCTTGTTTAGCCGGCCTCCTCGAAGTTTTCGCTAAGTAACTGAAAGGAAATCTACAATCTATTTGTTAGCGCCAAAATACAAATTGGCATGAACTTTGCCCCGCCGTTGAGAGCCGACGAAGTTGCGTGCCGGGTAGGAGCGAAGCGATCGCTCGGCAAAATTAAAGGGACTGGAATAAATGGGTTTGTTGAACTCCCACGACCCACGATTGCAAGACCCATCTTGCCTCCAAGGAATGGATAATCATGCATTTTATGGCGGAGCACATCCTCACCGCACTTGGCTATCGTCACGGGCCGATTTTCTATGGACGAAGGCGTCGCAATCGCACTCCTTTCGACAGTCTTGCAAGTACGATTCCTGGAGCGACAATAATCTTGTGCCGTTTGGGGTTGGCGGATTTGGCTACATGAGCCAGTGCCAGTTCTATATTGAGGCCGATTTTGATCGGTATCTGACTAGAGTTGAAGCGGGCGATAAACCGATTTGGAAAGGTGTCGCACTGTTAGAGGACGATCTGATGCGCAGGACAGTAATGTTTGCGTTGCGAAGCGGCGGAGTGTTGTTATCCCGCTTCGCACGGGAGTTTGGGGTGCCCTTCGAAAAATACTTTCCCCGCGAGCTTGAAATCTTGAAGGAGACCGACCTGGTATTCATCTCTAACGACGGCGTACTTTCTCTGACTTCCGCCGGCATCATCAATTCAGGCGCTGTGTCTCTGCTGTTTTTCTCGGACCAGGTGCTTGACCGGGTCGCCTACAACGATAGCAGGATAGGGACAAGAAGACCGACGTCTTGGAAGAGCACGATTACTCGCCAGCGGGACGGTACGGCTCAAGTGCGAAAATGCACGCTGTGTTTCGGTGAAGTCGGGGGACCTCGTCAATGACCTTTACCTCGTCCTTTTCCATCCCAGATCGACCCGCCCATCAGGCGCGAAAGATATTTTCTCACCTGGTCGACAGCATCGACCGCAGCCAGGCAAAACGCCCGCTTGGGATTGTCAGCGATTTCGTCGCCGAGCAACTCCCGCACCATATTGCGCAGATCAAAGGGAATGAACGGCCAGATGAAGCGGTTAAGGCGCTTGGGCAGAGCATCAACGCAATGATACGGGGAACAGACTGTGAGGCGCAGCTAATAAATCTGCCCCAGTCCGACTTCGGAGTGGCTAAGACAGACATTCAGTATCTCGTCAATTGTGCTTATCAGATGTCCGCGTTTGCCGGCCTCAGTCCCGTCGATGCGGAGTTGGCGGTAGGAGAACCGTTGATGCGTATTGCACAATTAAGTCGTCAGCGGCAGCCTAGCATTGATGTCCTCTCCTATGAAGACATGATCCTCACCAACCCAGTGGAGAGGGATCCTCGCGTATATTGCCTCGGTTCAGCTGGGGTCGAGGAGCGCGATTTTTGCCTCGGCCATCAACTTATTGAGGGTGACTTACAGTCGGCAATAGAAGCTCTGCTTAAGTTGCGAGACACGGTCGCGGCAGATGCACGCAAGTGTCTATCGCTGTGCATGAAGTCGCTGGAGTCAGCCATTTATGTTTTGGAACGTTTTTATGAACATATGTCGCACGATCTTTTCGAGCAATTTCGCATGTTTTACGGAAAGAACCCTTACAAGGATAGGCTTGGCCCAAGCGGTCGTTTCTCTGCCCGCATCGTGGCGGTCTCGGTTCTTCTGATCGGCGAAGAGCTGTTGCGCCAGAAGCCGCAATTCTACAAGGATGTATATCGGTTGTCGGAATATTATCCTCAAAAATGCATTGACGACGTATTTCGCTGGTTATCGCCAGACAAGGTGCGCGCGAGAACCCAGCCAAGCTGGCTTGAAGGGAAAGCGCCTTTCCCTAAGCTCGCAACGGTCTCGTCCATCGTGGAGCGCCAGAGCAGCGAAATCCGAGAGCTGCACGCGTCCTGTGTTTGTGCGCTGGATCGGTTTACCCGGATGCATCGTCGTGCGGCCCTGAAATATACGGTAGGGCCGGGTCTCCCAATTGTTGGAGTTGATATGTCGGAAAGGATTGAGGATGTGTTGTCGCAGCGGCTGTTAGGGAGCGCACCAAAGCTAGAGGCGGCATTTTCCTCGATCAAGCATATCTCCGACATCAGGCGAAAATGGTCAATGTCTCAAGACGAAGTGGTCTTTCGCCGATTCGAGGTAGGAGATGCTGACGATGTATGGCGGTTGCATCGAAGCGCATCCGACGCTGTTGGTGTACATGGGCCGGAAGGGGCATGGGAGGATGATTTGCGTAATGTCGGGGACGTATATCTAGCCTCAGGCGGAGATTTTGTAGTTGCTCATATTGGCGGCCAACTCGTCGCTATGGGTGGACTGAAACCTGCCGAAGATGATGTTGCAGAGCTGAAGCGGATGCGGGTCGATCCCGCCTTTCAACGACGAGGGCTTGGAAGGAGAATACTTAGTGAATTGGAGCTGCGCGCCGCTGCCCTAGGTTTCAAGTGCATAATGCTCGAAACAACAACCATCCAAGTCGGGGCTCAAATGATGTATGAGACGTCTGGCTATAGTCGCCGCGGTGAGGGGATGTTGCATGGGTATGCCGTGATTTTCTACGAGAAGCGGCTCGCCAGCCAGGATGACTTGTTGATTTCTGCTGAGAAGCGACCCGGGAATTCAGACTGATGGGGTCGTCTAGTCTTACTGCGTCATAAATTGCGGATTTGCCGCGGGCTGTCCATGGCCCTTGTACAGCACGGACATCGTTGCAGGCGGTTGGCCAGGGCCGCAGTCAGGCATCGACGGATGGTGGGGATCGAGGTCGGGACGCGCCGCCCTGGTCGGATCGGAGGATCCGCGGGGGTTTTGGCGCAGATGATGTCGATGTTCAGCTCATAAAGCGCCCGGCCGAACTGCGTCAGGCCGCTCGTCCGGTCCTTCTTCACGGATGTGTCGATCGAAAGACACCATGCTTGTCGCTATAGAAAGCCAGCGGCTTGCCCCATTGCTGCAGATAGGCCTTCGTCGCAGCAGATAGTCGAACGTGTCCTCCGATCCGGCAAACGCAAATGCAGAAGCTTTCCGGCGGCATCGTCGATATAGACGAGCAGGGCGCATTTGGGGCCGCGGTTCTCGAACCAACAGTGATGCGACCCGTCGATCTGCACCAGTACGCCAAAGCAGTCGCGCCGGCCACGCGGCTGGAAAACCCGTTTCTTGCGTTCCGGCGCGAGATCCAGATGCCGGCCTCAGTCATCCATTCGTCCCAATGTCTCATCGAAACCGCAATCCTTTCGAATGGTCTTCCAAAATAGGCCAGGCGCAATGGCCGCGGCTTCCGCAACGGCTCCCTTGTTAGCTTGAGGTTCGGAGTCTCCTGGTCCGCGTAAATTCGGAGATCGCCGCCCATTTGTTCGGCACTTCCACGCCGTGATCAAAAAGGAGAGCACGCTTGGAAGTGTCGATGGCGTTCTCCGCCTGATTCACCGCCCTGCGGTCGCCAACGACCAATACGAACCCAGGTGGGAAGAAGATTGCTGTTGGCAGCGTCCACGAGCTAAATCGAACATCATGATTGTATAACGTCGGCGTGAGAAAAACCCTGGGTAGCTTCTCCCAGAGACTCGTATATGCTGCCTGATGAATCTTAGTCCGCAGGCAACGAGATCGCGATGGCAATGCACCAGCTCCCCTCACCACAAAGCGGCTCGAGCACTCGGCCGCGACTCTGGTGGATGGTATTTCTATTTCCCGGGAAGGCCATCTTATGGTTTCAGTATCACTTTCCTAAATTCGGCAATGTCATTGCTACTGGGCGCCGCTATCGGAGCCGCACTTGCGAAATAATGTACTCGGCCGTGTTTTGGGTGCTAGTCGTCGCCTGGCTGCTTGCACTTTTGCACGGCGCACTTCGGTAACACCTCGATGCTGCCATCTCGAGCCCGAGAGTCGCGGTTCCGGTGCTTTTCCCAAAAGCCACAGCCGGCGAAAAAATATCTTTGAGCGCTCTTTTGTAAATGCAGCGCCGGCGAGAGCTGCTATGCATTGTTCACAAGCTTGAGGAGAACCACATGCCAAATCCATTTGAGCAAATTCCCTTTGATGGCGCGGAGTTCGTGGACAATCCCGAACCGCGTTGTCCCTGCCTTTTATTGCTAGACGTTTCTGGTTCGATGCGGGGACGCCCGCTTAGGGAACTCAATGAAGGTCTCGTCCAGTTCAAAGACGAACTCTATGCGGACTCTCTCGCATCTAAGCGCGTTGAGATAGGCATAGTCTCCTTCGGCCCCGTGACCATCGTGAACGACTTTACAAGCATGCAAAACTGGATCGTCCCCGAGTTGGCCGCACAGGGAGATACGCCAATGGGCCATGCAATCGAGGAGGGCCTCCGGCTCCTGCGCGACCGGAAGAACTCCTATCGCCAAAACGGAATCTCATACTATCGCCCGTGGGTTTTCCTGATTACGGACGGAGCCCCAACAGACGCCTGGCAGAGTGCGGCGGCGCAGGTCAAGGCTGGAGAAGTTGAAAAGGCCTTCAGCTTTTTTGCTGTCGGCGTCGACGGCGCTAATTTCGAAACGCTTTCCCATATCTGCGTGCGCCAGCCTTTGGCGCTGAAGGAACTCAGGTTTCGAGATCTGTTCCAGTGGCTTTCCAGCTCTCTAAGCTCGGTCTCGCAATCCAATCCCGGTGACGCCGTTCCTCTCTCTAATCCTGCAACGCCCGACGGATGGGCCTCAATCGCATGACCGACGGCTGGCGATGGGCTGCGGCCCGTGCTCGTGGCACCTCCCATGTGAAGACGGGTTTGCCATGTCAGGATTTTGCATTGAGTGAGACTTTAGCCAGCGTCGATGAAACCGTCATGGCAGTGATCGTTTCAGATGGTGCGGGAAGCGCAAAACTGGCGCAGATTGGTTCAAAATCAGTCTGCATTGGTCTGCTTCGGCTCATCCGTGGATATCTCGCAAATCACTCCCTCTCCCAGCTTCGTGAAGAAATGGTCTGGGGCTGGATAGACGATATCCGCGAATACATCAGCGCGAAGGCTAGTCGCTCTGGAACACAGCGACGCGATTTCGCGGCCACAAGCGTTGCTGCTCTCATGTCTGAAAACGGTACTGTGATCTTTCACATCGGCGATGGCGCGGCTGTCGTACGCTACGAAGGAGACGAAGCCTGGGATGTGCCGTCTTGGCCGTATCAAGGCGAATATGCATCGACAACCAGCTTCATCACCGATGATCCCCAACCGCATCTCACTTTCGTTCGAAATGACCGTCGTGTCGATCGATTTGCAGTCTTCTCCGACGGCATCGAACGTCTAGTCCTCAATAGCGCAAATCGTTCGGCTCATGAGCCATTTTTCAATCGGATGCTGACGCCGCTGACTCTTTCGGAGGAAGCCGGCAGGAACCTTCCTCTGTCGATGGCGCTGCGAGAATATCTTGAAAGCCCGTCCGTTTGCGAAAGAACCGATGACGACAAGACGCTCGTACTCGGTGTGCGCAAATGAGCACTATCGTATTCGGATCGGATGGGAGGAAGCTGACGCTTGGCGGGATGCTAGGAAAAGGCGGCGAAGGCGCGGTCTACCACGTCCACGAGGCGGGCGATTTGGCGGTGAAGATTTATAATCCCGGCAGGGCCTTCGAGAGGAAAGCAAAAATCCTTGCCATGACGTCGGCCGCACTCCACAAGACAACCGACATCGTCGCCTTCCCGATCGACACTGTCAGTGACAAGAGCGGAATGTTCATGGGGTTTTCCATGAAGAAGGTCGCAGGTTTTAAGAATATCCATGAACTCTATGGGCCTGGCAGCAGGCGGACGGAATTTCCTTCTGCCGACGCCCGGTTCCTGGTGCGCAGCGCGTTCAATCTTGCGAACGCGTTTGCTGCAATCCACAGCACGGGCTGCGTGGTCGGCGACGTAAACCACTCCGGCATCCTCGTTTCAAACCAGGCTATGGTAACTCTGATCGATAGCGACTCGTTTCAGTTCAATAAGGGGCCAGAGGTCTATCGCTGCGCCGTAGGCGTGCCGGATTACACGCCGCCTGAGCTGAGAGGCGCGGACTTCGAAAAAGTGGTTCGGATGGCGAACCACGACAACTTTGGTCTAGCCGTCCTCATCTTTCAGCTGCTTTTTCTTGGGAGACATCCGTTTGCTGGGAAGCATCTCGGTCTTGGCGACATAGACATCCCGACCGCTATAGGCGACCACCGTTTCGCCTATAGCGCATGCAGGGCTGAGACGCGTATGGAACCTCCGCCGCTAACACCAGCGCTGGGTGACTTTGGTAAGGAGGTTTCCGACGCATTCGAATCCGCTTTCGGAAAGAGTGGTGATCTTCCGGGCGGTCGACCGAATGCGACCTCGTGGGTCCAAATCCTCGGCAAGGTCGAGAAGGGTTTGCTGGAGTGCTCTGCTGACAAATCGCATGCGTATTTTCGGAGCTCGTCGTGTCCCTGGTGCCGCCTCGAGAAATCGATGGGCAGGAGCCTCTTCGCCGCGAAGATTTCAAGCACTGTTTCCACACTGAACATCGGTGACCTCATTGCTCTGATCAACCGTCCCGCTCCACCAAACCAACCCCCAGCACCTGAAAGCATCATTGCGGTTCCGTATCTCACCCGCAGCCCTGTGGCGGTATCCTTCTCACGTGGAAAGCAGCTGGCGTTTTTCGCCTCGGTTGCGGGACTGCTGATAGGTATTTTCCTTGCAAACCAGTTGAATGGCTTCTGGGGTGCAGCTCTGGTTATCGCATCAATCATAATGATGATCCGATCCCGCCGTCCTGCGGAAGAATTTAGGGTCGAACTGCAGGCGGCTACCGCAGCATGGGAGGAGAAGAAGAAAATTTGGGAAGAGCACGCCGGGCCTGCCGTGTTCCTGAAACGAAAAAGCCACTATCTGTCCCTGGCCTCGGCTCATGGCAAACTTCCGGAACAGGAACGCGAACGGCTCGCCGAGCTCGAGCGAAAGAAAAGAGACCTTCAATTCAGGAGCCACATGCAGGGGCACTTGATCTCCCGCGCAAAAATCGCTGGCATTGGACAGAGCAGGACGGTAACGCTCTCGTCGTTTGGTTTTGACAGCGCGTGGGATGTGAAGACTCGCTCGGTTTTAGCCGTTCCCGGCATTGGTCCCAAAAAAGCCGACGCCCTTGCGAATTGGTCGTCGTCTGTTGAAAAGAAATTTGTATTCAATAGTCACATTGCCACCGATCCGCAGGCTATCAATGAGGTCAAAACGGACATAGCGCGTCAGAGGGCTGACCTGGAAGGAGAGCTGAGGCGTGCTCCGGATGAGCTCAAGGAACTTCTGGATACTGCCTCCGAACTGCGAAGGAACCCGCCCCCGCAATTGGTTGAAGCGTATGTGCGACTTAAGCAAGTCCAAATGGATATAGGGTAACGGTGACGCGCGTGGCCGGAGCATACCGAGACTTCTGGGTAATGCTGGCAATGATCGGGGGCGCTGTCTTCGCAGCGAATACGACGTCAAAGCCGGGAACGGCGTCTCACGCCCCTGTTTCGTCACTTATTCCCTCTCGCAATCAGATCGTGACAGCGCCGGTTACTACCCCAACACGCGCTCAGGAAAATGCGCTTCCTGCGTCTCAAACTTCGGTGGTAACCGCGACTCCTGCCAGTGCAGAGCCGTCGCCCACATCTTCCAGTACAGCGAATGCGACATCCGTTTCGGAAGCGGCTCCGTCTTTCTCCGCACCTACGCCTCAAAGCACCGATTCGAGCCCTGGGCTTCCGATCACGCAGCCAATCACGAGCGGCGCCCCTGAACCTGATTCCTACGTCTTCGATGGATTGATCGCCTCCATCGAGAAATCGGAGGCGACCACCATCGCGCCTGCAGTCGATCCTTTCGATAAGGCCACCCCGCCCCCTGCCGCGAGGTTCGCTTACATTCGGCTACCTCTTGAACTCAGAGACGGCCCTGGTCCTAAGTACATCGTTGTCGGCAGTCTTGGGCAGAACGCCCTTGTATCTCTTATGGAGCAAGAAGCGGGTTGGACCCACGTTAGCGCCGGCGACGCCATTGGCTGGGTGCCTCCTGGGACGATTTCCTCCAGTCCCGTGCTTTCTGTTGCTCGCAAACCGACTCCTGCAGCACGGTCAGTCGAAACTCCACGCCGCGAGGGCGGCCGCTAGTTGTAGTTGATCACGGGCTGGCGCACTGCCTCCAGCCCAATCCCCGCTGATCACACCATCCAGAGCTATTCAAATCGGCCTCCAGGATCGAGCGCGATTTGCATACTTCCGCGTCGACAGCGTTCCCAATCGAGCAGGCGGTAGCGTCGAGAATCCAACGGCGGATTATACGATCGGGCCCGGCGACTGCTTTGTCGGTCTCAATGACCCTGCCCGTCTCACTGACTATCCTTCGACTAACCGGGTCCCAAGTCAGCGCCAGGTTGACTGCGCCTGAAGCACCCTTTTTTCTGGTTGCACTGAACGCGTACCAGTCGACAACGCCGAAGACTGAACACTTGTCTGCACAAAGCGCATGAACTGAACCCGGCCGCGCTGTGTAGATTCTTGTCGGCCATCGGTCCACGAAAGCGCTCTTCTCCTTAAGCACATCTTCTCGCGAAAGGTCTTTTCCGTAGTACTGGATGCGGTCGGCATAGACGTTGCGAAGAAAGGCTACCGCCTCGCTGCTCGAGCCCGACCATACCCGCTGGAACTCATTGAACACTTCCACTGCCCCTGCTTGATCGGTAGGCTGAATGTCCTGCACTTCATCTGCCGAAGCGCTTTCTCCATTGAGCTGCGCCGTTACCAGCTGATAGCCCGCCATATCGACAAGATTCAATTCTTTCGATTGCCCCAGCGGCATTGACAACGCTGCGTCCAGAAGCGAAGCGCTTACACCCATCGTGCCGAGGTAGTCTTTGAGGGCTGCTGACACTAAGGGATTGAGACGACCGTCAGATTCCGCAGATGTCGCAAACGTCTCTACAGATATGCCTATGCTCTCATCTTCGGCATAACGATTAAGGCCACCCATAAAAGCCAAAAGGCAGGTTTCGAGACAAGGGGAGCCTTTTGTCTGGAGCGTCGGAAGGCCGGTCTTGCGGATTGCCTTCCCGAAAGCCATCGCGATTGATCGATCGCCACCCGCCGAATTAAACGCGATGTATTTGGCCGGGCTCGCAGCAAGTTCTAAGGCGATGCGTTGAGGATCATCGCCAGTCTCGAAGCTGCCCTCAACAAGAAGGATCGTGGTCCCATTCGTCGTGGAGAGATGACGGTAGGAGACCGCAGCAGTCGCGGCGCCCATCGAAACCGAAACAGACAAAACAATTGTGATAATCGTATAAAGGAAACGCCGTTTCATTCGCATGGCGGTTTAGTTCGTCGCGATCCCCAGGGCCGACAGGACCTGCGGAGTTATGGTGCCGGTGACTTTGAGACCGTACGCGTCCTGCATTTTACTGAGCCCGCCCTTCGTGGCGGCATCGACTTGACCTGTTATCGGGCCGCCGAAATAACCAAAGGCGATCAGAGCGGTCTGGACCTGTATGACGATACGGCGAAATTTGTCCGAGTTGCCTGGCAACGTCTTCAGTGGCACTGGCTGCGCGCTCGTCGAAGAGGATTGCGTCGAATAGGTGCCAGTTGACGTCGTCGCCGGTAAGTTTGGAGTGGTTGGGAGACTTCTGATGACCGGCCCCGGGTTGGGCTGATAGCGCGGTGTCGGATCGGGCGATGGATAAGCAGTGTCATAATCGCCCCGTGGGACGTATCCACCTCCAGCTGAGGATGCGTGGCTTGCGTGACTGGCATGGCTTGCGTGGCTCGAATGCGAGCTATGGCCGGCAAGGGTATAGACCTGCTTGACCCGCAACCGTTCGAACAAGGTGGTGGCCGGCTTCTTTTCGGTAAGGCCGGTGATCGGCGCAGCGTCACCTTTCGATGGCATGAAACCGGCCGCGATCAACGACGGCACCAGGTAGATCTTGCGCTTCTTCATTGTGGTGAGAGTCCCCCAAACCCCTGATCAGCTTTATACCATTCAAAAAATCCACCACAAGTAGAGCGCAGCGAACATCCCCTGCACTGTTCCAAAAATTTGTTCTTCCAATCTGAAATCGTTCCTGGTGCCAGATGTCGGTACCCTGGAGGGACACTGCAAAGAGGGAAATTATAAAGAAGAGTTTGAATACCGCGCCCAATCGCGAGGTTAATGGCCATGCGGAGTTGGCCGAAATCCAGCGACGTATCCTTGAACGAATGCGCCCAGTTCATTCTGCCGTAGCCAATATTTTCCAGTTGCATGATCGCCCATACGTCAATGAACGGAAGCCGAGTCGAGACATAGTTCGCAAGCTGTGGCAACACATCCCAGTTCTGCTGGAGGACAACCGTACGAAGCTCGACCGCTGCCCCCGCCCTCATCAGCGCCGTCAAGTTCAACGACAGCGTTTCAAAGGCTCCGGATTTTCCAACAATGCTGTCGTGAAGTCCCGCATAAGGCGCATACAGTGGAATGCCCCACAACACGCGATCTCGTCCAATTTCATCAAGCAGCGCGCTGTCGCCCGGTTCGAAAAACTGGCCGTTGGTCAGAACATGAAATGAGACATCCGGCCGGGCTTTCGCGGCTGCTAGAAGAAATTGAAACAGCCTTCCTTTGTGCAGCAGCGGTTCGCCGCCAGATATGGTGATTCGAGCGTTTTCCGGCGCTAAGGTGGCGGCGACTGTGAACTGGTCAAAGAGGTCGGCGTGATATTTCTTTGGAGGCTGCGAGCACATGACGCAGAGCTGGTCGCATTGCTCGGTGACCAAGAAAGTGTTGTGTCTCGACCGGGATCGCACCAATCGATGCGCGGACCTTCGCCCAGGAACTAGAAGCAGGACGTCACCGTCAAGATCGGTTTCGGGACCGCAGTGGACGCGAAGCGAGTAACCCGCGAGATCGAAGGTTTGACTTTCCTGATCTCTGTCGATCAGGAGTGCATCATATTCACTATCCACCGCGTCCGAGCGCAAGCGAACGATACTTGGATTGTCGATCGGGACGTCATCGATCTTGAGCCGCAAATCGATCATGTGTGTACCGGCGCCAGTGACGGATCGAACTCCGGAATTCCGGCCCAGATCGCAAGGCTCTTTTGGACTTTCTCGTCAGCCGAATAGAGCAGCTCGAAGATCTTGTCGAAGATTGCGGTATGACGGCGACAGAAGGCTGTGTCGGCCTTCGGTAGATCGATGCGCCCATAACGGGATAGATCGTCAACAACGTCCGCACCACACGCGGCTTGGTATGGACAATGGATGCAGTCGGGATGGAATGAATTGGAAGACTTTTCGTTTAGCACGTCTAGCTTGGACTGGTCGATGCCGTCACAAAGATTGCCAATGCTAAGATCGACCTGTCCGACCCTCGTGACCATCCTGGCTTCATCCGTCGGATAGAAGGTGCCGTCGTAGTCAATAACGATGTAGTCTCGGCCGAGAATATTCGGATTACGAAGGTCGACTTGCTGATTGTGGCCGCCACGCAGAACCCGGCGCAGGCAGTGTGTGAAATAGAACTCCTCGACCGGCTGCCTAGCGGTCCAATTGTGCTCGATCAGAGCGTCGATAAAATCGGCATGGTAGGCATTCCATTTGTCTTCGAGACCGGTGGTCTGAAACCGTTTTCTGGCAAAACCCTGATGATTAACTGGTCGAAGGAAAATGGACCGAAATCCGAACCGACCAAACGTATCAGTGATCTCGGAAACGCTCGGCAACTGGTTGATGTCTAGCGTCGGGAGAGCCGAGACCTTTCCCTGCCCCAAGCGCTCGATGGCATAGCTGAGGTTCGATACGAATTGCTGCGTGTCTTTGGCGTTTACGGTTCGTTGCCGCTCATGCGTCGAAAATTCGCCATCAAGTGACGTACTCACGAAGACGTCCGAGGCATCCAGGAAATCCCAAGCTTCTTCCGATACTGATTGCAGATTGGTGCATACCGTAAAGAAAACTTCTTGGAACTTGCGGCGAGCGAAATCACGAACCTTCTCCAATAGGTCTAATCGGAGCAGTGGCTCGCCACCCTGGAATTCGATTTTGACGCTCGCGGACGTCATGGCATCGAGAAATCGGAGAACGCGCTCAAGCGTCTCATCCGTCCAATCAAAGCCCGGAGTGCTCTCGTTCACCCGAGACACCTGGCAATAGGCACATGCCAAATTGCAACGGAGGGTCGGAACGAGAATGACGTAATTCAGCTCTTGAGGACGGTGCAACCGTTGGGCCCACCGGTAGGCAAATCCCATATAGGCTGGATCGTCGATCTCATTGAACGCATGACCATTTGCTTCAAAAAAGCCCCTATCCAGTGCCGTCAGCTTTCCGGTCGCATAGCGATTGAGAAAGTGAGCGTCGGCTTTGAAGTAACCGCCCGCATCATCCGCAAAAAGATAGCCGGCGCCGAACGGTTTGAACTTAAGGGGAAATACGGTCATCGCCCGAGGACACCGTCGACCAGGGCACGCCTGAGCGGAAGCGTCTCGGCATAAATTTTCTCGCGATACAGACAGTGGTGGAACTCTCGAACGAGCAGATCACTCGGCGCTACGCCGTTATCCAACAGGCTGATGGTTTGCGATATTTCGATTTCTGTATCTGGATGCGACGCACTGAACCGAACAATAGCCACTGCGAGATATGGACGGAATGTCGGATCGAGCTCGATCGCACTGCGGCGAGTTTTCTCTGGGGACGAGGTGTGAGAGTTTTGCGGTTTCACGTCAGTGCAGCCTCCCCATTCCGTACGATTGAGATTGTAGCCATGCTGGCATCCAAACACCAGAGGGTTGCACTGAATTTCGCTTTCGAGCCCCCGGCGCACGACATCCCAAACCAAGTATCCATTCGACCAGGTTCTCAATTACCACATTTATTCCAGTGAGTGCTTTCATGATTTGCCCTCTTGCCGTAGCAGGAAACGCTCGTGATTCCTTGTCTGGCACCGAATCGCAGAGGAGCCAGGGAGGCGTGGTTTGATGGCGACCTTGCCGGTTACGGCGGCTAACACTTTGCCGATGTGAATCCTTTTCGTTCCAATATTCGAAATGCCGTTGACGTCTCACAAAGGAAGGGCCGCCTCGAAGGGGCGATTGGTGGCCCAAAGGTGACTGCTCGTGCAGCCACCTTTGGCGAATGAAAGGAAAATTCGCCTAAGCCATAGTAGAATTGCAATTTTGATATTGCAACGGTCACTTTGAAATAGCTGTAGCACGAAGCTCTACCACTGATTGATTTACCATACGCTATTTGCCGATGCGAACCGATGTCTTGCAAACAGCTGAAGTCGAGCTGGGGGATGATGGGAGACGCCGGCGCTTTTTGCAAACCACGCTGAGCTGCGGCGACAGCCTTCGGGCCAGCGGCCAAGGCCTCCCACAGCCGAATTGGAACCGCGCATAACCTCGGCGACGCGATGCACGGCAATTTCTTGATCTTGGGTCATCATGTTTATGGTTCCTGCCTTGGCCGTTTTCAAAGCGTCCAGTTCCTTTAGGTATCGATCCACTTGATTTCGGCCCGGCACTCAGCCAGCCCGTGGAGCAGCCAAATGCGACCGAAAGCGAGTGGCTCTGTGCAACCGTTCCCTTGATTTCTGAGGACACAGCGGTGAAGCCATCACAGATAGCTGTAAACATCGCCTGACGCGGCAAGGATGAGGAAAGCGTTTTCCATTTATTTTGCCACAAGGTGATCAGCGGAACTGCAAAACCAAATGTCGCAATCGCAAAGGCAGAGAGGGGCCCCGCTGAGGCAACGACGATCCCTCCCAGTGCGGGACCGACACTGCGAACAGTATTGAACCCGACAGAAATAAGCGTGACCGCACCCGGCAGGTGGGACCGTTCGACGATATCCCCGACCGATGCCTACCAGGCGGGATCGTGGAGAGCAATGCCGCAGCCAGCCTGAAAACTGAAACCGAGAATGATCCACGGATCAGTTTCGCCGAAAGCAACGGAAAGCGTGAGCATGGCGGATGCGGTCATCATAAGGCTTCGGCCAATGATCATCACCTTACGTCAGCTAAAGTTGTCAGCGATCGCCCCGACGAAAATGGCCAGAATGAATGCAGGTGACGTTGAAGACGCCTGGACCAATGCGACCATCACATCCGAGGTCGAAAGGGTCGCCATCAGCCAACTGATCGCAACCGCTTGTATTAGCCGGCCGAGACTGGAGAACTGATTGGCGGGCCAGATGGCGCGAAACGTAGGATTTATTCAGCGGTGCCGACAACGTTGATGAACAGGAAACCTGCATTAATAGACAGGTTGACGCCCTTTGGCGGGAAGCTTTTGGACTAAGAGAGCGTCACTTTAGGAGTGACATGCCACGATCCCGGATTGAACGGCGGAGCCGATCCGAATTCGTTCCATCTTGGCGCCGATACAACACGAGGGCGCACCTCCTGCGGCCCCATCCTCAGTCGGAAAACCCAAATGGCGCGTCCGTGCGCCGGTAATGATCAGGCAAGATCTGTCGGCCGATTGGCGGTTCCGACCGGGATGTGCAGCTATCGCGTTGGCAAAGACGACAGGTAATGCCGATCGGCGTTGGCACAACGGACGTGTTGTCCTTATGATAGACCAGACGTTCGACGTGGCTGGCTTCGCAAACCAGCGCCACGGCCCGATCGACGCGCGGAAGTCCAAAGGCACCTCCCCCGGAACTTACGGTTCGAGCGATCGAAAAAAATAGTTGGCCATCCGGCAACTCTAGCCACTGCGTTACCACCGTCCTCGGCGTTGTAAAAACCTGGTGCAACGTCCAAAGGGGGCAACCACCGCCATGTCGTGCGAAGGGAAAATTTGCGCTGTCGAGGCACTTGGACACGTTGCCTGCAGAATCCACACGGATAAAGAAGAAGGGGATCCGCTCTTGTCCGGGCTTCTGTAGTGTGGTCAACCGATGTGCCGTCTGTTCGAAACTGGTGCCAAATTGACGCGAGAGCGCTTCGACATCATAGCGGCGCGCTTCAACCGCTTTGGCAAATTGCGTGTAGGGCATGACGACGGCTGCTGCAAAGTAGCCTGCGAGCGCCCGGTACGCTAATCGTCGCCCACTCTCTGTCGCAAGATTGCCTTCTTGAATGAACTTTTGAATATCGCCCTCGGATTCAAGATAGGCGAGTTGCTGTGCAAGTTGAAAGTTTTGGCTTGCCAGATCCAAGCAGTCGTCAAGTAGAACCTCATGCCTGTGTCGGTCCAGTCGGCGGACCGATCCTGACATGATCTCCGTTGGTAATCGTCTCACTCGAAGATTGTGACGTTGCATAAGATAGAATGGAAGCCCGCCAGCCTCCTTCACCGCCGCCGCCAACTTTTCTGCCGCAACATCAAGGCCAGGAAAGCAATTACGTCGAGCTGCGAGGAACCGTCGCACGCCCGCAACAGGATCTGCTCCTTCATCGATCCCTCCGTCGAGGGCGGCCTGTCGTTGATCGGCAAGAACAATTTGTTCCTCCTTGTACGAGGTGTAGAGCCGCAGCATCGCTTCTGCAAACCCCGGAAAGCTGCTGAGCACGTCTGCGACTTCGAGCGGTGATATCTCTATGCCACTGAATATTGGATCCTTCATGGTCGATTGTAGTCGCGCAAGGATTTCGGGCGTGCCGTCGTCGGCAAAGAGCGACATGTCGAGCCTGTAGGTCTTCGCAAGTCGCAGAAGAATCTCGGCCGTAACCGGTCGCTGATTCCCCTCCATGAGCGCGACATAAGAAGGGGAGACATCGAGGTCAGATGCCATGTCGGCTTGAGTGAGGCCAAGATTTTTCCGCAACCGTCGAAGTCGCGGACCGAGATAAACGCCGAGTTTTTCCATACGCCGATTACAACATTACAAAGGATCACTGTAAAGTTTGACAACATCACAAAGGCACCGGCTGAAAAGAAAACGGCGACCCGCTATTGCAGTGCACACAACTGGCCGACCCTTGGAGGAGTAAATGTCGTATTCAGATAGTGTTGAAGGAGCCAAAACCTTGATTGCCGAAAACCACGCATGGTCCGGCCTCACTGCCGAAGCTGTCGCTCGCATGCGCCTTCAGAACAGATTCAGAACCGGTCTAGACATTGCGCGCTATACCGCTGCGATCATGCGTCGGGACATGGGCGCCTATGATCAAGACCCGAGCAAATATACGCAGTCGCTCGGATGCTGGCATGGGTTTATTGCCCAACAGAAAGTCATCTCGCTGAAAAAGCACTTCGGCACGACGGAACGCCGTTACATCTATCTCTCAGGTTGGATGGTTGCGGCACTGCGGTCGCAGTTCGGTCCGCTCCCCGACCAGTCCATGCATGAAAAAACGAGCGTGCCGGCCCTTGTCGAGGAGATCTACACCTTCTTGCGCCAGGCAGATTCACGCGAACTCGGCATGTTGTTCAGGGAAATCGACAAAGCCCGGGTGGAGGGTGACCAAGCGCGGGAACAGCAGCTGGTTCAGGCGGTCGACAATCATCAGACCCACGTCATTCCCATCATTGCTGATATTGATGCAGGTTTCGGAAATGCCGAAGCAACCTACCTGCTGGCGAAAAAGTTGATTGAAGCCGGCGCCTGCGCGCTGCAGATCGAGAACCAGGTCTCCGATGAAAAGCAGTGCGGCCATCAGGACGGAAAGGTGACCATTCCGCACGAGGAATTCGTCGCCAAGATCCGCGCATGCCGCTACGCGTTTCTCGAGCTCGGCATCGACGACGGCATCATCGTGGCTCGCACCGATTCACTCGGCGCAGGCCTTACCAAGCAGATCGCCTTCAGCGTCAGCGAAGGCGACATCGCCGACCAGTACAACGGCTTCCTGGATTGCGACGATGTCACCGGCCAGCCACCCTCCAACGGCGACGTGTTGATTACGCGCGGCTCGAAGCTCTTGCGGCCGAAGCGGCTGCGTTCCAACCTTTATCAGTTTCGTGAAGGCACAGGCGCCGACCGCTGCGTCATTGACTGCATCAATGCGCTTAACAATGGCGCCGACTTGCTGTGGATCGAGACCGAAAAGCCTCATGTCGAACAGATCGCGAGCATGATGGACCGCATCCGGCAGGTGATCCCCAATGCCAAGCTGGTCTATAACAACTCGCCCTCTTTTAACTGGACGCTGAATTTCCGGCAGCAGGTTTTTGATGGTTGGCAGAGCGAAGGAAGGGACATCTCCGGGTTCGACAGGGCCAAGCTGATGAGCGAACAATATGACGACAGCGATTTGGCGCGCGAAGCAGACGAAAAAATCAGGACCTTCCAGCATGACGCCTCCAAACGCGCCGGTATCTTCCATCACCTGATCACGCTGCCGACCTATCACACCACGGCGCTCTCGACCGACAATCTCGCCAAAGAATATTTCGGCGCGCAGGGCATGCTCGGTTACGTCGCCAACGTCCAGCGAAAGGAAATCCGCCAGGGCATTGCCTGCGCGAAGCACCAGAACATGGCTGGTTCTGACATTGGCGACGATCACAAAGAGTATTTTGCCGGCGAAGCGGCGCTTAAGGCCGGCGGAGCTAATAACACCATGAACCAGTTTGCGGCCTGATGCAGACCTACCTTGCAAGGGACCTGCAGCAGGCCTGCGTTCCTTTGCCTTATCGGAGGAAGAAATGTCGAACGACGAAGAGAAAAAGAAACCGATCTTGCTGGAGCGACCGCGGGCTGTCTTTTCGCAAGAGGACTTTGAGCTCATCCGGGTAGCTGTCGCCCACTATCTGCATCTGGTGAAAAACGAGCCAGTGGCAGTAAAATACTCAAACCTGCATCACCGGCTCGGCCGGATATCTTAAGATCGCAGCTCTTGTAATCGCGCGTTGCAATTGCGCTCGAAGAGTTGCGTTCCGAACCCCCTCTGCGGGAAGACAATTGAGAACACCGATCAGTTCATTCGGCAGCTGTTAGTTCCCAGCTAGCGAGCCCTGAGGAAAAATATCATGGATAACAACAATGCTTGTGTCTTAGTCGACGGCCATAGTGCCGAATTGAAACTTCGATCAAGCACGATCGGTCCGAACGTCCTCGACATTGGATCCCTCTACGAGCAGACGAAGATGTTCACCTATGATCCTGGCTTCACTTCGACTGCGTCGTGCGAGTCCAGCATCACCTTTATTGATGGCGACGAAGGCGTTCTGCTGCATCGCGGTTATCCGATCGAACAGCTTGCCGAGCACGGCGACTTCCTCGAAGTCTGTTACCTGCTGCTCTACGGCGAATTGCCGACCGCAGCCCAGAAGAAGGACTTCGACTATCGGGTCGTGCATCACACCATGGTGCATGAACAAATGTCCCGCTTCTTCACCGGTTTCCGCCGCGATGCGCATCCGATGGCCGTCATGTGCGGCTGCGTCGGCGCTCTGTCGGCCTTCTATCACGACTCCACCGACATCACCGATCCGCACCAGCGCATGGTCGCCAGCCTGCGCATGATCGCCAAGATGCCGACGCTTGCCGCCATGGCCTACAAGTACCATATCGGCCAGCCCTTCGTTTACCCGAAGAACGATCTCGACTATGCATCGAACTTCCTGCGCATGTGCTTTGCCGTGCCCTGCGAGGAATATGTGGTCAATCCGGTGCTTGCCCGCGCCATGGACCGCATCTTCATCCTGCACGCGGATCATGAGCAGAACGCATCGACCTCGACGGTTCGCCTTGCCGGCTCTTCCGGCGCCAATCCCTTTGCTTGCATCGCCGCCGGCATCGCATGCCTCTGGGGGCCGGCCCATGGCGGCGCCAACGAAGCTGCGCTCAACATGCTGACGGAAATCGGCACGGTCGACCGCATTCCGGAATATATCGCCCGCGCCAAGGACAAGAACGATCCGTTCCGATTGATGGGCTTCGGTCATCGCGTTTACAAGAACTACGATCCGCGCGCCAAGATCATGCAGAAGACGGCGCACGAGGTCCTCGGCGAACTCGGCATCAAGGACGATCCGCTGCTCGACATCGCGATCGAACTGGAGCGTATCGCGCTGACCGATGACTATTTCATCGAGAAGAAGCTTTACCCGAATGTCGACTTCTATTCCGGTATCACGCTGAAGGCGCTCGGCTTCCCCACGACCATGTTCACGGTACTGTTTGCGCTTGCCCGAACCGTCGGCTGGATTGCCCAGTGGAACGAGATGATCGAAGATCCGGATCAGCGTATCGGCCGCCCGCGCCAGCTCTATACCGGCGCACCGCTGCGCGAATACGTTCCGGTTTCCAAGCGCTGAACGACATCCTTGACGAAGCGAAAGCCCGGCTCCCCAATGCTGGCCGCGACCTAGCAAGTGCCGAATGCAAAAGTCGTCGAACTGGCCCAATGTGCCTGACGAATCTTGCTTCAATTGCGAAGGTCTAGCGCTGGCATGCCAAGACGTTGAAAGCACACGTTCTGCTCTTTGAACTCAGCGACTTCGCCGACGTCAATCGTATCATGCTGCCCCTCGAGACCCCCTACCCCTGCTGGTAGGCTGAGGAGTTGCCGAAAGGTGCAAAAGTGGAAATCGATGCCTTGATTGCCCTCAGCCAAGCTGCGCGCCACCTGGACCGCAACGATCATGAACAACCATTGCTCCGGCGTCCCCGTTCAGCATAAACGTTCAGATAAACAAAGCTGTAGACGTTGACGATCGGAAGAGGAAAAACGGAGATGACGCTCACTGCTGCATTAACGAGGCATTTGAAAAATCCGGAGCAATTCCTCCGCCTAACCTCCGAGCCGAGCACGCACACGGCTACATCCATGAAGCGCTTTGCAGTCTTTAACCCGTCCACCGGTGACCTGCTGGCCGAGGTGCCGGACATGAGCGCTGAAGAGGTTTCCGTCGCCATTGACAAGGCGCATGCTGCCCAGGGGCGTTGGGCTGGACTCACCGCCCGGGAGCGCTCCGACATACTGTGGAACTGGCATCGGCTGATCCTCGAACATAGCGACGATCTTGCGGTGATCTTGACGGCCGAGATGGGAAAGCCACTCGGAGAGGCGAAGTCGGAAGTCTTGCACGCGGCGGCATATCTTCAATGGTACGCCGAAGAGGCTAACCGCATTTACGGCGAGACCATTTCAGCGCCCTCCAATGACAGGCGTATGCTGGTGATCAAGCAACCAATCGGTGTTGTCGGCGCCATTACCCCTTGGAACTTTCCGGCCTCGATGGTAGCGCGCAAGATTTCGCCGGCGCTTGCCGCTGGCTGTACCGTTGTCTTGAAGCCCGCCGAGCAAACGCCCCTGGTTGCCGGGGCCATGTTCGCCCTCGCGCGTGCAGCTGGTTTCCCGGAGGGCGTTGTCAATTTGGTCTATGCGTCAGAGGGTGACGCTATCGGTCGTGAATTGTGTTCAAACCCAAAGGTGCGAAAGATCAGTTTCACCGGGTCGACCGAAGTCGGCCGATTGCTGATGCGCCAGTGCTCCGACCAGATTAAGCGCATCAGCTTCGAACTCGGCGGGAACGCGCCTTTCATCGTCTTCGACGACGCTGATATCGACGCCGCCGTCGATGGCGCGATCCAAGCCAAATTTCGCAATGCTGGGCAGACCTGCGTGTCCGCCAATCGGCTGTACGTCCAAAAACGCGTCTATGACGAATTTGCTGAAAAGTTCACCGCGCACGCGCGAAGACTTCGCATTGGCGACGGCTTTGAACCGGACACCGCGATCGGGCCTCTGATCGACAATCATGCTCTGACAAAGATCGAAGCGCATGTCGACGACGCTGTCAAAAAAGGGGCAATAGTGCGATGTGGTGGGCGCCAGATCGGCACGTCCGGAACATTTTTTGAGCCGACCGTGATTACAAATGTCGTCAGCTCAATGCGCATCGCCCAGGAAGAGACTTTCGGTCCTCTGGCACCAATCATCCATTTCGACGACCCTGAGCAAGTCGTGCGAGACGCTAACGATACGATCTACTGCCTCGCCGCCTATTTCTATGCTTCGAACCTCAAGCGGGTCTGACGTGTGGCCGAAGCGCTGGAATACGGGATAGTCGGCATCAACACCGGCCGCATGTCGTCGGAGGCTGCACCCTTCGGAGGGATCAAGCAGTCAGGCATTGGACGTGAGGGGTCTCGTCACGGCCTCGAGGATTATCTTGAAATGAAGTACCTTTGCCTGGGTGGCCTCTGACGCGGATTACGACCTCCCGCGATTTGACGCTGTTGATACCAGTCTCTCACAAAAAAGAGGCTGCCGTCGAAACTTGTTCGGCGGCAGCCACGTCGCTTGGGAGGCGAATTCAAAGCTGAAGCGACTGATCCCCTAAACGAAGCCCTTTTCGTACGTGTCGCCGATCAGATACCTATCGCTTCATAGGCATCGGCGATCTGTCGGATTGACGCGACATAGGCGGCGGTTCGGTAGTCAGCGAGTTCCGGTTGCTGCTCCATCAGGTCAGCAATGCGCCCCCAGGTGCTTCGCATGACGTCTTCCAGTCCGGAGCGAACGAGATCGATCTCCGCCCCGCCTTCGAGGAACTCCTCGCGCATGTCCGCCGGAAAATCCTTGCCGGTCATGCGTTCGAGTGCTGCGGCGATCGTCTGGTTACGCCGCTCACGCCGACGCCGTTCCATCAGGCCGAAGGGAATATGCGTCAGGTTCTTCACCCACTCGAAGTAACTGACGACGACACCGCCGGCATTGACGTAGAGATCGGGAAGGATGGTGAGCCCACGGGTGCGCAGAACCTTGTCGGCCTCGAAGGTCACCGGGCCGTTGGCCGCTTCGACCACCAGGTTTGCCTCGATGCGTTTCGCATTCCCCGCATGGATGGCATTTTCCATCGCCGCCGGAATAAGGACGTCACATGGCTGCTCGATGCCCGTCATATCGCCGGGAAACGAGGTGGCGCCTACGAAGCCGAGGATGCTGCCGGTTTTGATTTGATGCTGCTTCAGCGCCTCGATCGCCAGACCATCGGCGTTGGCAATATAACCGTCCCGTTCAGCGACGACGGTAACCCGGGCGCCGTCTTCTTCGGAGAGAAACTTTGCCGCATGGTAGCCGACATTGCCGAAGCCCTGAACGATAACCGCAGTACCCTTCAGATCGCGCTTGCCGTTCAGACCGGCAGTGCGCGGATCGCGGAGATAGCTCTGGATGGCGAACTGGACGCCTCGGCCGGTTGCTTCGGTGCGCCCGGCAATGCCGCCCTTCGACAATGGCTTGCCGGTCACGCAAGCGCGGGCGTTGATGACATCGGTCGGATTGGCACGGCGGAACTCGTCCATCATCCAGGCCATCTCCCGCTCGCCCGTGCCGATGTCGGGCGCCGGAACGTTGACGCCGGGGCCGATCAGGCCACGTTTGTTGAGCTCCTGGGTGAAGCGGCGCGTGATGCGCTCGAGCTCCTGCGGCGTCCATTCGCGCGGATCGATCTTCAGCGCCCCCTTCGAGCCGCCGAACGGCACATCGACCAGCGAGCATTTGAGCGTCATCAGCGCTGCCAGCGCCTCGACCTCTTCGGCATCGGCATTCGATGCATAGCGAATGCCACCCTTCACCGGTTCGCAGTGCTCGCTGTGGACCGAACGCCAGCCGATGAAACTGTACATGCGGCCGCGCAGGCGGACGCCGAAACGAACCGTATAGGTCGAGTTGCACTGCATGATCCGCTCTGACAGTCCTTCCGGCAGGTCGAGGAAAGTCATGGCATGGCGGAAGTTCTGGTCAACGCTGTCCAGAAAGCCAGCGGAGCTGGTTTCCCCGTCCTGTACGTTGCGTTGTGGTATTGCATTCACTGGAGGTTCTCCTTGCTCGAGTAGCTCAGGCGCTGTGCTGTCTCAGCTCAACAAAATTCTTTGGTCCGCATTGCGCACAAGCAAAGCATAGATCAGCGTGAACAGCCGGCGGGCGGTGTCGTTGTCGATGTTCACTTTCGCTGACAATCGGCTTCTCAGCAGTTCGGCAGCCTCGTTGTGGAGGCCACGCCGACCCATATCGATTGCCTCAAGGCGCTCAGGCCCAGGGTGCCGGACGGCCTCGTAGTAGCTCTCGCAGATGCGGGTGTAATCCTTGAGCAGTCGGCGGAAGGGCGTTAGCGACAGGTAATGACTGACAACATGTTCGCCATGGTCGGCGGTGACATGCAGTGCCAGGCGTCCGTCAACCGCTTCGATCCTGAGGCGATAAGGTCCGCCGTCGTGACCGACTGGCATGAATGTATTGGATTCCAAGAGGTCGATGACCGCGAGCGCTTGCTCCCGTTCAATTCTTGCGTCCCGGCCACCGAAGGACCGGTCGACCGATACGTCGCAGAGACGGTACTCGGCGGAGGTCATGACCCTGCCCTCCCCTCAAAGCGTTTCTACGCACATGGCGACACCCATGCCGCCGCCGATGCAGAGCGTTGCAAGGCCCCTAGAAACGCCACGGCGCTTCATTTCGAACAGCAGCGTGTTGAGCACGCGGGCACCGGAAGCGCCGATCGGATGGCCGATGGCGATCGCGCCGCCATTGACGTTGACGATGCTGGGATCCCAGCCGAGGTCCTTATTGACCGCGCAGGCCTGGGCGGCGAAGGCCTCGTTGGCTTCGACGAGTTCCACATCACCGATCGCCCAGCCGGCTTTCGCCAGCGCCTTGCGCGACGCCGGGATCGGGCCGGTGCCCATGACCTGCGGATCGACGCCTGCCGTCGCCCAGGAGACGATCCGGGCGAGCGGCTGGATGCCGCGCTTCGATGCCTGTGCTTCGGTCATCAGCAGGGTCGCGGCGGCGCCGTCGTTAAGGCCGGAGGCATTTCCGGCCGTCACCGTGCCTTCCTTGTCGAAGGCGGGCCGCAGCTTGGTCACCTGGTCGAGCGTTGCGCCATGGCGGATATATTCGTCCTGGTCGACGGTGACGTCGCCCTTGCGGGTCTTGACGATGAAGGGAATGATTTCGTCGACGAACCGCCCGGCCTTCTGTGCAGCCGCGGCCTTGTTCTGCGAGGCGAGCGCGAACTGGTCCTGTTCCTCACGGCTGAGCTGCCACTGGCGAGCGACGTTCTCGGCGGTGACGCCCATGTGATAGCCGTAGAAGGCGTCGGTCAGGCCGTCCTTGATCATCGTGTCGATCATCTTGAAGTCGCCCATCTTCACGCCGCCGCGAAGATGTGAGCAATGCGGCGCCATCGACATGGATTCCATGCCGCCGGCAACGATGATCTTCGCATCACCGGTGGCAATCTGCTGCATGCCGAGTGCGACGGCGCGAAGACCGGAACCGCAAAGTTGGTTCATGCCCCAGGCGGTCTTTTCCTGTGGGACACCTGCCTTCATCGCCGCCTGGCGCGCCGGGTTCTGGCCCTCGCCGGCCTGCAGAACCTGGCCCAGGATCACTTCGTCGACTTCACCCGCTTCGACGCCGGCGCGCTCGAGCGCGCCCTTGATGACGGCAGCGCCGAGCTCGTGCGCCGGCGTATTGGCGAACGCGCCGTTGAAGGAGCCGACCGCAGTGCGGGCGGCGCTGGCGATGACGATCGATGGGGTGCTCATAGTAGTCTCCTCTATGGTCCTGGTAAGCCGGCAAAGGCCGGCTCCAGCGTTTCGACAATAAGCCTTCGGGCCTAGTTGACGATGGTCGCCTCTGTGGCGCTGCGGATCTCGCCGTCAGTGACCCCCTCGGCAAGCTCGACCACCTTCAGTCCGCCATCGACGACGTCGAGCACACCGAGATTGGTGATGATCCGATCGACGACGCCCTTTCCGGTCAGCGGCAAGGTGCAGGCCTTCAGCACCTTGGATTCGCCGGACTTGTTGGTGTGGTCCATGACGACGACCACACGCTTGACGCCGGCAACCAGATCCATCGCGCCGCCCATGCCCTTGACGAGCTTGCCGGGGATCATCCAGTTGGCGAGGTCGCCATTCTCGGCCACTTCCATGGCGCCGAGGATCGCCATGGCGATCTTGCCGCCGCGGATCATCGCGAAGCTCTGCGCTGAATCGAAGAAGGCCGAATGCGCCAATGCCGTTACCGTTTGCTTGCCGGCATTGATAAGGTCGGCATCGATCTGATCCTCCGTCGGGAATGGGCCGATGCCGAGCAGACCGTTCTCCGACTGCAGCGTCACATGGACGCCTTCAGGGATATAATTGGCAACCAGCGTCGGAATGCCTATGCCGAGATTGACGTAGGTGCCGTCTTCGAGTTCGCGGGCAGCACGTGCCGCCATCTGGTTTCTGTCCCAGGCCATGTCTCGTCCCCTTCCCTCAAGCAGCCACGCGCGTCGTGCGCTGTTCGATGCGTTTCTCGTGTTGCCCTTGGATCAGGCGATGCACATAGATCCCCGGCACATGGATGTGATCGGGATCGAGGGTGCCGACCGGCACGATCTCCTCGACTTCGGCGACGCAGATCTTGCCGCAGGTGGCGGCTGGCGGATTGAAGTTGCGGGCGGTCTTGCGGAAGACGAGATTTCCCGACGAGTCGGCTTTCCAGGCCTTTACGATCGACAGGTCGGCGACAATGCCGGTCTCCAGAACGAAGACCTCTCCATCAAAGATTTTCAGTTCCTTTCCTTTCGCAACGACGGTGCCGACGCCGGTCTTGGTATAGAAGCCAGCAATGCCGGCGCCGCCGGCGCGCATGCGTTCGGCGAGTGTTCCCTGCGGATTGAACTCGAGCTCGAGTTCGCCGCTGAGATATTGCCGCATAAACTCGGCGTTCTCGCCAACATATGAGGAGATCATCTTCTTGATCTGCTTGGTCTTGAGCAGCACGCCGAGGCCGAAGTCATCGACGCCACAGTTGTTCGAGGCGATCGTCAGGTCCTTGGTGCCGGCCTGGCGGATCGCATCGATCAGCAGTTCCGGAATGCCGCAAAGGCCAAAGCCACCCGCCGCGATGAACATGCCGTCGAACAGCAAGCCCTCAAGCGCCGACGGCGGATTGTCGAAGATTTTGTTCATTCTCCCCCCGTTAGGTTCGTCTGTTGCGGCGACGAGGCGCCGCCTGGATTCATTCACTTGGGTTCCAAAGTCCGGCAGCGGTACCAAACGGCTGCTAGGTCTCTTCACCCACGATTGATGCAAACGACCTTCGGCTGGGTCATCTCTTCATAGGCGAAGCGCACGCCTTCCCGGCCCATGCTGCCGTATTTGGAACCGCCGAACGGCATGGCATCGAAGCGATAGTCCGAGGAGTCGTTGATCATCACTCCGCCGGCTTCGATCCTGCCTGCGGCTTCAAGTGCGACATTGAGGTTGCTGGTGAAGATGCCCGCGTGCAGGCTGTATTCGGGTTCGTTGGCCAGCTCGATCGCTTCATCGAGCGTGGCAAATGGCGCAAGCATGACCACAGGCGCAAACACCTCCTCGTGCCACAGGCGGCAGGTGACCGGCGTGCCCTCCAGCACCGTCGGGTGATAGAGCGACCCCTCGCGCCTGTGACCGCAAAGCAGCTTCGCGCCAACATCAATCGCGTCATTGACCGCTGCTTCGGTGCGTTGGGCGACCTCCTTCGAGATCATCGGGCCGACATCTGTCTCCTCCTTCAGCGGATCGCCGGCGGTGAGTTTCTTCGTGGCGGCCACAACGGCATCTCGAAAGCGTTCATAAAGCTCCGCCTGCACCAGAACGCGCTGGGCGCCGATGCAGTTTTGGCCGGCGGCCCAGAAGGCGCCGGAGACGCAGCCTTCAACCGCCTTGTCGAAGTCGCAGTCGTTCATGACGATGACCGGCGCATTGCCACCCAACTCCATCGCGAGTTTCTTCAGGCCCGCTTTACGGCTTATGGCTTCTCCGGTAGCAAAGCCACCGGTGAAGGAGACCATACGGACGTCCCGCGCAGAGATCAAAGCTGTGACGATCTCGCGATCGCCGTGAATGACGGTAATGATCTCCGGTGGCAGCCCCGCTTCGTTCAGCACGTCGACTAGGTTGATCGAGGAGAACGGCGTCAGGTTCGATGGTTTCAGCAGCACTGAATTGCCGCCGGCAATCGCTGGACCGAGCTTGTGGGCCACCAAGTTCAGCGGATCGTTGTAGGGGGTAATGGCGGTGATGATGCCGAGCGGCTCGCGCGTGAACCAGCCCTGGCGCTGTTCCGATCCCACATAGGCATCGAAAGGCACGATCTCACCGGCATTGCGCTTTGCCTCTTCGGCAGACAGCTTCAGCGTGTTGACGCAACGAAGCACCTCCTTGCGCGCCTGGACGATCGTCTTGCCGGCTTCGCGCACGATGGTTTCGGCAAACGCTTCACTACGGCTCTCGATGATTTGCGCGGCCCCTTCCAGGATGCTGGCGCGCTCATGTCTCGGCAGCTTGGCTGAAAGCTCAGCCCCGCGACGGGCGCGAGCGAGGAGTTCGCCGATTTCGCTTGCATCAGTGGCCTCAATCGTTCCCAGCACAGACCCGTCATAGGGGCTGTGAACAGTGATCGGAGCCAAGCTGGTGGTGATATGAAGTTTGGCGGCGGTCATTGGCCGGCTTCCTCTTCCCTGATGGATGCGCCATCTGCGCGACGGTTGAGTTTGTCGGTCAGGGCAAGGAAAAAATCCCTGCCCTGCTCTCAATTCGATCGATGTGATTGGTTGCGGTCGGTACCGTCGACCGCCTTTTCGTCAGACCTTCTGACCGTCGCGGACGAGGTCGTCCATCACCGAGCGCACGGCCTTTTCGGCGATCGAGACGATCTCATCGATTTCCGCCTTGGTGGTCACGAGCGGCGGCGCAAAGCCGAGGATGTCGCCATGCGGCATGGCCCGGGCGATGAGGCCGCGGTCGCGAGCAGCCTTGGAAACGCGGGCCCCGACCTTCAGGGACGGGTCAAAGCGCTTCTTGTTCTCCCGATCGCCAACAAATTCGATCGCGCCCATCAGGCCGACACCACGCACTTCACCGACGATCGGCAGCTGTGCGAACTTTTCCTTGAGCTGGGCCTGGAAATAGGCGCCGACTTCGCGGGCGTTGCCCGGCAGGTTTTCCTTCTCGACGATATCGAGCACCGCATTGGCGGCAGCCGCGCCGATCGGGTGGCCGGAATAGGTGTAGCCATGCGAGAAAGCACCGACCTTGTCGGCCCCCTCTTCCATGACCTTGTAGACCTTCTCGCCGACGATGGCTGCCGACAGCGGGAAATACGCCGAAGTCAGGCCCTTGGCGACGGTGATCAGGTCGGGTTCGATCCCATAATGCTGCGAGCCGAACATCGAGCCGGTGCGGCCGAAGCCGGTGATGACTTCGTCGGCGATCAGAAGCACGTCGTGCTTCTTGAGCACAGCCTGGATTGCCTCCCAATAGCCTTCCGGCGGCGGTGTGATGCCACCGGTGCCAAGCACCGGCTCGGCGATGAAGGCGCCGACATTGTCCGGTCCGAGCGTCTCGATCATCTCGTCGAGCTCGGCGGCGCGGCGTGCAGAGAATTCGCGTTCGGTTTCGCCGGGGTTGGCACCCCAATAGTGGTGCGGAACACCGGCATGATCAATCTGCGGCAGCGGCAGATCCATGTGGTCGTGATAGAAGCTCATTCCGGTCATCGAGCCGGACACCACGCTGCAGCCGTGATAGCCACGTTCACGCGAGATGATCTTCTTCTTCGTCGGCTTGCCGCGCAGGTTATTGTAGTACCAGACGAGCTTGGCCTGGGTCTCGTTGGCGTCCGAACCGGACATGCCGTAGAACACCTTGCTCATCTTTCCGGGCGTCATCTTCACCAGGCGGTCAGAAAGGATCGCAAGCTCATCGGTGGTGTGTGCCGCATAGGAATGGTAATAGGCGAGGCGATACGCCTGGCGCGAAATCGCCTCGGCGACCTCGGTACGGCCGTAACCGACGTTGACGCAATAGAGACCGGCAAAACCGTCGATCAGCTGGTTGCCATGCGCATCCTGGATGCGGATCCCCTTGCCCGTCTCGACGATCGTCGGTTCGCCGAGCTTGCCGGTTGCGAAATCCTTCAACTGCGTGAACGGATGCAGGACCGAGTTGCGATCTTTCTCAGCGATGTCTTTGATGTTGATGGTCATTTCAATCCCTTCCACCGCCGCATCTCGGCTGTGAATTTTTGTATTTGTGAACTGGGCCAGATCGAGCAGGAGTACAAAACTTGAGTTTAGGACAGCTTCGCTTGCCCGACCCGCTCCGATGATAGTGCCTTCAAGTGCGAGCTAAATCGCACCATTTCGCTCCGGGATGGCGCAGCCTTCCTGCAAACTTTTCTGCTTAATGCAGTATTTCGCTATTAGGTGTGCGGGCTTGCAGATTTACCGTAACGGTCGGCTTGTGAAGCAGTTGCGGTTGCCGACACGTGAGTGAAAAGACAAAGCGGGGATCAGACCGTTCTAACCCCGCTTGCAGTAGCTGAAATCTGCAAGCTCCAACGACACATCGCCCACGAGACATGAGATTTCGCAGTTCCCGGTGTTGGTCAGTCGATGACCAACAACTTCCGGGGAACGTTCCACAAAAATTCGACTTGGCCATCGGTGATTAGGATGCTCTCGGTGATTTCGATGCCCCAATCGCCGTACCAGAGACCGGACATGAAATGGAACGTCATTCCCGGGCGGAGCTCCGTCTTGTCGCCCTCCCGGAAGCTCGCCGAGTTCTCGCCCCATGCTGGCGGATAACCCATCCAATCGGGTAGCCTGAGCGACTTGTCTTCTCAAAGCCGTATCGCGCCAAAGTTCCTGAATAGGCTCTGGCGATATCCTCGAAGAGGTTACCGGCAACGGCTTTTTCGAGCCCTGCGTGCATGCCGTCGAGAACGGCCTTTTCCGCGTCCAATATCCGCTGCGTAGGTCGCCCGAGGTAATAGGTGCGCGACAAGGGGCAGTGATACCGCTTGTGAACGCCGGCAAGCTCGAAGAAAATGCTCTCGTCGGCGCGTATAGGCCGGTCCGTCCAGGTCAGATGCGGGGCTGACGCATCTGCCCCGGCGCCAAGGTTCGGGAAGCAGGCCGGATAATCTTCCCAATAGACATCGACGCCGCGGGTGCCGAGATATGTGAGTTCGGCAATCACGTCAGATTGCTTTATTCCCGGTCGCAGCACTTCGCCGACACACTGATACATCGCTTCGACGATCTTGCCAGCGCCGCGCATGTACTCGATTTCTCGCCGGGACTTAACCAAGCGCTGCCCGTTGATCAGTCTGTCGGCATTCCTGAATTTTGCATTGGGGAGCGACGCGGACAGCGCCTCAAAAGATCGGGCCGACAGGCAGGCACTATCCTTTTCGACACCGATCGTTGCCGAGCCATGACCCTCGTCTGCAATGATCTGCCCCAGGGCCGACATTGCGTGCGAGGTATCGGACTGGACATATTCGTCACCGTACCATTTGATGCGGTCTTCGCCGATATAGGCCGTCCTGCGGCAACCGTTGGCGTCCATGCGCCGGCCGAACCAGAGCGGATCCTTGTCCTTGGACACCACGGCGCATTGAGGCACATAGTAGGAGCAGCCATCGTAACCCGTCAGCCAGCCCATATTGCAGGATCGGTTACGACCAACAAGTCGATGCCGGCCTGCTCCATTGCCCCGCGGGCCTTTTCGAGGCGATTTTTGTATTCGAACAACTCGAACCGTAGCGTTTCGCCGTCCACGTCAGATCCTCCCATTGAAGTCGAAATTTACGTCAAATGCGGCTGGTCGCTGCGGCGAGAGTCAGCCGGCAGAGGTCCGTGATGTCGTAGATGGGCAGCCCTGTCTTCGATCGCAGGGCACTTGCAACGGTGGAAAAGCCTGTGCACTCGAAGAGTATCATTGCGATATCGGGATGGTCTCCGCGAAGTTGGACTATGCGGTCACCAACTTCCCTCTCAATCTGGCCAACGTCGGTGCGGACGAAGGGGCGAGCCAAAGCATTGCGCACGTAAACGCCACCTTCGATTCCCCCGACGACCACGCGCTTTCGATCCGCGGGATTTTCGATGCCCAGTAGGTCTTCACTGCAATGTCGAGAGTCGGCGGTCAAAACAGCAAGTTTCTTTTGAGGCGCGAGTTGCCGCAGCAGAGCCGGAATAAGGAGCAAGCTGGAAGTCACCACCGGCACATTGACGGCCGCTGAGATTGCTTGCTGGTGACGGATAAAAAAACCGCAGTCTGCGGTAATCACGCCAGCACCTCGGGCGACCAGCCGCTCGGCGGCGGCTATACAGGCACTTTCGAGCGATGCAGCGCCAGGAATGATCACCTCCGCCAGAGCGCCTTCAACCATTTCTGTGATCACGGGTCGGTTGAAAGTCCCCGGGTGGAAGAGCGATCCTTCCCGTGGAGCGAAAGGCGGGCTGTCTGCCGTCAGGCCTTCATCGAGTTCAAGAATTCCGAGAGTGAGGTTGGTTTGCAAAGACATAAGATGAAGCTCCATTGGTTAAAACGGCTGTTACCGCCTTGAGAAGGATTCGGGTCAGCCTCGGCGCGAAACCAGTCATCACGCGTTTTGGAACAGCTCCCAGCAGTAACGGATAGCCAGTTCCGTTGTCGGGATTAGCGTCTTGTCCGAGACGGCGAAGATGGGCGTGTGCACACCGGACTCGTTTCCGGCTTCCTTGCTGCCGAACCAGAAATAAATCGATGGCAGGCAGCTGGCATAGAAGCCGAAGTCGTCGCTGCCGGAACTCGCCGAGCCTTCAACATACCTGTCCTCACCGTCAGTCTGCACCACGATGTGCTTAAACAGCGCGACCATTGCGCTGTCGTTAACCACAGGAGGTTCACCGGCATGCGAACTGAACTCCGCCCGTCCGCGGTGCATGGCAGCAACCCCTTCGGCGATTTCGCGAACACGCTGGACCAACAGCTTTCTCCGCTCGGGGCTGCTTGTCCGGATCGTTCCGGTCATCGTGACGGTCTGGCAGATGATGTTCGTCGCTTCCCCGCCACGGATGGTTCCGATGGTGACGATTGCGCCGTCGTCTACCGGCATTTCACGCGACACGACTTTCTGCACTTCATTGATGAAGGCGCCGGCGATCGCAATTGCGTCCACGCCGAGATGCGGTTTGGCGCCATGCGCCATGGTCCCGGTGAATTCGAGCGAGAACTGGTCGGCAGATTTCGTTACAGCGCCCGCACGAGCGCCGTATGAGCCGACTGGAATGTCGGTGCGGACATGAAATCCGACGGCTGCATCAAATCCTTCGAGCAACTTTTCATCGACAACGGTCCTGCCGCCAAGCGGCTCCGCTTCTTCGGCTGGCTGGAAGAAGACCCGCAGCTTTCCTGAGAAATTTTCGCTCATGCGATGGAAGGCCAGCGCCGTTCCCAAGGCGATTGATCCGTGCATGTCATGACCGCACGCATGCATGATGCCTGGCACTTGTGACCTGTACGGCAGATCCTCGCGGGCTTCCTGTATGGGAAGGGCGTCAATGTCGCCACGCAGTGCGATGGACCGATTTGGGCCTGGGGCCAAGCCCTGGATATCCACATAGACACCAGTCTTGTGGAAGGTCGCCACTTCGGTCAATCCGAAGCCGGCCAAGGTTTCGATGATCCGCTTCTGGGTCTTCCACTCGTTGTTGGAAAGTTCGGGCTCGCGATGCATGGCGTGTCGCATTTCGACAACCGCATTACGTTCGACTTCAGAGAGTAAGTTGTTGGTGGCGTTGCTCATCGTGATCTCATGGTCTTTTCATGGTTGTCTGGCATCGAGGCTAGCAGCATGTGAGCGGCAAAACCCGTCGATTTGAATGCAGATCTCGCAGTGTTCCTGCAAAACGGCGGTGGCGCGCGATTTGGAAAGGATCACCATTGCTACGCCTCGATAGGGATCGCGAAGCTCGCCTTGAGGCGATCCATCACCACCATGGTCTTGAAGCCTTTGATATCTGCATTTTCATAGAAGAACCGCCGCGTGAAATGTTCGTAATCCTCCATGTCCTTGGCGGTGACGACGAGCATGAAGTCGGCATCCCCCGTTACATAGAAGCCCATCATCACCTCACGGGTATTTCGTATCGCCGTTTTGAATCTGTCGACGATGTCAGCCCTTTCTCGCTCAAGGGACACCATGACGATCATGGTAATATGGCGTCCGACGGCTTTAGGTGAGACAATGGAAACATCGCCCTCGATCACACCCTCGTTGCGCAACCGCCTCAAGCGTCGTTGGCAAGCCGTTGGAGAGAGATGAACGACGCCCGCGAGTTCCTCCGAGGTCAGCCGGTTATTCTTTTGAACCGCTTGGAGAAGTGCGATGTCCGCGCGATCGAGTTCGACCATCATCTGCCCTCCCCAAGGATGCAAACTGGGGAGGCGCCGCGGACGCCTGCGAGGCCAATGAGGCCTCGCAAACTTCTGTCGCTCCTCGGTCTGCGGCGCAGATAGTCATCCGACTTGGTCACGCCATTTCGAGAGCGAAGCAGACATGCTGGAATCAGATGAGTATGCACCGAATTTAGTCTCTATTTCACGAACAACTTACGCGGGGTCATTGTCAGTGGCTCGTAACCCGTATCGGAGACCGCGAAGCTCTGTGTGATGGTGATGCCGACATTGTCGAGCCACAGGCCGGGCATCATGTGGAACACCATGCCGGGCTCAAGCATGGTCTCGTCGCCCTTGCGAATGCTCGCAGTGCGTTCGCCAGAGGCCGGAGGGAACCCAATGCCGGTCGGATAACCGATGCGAGACTCTTTCTCGATCCCGTTCCGCGCAAGGGCCTTCCGGAAGTCGCCATCGACCTCTGAGCAGGTTCGCCCGGGTCGAACTGCTTCCAGCCCGGCATTCAAGGCCTCAACAGCGATTTCCGACAGGTTCAGGAAAGCGGATGAAGGCTGGCCGACGACGATCGTGCGCGCAAGGTTGACCTGGTAGCGATGCCGGCAACCGTTCAGTTCCAGGTTGACAATGGTGGACTCCGGCAGGGGATCGTCCGTCCAGGCGGCATGCGGCGCGATTGAGCGTTCGCCAATGCATAAATCGGGAGGGCAACAAGGATAGTCGCCACCGAACTCGGACGTGCCCGAAATCTGCTGATGATAGATCGCAGCAGCAATATCGCACTCACGGACCCCGGCTTTCACCATATTGATGACGCGCGTCATGGCGGCGTCCGCAAGCTGGCCAGCTTGACGCATAATGGCCACCTCGGCTGGGCTCTTTACGAGCCGGATCCATCCAACAATGAGATCGGCGTCGACGAACTCGGCATGCGGCAAGGCTCGCGTGAGATCTGCGTGGCCGCGGGCCGGATAGTAATATCCCCCCATCTCGACGCCGATACGCGCCTTTTCCCCTCCGAGCTCCTTCACGATATCGGCCATGAAAGTATAGGCCGAGAGCGTTGCAGATTGAACATAGGTGTCCGGATAGGCCCGGATGTTGTCCTCGGCAAGATAGGTGGTCATGGAGGCGGAAACTCGGTCCATGAAACGTCCAATCCAGATCGGCTCTGCGTGGTTTTGTGCCACAATCACCATTTGGGGCGTGTAGAAGGAATAGGCATTGTAGCCGGTAAGGTAGTTCTGGTTGGGCGGTTCCGAGAGGAGGAGGATATCGATCCCTCTCTTCGCCATTTCCTTTTTGACTGCCGCCAGACGAGTTTCGAACTCGCCAAGTTCGAAGTGTAGTTCCTTTATCACCTTGTTCTCCACGTAAGACGTTCGACTGCTGCGAAGCTTTGATCGGAGCGCGCGGACGATGTCTGCCAACGCGCGGGCTTTTCGAGTGTGTTTCAGATGCGCCGCGCGACGCCTATTTAGGGTACAGGTACCGGTTGATCACGTTGCGGGTGACCTGCTCGACCATCGGATCGTTTCTCAGCAATCCGGCAACCCATTCGCAACTTCCGGCATGAAACACCTCACCCTCGTTGCGCTTGAAATTTATGATCATTCCATTGCCGCGCTTGAGCTTTTCGATATTTTCTCTTGTTGCCTCGCCGAAAAGCAATTCCGCGGTCTGGCGCACCTCGGAGTCGTCCAGCGCCAACTCTTCACGCGTCAAGTCGGCGCTCCACTCCATCTGTGCCGCCATTCCGATCGCGAGGATGTCCGTTCCTTCCGGCGCCCTGCTTGTCGCTGTAGGGTATGGCAACCCGTCGCGAATCTCATAGTCCAGGCCGTCCACCTCGTAGCCAAAGATGTGGCTCTCGGCACCGAGCACGTCACCGTAGAAAAGGCCGGTGTCGGCGAATGCCCAATGCTCCGGTCTATAGATGGGGAAGCCACGGGCGCCGCGTGGTGCACAGCCCAACCATCCGGCATAAATGCCCTTGGTGGAATTGAGGCCAAACGTATAGGCTTCCGGCCGGCCTACCTCCGGCGTTTCCCATAGGGTCGCCGTACGGCTGGTGTCGCTGGTCTTGTAGACCGGATCCTCTGCGCGGGCACGAGCTTTGTAGCAAACCTGCCGCCGCCCTTCGTCTTCGAGCCTCGTCTGCCAACAAAAGTTGCCCGCAAAACGCGCCACTCGACCGCCCTGATCGACATAGGCGTCGACGGCGTCGCGCATCTCCCAAGTCCAATACTCGTCATGGCCGACGAACACGACACAGTCATAGTCGGACAATATCTCGGGAGAGAAGTGCAGTTCGTGCTGACTGGCAAGATCAACGCTGTAACCGGCACGCTCGGCGAAACGAAAGAAGTGGCTGTCGTAGGTTGCCCAGCCGGCAGAGGCATACTTCTTCGAATGGCCGGTTGCATAGGCCCATTCCTTGTGGGGATGGCGCGGCGCTGTCTTGGGCGGCATCATCATTTCGAGCGGCACACGGGGTGCAGTCGGCGGCAGGACAACGAAGCCGCGTCCCCACGGCCGCTGGGTTGAAACGATAGGCGACCAAAGGTTCCGGTCTGGTCCGGTTATGCCATCGTAATGATTGGAGCCGCCCCACGTGTTGTAGGCAAGCCATGTCCCTGTTGCCGCCACCTGCAGGATTCGCCCCGGCTTGCGGCCGGTCTTCGGGAGCACAATGACGATGTGGTAGCAATGTATCGGCCGGCCGTCCCGCCCTTCGGCCGCAAGCTTCACGCGATAACCGCCCGACGGCCAATCCGCGCCGATTTCGAATTCATAGGCAGTGTCCCATCGGCAGCCTTCGACGGAGCAATGCTCCGGAGTGTCCTGCCAGCGAGCGGAAATCCCTGTCTTCTCGAGAAATGTCACGCAAGAGCCGCCGTCGCGAATGACCTCGATGGCGAATGACGACGCCGTCGAGCTGACATGCAATCGGACGGTTTCGCCCGGTTGATAGGAGAACTTATCGCTGTAGCACCAGATCTCGCCTCGCGCGCTGTCCATGCCGGCGAATTCGTAGAAGTGTTGCCGCTGCGCGAACTGCCTCTCCTCCGGCGTAAGTCCGAAATCTGGAAAGCTAGTCGGTAGTTTTGCCATCAACAAATGTCCTGTATTCTTGAGCAAGTCAGCTTGACGCAGCCTGAATTGGGTTGCGTACGAAACTGAGCCCCTAATGTTTCAGGATTTGACTGAGAAAGAGCTTGGTACGGTCGTGCTGCGGGTTTGTGAAAAACTCGTTCGGTGCAGCTTCTTCAACGATCCGGCCGGCATCCATGAAGATCACCCTGTCAGCCACGGCCCGGGCAAAACCCATTTCATGGGTGACACAGACCATGGTCATGCCGTCGCGCGCTAAGCCTGTCATCGTTTCGAGCACCTCGGAGACCATTTCCGGGTCGAGCGCGGAGGTGGGCTCGTCGAACAACATCACGGCAGGCTCCATGCATAGTGATCGGGCGATCGCGACGCGTTGCTGCTGCCCACCGGAGAGCTGAACGGGAAATTTATTGGCCTGTTCGGGAATGCGCACACGTTCAAGAAATCTCAGGGCCGTCTTCTTCGCTTCGGCCTCCGGCACGCCTTTGATCCACATTGGGCCGGCCATGCAATTCATCAGGACCGTCATGTGTGGAAAAAGGTTGAAGTGCTGGAACACCATGCCGACGTTTTTGCGGACTTCGGTGACGTTGCGCATTTTGTTATGCAGCGAGATTCCATTGACGGTTATCTCGCCCTCTTGATGTGCCTCCAATCGGTTGAAGCAGCGGATAAGCGTCGACTTACCCGAGCCCGACGGGCCGCAGATGACGATGCGCTCGCCCTTTCGGACCGTGAGATTAATGTTGCACAAGACCTGGAAGGAGCCGTACCACTTGGAAACGTTCGTCGCTTCGATAATCTTGTCCGCACTCATTGGGACCTGCTTCTGATTGGAATACGCTTGAGGGGAAAGTCGCTGCGCGTGCAGTAGATTGCTTGCGGTCATCGTACTTTACTCCTGGCAAAGTGGCGCTCGAGGCGCGATTGCAGGACTTCGAGGCATGCCGACATGATCCAGTAGATCAGCGACGCCGTTATGAGCATCTCCATGTGATGGAAGGTTGGCTGACCGATCGTGCGAGCGAGGAAGGTTAGCTCCCACACACCGAGCACTGAAACGAGCGAGCTGTCCTTCAGCATCGAGATGAACGTGTTTCCCATGGGAGGGATGATGACGGGCAGCGCCTGCGGCAAGATGATCCTGCGCATGGTGAGGCCAAATCCGAACCCGATGGATCGAGATGCTTCCCATTGACCGCGGTCAATGCTTTGGATGCCCGCGCGGAAGATTTCCGTCATGTAGGCGCCAACGCACAATGACAGAGCAAGGATGCCGGAAGGAACCGCGTCGAGGACGATGCCCAACTGCGGCAGCCCGAGATAGATCAGATAGATCTGCATGAGAAGAGGCAGGCCGCGAAAGAAGGATGTATAGAAGCTGGCAATGGCGTAGGCGAAACCATTGCTCGAAAGCTTGGCAATTGCCGCGAGGATCGCGAGGATCGACGCGAAGATCAGCGAAACCGTCGAGACATAGATCGTGGTCACGACCCCTTGCGTGATCAAATAGGGCAAGTTCTCCCAGATGAACGGCATACTGAGGTTAAACGACTTAAAGAAGGCGAGGAACAGCAGCAGCAGTTGGAACCAAACAATTGCGATCTGAAAAGCTAAGGAAGCAAACCCGATCAGCACAATGTTCAGGCAGAAGAGAACTGCGATCAGAAAGGCGATGGCAAAACGGCCATAAAGCCCGCTTTGTGCTGGATCGCCAATAACTGGGCGCATGAGATCGCCCATTGCGGTGCCTGTTAGATTGAACGCGAAAAAACACGCGAGCACGAGTGCGAAGATCGACGCCACAAACCAAGGCTTATGGACGAGCACCTCGGATTCGACAGTATCCTGATAAAGCATGGGGAATCCTCCACGTTATTGCGGCCCAAGCATCCCTGGGCCGCTCACGCTTTTCCGACCTACTTCTCGACGGTATAGTCGACGCCGTACCACTTCATCGAAAGCTTCGAGAGCGTGCCATCTGCCTTCATCTCCTTCAAGGCTGCCGCGACCTTGTCGTGAAAGTCCTTGTCACCAGGCAGGATCGCGATGGCTGCCGGAGAGGAGAACAGAGCAGGCTCCAGGACTTTCAATGGATAGCCAGCCTTGATCGCGTCCCGGGCAATCGTTTCGTCAGTTAAGACCCCATCGATGCGCACGCCGTCACCGAGACGCAGATCATCGAACGCAATATTGGTACTCGTGTAGGTCTTTACCTGGCCCGCCTTGAAGGGATATTCCACAGGCTTAGCGTTTTCCCAAGCCGGCTGGAACTTCTGATTGGCATAGGCCTCCGCGCCAGTGCCGGACGCAACGCCAATCACCTTCCCATCGAGGTCGGAAAGCTTGGTCGCCTTACTGTCCTTGTGGACGACGGCGACGTTCGGCCCCCAGATATAGAGTGCCGGGAAATCGAATACTTCCGCCCGTGCCTTTGTCGGTATCATTTGACCCATGGCGACGTGCCAACGTCCCTGCCATTTGCCGCCTGTAATGATATCCCAGCCGGGAGTGACGAAAGTGGTTCGCGTGCCAAGATATTTTGCGATGCCCTTGGCGACGTCCACGTCGTATCCGACAAGTTCGTGCTTCTCGTCCAGGTGCGAGATTGGTCCCCAGTCGGTCCCGACCGCGACTGTCAACGTCTTGTTCGAAAGCACGCGATCAAGAACTTCGCCGGCATACGCCGATGCAGAGAAGGCGACAGGGGCCAGAGCCAAGGACAAGCCGGCTGCGATATGGGTGTTTATCTTTTTCATGCGATGTTCCCCTGCTTTTTAACCGCGAGCACGTCACTGCCCGCAGATTCATTTTGGAACTCTAGCAAATCGCCCAGTGAGCAATGTGCGTTAAATTAGCACATCTACATCAAACTGCGGCATTTTGCAACAAATGTTTTATATTATTTGAAATGATACAAATGTATCGCAGAGGTTGCGCGGGCTCCCTATCCCAAGACTGACAATTCAGCAGGGATTCGCGGAAATTGGCTTCTCATAGAGGATGCTTGGCAATCTCGTCAGCAACGCCTTGGTCAATGGGTGTGTCGAAAGTCAGCAACACGTAACCGAGCACCGAATAGAAGCCGACCGTGACCATGAGATCGAATACGGCTTGCTGGCCCATGGCGGCAGAAATTGCTCGTTCGAGATGCGAAGGCAGGCGCGCTTCATCAAAAAGCGCATCGACGGCGCCCGCAATCAATCCATCCTCTCCATCCGGAGTGCCAGCCATCGCAAGTATTCGTGCATCGGAAATACCAAGCGCACGAGCGCGGCTCACGTGATGTGCCCACTCATAGGCGGAACCCATCCGATGAGCCGCCCGCAGAATCACGAGCTCGGAGCGGACCGCACCCAACGCGCTGTCTTTGACGATGTGCTGCCGTAAAGGGGCCCACGCTCGGAGGAGCGCGGGATGATGAGCCATGGTGCGATAGACGTTGAGCGCCCCGGCAAAACCAGTTTTCATATCCGCAATATCTGCAGGCCAGTTGTCATCAGTAATAGGCGGGCAGGACGATCTCATCATTTCACTGAAACTCAGTCCGCTACTGCGGCGCGGATCGCGTCGGAAAGCCGTTCAACGATCAGATCCACCTCATCAGGCTTAATAATATAAGGGGGGGCAAGCAGCACATGGTCGCCATGTACGCCGTCGATTGTGCCGCCCATTGGGTAACACATCAGACCACGGAGCATTGCTTCCTTCCTGATCCGTGAATGCATCTTGCGGGCTGGATCGAAAGGTTGCTTGGTGTCTTTGTCCGATACGATCTCCACGCCTCGGAACAGACCGCGGCCACGGATGTCACCGACATACGGCGATTGTCCCAGCGCCTCGTCGAGTCCGGCCTGCAGGCGATCACCCATTTTGAGAACGTTTGTCATCATCTCGGGGCGCGTGATTATTTCAACCACCTTACTTGCTGCCGCCGCTGCGATCGGATGTCCGATGTAGGTATGCCCATGCTGGAACATACCCGATCCGTCTGCGAACGCACGGTAGATCTTCTCGGAGAGCAACACGGCTCCGATCGGCTGAAAGCCGCCGCCCAGGCCCTTTGCAATGGTCACTAGATCCGCGACAATCCCCTCCTGTTCCAAAGCGAAGATCGTGCCGGTACGCCCCATTCCGCACATGACTTCGTCGAGGATCAGCAAGATGCCATACTTGTCGCACACCTGCCGAACCAGTTTGAAATAGTCAGCAACCGGCCCCACTGCGCCGAGCGTCGCTCCCACGACCGGCTCGGCGACGAACGCCATTACCTCGTCCTCTCCGAGTTCAAGGACTTTAACTTCCAGCTCCGCCGCAAGCCGCTCGGCATAAGCCTCCAGCGTTTCGCCTAACTGCAGGTCGCGGTAAGCATAGCAGGGAGAAACGTGATGTGTCTCAGGCAGAATTGGTTTGAATTGTGCGCGGCGCCAAGCATTGCCACCCGTGGCGAGAGCACCGATAGTGTTGCCGTGATAGCTCTGCCGACGCGCTATGATGTGGCGTCGTTGCGCTTGACCGATTTCGACGAAATACTGGCGCGCCATTTTGAGCGCAGCCTCGACAGCTTCTGAACCGCCCGAAACCAGGTAGACATAATCTAGACCTTCCGGTGCGAGTTCAATCAATTGCCCTGCCAACCGCTCGGCGACATCGGTCGTGAAGAACGACGTATGGGCATAGCTGATCCGGCCCATCTGCACCTTCATCGCATCCAGGACTTCTGGATGATTGTGCCCCAGGCAACTGACCGCGGCGCCACCCGATCCGTCCAGGTAGCTCCGTCCGTCGCGGTCCACGATGAAGATGCCTTCCCCTGCTGCCGCGGTGGGCAGAATTGTGCCGATCGTTCGATGGAGAATTTTGGTCATGGTGATCTCGGTGCTTATCCGTTCGGCTTTCGTACGTTTCCAACCATTGATTTGCAGGTTTCACCAAAATATGCAACAACCGTTTTATACAATAGGTTTTGACGCATTTGTTTTCAACGTTCTCCAGCCGTGTTTCTGAAGCGTCTTTGCTAAGGATTGGCCTTCAACTGTTTGACTTTTTTGTTCCCGAGAGAGATGGTCCGGGTGAATTATGACATCGTATGTGAGGCAAATGTTGCAAAAAGGTCCATTGCACGCTTTAATCATTGAGCGGTTCGACGAGATGTCTGAGCAGTTGCAACAAGCTGCTCGACACATATTGGAGTATCCGCAAGAAGTAGCGCTTGTTTCTATGCGCGAGCTCGCGCGCAATGCCGGTGTGCAGCCGTCGACGATGACTCGGCTGGCGAAGTTTCTTGGCTTCTCAGGATATGAAGATTTTAGAGGACATCACGCTAACGTCATCCGGGTGAGCACAGACGGCTTTGCCGCCCGCGCACTGCAAAGAGACGAAGGAGCGGCCAACGGAGAGGGCTTGGCGTATCGAATGCTTCAGGGCCTCTCAGGTCAGATCGACCGGCTATGCGATTCCGATACAATTCTGCGGCTCAACACGATGGCGGATCACCTCGCCAAAGCTCGGCGCATCTATGTGCTCGGGTTGCGCTCTTGCCATTCGGTCGCCTGGCATTTCCATTACGTTATGACGTTGCTTGGCGAAAAAACAGTTCATTTGGAGGGGCCGGCCGGCACAAGCGGCGATCCGCTCATTCGCGCCACCCAAGACGACGTGCTTTTAGCTATCTCCATAAATCCCTATTCGCTTCAGACCCTAGAATTGGCCGAGGCGGCCCGGGTAAAAGGGATGCCTATTTTGGCGATTACCGACAGCGAAGTGTCCCCTTTGGTAACGATCGCAGAGCACGTGGTGTTATTTCCGACCGAGAGCCAAACATTCTTTCATACGTTGACGCCGGCCCTGGCGGTCTCTGAGGTCTTATGTGGCCTTCTTGCAAGCCGCGACCGTGCAGCGGCGCTGGAAGAACTAAAGCGTGCGGACCGCCATCTTTCAGCCATGAATACCTATGCCACCTCCATTCCTCGACGAAAGATCTGAGGGCGGGTAGGCTGCGTCGTCGCTATAGCGGCAACGCCGATTTGTGACCCGACCGCCATAGACGCTCACGCGGTCTCACAACATTCCGACATAACGCCAGACGAGGCTTCTTCGCACTTATGTCACATGGCTTAAAAATGCGGAGGTGCATCGGCCCCGTAAGCGCCGTCTCCGCCCCATTGAATTGGCTATATTTTGAGGCTTGCCGGGTGTGCGAGAAGGTTTCCAGGACTATCTGGAGATTTGCATGGCAGATGATGGATTTGTTGGGCGTTACGAAGTTGTCGAGCCGCGCCGCGGAAACCGGCGTTGGCCGGACGATGTGAAGGCGCGGATCGTGGCGGAAAGCCTTGAGCCTGGCGTTCGTGTTGTTGATGTCGCGCGCCGTCATGACGTTGTTGCGCACCAGCTTTCCTTGTGGCGCCGGCAAGTGCGCGAGGGCATTCTGGCGTTGC
>NZ_JAQJCK010000026.1:0-53065 GCF_030182455.1 Rhizobium cerradonense
CGTTTGGCAAAGAGCCTCCTGCCGGAGCGCCACAGTTCACGCAGCTGCAGGGCCAATACCTGGCCTTCATTTATGCCTACACCAGGATCTTCAAACGCTCCCCGGCAGAAGCGGACATGCGTCGCCACTTTGAGGTGACCGCACCGTCTGTACACCAGATGGTGATAACCCTGGAAAAGGCCGGTCTCATTCAACGCCAGCCTGGAGTAGCGCGAAGCATTCAATTGCTCGTACAACCCGAAGCGCTGCCAATCTTGCGATAGCTCAACCCGTCAGAATCTCTGCGGAACGGTACTAGACGCAGCACGGGCTTACGCTAAGTCTCACCTTGCCTTCCGAACGGTCGTGAGTGCCATTTGGCCTAGCTCGTCCAGCGCATGAAATCAATATTCAGCGCCGTTTCCATCTGATAAGGGTGGTAAATCGTCCAGCCAACAGGCGCCCTCAACGTATGGGCGGGAAAATATTTTCCCAACCTTTTCCTGAGCCCTGTTCTGATGATATCGCATATACACACGGCCATCGCCTCCAAGGTCAAGTATCTCGATCTTTCCCGTGTAATGGGACATGATATATTTGAATGTCTTCTGGATGCCGCTGAGACGTTGGTTAATCCCGTGCGTAATCTCTAGTCCCCGACGCAGCGGAACCTGAAAATGCGACGCACCTTTCACCGGCCGACCCTGGAAGAGATAGTATGGGCGGACGCCAATCTGATGACATCTGGCGAAGGTCTCAGCCAGGATCCCGGGATCATCGTTGACCTTAGCCAGAAGTACGGACTGATTAAGAAACTGCACGCCTTGCGCACGCAAGAGGCTGATATTGCGCTCCGCGTCTGCCGAGATCTCACCAAAGTGATCAAAATGGGTGACGATGAGTGCAGTCTTACCTGCATCATGAATCCGTTTGAATAAGGTCACCAAGGTAGAGTCTTCGAACCTTTTGGGCGCGTACGCGAGCGCTTTTGTGCCAAAACGAATGGACATCAGATGCGGGAACGGCAACAGATGATCAAGAATCTCATGGAGCCTGCTGGTGCTGAGTACGAACGGGTCGCCTCCCGATACCAGTACGTTCGTCATCTCAGGATGATGTTCAATGTATTGTGCAATTTGCCCTAAGTCAGCTGCAATTTCATCTGAGTCTTTACCCACAATGCGTTTGCGGAAGCAATATCGGCAGTACGAAGCGCAACGGTCTGTTGCCAACAACAGTCCCGTCTGGGCGTACTTGTGCTGAAATCCGGGCACGACCGTGTTATCATGCTCACCACTAGTATCCAGACTGCCGTTATTGTCGAACTCTTCGAATGAGGGTTCCACGATAAATTTCAGCTGATCGTAATAATCACTTGTAATGATCTGTTCACGATAGAATCTTGTAACACCATAACGCGTGATGTTGTTGGCTTCCAGCTCTCCCCGGGTCACTGTCCGCGCGCCCTCAACGAAATTTATGACCTTAGACGACAACCGTGGGTCCGAACTAGTGAGCGGAGCCGTTTTACTTTGAATGATTCGTGTGGTCTTCATCTAGAGCCCCAATTTCAAGAACGCGAGACGCAATGGCCGTAACGGTTTCACTATTATGCCCATGCAATCCGCGTACCGTCGATGAGATGAAGCCGGCAAAGACGCCCAGTGAGGTGGTTAAGCAGGGGTCGACAGAATCTGCCTCTTCAGAGTGTCTGTCAGGGCCGGAACAGAAGTGAGCTTGAGTGGACACGCGCAATGTAAACGATGATGTGAGCCGTTGCTTTTCGAAGCTTCAGGGAAGGTTTGCCCATAAGGTTCAGTTAGTTAACCCCAGCCTCGTACTCCCGGATGATATCGCCGGCCTTCGCATCGTCGTGATGGGGCTCGTTTGTGAATTCGATCCCTTAGCCGCGACATCTTGCCCTGGCATCTCTTTGAAAACACAGAAGCATAATCGATTCCGTATCGCGATCTGCCCAACCCGACGGCGCCCTCTACAAAGGGGCCAATGTTCGCTGCTGATTGACACTCAAAGGCAATCGGCCGCGTCTCGCGAGCAAGACCAACATCGCACACTGCTTGCCTTTGGTGTTCAGATTCCTAAGAGATGCTCGTCGAAATCGCCGGCCGGCCCCCGTGATGCAATTCGCTCGAGCGCGTGTGTTAGCGAGAACTGCGAAACGTCGCCAGGCGGAAAACGACCAGTCAATTTTCAGCTCTTCATTACTCATGAGAGTTCGGGCCGACGCCGCTCTTCAAGACATAAGTGTCGAATTCCACAACTTGTTCTTCATGATCAGCCAGAGCTCGAAGAGCGCAGCTCCCGCGTCTCGCCGCGACCAGTTCCATGAGGCATTCTACTGCGGCCAATGCCGGGGTCATCGTGTGAATAAACGAAGGAACTTCGGTGCGAACGCGGATCACAACTTTAGAAATTTTAGCGATTGGAGACAGTTCGCTGTCGGTCAAAGCGACGAGTTTCGCACCACGGGACACGGCAAATTCGGCTGCCTGTATTGTGAAGCGAGTGTAAGGGCTGACTGTGACCGCCACCAAAATGTCCTCTGGACCGACAGACCGAAGCGCATCATCGGAGGAACCGCCCATCCCATCAATCAATGTTGTGGGAGAGCCAAGCAATGATCCAACATGATGCATTAAATAGGCGACGGGAAAGCTTGAGCGACGGCCGATGCATAAAATTTGTTTCGCCTCCGCTATTAGGTCGGCTGCTGCCGCCAATGCGGCAATCGCGGACGGCTGAGCGAACCTGCTCAGATGAGCCTGCAAAGCATCCACTGTATCGCAGATGAGGACGCCATCTCCCCCGATCTCCCCTCGTGCCAATAACTCCTCTCCACTTCCAGCGAAGCATTCCGGCCGTTCCCTAATGCTATCCGCGAATCCCTCCTTCAATTTGTCGAAACCATCGAAGCCAAGGCGTTTTGCAAGCCGCGTTAATGTTGCCGGAGGCACTCTTGCTCGGCGCGCCTGCTCCCTCATTGACAGCAGTGCGACCTCTGTCGGATGGTCAACCAACCAACGCGCAGCGACCTTCATTTGCCGGGGAAATCGCTCATAGCTGTTCTTTATGAGACTTGTGGTGGGAAAATCCATTCTTATTTCCTGATTAGGCGGATGCTCAAGCAACAAAGATCTTTTTCTTGGCCTATGGATTTCAAGGTCGCCGTTTTCGCGATGCCTCAAACAGCCCGTTGGCTAGCTCATCCACGAGCTGCAGCGTTCCCGGGAGCTGGTTTGATTGAATCTTTCTTGAAGATTAGGCCATGTATGTCGACCCGAGCGCACCAATATCGTCATAAGAACCAAGACGGCGCCGAACATGGAGTTTACTCGAGTGCGACACGCGCCTTTTACGTCCCACCATTATAAACTCGTCCTTGACGTGAAGATCTACAATCAATTGCTTCGTAATAAGGAGAAAGCAAAAGATGTGCCAACTATGCAGAATCAGCTAAGAAGAGCCTATTTCCACTGTTCAACTATTTAGGTGACGATGGGGCACACGCAGGGCCGAACATGCCGTGTCGGAAATCCGACAAATCTGAGTGGCCATTGACCGGTTTTCAGCATAGTCTTAGGAGACCTCCGCGTTTCCGAAATGCGACGACGGAGACCATTGGAAAGACGTGGTCGCCAGATTTTCAGAAAGATAGTTCTGGCCTTAGCCCCATTTGGGCGACCTCGTCAGCCAATAAGCTTGGCGGTCGTACTTTTTTAGAGCGCTAACAGGTTGCGAGGCCTTGGCGCCTGCCAGACCTCCGTGCGGCCGCGCGATTCGTGGATGAGCCGGTTGGTGCGAGCTGCGGTGCCCACAAACTACAATCGATGCCGTCGCCCGATTGCTTCGGCTCTGCCATGCCTTCAAGAGCCAAGCATAACTTTACAGGCTTGAGTGCACGGACTTCTCCAGGATATCCAGCCCACGTTGCAAGGTCTGCCGTTCAGTTGTCAATGGAGGAAGAAGCTTAATAACCTGATCTTCCGCGCCACATCGTTCTACTACAAGCCCTTCTTCAAAGGCTTTACGCACGATTTGCGCCGCCAATTTGCCGGTACTGCAGTCGAGCCCCAGCATCATGCCCCGTCCACGCACGCAAATGTTGGAATTTTGGTTGCTTTGGGCGACCTGCTGAAGGCGCTCTTTTAGAAGGCATCCTGTTTCGACAACTTCTCTAGATAGCTTTTCATTTGTCCAGTATTTTCGCAAAGCAGCGGTCGCTGTCACGAGTGCGAGATTGTTGCCCCTAAAGGTTCCACTGTGTTCGCCTGGTCGCCATACGTCAAATTCGGGTTTGAGCAGTAAGAGCGACAGCGGCAGCCCACAACCGCTGAGAGACTTCGACAAAAGAACAATGTCCGGAGAAATGTCCGCAAACTCGAAGCTGAAAAAATCGCCAGTTCGTCCGCAGCCCGCCTGAATGTCATCAACAATCAGGAGGATGTCGTTCTTCCTGCAAAGCCGCTCTAGCGACTGCAGCCAGTTTCTGCTCGCAGGATTGATGCCACCCTCACCCTGAACGGTTTCGAGAATAACAGCTGCAGGCAAATCGACGCCACTGCTACCATCCGCAAGCACTTTGTCCAGATATTCCGTCGTATCCTGATCAGGCCCCCAATAACCGTCGTAAGGCATGAAGACCGCGCCGGAAGGGGGAAGACCTGCGGCATTTCGGAAGTATCGATTACCAGTTACAGCAAGCGCGCCCAGGCTCACCCCATGATAACCGTTGGTGAATGAAACGATGCTATGACGTCCAGTGACCTTGCGTGCAAGTTTCAAAGCCGCCTCGACGGCGTCGGCGCCAGTGGGACTGACAAACTGGTATTTGTATGTAAGACCACGCGGGCGCAATATCAGCTCGCCAAAGAACTCCATAAACTCTCGTTTCGCCGACGTAGCCATGTCTAATGCGTGGACAATCTGATTTGATTGCAGGTATTCCACGGCAGCACTTACGATATCGGGGTCGTTGTGACCGTAGTTAAGGGCACTCGCGCCGGAAAGAAAATCAATGAACGCACAACCATTTTCGTCTTCGAGGATGGCTCCTGCCGCTTTCGTGAACACCACGGGGAATGATCGTGAATAGGATCGCACGTTCGATTCATGGTTTTCAAAGGCAGATAGGGAATTGGAAATGCTGTCACTACTCACGATTATCTCCTCAACCAGCAGCCATGACCCAGCAGCGCCCGTACCCTTGACGCCAATTACCGCGAAATCTCAGCAATGCCTCGAAATCCGGCGTCCATTTGGAAAGCTTTTGCAACTCTATACGACCATTGCTAACTGTGCTCCTACCTAGAATGATAGGTTCCTACTTGCTTATAATTGGCCTGTAGCAGGAAAACAGAGCTGCGGCAGCGGCAGCACTGCCGCCTAGAGACGAACGAACATCGCCTCCTACAGCTCGATAAATCCGAGATTTATTGCCTTAATAGCCGCAACCGTTCTGCTGGCAGCGTCCAACTTTCGCATGACGTTTTTAATGTGAAAATTAACAGTGTTTTCGGATATACTCATGATAATTCCTATGTCCCATGACGACTTTCCGCGTGCCACCCAGAGAATACATTCTTTCTCCCTGAGCGAGAGCTCGGGCACGTTCTCCAGGGCATCCGAATTCGCCACATTTGTAAGTCTCAGGTGGAAATGTATTGCCGCAAGTTGTAAGTAGGCGATTGCTCTTTGGTGGAATTCACGCTCTACTTGCTGGGCAAAGCTCATGATGGCGAAGCTTCCAGCCGAGCTGCGCAATGGAATAGTAATGCCTGACCTTACGCCAAAGCTTGCAGCCTCGTCGAAGATGCGCCGTTCGCTTGGAGTTGTGCTCGGGCCAACGTATGCCTCCCTCCATTGAATAGGGCCTGATCGCATTCGACTTTCCTCGATAATAGGAGCTTTCCGATCATAACCCATTTCGAGACATCGCTTCTGCCAGTCATCAGGATAGTTCAGGATCTCAAATGAAGGGCATCGAACCGGCTGTAGAACCTTGCGCTCGGTTGTAAGAGGACCGTAGGCTATCCACGCGCAGCCAAGATTCAGAGCAAAAGCTGATAAGTGCTCAAATAACTGTTTAGACTGAGCGATGGTGTGTGTCTGGTCAAGAAATCGGCCGAACTCGACCGCAAGTTCCCCTCGATTTAAAGCTTGAGAAGGTGGCGAGAGGTCCGAGGAATTCAGATCGGTAACTCGGCCGGTCTGCTTACTGACTTGAGTAGAACCGCAACCGTCCCGAAACAATCGACGCTCTCTCTCGGGTAAATAATGGCACGCCATGCTGTCGTCAGATGACGTCGCTGGCCGTGAGCGGCTACGGCTCTCCGAGCCTCCGGCGAACGTGATCGCTAGAGCTTTGGAAGCGGGCTGCGGAAGAGCTGACATCCTGCTTTCCTCTCGTTTTTCCGAGGGGTCGGAATTGCTGTCCGTAGTTCAAGAGTCGTGCCAATCTTGAAAGAACCCACAGAGCCTCTACCAAATTTTTTTACCGTTTATGCGAAATGCAGCATCGAATCAGCCGAGTACGGCGCGCCCTGAGTCGGATAAGCCTGACAATAGTTCTTTATGAGTCACCAACCTTGTGACGCCCAATCTGCGTCAGGCACCAAGCTTTGCATTTCGACAACAGGAACCGCATCTGGGTATCAAAGATTGCATTGCGTGCGCGGAAGGAACAGGGTTGCGGCCAGGTTCTTCAGTTGCGGCACTTAAAATCTGGCTGCATGGATGTTGTTGGTTCATCGTATTTCGCCCGGTTCGGCACACATGACATAGATTGGATCGCCGTGAAGCCCAAATGCTGCTTCAAAGAACTCCGGATCGTCATGCGAGCGAAGTTGCCGCCTCCGCGCAATCCTCCGAACCAACGCCGCATCAAATTTATAAACGCCGACGAGGCTCAAATCTGCAGACGCACTTTTATGGCTGTTGGAACCTTCGGGTACAATTGCTGTAAGGCGTTGCGCTTTGCCTGTCAGCACTCGTAGCGATCGTTTGCCGAGTGACTGGCTCACAACGACAACGTTGCGATATGATGAACGTACCAAGCGCTCCAGCATAGTGAAATTGATCACCATTTCCGCGGTAAATATTAAAATGATCCCATCGACATCAGCGACTTCCTCGGCCGCTGTCACATCAATAAGACGCCCGGGATATGGCGTGCGCAGGGGGCGTACGCGGAGCTCCATACCATACAGCTCGTGACAGAAACGATGGTCGACCTCCCCCATGCCTCCTAGTCCAAGGATAATCGTCTTTTGCACGCCAACACGTGCCAATTGAGATAATAAATGTTGCAGAACGGACGTGCCGCCGACCATAACTGCGCTGGCTGGGAAGCGCTCTTTGCCAGTTAATCTAATATGTCGGGGGCTTGCGATAACGATCGCACATTTCTCCATCAGCAGTGCCCTCGGATCGTGCACAGAAGGTGAGACTAACTCTGCAACGTACTCGGTCCACTCCCTAATCAGATAGTTGACTGGTTGGTGGATCAGCGCCTCTTCCGGGCTCATGTCCAAACGCTATTCGCAGCCATCGGCGACGGCGAAGCATCAAGGTCAGAGGGTCGAACAGGTGATCCGCGTCAAGCGTGTGTGGCTGTTCTTTCTGCCGCTGACAGATCCATTTCTTCACGAACCGAAAGCGCGTGTTAATGCAAGGTCGCTGGCTACCGATCCGGTTGTGGTATCTTTGCTTTAGGGACAAAGCGCTCAAGTCCGAGACTTCAAACATGTGCGCTCAGTTTTAGAGCCATGGCACTGTTTCAAAACAATCTTTACATTGGCACGATGTGTGCATGGCTATCCGCAAAATTGCCGACTGAGGAGTGAACTCCCTCCAGGATCAAGCCCATTCGCCGACGTGCCGTGATGGAAGGCTTCGGCGTGAGCCGCAGTTCTACAAACTGGATTTTGGAGATAAGTGCAAAACTTTGTTGGCGAAAAAATCTGAAGGTCGGTCGAACTTTCATTCGAGGATTTCACGCGATGTCGAAGAACGAGACTAATCGGGATTTCCACTCAGCGGCGGTGCTGATCACTGCACCAGACGATTGCTCTGGTCAGTTCTTGGAATGCGCATGTAAGTACATCAATACCAGCCATGGGAACGCCCTCGCCAAACACTTCCAAGAGGCAACGCCAGACGTGGTGTTTCTTAGGACGCATTTCCCTGACGTTGAGACGCAGACGCTCTGTATTCGGCTGCGTCTTTCTCGCCGGGCGCGGTCAACGTCGATCATTGCGATTGCGGCGGTTGCTGACGAAGTAACTCAAGAAGACACGGTCGCTTTCGATGACAATGAGCATGTTAGCCGATCGCGAGAGATAGCGCTGACGAGCATCGGCAGAATCTTGGACGGCTCGTGTCGGAGTTCCATTCCCAGCCATCAAGAACTACTTGCCTTTCACGACATTGAATTGGATATGGCCACGCATCGTGTGCGCCGAAACGGCCGGTCGGTTCATCTAGCTCCAACCCAGTTCCGCCTGCTGGAGCACTTTATGAGGAACCCATACCGAGCGTACTCGCGAGATGAACTAAAGAATGCAGCTTGGCCTCATGCCGTTCATATCGGGCCTCGCACTATCGATGTTCATATCGGTAACTTGCGCGCGGCACTAAATAGGGATAGCGACCGCGATCTGATACGGACTGTAAGATCTGTCGGCTACGCGCTTTCCGAAAAACCGGATTCGTAATTGCGGAATCGTCCTGAAGCTGACCGTGTAAGCGGCGCCAATTTGGCTGCGTCTTAATCAGTCAAAATAGGCGCACCCAACAGAGTAGGCATTATAATCAAAAATGCGCTTGATATTAGCAATTTCAGGCGGAGGTTTTTTAGTTGCCAACGGTAGCCATTGTTGCTGATGTCAGCGCACCTTCATATTCCTGAGATTAAAAAAAGGGCTGTCACCGGCAGAACTATGGCTTGTTGGCGCATCGGTAGAGCCTTCAAGTTTCGGGGCACACATGGAGACTCTTTCCTTCGGGATCAGCCGTCGCGAAACGTGTCGCTGTACGCATTGATTGCCGGAGCGCCGCCGAGATGCGCGAAGAGGATTCTCGACCCCTCTGGAAAGAAGCCTTTCTTGACGAGGTCTATCAGGGCTTGCATCGATTTGCCTTCATAGACGGGATCAGTGATTATGCCTTCCAGCCGCGCGCAAAGGCGAATGGCCTCGTTTGTTTCCTCGGAAGGAATGCCATAACGGGGGTGCGCATAGTCCGCGAGTAATACCACATCATCATTGGCGATTTCTCTTCCGAGTTCGACGAGCTTTGCAGTTTGCAGGGCGATGTTGAGCACCTGCGACTGGGCTTGGAGGGGAGTTGCCGAAGCATCGATGCCGATCACATTGCGCTGTCGTCCATCCTTTGCGAACCCAACGACCATGCCGGCTTGCGTCGAACCAGTCACCGTGCAAACCACGATATAGTCAAAGGCAAAACCAAGCTGTTTTTCCTGCGCGCGCACCTCCTCGGCAAAACCCACATAGCCGAGGCCGCCATATTTATGGACAGACGCACCGGCTGGGATCGCGTAGGGTCTGCCGCCCCTTTGCTTAACCTCGTCGAGCGCCCTTTCCCAACTGCTGCGGATGCCGATATTGAAGCCGTCGTCGACTAGCCGCACCTCTGCTCCCATGATCCGGCTTAAGAGGATATTGCCGACGCGATCGTAAACAGCGTCCTCATACGGTACCCAATTCTCCTGCACCAGAAGGCATTTCATGCCGATCTTGGCGGCTACCGCAGCGACCATGCGTGTGTGGTTGGACTGCACGCCACCAATGGAAACAAGCGTATCGGCATTGGACGCGATCGCGTCCGGGATGATGTACTCGAGTTTGCGGAGCTTGTTGCCGCCGAACGCCAGCCCCGAGTTGCAGTCCTCGCGCTTGGCATAGATCTCCACCTTGCCTCCTAGATACTCACTGAGCCGGTCAAGCTTTTCGATAGGGGTAGGTCCGAAGGTAAGAGGATATCGTTCAAAATTTTTCAGCATTCTCTCTTCCAGTATGTCTTTAAATCCAAGTCAGCTATGCACGATCCTTAAGCTGTTGGCGGCACTCTCCCCCGTTCGAAACAATACCATTCCCCTCGCCTTCGTTGGTCATCGAGACGACGCGAGCCCCACGCCAGTGGTCTGCGCTTCAGCGTCAAAGCGACCGAACAGCAGGAAACTCGTCAGGTTGCGACACCGTGGAAACGATCGCCGACAGCCACCGCGTAGTGGCTCCAATAACGTCATGCTCGATGATCAATGTCTTCTAAGGCGCCCGAGGCTCACAACTGATCTATTCCCGGCCCTCAAGAGCAGCAAACCGCACCATCGAGCCAAGCTGGGAGGACATCGGAGTCCTTCAGTCTTTCTCTCCGCAATGCTTTGGCCGGTAGCGCATTTCCTCGAGATCATCAAAACGCAAGGCCGGCTGGCTCCTCTTTGAAGCGCAACTGGCCCGCCAGATCAAAAAAAGCACGCTTGCGAAATAAACCACCTGAAGAAGGAGCCAAATTTCCAGCGTCGTGACCATTGCTCTGCGGATGGAATGTGAAACGAAGTAAGTGCCTAAAAGGCTGACGCACATGACCAGTTGCAGGAGACGACAGAAAATTGCAAAAGGCACCGCCGTTCTCCAGGTTTATGCGCCAGCACATGAAGCGAGCTTGTCAGCCGCGATATGAATTTGACAGTTCTTCGGGCAGACGCGGGCGCAGGCACCGCAGCCGATACAGCGCCCTGCTTCGTCCACGACCATGATCATACGATTGAGTTCACCATCGAAGTCGTCGTCTTCGTCGTCGCAGATACCGAGGATTTCACCCGCCTCATTGGCGCCGTAAAGATGCATGACATCGCGCGAGCAGACCTTGAAGCAGCGGCCGCAGCCGATGCAGGTTTTGCCATCGATAGCGGTAAGATACTCCGGCACCCAGGTGAATCCATCACGGGTAACGAAGGTCTCCGTCATCGTGAATCCTCCAAGGCGGCAAGCTCTTTCTTTGCCACATTCAACTCGGCGAATGCCTCGAACGTTTTTTCTGAGATCGTCTTGATCTTGGGCCAGTTGACCGGCAGGTCCTCGGCAAGGTCGTGCAACTCCATTTTCGCAGTTGCCGCTCGTGACTGCAGTTTACGGACCTTCTGAAGCTGCTCCACAATGTCTGACATCATCTCTTTCCTCAAAAACTGATTTCATGGCGCCCGCGCCACGTCGGGATAGGATTTAATGGCGGTGACAGCATCATCGACCAATTTCGTGCCGGCCTCGGTGAGCTTGCGAAGCGTCTCGAAGCCGAACCGATGCACGTCTCGGAGCGTCTTCGACAAAACGACCAAACGCCCTGTCGTGAGAACCACTCGCCCGAAGCCCTCGGGGTTCATCGTCACGATCGAGGAGGCGACGAGGCCGGAGTGCCCCTCGATTTCAAGCCCGACGCAGGTGTAAAAGATTTGAAGCCTCCAAATCACGTCCGGATCGGGGTCGCCGATGATCGGCATCTGCCGGCGCTGCTCCTTCGTCACAATGAAATCGGCAAGCAGGTCAGTGTCCGATTTTCCGTCCCACGACCCATGAGTATCCTGCGCCCTCACCAAGCGAACCAGGCGTTTCATGAACGGGGTCGCCATAGCGTCGCTATCATCATTTGTGAGTGTGTTCGCGAGGTTGCTGGGCGGCGTCATCGCCGATCTCCTTTAATCTTCATCGTCGAAGAACGGCTTGGCGAGACCCATGCCGGCATCTGCAAGCACCTTGCGCAGCCATGGCGGCGGGGCAGTTTTCAGCATGGTCTGGGTGCGCGTCAGCACCTCCTCGATGGAAGATGGCTCGGGCACCTTGATCGGATGGATTTTTGCCGCGACGACCTTCGCGGCGGAGGGTCCGCCGATCGCCAGGCAGAACAGCAGATGACATCCCTTCAACGCCTCGACCCTCATCGCGATGCGATCGGTGCCGCCGTCGTTCGTGTGCTTGCCGCTTTCGTCAGTTGCCTCACCAAAATCGACGGCTTCGACGATTTCCCAACCGGTTGGGGTGACGTCATAGACTGCAAAAAGCTTGGCAGATCCGAAATGGGCATTCAGCCTCTTCAGGTCCTGCGTCGCGATCGCAACGCGCAGAACTCCCTTCGGGCACTCTGGCGCAGGGGCAGGCCCCTCGTCAGTGACGAGTGAAAGACGTCTGACGGCCGTCATTTTTTGCCTCCATGTCTTGCAAGGGATTGAGCGCTTCGGGGCTCGGCCGGCGGCAGTTCGACTGGAAAATGTTGGCGGCCTCGAACAGGAAGTTGCGCGCGCCCTCATAGAGAATGGTTTTCTTATGCTGGCTGCCCAGCCGATCGAAGATCGGAAACCCGACCCTCATCAGCGGAACGCCAAGCCGCTCGGCCGCCTGACGGCCGTGGGAATGGGTCACGATCAAGTCACCGCCAGCGTGACGCGCCATGGTTTCGAGATCGGAAAGGTCGCCGACCTGCACAGCGTCGGCTGGCACCTTCTGCAGAATGCAGCTGGTACCGGTGGTCGTCACGGCGGCGACTATTTCGGCGCCCATCCCTTTGAAGAACGTCGCAAGTTGAAAAAGATGATCTGGCTCCGCCGCAATCGCAATGCGCTTTCCGCCGAAATAAAAATGGCCGTCGAGGAGTGCGTCCTGCAATTGTGCGCGGCGGCGGCGCACCGTGGCCGGCACGGGATTGCCGGCGATCATCGCCAGCATCGTCATGAAACGGTCGATTGCTTTCAAGCCGACAAGCTGCTCGAAGAGGACATAAGGCACGCCGGTCTTCGCCTGCAGGGCCGCGGCGGCCGTGCGCATATGCTCGCCAATCGCAACCGCCTGGAAGCAGGTGCCGAGTTCGCGGATTTCCTCTACCTTCGTGCCGCCATAGGTAGTCGGCACCCAGCGGTCGTCAGGAACCGTGCCGTCGAGCGAGCCCGAGACGTCCGGCAGGATCACCGGCTTCAGACCAAAGCTTTCGACCGTTTCGCGCAGAAGCTCAATATCGGCGACCGTCAGGTGCCAACCGGGGAGGATCGCAATCTTCTTCAGATCGCGGGGCCGGCCGCCTGGGGTCGTAATGCCTTCGATCATGGAGGTGACTGCCTTTGCCCAACCCTCCTCGATCGCACCGTCGAAATCGGGTGTGCTCGCTAGCACGACCTCGGTACCTGCTAGCTCTTCGGCACGCTCCAGCTTGATATTGACAAGATCGCCCTCGAAATTCTCGCCGCGGGTTTCCACCAGCGCCGTCGTGCAGATCCCGATCAGCTTCGGTTTAGCGCGTGTTTTGATATTGAGGAGCGCCTCTTCCAAATTGCCGGCGCCGCCGAGGATCGTCGCGACTGCGTCCATCGCCGTTGTCTGCAGGGGGATGGCTTCCTTGAAATGGCGCACGAAGAGCACCAGCGCGAAGCTGGTGCAGCCTTGGCTGCCGTGGAACAGCGGTATCGCACCATCGACGCCAAGATAGGCTAGAGCGGCACCGAGGGGCTGCGACGATTTCAGCGGATTGACCGCCGCCGACTTGGTCTGCGGGAGAATGCAGGCCATCAGCTTTCCTCACCACCCGCGGAAGCCGGCGGCGGAGGCGCCGACGAGATCTGTGAGGCGGGGAACGTCTCGCTCTCGCTTTGCGTGCTTTGCAGTTCTTCCTTCATTGCGGGCTGGGCGTCCCATGGTGCCGGCTCCCGCACCTCGCTCCAGATCGGGTTGTGGATAGCAAGATCGATCTGGCGAACGAGCTCCACCATGCCCTCATAGCCGGCATAGGGATGATGGCGCTCCTGGTTGATATCAAGCCAGGGCGTTTTTGCCTTCAGCGCGACATATTGCGTACGCCCACCAGACAGCATGATGTCGGCTTTGTGTTCTGCGAGAATGTCGTACATCTCCCGCGATCCCATCGACTCGAACATGCGGTGATCCTCCTTCAGAATTTCCTTGATGCGCTCCTTGTCTTCGGCCGTCGATTTCTTGGTCGAGGTGCCCACAATTTCGACGCCGATCTCCATCAGCGCGTGGGCAATCGACCAGGCCTTCACACCGCCGGTATTAAGCAGCACACGCTTGCCTTGAAGCCGCGACCGGTATGCCGCGAGCTTTTTCCAGGCGATCGCCTCCTGCTCTGCGATCAGCGCCTCGGTGCGCTCAAGAATCTCCGGATCGGCGCCCTTCCTGACGAGCAGCTCAGCGATCTGCCGCAGCGATTGCGACGTGTCGGTAATGCCGTAGAAGGACCCTTCGAAGAACGGAATGTCCCAGAGTTCCTCCATTTTGCGGGCAAGATTTATGAGTGCGGTCGAGCACACCATCATCGCTGCCCGGGCACGATGCGCTGAGGCAATGTCACGATAACGCGCGTCACCGGGGATGCAGGCGCGCACGCGAATGCCAAGCCGATCAAGAAGCGGCTTTACCAGCCAGAACTCGCCGGAAAGATTGAATTCGCCGAGGATATTGATGTCGTAGGGGCCGGCATCATCGGGCTCCACCGTGCCGATGACATGATCGAGCAGCGCCTCGCCGGCGAGCTTGTTTCCAAGATTCTTGGAGCCGGAAAAGCCGGGCGCATTGATCGGCACCACCGGCAAGCCGAATTTTTCCGCAGCGCGCTTACAGACCGCTTCGATGTCGTCGCCGATTAGCGCCGTAACGCATGTCGAATAGACGAAGATCGCCGGTGGCGCGTGGGTTTCCTTGATCTGGCGGATCGCTTTGAAAAGCTTCCGCTCGGCGTGGCCCATCACCACGTCGAGTTCGGTAAGATCGGTGGTGAAGCTCGTGCGCCAGAGCATCGGGCCGGACGAAGCCGTACCACGGTTATCCCAGGAATTGCCTTCGCAGGCGAGCGGAGCATGGATCAGATGCGCGACGTCGGTGATCGGCTGCAGCACGATCTTTGCGCCGTCGAACGCGCAGCCACCGGCTGCCGCCCCGGGGGTGAGCGGCTTGGAACAACCCTTCTTGCGGACATTGGCATCTTTGCCGCGGTTCATCTCGCAAGCGGGTTCCTCGAAGACGTCCTGGATCCTGGCATCGAGCGACCGGCTTGCGCCGGCCTTAGATGTCGATTGCAAGACACTCGGCGGCGGAGCCGAGCGTTTGCCGTTAGCGTGTGAGGTCATAGGAATAGTCCGTGACACCTGTTTGGCTCGTCTCGCGGTCGAGTTTGTCGAATATCGTGTCGAGAATTGTCGTTAAGACACGCAGCCCGCCTTGGTAGCCCATCAGCGGGAAGCGATGATGATGGTGCCGGTCGAAAATCGGAAACGTCAGCCGGATCAGCGGCGTGCCGGTGTCGCGCTCCAGATATTTGCCATAGGAATTGCCGATCAACAGGTCCACCGGTTCGGTGAAAAGCAGTGAGCGCAGTGCCCAGAGGTCCTTGCCCGCCCAGACCTTGGCATCCTTTCCGAACGGCGAGGATGCAAGCAATGCCTTCATTTCGCTTTCCCACGCAGATGTGCCGTTGGTCGCGAGGCAATGTGTGGGCTCGCCGCCGGTTTCCATCACGAACCGGGCCACCGCATAGACAAAATCTGGATCGCCGTAGATCGCGTATTTCTTTCCGTGCAGCCAGGCTTGGCTGTCCGCCATGGCGTCGACGAGGCGCCCACGCTCCAGTCCGATCGCGGAAGGGATTTCCTTGCCGGAAACCTCCGAGATTTTCACCAGCAATTCGTCGGTTGCTTTAACGCCAAGGGGATAATGGAAGGAAGCCGTCGGCTGTCCGAACTCCTTGCAATATTCCAGCGTCTTGCGGGTGTTGTAGTGCTGCAGCGATAGTGTCGCTTCGGCGCCAAGAGCTTCCTTGACGTCTCCGATCGTCGTGCCGCCATCATACATGCGATACATGCCATCCGAGGGAGTATCGAACTGGTCGGATGCGTCCTGGATGAGGGTATACGATACGCCCATGAGGTTCAGCAGGCGCTTGAGCTCGCGGTTGTTGCCGACGCAGAAGCCGTCGAACCCGGGTATGATGTTGATGGTGCCGTTCGGTTCCTTGCGCTCCCTGCCCTTCCAGAAGTGCTCCAGGATGCCCTTGACCATGCCGTCATAGCCATCGACATGGCTGCCGACGAAGGCGGGCGTGTGGGCGAAAGGAACATCGAAGTCTAAGGGGACCGAGCCTTCGCTCTTGGCGTTTTCGATAAAGCCGTGCAAATCGTCGCCGATAACCTCCGCCATGCAGGTGGTCGAGACGGCAATCATCGACGGGTCGTAGAGCGCATAGGTGTTGGCGAGCCCGTCGACCATGTTCTTCAGTCCGCCAAATACCGCCGCGTCCTCAGTCATCGAGGACGAAACCGCCGACGAAGGCTCCTTGAAGTGTCGCGAAAGGTGCGACCGGTAATAGGCAACGCAGCCCTGGCTGCCGTGGACGAAGGACATGGTCCGCTCGAAGCCCGCAGCCGCAAAGACGGCCCCGAGCGGCTGGCAGGCTTTGGCGGGATTTATCACCAGGGCTTCGCGGGCAAGATTTTTCTCCCTGTACTCCCAGGTCTTGGTGAACTCGCTTTGATCGGCAACGACCTGGTCCGGGTGCGGACATTCGAAATTCAGCTTCTTTTCGGCAAGCATTCGCCTGTATTCCGGCTCGCGGAACAGAGGCGCGTGGTCGAGAATTTTTTCCGCCGACTGCGGCATGGTAATCGCCTTTCGTTTCATCGTGCCGCACCAATGGCGGCAAAGGACGTCGAGATGTTCGAGGTGTCAGGATCAAATCCGCGGCGAGAGCCTAGCCTGCCCCTGCTCCAAGACAGGCCAGGCCCTCATTCGGCCGCAACCGCCTCAGCCGGCGCGACCTTTCTCTTCCAGGGGGCGTCGTAAAGATCCCAGACTGGATTGTTGATGGCGAGGTCCATGTCTTTGGCAAAGATGGCAAAGCCGTCGTAGCCATGATACGGGCCGGAGTAGTCCCACGAATGCATCTGGCGGAATGGAATGCCCATCTTCTGCACCGGGTACTTTTCCTTGATACCGGAGCCTACGAGATCGGGGCGGATCCCCTCAATGAACTTTTCCAGTTCATAACCGGTCGCGTCGTCGTAGATGAGCGTGCCTTTTTTCACGTAATGGCCGGTGCGCTGATAGTCGTCGTTGTGGGCGAACTCGTAGCCGGTGCCAACGATCTCCATACCGAGATCCTCGTAGGCCGTGACCACGTGACGAGGGCGCAAACCGCCGACGTAGAGCATCACGGTCTTGCTTTGGAGGCGTGGTCGGTATTTGGCGATGATGGCGTCGACCAAAGGCCGGTACTTGGCAATGACTTTCTCGGTCTTTTCCTCAATTTCCGGCCCGAAATGCTTGGCAAGCTTGCGCAAAGAGGCTTCGATCTGCGACGGACCAAAGAAATTGTATTCCATCCATGGAATGCCGTACTTTTCCTCCATGTGCCGACAGATGTAGTTCATCGACCGGTAACAGTGGATGAGGTTGAGCTTGGCCTTCGGCGCCCGCTCCACTTCGGCAAGCGTGGCGTCTCCAGACCAGTTGCCGACCACGCGCAACCCCATCTCCTCCAGGAGGATGCGCGTGGCCCACGCATCGCCGCCGATATTGTAATCGCCGACGACGTTGATGTCGTAAGGACCCGCCTCGAACTCGACATCCGTTTTCTCGAAAACCCAGTCACGGATGGAATCGTTGGCGATATGGTGGCCAAGTGATTGCGATACGCCGCGGAAGCCCTCACAGCGCACCGGCACGATCGTCTTGTCGTGTTCCTTCGCCTTCTTGCGCGACACAGCCTCGATGTCATCGCCAATCAGACCGATCGGGCATTCCGATTGGATGCTGACGCCTTTGTTCAGCGGGAATAATTCCTCGATCTCATCGATGATCTTGTCCAACCTCTTGTCGCCGCCGAAAACGATGTCTCTTTCCTGGAAGTCGGAGGTGAACTGCATCGTCACGAAGGTGTCGATCCCTGTCGTGCCGACATAATAATTGCGACGCTGCGACCAGGAATATTGGCCGCAACCAACCGGTCCATGGGAGATGTGGACCATATCCTTGATCGGCCCCCACACGACACCTTTGGAACCGGCATAGGCGCAGCCGCGGATGGTCATAACGCCCGGAATGGATTTGATATTCGATTTGACGCTGCATTCGGAAAGAACGTCGTCCTCCTTGTCGGTCGCGTCTTTGCCCGTTGCAACGCCGAGGTGCTTGTTGCGGCGCTTCGCCGCCTTGTCCGGATATTGCGACAGCACGTCCGCTATAAGCTTTTCATGCAAAGCGCCGTTTTTCTCGTAGTCGAGGCTCATAGGGCCTGCCCTCTTTTAAGGTTCGGATGTCGCCTCGCGCTGAGGCGCGTTCTCGGGAAGGACGCGCCGGGTCAAGGGCCGGCGCGTCCGTCGAAAGCGGCGGTTATTGGGCGGCCGCCACCTTCGATTCCTTGGCCTGAAGTTCCGCAAGCATCTGCTCGTCGGTCTTCATGATGCCGAAGTCGAGCAGCATGTCCTCGAGCTCTTCCATGGTGATCGGGGTCGGGACGGTCCCTTGACCCGAATTGGCATGAATTTTCTCAGCCAGGGTGCGATATTCTCCGGCCTGTTTGGAATCCGGCGCATACTGGATGACCGTCATCTTCCTGAGCTCGGCGTGCTGGACGATGTTGTCGCGCGGCACGAAATGGATGAGCTTGGAATTGAGCCTGGAGGCCAGGGCCTCGGCGAGGTCGATCTCGCGGTCCGTCTGGCGCTCGTTGCAGATCAGACCCCCGAGCCTCACGCCGCCTGCATGGGCATATTTCAGGATGCCCTTGGCGATGTTGTTTGCCGCGTAAAGCGCCATCATCTCGCCGGACATGACGATGTAGATTTCCTGGGCCTTGTTCTCGCGGATCGGCATAGCGAAGCCGCCGCACACGACGTCGCCGAGCACGTCATAGGAGACATAGTCGACATTGTCGTAGGCGCCGTTTTCCTCAAGGAAGTTGATGGAGGTGATGACGCCGCGGCCGGCGCAACCAACACCCGGCTCCGGGCCGCCGGACTCTACGCACTTGATGCCCTTATAGCCGATTTTGAGCACGTCCTCGAGTTCGAGGTCCTCCACCGAACCTTCCTCTGCCGCTAGATGCAGAACGGTGTCCTGCGCCTTCGAGTTCAGGATCAGGCGGGTGGAGTCGGCTTTGGGATCGCAGCCGACGATCAGGATCTTCTGCCCGAGATCGACAAGGGCTGCGAGCGTATTTTGTGAGGTGGTGGACTTGCCGATGCCCCCTTTGCCGTAGAATGCGATTTGACGCAAATCTGACATGTTGCCTTCCTTCTTTCGTTCCATCCATCGCGGAGTACGGTCGGCAGCTCGCGCCGCCCGCCAAGAAGCGTTTCAAAACGCGTGCCAAGTTGGCGGCCGACTTGAAGGGAAACTCTCTTGATTGTTTTTCAGCTATTTAGCTGCGCCAGACATGCGCTCCAACTGGACAAGCCTTTGTCGCGGGCCCGACAAATCGGACGCAATGTGTCGCAGTAAACTGATAAAGCCTGGCGATCGGAGGGTGCCGCAGGTTGGCCAAGACCACAGCGGGACCAAAGAATTTTTAAAATTGGAGACAATCCCACATCAAATCGTGCCACTGGCGAAGCACCCGGGTTGGCCTCAAAACAATGCCAAACCAGTTGAGACCCCAACTGCTTGTTCGGCCGCATCATGCCCCAGGATCGAAAGCGGCATATCCATGCGGCGCGACCCACACGAAACGGATAGGACAGCCTTGGCAATTTATGCGTTTAGAATCAGCGGTAAGCGCAGGGATCCAGGTAAGCTGCGCAATATTCCTGGCGGCCGGTCGCGGACAAGCTCGCATGCCCAATGGCTTGAAAAGTTTGAATGCATCGCAGCCGCATCAAGCGAGCCGGCCGTTTATCCGGCGTAAACTTTCGGACGAGTGGGCTTCATTGTCGGAGCATCTTGACGTTCCGCAGCCGGCGGCGAAACCATCCGGGCAGCCTCCCGAATTAATGTCTCCCGCATCCAAAGGCTTGCCGCATCGCTATTGTGGAGCGCGGGCCATTGGACGGCCTCGGTCAATGTGGCGATCGGAAGCGGAAGCTCCATGATGCGCAGGGGCGTCGTTTTCGCACAGTGCTGCGCCAGCCGCAAAGGCATTGTCCCTATACGGTCGGTACCTGCTAGCATGGGCGGTATCATGCTAAAGGATTGCACCACGACCTCGATACGTCGCTTGAAACCCCGCTCGCGCAAATACCATTCGTCAATGGCAGGCCTAAGGCCACTTCCAAATCTGACCGCAACATGGCCCATCGACATGTATTGCTCGAACGTGAACGGCTCTGATAGCTGCTTGTTCGTACTACACCCTACGCACACGAATATATCGTCGAACAGTGCAGCATGAGGATGCTTCGACATGAACACTTTCGGCATAATGAGGAAGTCGACGTCGCCGCGCTGGAGGAGCTCATCGAAGTCGTCTGAAACAGGTAGAAACTCGAAGCTGATGGCAGGAGCTTCCTGCGCCATACGCTCGACGACCTTTTCAAGAAACACGAGTGTCACGTAGTCGGATAGGATGATCTTGAAGCAGCGATCCGAATGAGCCGGATCGAACGGTTCCCAGGCAATAACGGAGAGCTGGATATACAGCAAAGCCTCTCGGACGGCCACGGCGAGCCTTTCGGCACGTGGCGTTGGGACAAGTTCACGGCCAACCATCGTAAAGAGATCGTCGCGGAAATAGCTTCGCAGCCGCGCGACGGCCGCGCTCATCGCGGGCTGGCTCAGATTGATGCTTCGTGCCGCTGCTGTGAGGTTGCGCTCGGTCATGAGGGCGTCGAGCACGACAAGGAGATTTAGATCAAGACCTTTAAAGCGCATGTTTTCCTTCATCCACGGCGTGGAGGTGTGCCATACACGCCATCGATCATCGTGCCTATTGAAAGAATATAAGTTGACCGAAATCAAGTAAATCGAGTGCACAGTTGCATTGGCTCGCCCGAACGGTCGCATAAATCGGCCTTGGGGATGTTTGGGGTTTACTCTCGTTGCGCGTCTTGGCAACTCTCTTAACCGGGCAACCCCTTTGGGGGCGGTCGTGAGACGACAAGACGTGGAACCTTCCACGCATCGTTGCATGGTATCGGACAAAATTTCGGGCCGACCCAGGAGCTCGGCATAAAGGCCTCCACTCACGTCATCGCGGCAAGAGCAATCGCTTGGTTCGAATATCAGAGCGAACGTGGCAAGCACCCGCCGTTGCCGAACACGCCGCCGTACGGGATCCACGCGAAGGAGATCGGCTATCAGCGCGTTTAATATCCGCTCATCCCCATTCCTTAACGCCTTGGCGATCTGACATCCGGTGGGGAGTCTTCAACAGGAAACTGCCGTACGGAAATGCCGGTGTAGATCGGCATCATGAACGGGTCTCAGTCCCTGAAACTGCGGAGCTGTGTCTTGATTTATCCATATCGTAAATAAGCGTTATCTAAACAATAAATTTGCAAACGAAGTCAAGAATCGGTTCCTATGCCTCCACATTGATCGTTCGAAAACAAACTTTAGGGAAATTGATGTTCAGTCATGCAATCAAAGCCGGTGCTCCCGATTTCCGCTCATTGGGCTAGGTCCGACTGCGCCTAATGTCAAATCTGGTTTCAATAAGAGGACCAACGAACACATTCCCTTGAACGAATCCTCCCCTGGACAAGGCCAGCAAAGGCGGCGTGCGACAGCACACCGCCTTTGCACATTCCGTTGATCCGTTACTGGATTTCATAGCATCAACAGGAACACGTTTTGTCGAGACTATCCGTATCGAGTGCAGGTTCTTGCCCGCAGGAGGAACTTCCATCATCCATGAAAGGCGATCGAATGCTCAGCTCCGCAAACTCCAACCCGAAGGACCTCGAACAGATCGCGCGCAACGGCGGGGTATTTCGTCGGATGGTGTCTCGAATTCCAACCTATCTCACTGATATGCGGGAGAACCCGGCTTGGCTACCAATGTTCCTGCTGGCACGCACGATGCCGTTCCGCAAGGCACATTGGCTGACCGCAAGACAAGCGCCGCGGCAGGAAAGTCGCAAGCCCTCGATGTTTGGTGACCTCAAGGCAGAGACGATCGCAGCCGAATTGAGAAGTACGGGCCTTTTTGCCGGCTTGACGCTTCCCACCGCAATCTGCGAGGAAATTGCCCGTTTTGGACATGAGACGCCTTGCTTCGGCAATTTCGACCGAAGGTTCGACTTCTTGGCCAGCGACCATGTCGAAGCCGAGGGGTGGTTTGGCAGGACGATACTAAGTGGCCACCATTACGAACGGGCGTTACGATGTGATGCCGTCGTTGCCGTTCAGCAAGATCCGCTGCTTCTCGACGTGGCAAGGCATTATCTCGGCGGCAACGCGAGATTGATCACCACGCGGACGTGGTGGAGCTTTCCGACGAAAAACGCTTCGGATGCGGATCTGAGCCGCGCTTCCTTCAAGTTTCACTTCGATCTTGATGATTGGCGGATGCTGAAGTTTTTCTTTTATCTCTCCGACGTCGATGGCAATTCCGGTCCGCATGTCTACGTGCGCGGCAGCCACAACCGTCGGCGCTTGAGGCATCAATTGACTCTGCTCGTTGGCCATCCGGCGCACGAGGTGCTTGATTTCTATGGCGCAGAAAATGCCATCACTTTGACCGGCAAAGCGGGTTCAGGTTTCGTCGAGGATCCTTTCGGCTTTCATATGGGTACCTTGGCAAAGCAGAGGCCGCGACTGATGATGGAGGTCGGTTTTGGCGTCTCAAAACCATCAAAACGCCGTTTCCATGGAGAGCCGGTTCTTCGCTAGACGAGCAACCGTTCCGGCGCGGATCCAAGTTCTGACAGGCCGCTTTCGCCTGTTGGAATGCACTCCGACTGCCTTCCTGGCAGGCCCTCTTCTGCCATGCAGTTGCCGCGCGGCGACCTAAGGGTCGATGATACCGTTTATGATGGAGGGAGTGCCTCGCCGCTTCAAGTCGATCTGCTGCTTTCCTCAACCAGTCACAGACGTTCCGAAAAGCCGATCGCATCGCGAAGGAAACCGTAACCTAGGGCTAGGAACGCCGCCTGCTCGCGATCGTCCGCGCCGGCACCATGACCACCGACCTCAGCTTCGTAGAAGTAAGCGGGGCAGCCGAGTGCCTGCAGCTTTGCAGCCATCTTACGTGCGTGCCCCGGATGGACGCGGTCGTCCCCTCTTCGGGTCGCGAGCAGGATGGGCGGGTAGAATTGCCCGGCTTCGGCCGTGTGATAGGCAGACATTTGACTGAGAAAGGCCCAATCCTCCGGCTTGTCGGGATCACCCTTTTCGTCAATCCGGCTCGCGCCCGCGAGGAGCTTGGTGTAACGACGCAGATCGAGAACGGGTACTGTGCAAAAGAGTGCGCCGAAACGCTCCGGATATCGAGTTAGCATGTTGGCGATCAGGAGACCGCCATTTGAACCGCCCTCGGCAGCGATCCGTCCGGGACGCGTGACACCCCGGCGCACCAGGTCGGCGGCCACGGTGGCGAAATCGTCATGGGCAAGACGCCTTTTCGCCCTTTTTCCAGCCTCGCGCCAGCGCGTACCGAACTCGCTGCCGCCGCGGATGTTGGCCACCACGCTCGTGCCGCCGGGTTCGAGCCACAGCTTGCCTATCGCGGAGTTGTAATGGGGCAGAACCGATTTGCCGTAGTCGCCACAGGCGGTGAGGTGGACCGGCGCATTTCCGTTTCCGTTTTCCGGCCCGACCTGTGTATAGGGGATTATTTCACCATCCGTCGAACCCGCCTCGTGACGCGTGACCAGCAATCCTGATGCATCGAATTTGTCTGGATCGCGTTTCAGGACGACGGGGGCGCCGAGCCGCGGCGCCCCGTTAAGATTGAACAAGAGAAGCTGCGGCGGCGTCACTGGATCTTCAGCCGAGACGAGGACTTCCCCATTGCTCTCGTGAACTTCCGCATCTAAGGGCCAGGCTCGAACAGTCGTCGCAGCGGGCATGGTGTCCAACGTTCGGTGCGTCCAATCCTGTCGTCCAGGCGTGAACATATCGAAGCGAGGAACGAGATTGTCGAGGAGGGATACCACGAGCTTTCCATCGTTCCAGAAGAAGGACTGCAGGGCGCACCTTTCGTCCGGTTCAAACAGCGTAGCAAAGTTACGCGCGCCGGCGATGAACGAGGACAGGGAGATGCCGATCAGTGCGTCAGCTGAATGGGTCTTTCCTCCGACCGTCCATGCGTTACGCAACTTCACAGCCAGCCAATCACCGAAGACGTTCCAGCTAGCATCTCGAGGAAGATCGATCTTGGTCTTCGGACCGCTCCTGTCGCCGATCCAGCCGACCGTACTGAAAAAGCCCCGCTCGATGAACCAAACGCGTTCGCTTGCGGCGGTACGATCCAGAAAGCCGAACACGAGGATGGAATCGGGACCCGCCTCGAAGATAACCGGTGCGGCGAGCGGATCGGAGTCACGCGTCCATAACCGCACTGTGCGCGCATAGCCGGAGCGCGTGGCCATGCCATCGCCGAGAGCGATGGAAAGCAAAAGAGTGTCGTAATCGAGCCAGGCAACATTGCCTTTGGCCTCCGGGAGATTGAAGCCGTCGGTAACGAGGCTTCGCGTGGTTAGATCGTACTCGCGATGCACGACCGCATCGCTGCCACCCAGCGACAGGTGAAGGACGGCGCTTTCGCATCTGCCCGGTTCGATCGAGGCACTGTCCCATATTCAGTCCTTTCCCTCGGCCTTGGCAAGGGCATCCACGTCGAGAACGATCTCCCACTCCGGCTCCGCCGCCATGTAGGCGGCGAGTGTTGTTCTGCGCCACACGCCTCTCGGGTTTTCGGCATCGCGCCAGAAATTATAAAGGTATCGGTCCCGGCGCGTGATCCCCGCAATCTTGTCAGGGCAGTCGAAAATGCCCGCGAGCGTGTCGCGGTCTCCTTCGAACGGCGGCCCGCCAAAACGCGAAAGCGTTCGCGCCGATTGCTCAGTGACCCAAATCAAAGCTTTCTCGCCATCGATGTCTTCGAGCCAGAGATAAGGGTCGTCATCGGGGGCATTCAGTGTCGGCCGAGCATCGATAACACTCATGTGCGAAAAACTCCTAATCGGGAAGAACTCCGTTGTGCGGGGAGGTAAGTCTGTGATGGCGGGCACGATGGCCGTACGATCTGTCCCGAGAACGGATGGTATTGTCCTTGCCTGGTTTTGTGTTGCCGAGCCTCCGAAGGTGAGAAACACGTGGCTGTCTTAGCCGACCAAATGGATTTAGCCCTGCCAGAAATCGTTACTGCTCCCGTGGCCGCTGGGCGATGATCTCCGCAAACGGAGCAATCGTCAGACGGTTCGGTCTAGGCTCGCGGAAAGCTCGCACAGAACTAGGGCTCCACTCACCTCCGCAGGAAAAATCGTAGCTGGCGCGGCAAAGAAAAGGCGGTCCTCAATTTGGCGCCAGAACGGCTGTTTCACCGCCGCACCTGCGCGACTCTAATCCGACTAATGCGAAAGTCGGGTAAGCACATGTTCATTGAAACCAGCGGGGTTCATTGGCGACTATTGGTCGAGCCGAGTAATTATGAGAACGCCGCCACTCCAGCAATCGAGCGTTCCGATGCCAGGCAGGTAACGGTCCTTTTGGACTTAATGCGGATCTGCGCCAGACTTGGCATGATGCCTTTCTCCTCCTTTCATCGGATCGATCTCGTCACAGGTCATCGTTTCTATCACCTCCTGGCAAAGGAACTTCAAAAGCCGTGCCAGCTGCGCAAAGAGCGTGAAATGACCGCTATCCCAACGGTTCAAGCATGGATGCGTCAGTTGGCGAACACGTCGGTGTCGCGGACGGAACAAATCCGACATCGTCCCCCGAAGCAAAAACATCGCGAAGATTTATTGAAGTTTCAGGCGAGCGCGTGCCGGTTCATCACAGACCCGGTAATCGCGCCAATCGGCCAGAAAGCGGCAATACCGTCGGGAAGCTGACACACGGTTGACAGTGGCCGAGGCGCTGTTTGGCAAGCTGTTTGCTTGCAGAGCTTGGGGCAGCAAAGTCGACAAAGCATGGTCGGCAGCCAGTGGCGACATTGGGTTCTACTAATCAGCCCACAGGAGGAGCGACGGCGGATGACATGCATTGTCGGTTTGATCAGCGACGGATCTGTTCACATCGGCGGCGATAGCGCTGGTGTGGCCGGCTATTCGCTTACCCTCCGAGCCGATCGCAAAGTTTTCCGCAACCAGGACTTTCTCTTCGGGTTTACCTCTTCGTTCAGAATGGGCCAGCTATTGGCACATTCGCTCAAGCCGCCCAAAAGAGATCCTGAAACGGATGTCTATGCCTTCATGGTGACGGATTTCGTCGACGCGCTTCGCCAGTGCCTGAAAGATGGCGGCTACGCACGGCGGCAGGACGAAGTCGAGCGCGGCGGCACCTTCCTCGTCGGCTATGCCGGAAGGCTTTTCAGAATTGACGATGATTACCAGGTTGTTGAGCCGGTCGATGGCTTTGACGCCTGTGGATGTGGTCAGCAAATAGCACTGGGCGCGCTCTATGCATCATCAAGCTCACCGCCTCGCGAAAGGTTAGAGATGGCTCTGAACGCCGCCGAGCGTTTTTCCGCCGGGGTACGCGGCCCATTTCACTTCGAGACACTCAGTCTCGCTGGGTGATGATGGTCACTACGGCAGTTTATTGTAGCGAGTTCGCCAAAGTCTAAATCGCCGTCTCTTCTGGCCAGAGATCCGGATCGTCAGCGAGGGCCGTTCGCCGTGAACCGAGACCGACTTCAGTGATATCCAGACGGTTCATCATCAAAAATTGCTCTGTGATCTCGGAAGGGGTTATCCGGTCATGGCTGCGCATGACCGAGCGACTTGTTGACAGCCGGGATGATCTTGTCTCCCCAGAGTTCGATTTGCCGCAGCATCGCCTGATGATCGAAATCGCCCAATTGGCAGTGAATTGCGATCTGGGACGGCTTCAGCACACTGATCTCTTCGAGCAGGCGATCGATCACCCGATTCACACTGCCGATTGGTAGATTGTCGCGCATCGTCTGAAACGACAGGTCCTGCTTGGTCGGGGTTTCCTGCAGAAGATAGCCGTCCTCGGTTTGTTGGCGGCGCTGATGAAGCGCTTCCGATAGCCGGCGCTGGAAACGGGCGTTGTCGAGATAGCTGTTGATCTCCGTTTCGTTATCGCTGGCATAACAACAACGCAACAGCGAAATCTTGGCATCCGCGGCATCCTTACCTTTTGCGAGTGCCGCGTTCTCGACGCTCTCGCGAAGCTTGCTTAAAGCGCCCAAGCCATCGTGGAATGCCGTGACGAAAAGATTGTGTCCTTCCCGATAGGCCCGGCCCATGTTGTATCCGGACGCCGTAGCGATCCAGATTGGGGGGGCCGGCTTCTGGATAGTCCGCACCGAAATCGCCGTCGGTGGTACCTTTAAATATTGGCCATTGTGCTCAAAAATCTTTTGCGTGAGGCCCTTGAGAAGGACGTCCAGATATTCCGAAAAGACAGCGGGCGCCTCATCGATATCGACACCAAAGCGGTCAAACTCAAACTGCTGATATCCAGAGCCGACGCCAAGCTCCAGGCGGCCGCTCGAAACGATATCGGCGAAACCTATCTCGGAAAGCAGGCGCTGCGGTTGATAAAGCGGCAATACGCAAACACCAGTGCCGAGGCGGATGGAGTTCGTCCGGCCGGCGCAATGGGCCACCATCATCAACGGCGATGGAACGAGGCTATAGTTGTTGAAGTGGTGTTCGGCAAACCATGCGGTGTTGAAGCCAGCTTGCTCCGAAAGGACTGCCTGTTCGATTGAGTTGCGGATGATTCTGTCGGCCGATTGATGATAGCCCCGCTGGGAGGCAAGGATGAAGGTCGCAAATTCCATAACGTTTCCTCATTCACGTTGGGTCCATTCGCGAATGGTCAGCGGGCATGTATCCGTGGCTACTGATCCAATCGGCTTTTTTGATATTCGGGGCTTTGAAACAAAATCGCTTGCCGTTCCCCGGCCGCAAGTGCTCCTTAAAACTGTCAAATTCGATGACGTTCCGGATGCCGTTTGGCACACAGTGTCGTTTTCGATTTCCCGTGAATGCTTCCGATCGTGGGTAGAATACAACATTGTCCGAAGTCAGCCGGCGCCGACGTAGAGGGTCGATCCGTTGATGTATGAAGCATCTGGCGAAGCTAGGAAGAACGCGGCGTTTGCCATGCCTTCGAACTGCCCCCCGCCAAGGGCTGGGTTGCGGCGGCTGATCGCGTTCTGTGCGCTATCAGGTGTGTGAATGAAGCCAAGAGCAATCGTCGCAGTCCGAATGCCAACCGGCCCGAGTTCGGCCGCCATGCAGCGGGTCAGCATTTCCAAGCCCGCCTTTGATGCGCCATATGCATGGCGCTGGGCAATCGTCAGGGAGCGGTTGATGGATCCGATATTCAGGATTACCCCGTCGGGCCGCATCATTTTGATAGCCTCACGCGCGCAGGTGAAGGCACCGGTGAGGTTGACATCAATGACGCGCGCGATCTCGGCAGGCGTTTGCTCAACTCCCGACTTGCAACTGTCGGGCCAAGCGGCACTGTTGACGAGGACATCAAGCCCCCCGAACCGCTCCCGCAAATCGTCGAACAGTGCTACCACCTGCATTTCGCTTGCAATGTCCACGGATTTTCCAATGTGCTCGCCGCCGAGGGATTTTGCGAACTTCGCCGCCGCGGCGCCGTTTATGTCGGCAAGTACGACGGTATCGCCATTTGCTGCAAAGCGGCGAGCAACGGCCGCGCCTATGCTGGTCGCGCCGCCCGTGACGAGGACAATCCGCTTATTGGTTGATTGTGGCGGACGGGAAAGTTCGGCTTGTGGTATTTCGCTTACTCGCGGGTGCGCGTCGCCAGGCTGGTTGAAGGACATCCACCCGCCATCAATTGTCAGCACCGTGCCGTTGATACAGTGCGCATCCGGGCTGGCGAGAAACCGCACGGCTCGTGCAATTTCGTCCGGACGCGCCATGCGCCCCATCGGCACACGGCTGCGCACCGCCTCTAAGTTCGTCTGGCCAGCGTGTTCCAATTGCGCGACCATCGGCGTTCGCACATAGCCCGGCGCCACTGCCATCACGCGGATGCCAAGTGAAGCCAACTCGCAGGCGAGCGACTTCGTAATCGAGATAAGGCCCGCTTTCGAAGCAGCGTAGGCGTTGCGTTTTGGATTGCCAATTATCCCCCGCCATCGAGGCGACGTTGATAATCGCAGCACCTGGCTGCATCCGCCGTGCGGCTTCGCGAGCCATGAGGAAGGGCCCGATCAGATTTACCGCCAATACGCGTCGGAAGTCGTCGATGGGGGTCTGCGTGGTCGCGGCCATGCTGGGCCCCATCGCCGCGTTATTGACAAGAACGTCGATGTGGTCGAACTGCGCGTCGATCCGCTCATAAAGGGCAAGGATGTCCTCTTCCCGTGAGACATCGAATTCAAGTCCGAGATCCGCAGCGCCGAAAGCGCGAGCCAGTTCAAGCACACCGCTGTCCGGGAGGTCCGCGGCAACAACAATGTCCCCGACATTGAGATGAGCGTCGACGAGTGCGCGGCCGATCCCGCCTGCAGCGCCTGTAATGATGACGACGCGTTGCTTTCTCATGAGGAATTCTCCTGACCGTTTCCCGGACCTTTTTTCCGGACAACCATCCCGACATGGCGGTAGACAGAAAGGTCACGTTTCCATTTCGCCGCCGACGAAGATCTGAAACCGCTCATCACCGAGGCGTTTTCGCCATGTGGCCTTCACGTTTCTGAAGAAAACGACGGTTCAAGAGCGCATAGACCGGATCGATTGGATATGATGCCCCGATCGGCTGCCGGAGACCGAAACGCTCCGTCTCGGAGGTCACTGGCGCGGGCTGTTCCTCGAACCAATCGTAGACGACAGTCCGCTCGGCGATGCGCCACTCACCTTCCCTTTTCTGAAACAGATCGCAATAACGGCCGCACAAGAGAACCTGACGTAGTGTCCTTGCCCCGTCCGGTCCGCGTTGCAGCGCAGTGAAGTAACTCTCGACGGCAGCCTCCGCCGGGTCGATGAACTCGATCAGAATGTTCGTGATCTGATGGATGTTGCGCTGTTCGGTCTTGAAGACACCGCGCGCGAACTCTATGAACCCCTCTGCCGAGCCCGAATAAGCGCCGTGGTTGTCATGCGCATCCGGCCAGTACGCACTGCGCAGCGCCGCCTCGTCTGCCCGATCTATCCCGCGACAGTATCGATAAAGACAATCACGGATCGCCTCCCGATCAAGTAATTCGGTAATTTGTTCGTGGCGCATCGCTTTGTCGCTAATTTCAAGATGGGAAGAGGCATTCGTACATTGAGCGACGCCGCAACGGCGCCAGGATATTCGGAGCCGGCGGATCATCGAGGAGATGCTACACTTTGCACCTGGCACGGGGCGGCCCGCCAATATGCTTCTCATCTGTCAAACCGTCGTTTGGTTCGACGTCCGTAAGTTCGCTCAGCCGCGGCTTAAAGTTGTCGGGAATATGGCACGTCAGACCGTTCGCTCTTTTGGCTTCCATTGTTCTCTTCTTTGACAAAATCCGATTGGACGATTTGATACGGTCCGCCTTTTCTCCTGCCGACCGGATCGAATAATCGTTTACAGGTCAGCATCGCCATTCCAGCACCCATCCCATTCAAATCTCACGCCAACGCGACCCGTGTCGCCGGACGGAATGGTTTCGTTCGTCAATTTCAAATGTTTAGCGTGGGACGGCGAGAAATTGACTTAACAAAACCCGTGTCGGTTATCTGACGAATTGGACAGTGTGTGCGTTTGAATCTTCACGACGCCGCCTCTGAGGTGTTCGCTATCTTCAGCCCTAAGTCGGTAGGAAACATTGAGAAAACTTTTCGCGGGCTCGCTCTGCAAAGTTGGCATGGTTTTTGAGGTTGTTGCGACGCAGTGAGAGCCGCCGAGACATATTTCTCTCGTTGGTCGCTGCGTGGAACACTGGATCATGTAGGCCTACAGCTAAATGAAAGGCCCGTCAGCTTGAGCATCCCGGACAAAGAGCCGTAGCACGTTCGAGACGTCTCCAACATCGTTCGGTGAAGAATTGCGGAGAAATGGAGGAAGAGCGACTTTTCAAACGCGACGAAACTTCTCGACATTAGGTTCAACGTAATCGAGCTTGCTCTCCCAAATGGCGTTGAACGGATGCAGTTGTACGCTGCGGCTTTTCAGAAGGTCTCAGTTCTCCATCTGACATCGAGAAGCCCGCAAAACCTACATGGCGCCTTCACAGTGGCAGGGCGAGGTTCAGGCATGTTCACCCAAAGTCTTCCCCCATGCGGCTTTTCAATAGTTGTCAAGTTCCACGGAAGCCTCATGCATGATCTGTCGGTTTTTAGGACGGCTGTCGCCGAACTCGAGCGCTTGGTCGAGCGTGGACATCGAATTTTGGTCGTTCCTGGCGGAGACTTAAACGACAAGGCGATTGAGCGTGTTGAAGACCTATATCCTCCCCCATCGGTGATGACCCATCACGCGTGCGCTCTTGTCCAAGATGAGACAGGATATTTGCTGGCGAATCGTGCCTTCTCTTCGAAACTTGTTCCGTCTGCAACGTTGAGCGAATGTCGGAGCCTGGCAAAGGTTGGCAAAATTCCGGTTCTGCTTGCCTCGCGCATGCTCTTCACAACGGATTCGGTCGAATGGAGTTTGGACATAACGTCTAACGCTGTGGCGGCGTGGATTGCGTGGGTAACCAATGCTCCGCTAATGGCAATTCTGACCGATGTAGACGGCGTCTATCGCAATGCGGCAACTCACGATCCGGGGGCGTTGATCGAGGAAATAGATGCCCACGATCTTGCCGAGCTTGGTCATGCGTCAGTCGATGCTTGTGCAGCTCATTTCATGTCATTGCGGGGTGCTGCGGGGGTCGTTATCAACGGCACCCATCCAAACCGGCTGCGTGATTGGACCGAGGGAAAGCATGTGAGAGCGACCTACATCACCACAAATGAAAGGGTCCCATCATGTTCTGCTTAGTTAACGATAATGCCGACTTCAAACGGCCGATCGTGGTACCTTTCTGCGGCACGTTCTTTCAAAATCTCGTCACCGATCACAGTGACGGCGGCTCCGCATCCTCGATAGGCTCGATGATATCGGGGCGGTCATTCAAAGCCCACATCCTTGCCGATCGGCCACATTGTCATCAGCTCGGCGGGAAAGTGTCTCATTAAGTCGTCCGGATCGGGCTCCGCAGACACCGTACCGAGGCTGACCGCTTCAGCTTACAAATGCTAATCACGCGCGCAGAGAGATACCGATTTTCGCCGAAGACGGTTCACCATAACGCAGCGGGTCCGTCGTCGAGCTTCGCGACCTCCTGCCCAATCGGCCCGGCGCTTGCTTCGGCGATGATCCAGTTGTACGCGGCCCGCATACCTGCAATCGCTGCACGCATCGCATGGTTGACCCAGACGACATTCGAGATGCCAGCCTCATGATGCGCTGAAATGACTGTGCGATAGTAATTCGAAGGCGCAATCATGATAGGAAGCCGTTTCCATTGCTTCGCAAAGGTGAGAACCTCGTGCGTCTTCGCTTCCCCCGAGTGGATCAGGATTGCATCGGCGCCGGCGTTCGCGTAGGCGTCCGCGCGCAATAGTGCCGCCTTGAGACCGTAACCGGCGATCAAGGCTTCGGTGCGAGCGACAAGCACGAGGTCGTTTCCCGTGGCATCCTTAATCGCCTTTAGGCGGCCGGAAAACTTTTCGATATCGTCCAGCGGAGGACGATTGCCGACAGAGGAATTCATTTTCGGGAAGCTCTTATCATCGATGCACACACCAGAGGCACCATGCTGCAAGAGCCTTGCTGTCATTAACCGCGCGCCATTCATGTTCCCGAAGCCGGAATCACCGTCAGCGAGGATCGGCAGGCCGCTGGCGTCCGCCATTCGTTCCATCACCTCTATCAAATGTGTCCAGCTTGCCTCCTTGACGTCGCGATAGCCGAGGCTCTTCGAAATGCACGGGCCAGACGCCCAAATGGCCTTGAAGCCCGCCTGCATGGCGACCGCCGCGGAAAGCCCATCATGCGCTCCCATCAGGTGCGTCAGGTCTGGGGAGGAAATCAGATCGCGGAGCGATTTCGTCGGATCCTCAATCGCCCCGATGCTCTTTGGAACGAAAACCTTTTGATCCATGTCATGCTCCATCAAAAATCGGAAAGTTCCAAGCGCAGCGAACAATCAAAGACGCAAGTTGCATGCCGGATGAGCGCGGGCGGCCGCACTGCACGACTTGCCCCGGCCGGCGGCCAGGCCTTGTAATCCAATCGTCGGTCTCCCGACATTCTTGTCCCGTTTCGCACATCAAAAGGTTGGCGAATGACCCCGCGAGGGAGAACCTAATCATTCAATAGCGATGACACGGCACGAACTTTTAATCTCATTGCGACCGGACACGCGGGCGCCTTGCCGAAGAGCTGGAGGGTGGCGCACGTCCCGATCTTGATATGATCGAGAGCAACAACAGCGGCACATCAGTCGGTGCAATGAGAAGAGCTGTCTCGGCAAATCGCTATGCCTAAGAACGCGAGCACGGCGGCCACGTCAAAGCCTGCCGGCGGTGCTCGTTCAAGGATCTGACATGACTATCCGAAACGGTTCCGTCTTTTGCGAACATCGGACGCTTGCCGATAACAAGCGACCCAACCGATGTCACCGCGGCGGAGGTCATTCGAGGTGAGAAGGTTGGGTCAGCGCCCTTGTCGGAGGCGCTCCTACTCAAACCCAGGCTCCTTCCGGCAGTACAATGATTTTCTGCATTTAAGGCAAATGGCATGGCGCTTGCTTGATCAATATATATCGACCGAGATCGGATATGCAGCCGCAATCGCCAAACATCGCGTCAATTGTCGGTATGAGGAACAGTTAGATGAACATCAAAAAGAAGGTTCCCTTCGTCACATTCCGGACGCGTGTTCGCGATGAGGCCCTACCAGGGCCGAACCCTTATCGGTGGAAAGACAAGACATCCGACGACTATTTCCGCGGCAAGCGCGTCATCTTGTTTTCGCTGCCAGGCGCCTTCACCCCCACCTGCACCAACCAACAGCTACCGGATTTCGAAAGGCTTTATGGGGAGTTTCAAAAGAAGGGCATCGATGAGATTTACTGTCTCTCCGTAAACGATGCATTCGTCATGAACGCCTGGGGCAAGTCCGTAGGGCTTCTCAACGTCAAGCTCATCCCTGACGGGTCGGGAGAATTTACTCGCAAGATGGGCATGCTCGTTGCCAAGCACAATCTCGGTTTCGGAATGCGCTCCTGGCGCTACGCGGCGCTGGTCGATAACGGCGTGGTAGAGCAGTGGTTTGAGGAAGAAGGCTTCTCGGACAACTGTCAAACCGATCCCTACGGCATTTCATCGCCGCAAAACGTCCTGGAAACGCTGAAGGCCACGGCCGCAGCATAAGCACCGGAGGACTGAAGCCTCATAAAATGAAAAATTCGCGCGACTAAGTACCAAGATCGATAGGGGTTTCTCTCTTAGGATGCAGTATTTAGCAAACCTTCTCCAGCGCCAAAAGCAATCGCTGGTTATTACGCCTCAGCTCATCCAATCTATTCGCTTGCTGCAACTGGCGCATGGCGAACTGCATCAGTTCATCGAGCAGGAATTGGAGAAGAACCCGTTTCTAGAACTGGCTTCAAGTGACGGCATCGCCTCTGACGATGTCGTCTCGACCTCGGAGAACAGGCCCGATAGTGCCACACACGATGGCAAGGTTGATGCGCCGACAAGGCTCGAGGCTCCCGAGCCACTTGGAGAATGGAAATCAATTCGAAGTTCCGCCAACGCGTCGTCAGAGCACCCGCCGGGCTTCGAGGAGTTTGCTGCTTCTACTGAAACATTGCACGACGATGTCGCCCGGCAGATCGCCCTCACAGCATTCAGCTCACGAGATCGGCTGATTGCCGGTGCGCTTGCCAATCATCTGGAAAGCACTGGATATCTTCAGGTGCACCTATCAGAGCTGGCGGCAAGGCTGGGTGTCCACGAGGCTGACGTCGAGCGAGTCCTCGCGACCTTGCAGCATTTCGATCCACCTGGAATCTTTGCACGAACTCTTAGGGAATGCCTCGAGATACAGTTACGGCAGCAAGATCGGTTCGACCCTGCTATGGAAGCGCTGGTCGCAAATCTTGAGTTGGTTGCACAACGTGACTTTCGCGCATTGAAGCGGCGCTGCGGTGTCGACGACGACGACCTTCTCGACATGTTGCATGAGATCCGGACACTCGATCCGAGGCCCGGAAACCGGTTCCAATCGGGACGGCCGGAGGCCATCATACCGGACGTTCGAGTTCTGCCCTCGACCGCAGGCGGGTGGCAGATCGAACTCAATCCCGAGATGTTGCCCAAGGTGCTCATCAACCAAACCTATTTTGCCGAAGTCTCTCGTCTGACCGCGCATGATACCGGTGATCAGGCATTCCTCAACGAATGCTTCCAGAACGCGAACTGGTTGGTTCGCAGCCTCGATCAGCGGGCCAAGACGATCCTTAAGGTAGCAACTGAAATCGTCCGCCAGCAGGATGTCTTTCTGGAACGCGGCACTGCCTATCTTCGGCCTCTCAATCTTAAGACTGTCGCCGACGCGATCGAGATGCATGAGTCGACGGTGAGCCGTGTGACTTCGAACAAATACATGCTCACCCCTCGCGGCGTGTTCGAACTGAAGTATTTTTTCACGGTCGCGATTGCATCCTCGGAAGGCGGCGAGGCACACTCGGCCGAAGCGATCCGCCATCGCATCAGGGCAATGATCGCCGCGGAAACGGAGGACAGTGTGCTCTCCGACGACAATATGGTCGCCCAACTTCGGGAAAGCGGGATCGATATTGCGCGCCGCACCGTCGCAAAATACCGGGAAGCAATGAATATCCCCTCTTCCGTTCAACGTCGTCGAGAGATCCGTGCGGGATTTGTATAGGCGCCGACCAAGCGCTGACGATCTTGCACTGCTCGCGAAAGCGACTTAACGACGGGCTTCATCCGTTTCGGGGCCGAAGCACGCGTTAAAATCACTGCATTCCTGACAGCTGGGAGCGGCGCAGAGCGAGAAACCTTCAGCCTCGCAGAGCTTGCGGTAAAGGTACTTCTTCCACCTCATATTGTTGGTATTGCCTGCCGCTAGCGTCGGAAAATGCATGGCAAACAACCGACCAAGCTCGGCTCGGTCAAATAGACCAAGGTCCTGCCATAGATGGTCGTCGCGCAGGGCACGGCGGGCAATGATTTTAGCAAACCGGGCGCTGAATGGATCGTTTGGACGGGCATGCGAAAGTAGCAAGTCACGCAGGAGCTCTTCCTCCGTGCCGAGCTCTGGATCGCTCGCCTCTTCCGGAAAAAAGGCGTCGATGAGCTTGGCATGAAAACTTCGTGTCAGGATGTCCCGCAGCTCGGCGCGAGAAAGCCCGGTCGCCTCGGTCGCCGACGCCTGGCCAGCTTCAATCTCCTGAAGCGCTCGCGAAAAGACACAGGTAAGTACATAGTCGTCAAAGTCTATCTCCAAGCCCATTCGCAGCCATAGCCTGGCATTGGATGACTGTGAATGTCGCCACCGATCAGACATTAGTATCCTGGGACTGATGCTCTTTCCCTTTAAGATCTGGAATTGATGCTGATCTGACACGGCGCTTTTGCTCCTTCGTTTCATTGATCAAGGTCGCCTGCAGCTATAGCGGCCATGACGAGAAAGCTTCAAAAATTATGCCAGCCTGGCGATAAACAGCGTCGGCACAACTCTCCGGGAGTTTCTCAACAACGTGATGAGCGTGCAAATACAGATTGGCCAACGCAAAATGTCGGCTAATCGACAAACCAGACAATCGTTGTTGGTACCCAGGGCCTTTCCCGGTGCGCCTGCTACAAACCTTTTCCCAGCTACGATGACGGCAACGGCGTGAAAATGGCGCAGTGATGTCTTTGGCGGGCGTCCCCAAATCACGGGTGACTGCTCCTTTTTGATGTTGGACGTTCAGTGATGTCGGACATTGTCGGGCATGCGCATGCATATTGCCAGCGGAAGATCCGACGCCTGCTCAATGCTTTTCTCTTTGGCACGGCACATGCAAGGTCATTTGCAAATTTCCCGACGACCAATGAGAACCATATTTATGATCACGCTCACAGAGAACGCCGTTGCCGCCATGAAGATTGCGCTCAGCCGAGCGGACGAGCCGGCCGAAGGCCTGCGCATCGCGGTCGAGACCGGCGGCTGCGCCGGGCTCAAATACCTGATGGGACCGGAGAGCGGCCCACGCGAGGGCGATGCGATCATCGAAACAGGCGGGATTACACTGTTCGTGGACGTAGGCTCTCAACCACACGTCAACGGCATGACGGTGGACTTCGTTACACGGCTGGAGTCCTCAGGATTTGTCTTCGACAACCCCAACGCGGCAGAGATGTGCGCTTGTGGTAAGTCCTTTGCCTGACCATCCGGGGTTGGTGTGAAAAGTCATGCGGAAGTATCGCGGCAAGCTCAAGACATCATTTTGCGATCACAAGGGCGCCCGCATTCTGCAAACAGCCAAATCTGAAAACAAGGTCGCATCTGGGGATGCGGTTGAATTAATGATGGGATTCGATCGGCCGACGGAAGCGATCAGTGCCGCAACACTGCAGTCGCTCCGAACCCGTTTCGCGATCGCCTGCTCGTCCGAGTTCATCGAATTTATTGTGGGCAAGAGCGCCTATGAAGCCATTCGAAACATCAATTGCGACTTAACGTATGTTGTCGACCGGCCGCCATCCACCTCGCCGTCGCCGTTTGCCTCATGTGTGGCGCAAAGTCGCGCGATCCGGTCACATGCTTCACAGCTGTCGAAGAAGCGACTGTTACGGTCCCTGCGGCGCTGTTCATTGAAGGCCTCGTTAGGTCAGAGACGAGTTTGTCGGCAGGCACAAAGGAAGGCAGCGTACTCGAGGTCCAAGAAATATCTTTGTAACCGACGGGGTTTTTCGGCGGCATGTCGCCGCGGATCGAGGATGCTTGGAGCTCGCCTGAACAAAGTTCACCGGAGCCTGAAATTGCCAGATAACGTTCCTGCAGCCAATTCGACCAATCGAACGCTGCGGCGATTGTTCTTGCCCGAGCGGTGAACGACGGAGCCTACCCGAGGTCACTCCGCCAACTGAGGATCGCTTCCATGAGATCTGTCTATCTCGACAACAATGCAACGACGCGAGTTGATCCTGAAGTCGTACAAGCGATGTTGCCGTTCTTTACTGATCAATTTGCCAATCCTTCGTCCAGTCACAGTTTTGGTGCCTCGGCAAGTGCCGCGATAATGACCGCGCGCAAACGATTGCAAGCTTTGATCGGTGCAGAGTTCGAGCATGAGATCGTCTTTACCTCCGGCGGCACGGAAAGCGATAATGCAGCGATCCTGTCAGCGCTCGAAATCATGCCCGATCGCACACAGATCGTGACGTCCGCAGTCGAGCATCCGGCCGTGCTAACGCTCTGCGCGCACCTTGAGAGGACGCGTGGCATAAAGGTGCACAGGATTCCAGTCGATCGGCATGGTCGCCTCGACCTGCGCACATACCGGGCTGCCCTCACCCCACATGTTGCACTCGTCTCGATCATGTGGGCAAACAATGAAACGGGCGCGATTTTTCCTGTCGCTGACCTCGCTAAGTTGGCCAAGGAAGTTGGCGCTTTTTTCCATACAGACGCAGTGCAGGCGGTCGGCAAGCTGCCGATGGACCTGAAATCGAGTGCGATCGACATGTTGTCGCTCTCGGGCCACAAGCTGCACGGACCCAAAGGGATTGGTGCGCTTTGGGTAAAGCGCGGCGTGCGCTTCGATCCGATGATCAAGGGGGGACATCAGGAGCGCGACCGGCGCGCCGGCACGGAAAATACCGCTGGCATCGTCGGGCTCGGCAAGGCCGCTGAACTTGCGTCGAGCTTCATGAAGGAAGAGAACGGACGAGTAAGATCGCTGCGAGATCGCCTGGAAAGAGGGCTTCTGCAGCGCATCCCAGATGCGTTCGTCACCGGCGATAAGCAAAAGCGGTTGCCGAACACCTCCAACATCGCCTTCGACCAAGTCGACGGTGATGGCTTACTGCTTCTCCTCGACCGCTATGGCATCGCCTGTTCTTCCGGCTCGGCTTGCACTTCTCAGTCGCCGCAGCCGAGCCATGTCCTGACCGCGATGAACATTCCCGATATCTCGAGCCACGGGGTCATTCGCTTCTCCCTGTCGCGTGATAATTGCGAGGAGGATATAGATCGCGTGCTCGATGTCTTACCCGGAATCGTCGGCAGTTTACGAGATGGTTCTTCGTTTAAGCCGACGCCGGCAAAGCGGCGAAGACCTTTGGCTTTTATGAAGCCTACGGAGACGGACGGAAACACCTCATGAAGCGGTTCACTTTCTGAAGACTCGATCTGGCTTGACGGAACCAGGCGATGTTCGTCGCTGTTGCGAGGCAGAAGAGCTCGGACTGGCAAAGCCACTTGTAGCCGTAAGAGCGAGCACTTTTCCTGCGGGGCTTTCGCGACCGCGGGTCATCGCACCGGAGCACCACAGAGCATCGTTCCAAACGGGGAGAATGTTATGAACAGTTTTTGCAACGCCAGTCGAACCAGCGATACGGCCGAAATCCTCGCGCGGTTGAAAAATCTGTCTGCCGCGGAGGAGTTTTTCGCGCTGCTTGACGTCGCCTATGATCCGAAGGTGCTTGACGTCTCGCGGCTTCACATCATGAAGCGGATGGGACAATACCTCGCCGAAGAGGATTTCGCCGATCTCCCGGAACAGGTGATTGCTGCCAGAGCACGCGCCATGCTTGAACGCGCCTACGAAGATTTTGCGACGTCCTCGCCACTTGCGCACCGGGTCTTCAAGGTGCTCAACGATCACAATCCGGCCAAGCCTGCCCAACCGGGTCACACGTTCGTGCCATTCGATTCTATCTTGAAGCGTTTCGGCAGGGAGTGAATGCGACATGGTTCCGGCTTGAACGATGTCGCGAAGCCGACAATGGCGAGTCCAGTGTCGGCACCTCAGCATAAATCATTGAAATTTCAAAGGGATGCCACATTCAAAAACCTTGGCACAGATAGTGCTTTAGAGGACACGAAGCGCCAAACCCGCCATTTAACAGCAGCTAGGAGACCACATGCACGTCGTAGTCTGTATCAAGCAGGTGCCGGACTCCGCACAGATTCGCGTCCATCCTGTAACGAACACGATCATGCGCCAGGGTGTGCCGACCATCATAAATCCTTACGATCTATTCGCCCTTGAAGAAGCACTGCGGTTGCGTGACGTGCATGGCGGCGAGGTCACCGTGCTCACGATGGGCCCGCCCATGGCAGAGGATTCGTTGCGCAAGGCGCTCACTTACGGTGCGGATCGGGCGGTATTGTTGACCGACCGCTATTTTGCGGGATCCGATACCCTGGCGACTTCCTTTGCTTTGTCGCAGGCGATTGCAAAAATCGGCGAGACCTTCGGCGCCCCCGACATCGTTTTCACGGGCAAGCAGAGCATCGACGGCGACACTGCCCAAGTCGGGCCGGGCATTGCTAAGCGCCTCGACCTCCTGCAACTCACTTACGTTTCGAAGATTTGCTCCCTCGATCTTGATGCACGCGAAATTAAGGTCGACCGCCGTTCGGAAGGCGGTACCCAGATGCTGCATGGCAGGCTTCCCTGCCTCATCACTATGCTGGAAGGCACCAACGAAATCCGCCGCGGCTCGCTTGATGACGCGCTACGTGCCGCACGCAGTCAGATCGTAAAATGGAGCGCGGGCGACGCCGGCATCGAGGACCTCAGCAAGTGTGGACTGCGTGGTTCGCCGACGGTCGTCAAACGCGTCTTTGCCCCGACAGTAAGGACGGAAAAGGCAGGGCAAATCACCACCACCGATAAGGCGCTCGGCGATCTTGCTGATGAGTTGATTGTCGAAATCTTCGCCCGTCAGCCGGCGCTCGAACACGAACTCGCCTTCGACGCCAGCGCATAACGGCAAGGAGCCATGACGTTGACCGCAAATCAAGAAATACCGCGCCCAGCCGTCGGCCGCGCGGGAATGAAGAAAGAACTGCCCGATCATTTCAAAGACTACCGCCATGTTTGGGTCTTCATCGAAGTGGAGCGCGGAAATGTCCATCCCGTCTCCTTCGAACTGCTGGGAGAAGGCCGCAAGCTGGCGGACAAGCTTGGCGTCAAACTCGCAGGTGTCGTGCTCGGACCTCCGGGGGACGCCACGCAGCTGGCCATCGCAGAGGCGTTTGCCTATGGCGCCGACGTTGCGTATCTGGTGGAGAACCCCCTGCTCGAAGACTATAGGAACGAGCCCTTCACCAAAGCTCTGACAAATCTCGTCGCCACTTACCAACCCGAGATCCTGCTTCTCGGTGCGACGACGCTTGGTCGCGACCTTGCCGGTTCCGTGGCGACGACCTTGTTGACGGGGCTCACCGCGGACTGCACCGAACTCGATGTGGATGCGGACGGTTCGCTTGCCGCAACGCGGCCGACTTTCGGCGGCTCTCTACTATGCACAATCTACACGCTCAACTGCAGACCGCAGATGGCGACAGTGCGGCCAAGGGTCATGGCGATGCCGCAGCGCACGAACAAGCCTATCGGCTGCGTCATTCAGCATGGGGTCCTGATGGTCGAGGAGGAGATCGTCACCAAAGTCCTCGGGTTCATTTCCGACGTGCAATCGACAAATTCCAATCTCGCCTATGCCGATGTGGTGGTGGGCGGCGGCCTCGGTCTTGGAACATCGGAGAACCTGAAGCTGGCGAAGAATCTCGCGCGGGTAATTGGAGCCGAATACGGCTGTTCACGGCCGCTGGTCCAGAAAGGCTGGATGCCGGCTGATCGGCAGATCGGGCAAACGGGTAAGACTATCCGGCCGAAGCTCTATATAGCGGCCGGGATTTCCGGCGCCATTCAGCACCGGGTTGGCGTCGAGGGCGCTGATCTCATTGTGGCGATCAACACCGATCCGAACGCGCCGATTTTCGACTTCGCCCACGTTGGCGTCGTGACGGATGCGATCCGCTTCTTGCCGGCCCTCACTGATGTTTTCACCCAACGGCTGTCGCCGCACAGTCGCGATAAGCTTGCGAATTAGGGGGCACGGGTTATGAGCGGGGAAAAGTTTGACGCCATCGTGATTGGCGCGGGCATGGCCGGGAATGCGGCTGCTTACACCATGGCGAGCCGTGGCTTGAAAGTCCTGCAATTGGAGCGTGGCGAGTATCCGGGCTCAAAGAACGTCCAGGGCGCAATCATGTACGCGAACATGCTGGAGAAAATCATCCCGAATTTTCGAGATGATGCGCCTCTTGAGCGGCATCTCGTCGAGCAGCGCTTCTGGATGATGGATGACACATCCCACGTTGGGATCCAATACCGATCGGATGATTTCAACGAGTCGACGCCAGAGCGCTATACAATCATTCGCGCTCAGTTCGACCGTTGGTTTTCGCGTAAGGTGCGTGAGGCGGGAGCGACAGTCCTTTGCGAGACGACGGCGACAGAACTTGCCCAGGAAGGGGGCAAGGTGATCGGCGTGCGCACTGACCGTACTGGCGATGTCATACTTGCGGACACGGTCGTTCTTGCGGAAGGCGCCAATGGGTTGCTCGGCGCCCGGGCCGGTTTGCGTCAGACGCCGACTTCGGAGAGCGTGGCTCTCGCTGTCAAGGAAATACATTTTCTGCCAGAAGACGTGATCGATCAGCGCTTCGGTCTTCATGGCAACGAGGGTTGTGTGATCGAGGCGGCCGGCACCATCTCCCGCGGCATGGCCGGGCTCGCCTTCCTTTATACCAATAAGGAGTCGATCTCTCTTGGCATCGGTTGCCTCGTCTCCGACTTCGCCGCAACGTGCGAAAGCCCTTACGAGTTGCTCGAAGCGTTCAAGAACCATCCGTCGATCAAACATCTGATCGCGGATTCGGAAGTCAAGGAATATGCAGCTCATCTCATTCCCGAAGGTGGGTACAAGGCAATTCCCGCGCTCTTCGGCGATGGCTGGGTCGTTGTCGGCGACGCAGCACAGCTCAACAATGCCGTTCACCGCGAAGGTTCCAATCTCGCCATGACGTCAGGTCGCATCGCCGGGGAGGCTATTTTCGAGGTCAAGAGCCGCGGAGGTCGAATGACCAAAAGAAACCTCGCACTATACAAGACGATGCTGGACGATTCCTTTGTCATTAAAGATCTTAGGAAATACAAAGACATGCCGGCCCTACTTCATACCAATTCCCGCAATTTCTTCATGACATACCCGAAGTTGATGTCTGAAGCTTCGAAAAATTTCATGCGTGTCGATGGTACGCCGAAGATCGAAAATGAAAGGGCGACAACGGCCGCTTTCATAAAGGCGCGTTCGCGCTGGGGGCTGGTCAGCGACGCGGTGCGTCTGGCATTGGCTTGGCGTTGAAGGAGAAATAGGATGACCGTTGCAGTGACGAAGTTGCGTGTTGAGGACAAGCTTTTCCAGAATCGCTATCTGGTTGATCAGGGACGCCCGCACATTAAGGTGCGGCCGCACGAGCATCCGAGTGCAAACCTTTTGGCGCTAACACGCATCTGCCCGGCAAAATGCTATGAACTGAATGACAAAGGCCAAGTGGAGATTGCCGCCGACGGCTGCATGGAGTGCGGCACATGCAGGGTGCTGTGTGAGGCAAGTGGGGACATCACGTGGAACTATCCACGAGGCGGCTTTGGTGTTCTCTTCAAGTTCGGGTGAACAATTTATTGTTAAACTTTTGAAAAACACATTATGTCGTCACAGCCAGGCGCTGCATCAATTTTGACAGGAACCAGCTTGCAATTTCAGAAACTACCATTAGAGTTTCCGCTTATACAAATAAGCACAAACAGTGGTTGGAATGGGGGCATTCTACACAGCTAGGGGTGTTGAAAATGACCCGCATTCTACGCGATTGCGTCGATGAAGTTGGACCTTTGCCCGGGGTATCCAGCAAAACGCCTGAAGTCGGAATCTCCTGCAGCGGGATCTACGAAATATCGAAGCTCCTAACGGCCGCTGCCCCGCTGGAGATCACGCTTGTCAAGGTCGCCAATATCCTCCCCACGTTTTTGCGAATGCGTCATGGGGCAATCGTTATATGGGCGAGCGAAGGGGAGCCGGAAATTACCGCGTCGGCCGGCGTCGCCGATTCTCGTCAATCCGGCGCACGCCACACCATCCCACCGGCTGCAATGGATCAGATCGTGACGACCGGACAGCCGCTGGTGATAAGGGAGACCAGTAAATCCGAACTTTTTCGGGCTGACCCTCAGCCGTCTTTGAGCAGCGACACGATCCCCATCACATTTATCGGGGTTCCTTTGAGGGCTGCGCACAAACTGGTCGGGACGTTATGGATCGACCGCTTCAGGGACAGCGCCACTGAACTGCGTCACAACGAGGATATTCGCTTCCTTACCATGGTCGCCGATCTTATCGGCCAGACGATCGCGTTCCACCGAGCCCTGAGCACGTCCGGTCCGCAAATCATCCAGCTGCACCGGAAATCCGCCGAAGGGGGACGGAATGATCCGAGCCAAAACTCAAGAGCCAAAGTCGACTGGATCGTCGGAGAAAGCCCTGCAGTCAGGCGGGTGTTGGAAATCGTCTCTGCGGTGGCTATGACGAATACCACAGTGCTTCTGCGGGGTGAAAGCGGCACTGGCAAGGAATTTTTCGCACAGGCCATTCATGAGCTTTCCCCTCGCCGCAAGAAGTCTTTTGTCAAATTGAACTGCGCCGCACTGCCTGAAGGTGTCCTGGAATCGGAACTCTTCGGACATGAAAAGGGCGCTTTCACCGGTGCTGTATCGCAGCGCGCGGGGCGTTTCGAATTGGCAAATGGCGGAACGCTGCTCCTTGATGAAATTGGCGAAATTTCGCCTGCCTTTCAAGCCAAGCTTTTGCGCGTGCTGCAGGAAGGCGAGCTGGAGCGGGTTGGCGGAACCAAGACCCTCAAAGTCGACATCAGACTCGTATGCGCAACCAACAAGGACCTCGAGGCGGCTGTTGCAAATGGCGAGTTCAGAGCCGACCTTTACTATCGCATCAATGTCGTGCCGATCGTCTTGCCACCACTCAGAGAGCGGCCCGGAGACATTTCGCGCCTTTCAAAAGTCTTTCTCGACCGTTTCAACCGGGAGAACAATCGCGAGCACGCCTTCACGGCGCAGGCGCTAGACCTGATTTCGCAATGCTATTTTCCTGGGAACGTCCGCGAGCTGGAAAATTGCGTGCGTAGGACGGCGACGTTGGCGCGCTCGAAGACGATCGTTCCCTCGGATTTTGCGTGCCAGAACAACCAATGTCTTTCGGCTCGTCTTTGGAAAGGCGACGGCGGCGGCCGCGAGGGTAAGCCTATCGATGAGCTCACTCGGGGTGGAACAACGCCGGCAGTATCGCCGCTCTCTACCCAACCAGGCAGCGTCTCGCATCCCGAGGTAGCGCCCTTCAAGGCCTGCGACCCCAATGGTCCGGCTTGCCCAGCCCTATCACCGCGCCTCACAGAGCGGGACCGGCTGATCGAGGCAATGGAGAAAGTCGGATGGGTTCAGGCCAAAGCGGCTCGTATGCTCGGCCTCACGCCCCGTCAGGTCGGCTATGCTCTGCGCCGGCACAATATCGAGATGAAAAAGTTCTAAGCCTATGTCGTTCGTCAGGTCGGAAATGCGCTCTCGGCACTCTACGTGACAGAGGCGCGTCGCATTCGCGACGAGATCCATGTGCCGATTGTCATGAACGAACGAAATCGTGCGGGAGCAAGTGTATGCAATCCAACGCGAAACACTAAAACGCCGGACATAAGACAATCCCGGGCCCTGGCATAGGTCTTGCAGTTTGAACTGCAATCTTCACCAGCAACGGAATTGCTAGATGACCGCATCGATGATTTCGCTTGATAGCTCGGCCAGCGCCAAAACGTCCGACAATAGGCTGACCAATGCGAAGTCCGACAGCTGCAAATCCTCATCCTGCGGCTCAACCGCAAAACCGGATGACATGGATCCAGCGACATGGGAGAAGATAAAGGATCATCCCTGCTACTCGGAAGAAGCACACCACTATTTCGCGCGCATGCACGTCGCCGTCGCACCGGCTTGCAATATCCAGTGCAACTACTGCAATCGGAAATATGACTGCGCAAACGAAAGCCGGCCCGGTGTCGTCTCGGAAAAGCTGACGCCAGAGCAGGCGCTGCGCAAAGTTATTTCGGTCGCCAACGAAGTGCCGCAGCTTTCGGTCGTCGGAATCGCCGGTCCGGGCGATGCCTGTTACGACTGGAGGAGAACCAAGGCGACCTTCGAAAAAGTTGCCGCGGAAATTCCCGACGTCAAGCTGTGTATCTCCACCAACGGGCTAGCATTGCCAGATCATGTCGATGAGCTTGCACGCATGAATGTCGATCACGTGACCATCACAATCAACATGGTCGACCCGCAAATCGGCGCAAAGATATATCCCTGGGTCTTTTACAATCACCGGCGCTACACCGGCATCGAAGCCGCCGAAATCCTGCACAAGCGACAGATGTTGGGTTTGGAAATGCTGGCGGCGCGGGGCATCCTCGTCAAGGTCAATTCGGTCATGATACCCGGGGTCAATGACGAGCACCTGATCGAGGTGAACAGATGGGTGAAAGAGCGCGGCGCGTTCTTGCATAATGTGATGCCCCTGATTTCGGACCCAGCGCACGGCACTTACTATGGCCTGACCGGACAGCGCGCTCCGCGGGCAATCGAATTGAAGGCGCTTCAAGGTCGTCTCGAAAAAGGCGCCAAGCTGATGCGTCATTGTCGGCAATGCCGGGCCGATGCCGTCGGTCTGCTCGGCGAGGATCGTGGCAAAGAATTCACGCTCGACCACATTCCCGATGCAGTCTCGTACGACGAGCGCAATCGCGAGGCATACCGGGAAGTAGTGGCGCGGGAGAGAGGCAATCACGCAGCAGCCAAGAGCGAGGCGATCGAAATGGTCAAAGCAGCCGGCCCCGACGGGTCGCTTCACGTCGCGGTGGCGACCAAGGGCGGCGGCCGCATAAACGAACATTTCGGCCATGCGAAAGAGTTCCAGATTTATGAAGCCTCTCCGAGAGGAATCGCCTTCGTGGGGCATCGCAAGGTCGAGCAATATTGCCGCGGCGGTTGGGGTGACGACGCTACACTCGACGGTGTGATAGTTGCGCTCGAGGGGATCGACATCGTGCTCTGCGCAAAGATCGGAGATTGCCCTAAAAAGCGGTTGGCGGACGCGGGCATTCGAGCAGTGGACTCTTATACCTATGAGTACATCGAAACCGCCATCAGCATGGTTTATGCCACCGAGTTTGGAGTCGACCTGCTGACAGGGACGGCGTGAATTTTTTTTAGTTTAACCTCCTCAGGAGTTGAAAATGGCCTTCAAGATCATCGCATCCCAATGCACCCAGTGCGGAGCCTGCGAGTTCGAATGTCCATCAGGTGCGATAGAACTGATGGGCGAGAACTACGTGATCGATCCGAAGAAGTGCACAGAATGCGAGGGAGCTTTCGAGACGCAGCAATGCGCATCGGTATGTCCGGTACCGAAGACCTGCGTTCCAGCCTGATCGCCTGTTCGCTGGCCGCCGAAGGCAATATCTCGTCCAAAGGTTTGACCTCCGCGGTTAAGCCGAGCAGTCTCAAGAAAGTGAGGCACCACCGTGGGCATAGGACGCGAACAAGAAGTGGAAATCGGCTGTTCACCGCAATTTCTACCAGGCGAGCGGGTTCGTGCCACGCGCCACATAAAGAATGACGGCACCTATCCCGGCAAAGACGTTGGCGAAAACCTGGTGCGAAAGGGCGATGAGGGTTATGTGCGCGACATCGGCACCTTTCTCCAGCAGTTCTATATCTATGCGGTCGAATGGGTGGATCGCGGCACCATCGTCGGCATGCGCGCGCGTGAACTGACGAGCCTCGACAAAGCCGCAGCAAGCATTGCCGAAACGACTACCAGCGCCAGGGAAGGAATAGCCCCGTGAAAGTGATGATCCGCAGAACCGGAACCGGCTTATCGGCATATGTTTCCAAGAAGGATCTCGAAGAGCCGATCATTGCTATGGAAAATGAAAATCTATGGGGCGGCTGCGTGCTGCTTAGGAATGGATGGAGGCTAGCCCTGCCCGATCTGCCAAAGGACACGCGCCTGCCCATTACGGTCGAGGCAAAGAAGATATCTGAGGAGGACTAAACGCTGCTAACGAACGACAAAAAGCGACAGCGGCATGCCCGTGCTTCCTAAATCCGATCATCTTTTGGTCTGCCGGGGCGATTACGCCGAAAAGCAACTTTATTTGCTGAAGGAAGCGCTCGCCGCAGACGCAATAATCCCATATCTCGGTCCCGGGCTTCTCCGGCAAAGTTCGGCGGCACCGCCTGTACCTGATGGTCCAGAAGGCGTTGCAGCAGCTCTTAACACACGGGCGACAGCACCTTCCAAGATACGCAGCAACATGTGGTCGGTCGCACAGTTTATCGAGCAGCGCAGGCATCGTCGGACGCTTCAAGCCTGGATGGCGGAGATATTCGCCTCATCCGCGCCGCTGACCGGCCTCCATGCCTGGCTTGCAACGCTGCCACTCTCGCTCATCATCGACAGCTGGTACGACGGGACGATGCGCGCGGCTCTCGTGGCGAATGGCCGAACAGACGTGGTCGAGATACAAGGCGTTACGCGGGCAAATGAGAACCGCGATATATGGACGAGAACCTACGATTTGTCCGGAAAGGAACTCAGGCCCGGTCCGGCAGCAAAAACGGTGTTGTATACGCCTCATGGAAGCGTTCGGCCCGCTGCTAATTTTCTCGTGTCAGATGCGGACTATGTCGAAGTTCTGACAGAGATCGATATCCAGACGCCGATCCCCGAAGCCGTCAAAGCACGGCGCACCAACCGCGGCTTTTTCTTTCTGGGCTGCCGCTTCGACGATCAGATGTTGCGCATCTTTGCCCGCCAGATCATGAAGCGCTCCAACGGCCCACACTTCGCTGTGATTGATGCCAAAACCATGACCAAGAACGAACGCCGCTTCTGCACGGAATGCGGCATCACCCTGATTGACCTGCCGATTGGTGAAGTTGCGGCTGCTCTTGTCAATCCGGCATAGCCGCAAGCGTGAGCCAGGGAGCGCTTCGCAGCGGCACCGATCGCTTGCTCAAACTGAGAGCGAGTGACGAAGAGCGTGATTTATGGGCACGAGAGACTGCACCATCATTGTTGGGACGACGGCTAGAATCCCCAAAATCAACATCCCGACAACCGTCTTGGCCAGGCCCGAGCGTTAGGTCAGGCGGGGGCTTAATCGCTACACGAAGAACTTACAGCAAAGCGCAATGGCAAAAACCCCAAACGGCCATGCAATGACTAGCATGGCGCTGGCCCACTCCTGCTCGACGGGCGGCAGATTTTCTTTGTCGTTTGCCGCTGATTTCATGGTCCCCTCCACGATTAAGCTCAAATCCTATCAGGCATTTTAGCCTTGTCGCATCAAAGATGATGTCAGCGCGTCACACGGCCGGCATCTCCTAAATCACCTCCATCATTCCACCTTTCCGGGCCCGCCTTGCGTGGGCTTTTATGGGTGCGGCGACGATATCGTTAGCCGTCTGGAGGCCCGCGGTTTCGTCCCCAGAGATTGTATCGACAATATCGAATATTTTTGGATTACCGAACACGGTCTCGAAGCATATAAGGCTACAGCCACATCCCTCGGAGACGCCCAAATGATCGACGAGACGAGAGAATACCTACTGGATCACCGCGGCAAGCTGTTGTTCCAGATCGAGCGGGCGAAGCACCACCTTGCCGGTCTTGAAGCTGACGAGATCAAGATTATCAACAGCAGGGCGTCCCTGCCGGCGGCCGATATCGCCAGTATCACCGGGGACTTGGCCGAGCACCTGAGAAGCGAGATCGAGGCGCTCTGTTGGGCGATCGACCACATTGACCATGAGCTGGAATATCTGCACGGCGATGATGAATTTGAGCCGTTCACAGGGCGCCACGCTCGCACGCATAGTTGACTCGACTCTTAGATCATTCCCGATAATCATTGCGGTAATTGGGGGATTGCTATGCATCACGCCGTCGTCGTTGCCGCACTGTCGCTCATCATGGTCCCTTCTGCCTTTGCGGCCAGCGACAACGATCTGACGCTCTCGATAACCATGAGCAAAGGAAATCCACCGTCTTTTAACGGGATAACCAACCTGGTGGACGGCACATTGATCTCATTCACAGTCAGGGGTGATTTGCCAGGTTGCATCCAGCGATGTGGCTACGAGGGCGATGCCAGGACGGAAGGTGGCCGGTTCCATGTGGAGATCATCTCAGATCGATACCTTGAAGACGATAGCTATACCATTGATGTGGTCACAACTGATCAAAGCCGTCGCCTCAAGTTTCCGACGTTGGACCCGACCGACAACAACCACATGATTAGATGGACAGCTCGCCTCGAGGTCGACGCCGACGAGTCCAAGATTGTGCCCGGAACGGCTCGGCTTCTTCCATTCTTATACGATGCCAAATACTTGCGAGATGAATCCGATCACGGACATCAACCAACCCAATGAACTGCGCGCAATATTAGCGCAACTTCACCGCAACGCCTCGTGGTCAGGAACCTTTGCTGCAGCTAAAGGTTACGTCCCAGAGGAGTACTCAGATGAGCAACGACATCAACAAGCGTGCCCCAGATCTCAGAACGACACCGGTACGTCGCCAACCTTGGATGCCATGGGTTGTCATTCTCGGGATTATTGTAGTCGCAGCTCTCGCCTGGGCTTTCTGGCCCCACACCAGCACGACAAATCCCAACGCCCCAGCCCAGACGACAACGACACAGCCGACCACCACAACGCCGCCCGCGACAACGCCCGCTCAGCAGTAAAGTGGCGGCGCCGAGAAGATGCTCAAAGAAATGATGCCTCAGGTTGCGAGAATGTTGCCTGGAGTGTAAACGTGCGTTGTATACTCATGCACGATCGGAGAGCAGCGGATGGTTTCGGATTCTCCCGAGATGGGGTCACCGGTATCCAGCCCGGCGGAGCGGCATGATGAGGATGGTTCGCCGTTTTCCCAATATATTCGAAACCATGAGGCAATCTTTGGTCTGCGTGACCTAGAGATTTGTCAGCTTGCTTTCGAGCAGATTTTCTCAAGATTGAACCTAATGAAAGATGTAAATGAAGCCCAGCGACTGGCACCAATCGTTGTCACTCTTTATAAGCAAGGCATTCATGACGAACGCCACCTCGCCAGACTTGCTGGTGCATGGCCACTTTTAGCGAACCCCTTCTTGGTAAAATACTTTGCCATTGATCCGTAGTCGGACGATTGGGGCAAGAAGCCCTTGATTATGAAATTTCCAGATAGCGAAGCGATAGGAAGCATTGGCAGAATCTATCGTTCAGGGCTTGATTCCACTTCTGCATGCTTGAAACAAAGCGGAGGCCTAACCCCAGCTTCCGCGCGCTCGCTTTGCCCAGCTTCGCGCGGCGGCCCCTCCAACTATTTGGCGAACAAAGATAGCCGATCTACATTACCGCTGCAGGGACAACCCTTACGATGAGAACATCATGGATGGGAATAGAGTTGAAGGAAATTGGAAGCAGATCAAGGGCAAGGTGAAAGAGCAGTGGGGACAGCTCACGGATGACGACCTTGGATCTAATCGACGGACGCCGAGATCAGCTCGAAGGCAAGATCCAAGAACAACGCTACGGCTTGGAAAAAGATCGGGCGCGGCGCGACATCGACGATTGGTACAATCGACAGACCTGGGAGTAACAGGCCGCGTTGTACCATCGGACTGCATGACAACGGTATTTCGTACAGCAATGCCCAAGCACACCCACAAAAAGCCCCTATCCGAATAGGGATAGGGGCAGAGTTTCCATCAAGTGCTCGTTTCAATTACGGTCGTGGGCACGGCCGACTGTTGAATTAGAACATGGTAATGTCATCAATGATATACGCCCTTTGAGGAGGCACTCCTCGACAAATTTCCTTGTATAATCGGCCGTATTGTAGATCGGCGGTGACCTGCCACTCTGCGGTCTATGACAACAAACCTTAAAGACTTGTCGGTTTGCCTGCGTTGGGCGGCTTCATCCTCGCGGGTTCTGGCGCCACCGGTCTTGATGATGTCCTCGCGCCGACGGGCGAAGTTTTCCGCGGCGGAATGGAGGTATTGCGGCATGCTGCTTCCGAATGCCTTCGGCCCGACCCTTACGGGCTGCGCGATATCCGTCTCCATCGCCTCGATCAGGCGCTCCAAAATCATCTCTCCCAGGAGTTACGCCATTCATTGCATCCGTTCACGACGTACATGGCGTCACGCCAGATCGTTGCCGGCTCGTCCTTCTTGAAATAATCGATGATCCATTGGGTAGCGTGCAGCATGCCGGTAAGCTCGATGACATTGTTCGCGGTCTCACCGAGCCTGCGGACAATGCAGCGATTTCCCGGCCGTCCTTGTAGACGACGACCTAACCGCCGCTTCCAGGATTCGGTTCGCAGGCCCCATCACGCCGAATGGTATTCGAATGGGCTATTAAGTTCTGCCTGGCGACTCTAGCTAGTTTCCGTCCACGAACATCAACTTATTGATATTATTAAGTGAATCTGAATTTTGCGCAAGCAAGGCCCGGCGGTTTCAGGTATACTTTGGGCTCATGCCACTGATTCCGAAGCACAATCTGCAACCGCCGGAGCCGACAATGCGCCAGGAACGCACCGTCCAAGCCAGTATATTCGATCTTTTCGCCACGCACGAGATCGGCCACGAACTGAAGTCGATGTCGCAGTGGCTGGACGAGCACCACGATCTGTTTGGCTTGGTGGGGCGGGATCTGGGTCGGCACGGCGTCAAGGCCACCGGACGGCAAGGGCTGCCGGCCG
>NZ_JAQJCK010000027.1:0-50078 GCF_030182455.1 Rhizobium cerradonense
TATATCTCCTCACGGTCGATGACCGCGCTCCAGTTCGCCGAGGCCATACGTGGCCATTGGGCCATCGAGAACTCCCTCCATTGGGTACTCGACGTCACCTTCAACGAGGATGCCGCCCGATCTCGAACCGGGCATGGACCAGCCAACATGGCCGTCGTCCGACACTTCGCCATCAACATGGTTCGAAGCCATAACGACAAGCGCAGTATCAAACTCAGACGAAACAAAGCAGGCAGAAACCCACAATACATGGCCGAAATCATCCGAGCATAACTGTTAACCCGGATTCAGAGCCGTGCTTTTCAGCGCCCCGCCATGGCATTCCGGATCAGCGCATCGTAACCCTTGGGATCCTGCAGCATGGCGAAATGGCTGACGTCTTTCAGGATGACGAGCTTCGCTCCCGGAATCTCCTTCGCCATCATCTGCGTATGGTCTAGCTTGACCGCCTCGTCATGGTCGCCGATGGCAAGCGTGACCGGCACCGTGATCTTTCCAAGGTCGGCGGCCGTCCATGTCGGTTGCGTGGCCCACATCTGCGAGAGTTGCTTGACAAAGGCATCGTATTCGTTCGGCGTCGGTGACAGTTTCTTGTAATACTCGCCGGCGACATTGATGTATTCGTTGAACGTCTTGTTGCTCATGACGTCAGGCTTTACGCCGTCGGTCGTGACATTTGCCGCCTGAGCGATCACGCGCGTCAGCTTGTCGGGGTATTTCATCGCCATGTCGATGCCGATGATGCCGCCATCCGACCATCCGACCAGCGTCACCTTGCCGATCTTCAGATAGTCGAGCAGCGCGGCGTAATCCGAGGTCATCAGGTCGTAACCGAAGGGCTGCTGGCTGCGCGTCGAGCGGCCATGCCCGCGGCTGTCGGCAACGATGACCAGATGATCCCTCGCGAAATCGGCAACCTGATGGCCCCAGACGTCGGCGTTCCCAAGTCCGCCATGGATGAAGAGGATTGGATCGCCCGCACCGTATTCGGCATAATACATCTTGATGTCGTTGACATCGGCCATGCCGCTCGTCTTCGGTTGCGGCATCGGTGGAAAAGCCGGCAGCCCGGCCCAGCGCTCGGCGGAATTCGCGCTCGCTGCTGTGAGGAACAACGAAAGGACTGCCAGTATTCCGATGGTAATTCTGCGCATGTTCTCTCCCTTGAGGGCCGTCATGGCCCGTCGAGGAGCATATCGCATCGCAAATTACCCGCAATAGCTGTATCTTTCGGCTGGCCGAAGGTCAGCCGAACACGCGCTTCGGTCGGAATTCGCCCTGGCCGATCTCTCCAATGGCGATCAGCTTGCCGCGCGCCGTGGCATAGGCCTCGCTCTCGGCCACCGGCGCGTCGCGCCCGCGCACGAGAATGGGGTTGCCCATCTTCAGGCGATGCGCCTGGTCGTCGTTGATGACGAGATGCGGCAGTGCCGACAGCGCTTCCGCCGTATCGATCAGCAGAGCATCGAGAGCGGCGAGCCGTTCGTCCGCATCCTCGATTGCTTCGAGCGCGACGAGATCGGCGAGCGGCACCATCGTCTCCTCGGCGAAGGGCGCGACGAAGCTGCGGCGCAGGCCGGAAATATGGCCATAGCAGCCTAGATCGCGGCCGAAATCGCGCGCGAGGGCCCGAACGTAAGTACCCTTGCCGCATTCCACTTCGAAATGCGCCGTGTTGGCATCGGGGCAGGCGAGCAGCGTCAGACGGAAAATTTCCACCTCGCGTGACGGAATCTCGACCGTTTCGCCATCGCGGGCCAGATCATAGGCGCGCTCGCCGGCGATCTTGATCGCCGAAAACTGCGGCGGGATCTGGTGGATGACGCCCGTATATTTCGGCAGCAGCGCGCGAATATCCTCTTCGCTCGGACGCTTGTCCGAAGTCGCGGTCACTTCGCCTTCGAGGTCGTCCGTGGCGCGTTCTTCGCCCCAGGTGACGGTGAATTCATAGATCTTGCGGCCGTCCATGACGTAGGGAACGGTCTTGGTGGCGTCGCCAAGCGCGATCGGCAGCATGCCGGAGGCGAGCGGATCGAGCGTGCCGGCATGGCCCGCCTTCTGCGCCTTGAACAGCCACTTGATCTTCGAAACGGCCTCTGTCGAGCCGAAGTCCACCGGCTTGTCGAGGATGAGCCAGCCGGAAATCGGGCGGCCTTTGGGCTTGCGTGGTTTGGACATTCTCTGTCTCTGTTATCAGTCTTTGTCGGTATCGGTATCGCCGTCTTCGAGATCGCGTTGGACCTCCGGCGAACGCAACAGCGCATCGATTTTCTGGTAGTTGTCGAAGCTGGTATCGTCGCGGAAACGGACTTCGGGCATGTACTTCATCTGGCGAAGCTGCGGGCCGAGACGGCCGCGGATATATTTCGCGTGGCGGTTCAGCGTCTCGATGACGGCGCCGTGGTCGGAGACGCCGAGCGGGGTCACGAAGGCGGTGGCGATCTTCAGATCCGGCGACATCCGCACTTCGGAAATGGAGATCACGGTGCGCTCGATCAGGTCGTCGCGCACTTCGCCGCGCTGCAGAACCTGCGTGATCGCTGAGCGCACCTGCTCGCCGACGCGAAGCATGCGCTGCGAAGGCGCGGAAGAAGTTGGTCTGGTCATGGTTGTTCCGTTAGCAGCGTCCCTTGGACGCGATAAAGCGGGTCAAATGACTCGATCCGGCGCAAAGGTCAAGGCTGGACAGGGTTTGCGGCCCGCCAGAAGCCGAGAATCCTTGCGAAAGCGGCGTCCTGTTCGGCCTGATCGGCAAAAGCGGATACCGGGATATAGGTGACGAAGGATTCGAGGTCGAATTCGATACGGTCGTTTCGGCGCCCAATATCTTGGATCTCCGACCAGGCAAGCCACATCGATGAGGCCTGCGTGTTCCATGATGCGCCTTCAGGGGTGATGACTACGGTGATCGTGATGTTTGGGCGAATGCGCGATTGCATCGCTGCCAGGCGTCGAGCTGCCAGCCAGCGGAAATAAGGGACCAGGACGACATAGAGAATCAGGGTCGGCACCAACCAGATAAACGCGATGTCGCCCGTATCGATTGACGCTGGTAGCTCGAAAATAGGAATGAAAAGATCGTTGCGCAGGAAATAGAAGAGCGCCGGCACGCCAGCGCCGCAGCCGATCGCCAACAAGAGGGCCCAGCCCAATTTGCCGTAGCGGCTCACAGCGCGGCGAGCGGTAAAGCGGCGTCCAGTTTCCTGCATGACGGCGACATGATCGCTTGGCTGACGGACGAAGGATATAGCGATCCGGTCATCGCTTTCAGGCATTGCCGTCATCTCGACGCTTCTTCCTGTTCTTTGGTTCGTTCCAGGCACGGTGCACAGCGGCTTTACTTGCGAGGTCGTTTAAAACAAAAGACTTAGCCCTCAAAGAAAAACCGCCGGTTTCGGCCGGCGGTTTTGATATCTGGCAAATCGAAGATTGCTTAGAGCGTACGGGTAATATGCTCGACGCGGAAGCATTCGATCGTATCGCCAACGCGAATGTCTTCGTAGTTTTCGAACGCCATACCGCATTCCTGGCCGACATTGACTTCGGAGACTTCGTCCTTGAAGCGCTTGAGCGTCTTGAGCTTGCCTTCGTGGATGACGACGTTGTCGCGCACCAGACGAACGCCGACGCCACGCTCGACCTTGCCTTCGGTGACGCGGCAACCCGCGACCTTGCCGACCTTCGTGATGTTGAACACCTCGAGGATCTCGGCATTGCCGAGGAAGGTTTCGCGACGTTCCGGAGACAGGAGGCCCGACATCGCCGCCTTCACGTCATCGACGAGATCGTAGATGATGTTGTAGTAGCGGATTTCGATACCCTGACGTTCGGCGAACTGACGTGCCTGCGCATTGGCGCGGACGTTAAAGCCGATGATCGCCGCATTGGAGGCTTCGGCCAACGACACATCCGACTCTGTGATCCCGCCTGCGCCCGAATGGACGATCCGGGCACGAACTTCGTCGGTGCCAAGCTTGTCGAGTGCGCCAGCGATTGCTTCGATCGAGCCCTGCACGTCGCCTTTGATGACCAGCGGGAATTCCTTCACGCCAACAGCCTGGAGCTGGGTCATCATCTGTTCGAGCGAGCCGCGCTGACCGGACTGGCGGGCAGCCGCCTTGTCGCGCGCCAGACGCTGGCGGTATTCGGAAATCTCGCGAGCGCGGCTTTCGCTTTCGACGACCGCGAACTTGTCGCCTGCCGCCGGTGTGCCCGACAGACCGAGAACCTCGACCGGCGTTGCCGGCGTTGCTTCCTTCACATGCTCGCCCTTGTCGTTGACCAGAGCGCGTACGCGGCCCCACTGATCGCCGGCAACGACGATCTGGCCCGGACGCAGCGTGCCCTTCTGCACGAGGACGGTGGCGACGGAGCCGCGGCCACGGTCGAGCTGGGCTTCGATGACGGTGCCTTCCGCCGTGCGGTTCGGATTGGCCTTGAGATCAAGGATTTCTGCCTGCAGCAGGATGGCTTCCAGCAGCTTGTCGAGGTTGGTGCGGTTCTTCGCGGAAACTTCCACGTCGAGCACTTCACCGCCCATGGATTCGACGAAGACTTCGTGCTGCAGCAGTTCCGTGCGGACCTTCTGCGGATTGGCTTCGTGCTTGTCGATCTTGTTGATCGCCACGATGATCGGAACACCCGCCGCTTTGGCGTGGTTGATCGATTCGATCGTCTGCGGCATCACGCTGTCGTCGGCTGCCACCACCAGGATGGCGATGTCGGTCGCCTGGGCACCGCGGGCACGCATTGCCGTGAAGGCGGCGTGGCCGGGGGTGTCGATGAAGGTGATCTTCTGACCGTTCTGCTCGACCTGATAGGCGCCGATATGCTGGGTGATGCCACCGGCTTCGCCGGCCACCACGTTGGCGTGGCGGATGGCGTCGAGCAGCGAGGTCTTGCCGTGGTCGACGTGGCCCATGATGGTGACGACGGGAGGACGGGAAATCAGTTCGCCATCCTCGTCGGCAACATTGAAGATGCCCTGTTCGATATCGGATTCCGAGACGCGCTTGACCGTATGGCCGAATTCGCCGGCGATGAGCTCGGCCAGGTCGGCGTCGATAACGTCGCCCGGCTTCATCATCTGGCCTTCCTTCATCAGGAACTTGATGACGTCGACGGCGCGTTCGGACATGCGCTGCGACAGTTCCTGAATGGTGATGGTCTCCGGCAGCACGACTTCACGCGAGATCTTCTCGCGCGTTTCCTGCATCTGGCTGCGGCGGAACTTTTCCTGGCGGCGGCGCATGGCCGAAAGCGAGCGGCCACGGGCATTGCCGTCTTCGTCGACATCGGCCGTCGTCACCGTCAGCTTGCCGCGGCGGCGGTCATCGTCGGTCTTCGGACGCGTGGTGACAGGCTTTGCCGGTTCAGGGCGCACGAGCTTCCCGCGTACCGGGCCGCCACGCGACGGGCCGCGATCGTCTTCCTCTTCATTGACCCGGCGGCGGCTGACCGGTGTTTCCGTGGCAGCAGCGCCGGGGCGCGCAGCCTGGGGAGCCGCATCCGGGCGACGAGCAACGACAGGGGCTGCGGCCGGCTGAACCGCCGGCTTCGGTGCTTCCACCTTAGCTTCGACCGGCGCGGGCGCCTCGACCTTGGCTTCGGCGGCGCGGGCAGCCTCTTCGGCGGCGCGGCGGGCAGCTTCGGCCTGTTCGGCGATGCGACGTGCTTCTTCTTCCTGCTGGCGGCGAGCCTCTTCCTCAGCACGGCGGACCGCATCGGCGGCATCGCGAGCCTGGGCTTCGGCCAGTGCGCGGCGCCGCGCATCCATTTCGCCGGCCGACAGATGGTTCAGAACCACCGGACGCGACGAACGATCCTGCTGCGGGCGCTGCTGGTTGTTCTGGTTGGATTGCTGCGGCCGCTGCTGCTGGCCACCCGGCTGATGAATGCGCGGAGCCGGCTGCGGCGGGCGTGGCGGCTGCGGTGTCGGTTCCGCGACGCGCGTCACGGATGCCGTTGCGGCGGCCGTTGTCGTCGTCGGGGTGATCATTGGCTTTTCATCTTCAGGGCGTAGCGGGCGACGCTTGCGAGTCTCGACCACGACCGCCTTGGTGCGACCGCGGCCCATGTCCTGGCGCACGGTCCCCTGGTTCACGCCTGAAGGCTTCAGGGTGAGGGTCTTCTTACCCGAAACACTCAGCGTCTTGTCGTCTTTACTATCGGTCATTCCGTTCCCGTTCCTTCGGACAGGGTACGGAATCGTCCGTCACACCCTGTCGTTCAATGCATGTACCTTAATGAGGCGTCCGGTATCGACCGGTGACCGCGTCATTGTTTTCGCCGGCCAGCGCCGCCCGTTGCCCGGGACTGACCGCCGTTGCGGTACCGTTCGAGCAGGTTTGCGCGCTTCACTACACCCTCTCCTGCCTGCCCTGCAAGCGCTGCGGCATGGATAAAAGCGTTCTGGCCCATCAGTTCTTCCATTTCCGCCTCCGTGAAGACACGGAATGACGGTATTTCCTCTTCAGTCTCCATGCCAAGATGCCAGGCCTTGCGTGCCTGGTCGATCTTGCGAACGCCGTCGGCGGCGGCATCCATCGCATGGAACACGGCACGTGCCGAGCCGTTGCGAACGGCGCCATCAACCTTCGACGAGCCGCTGACGAACTGGCCCGCCTTGCGCGCCATGTGCATCATCCCGGCAAGTTGCGCCGCAAGAAGGCGGTCGACGGTGGCGCCGAGATCGCTCGGTGCCGTCACCTCCGCCTTCAGGGCGCGGGAGAACATTTTCTTCGCCACTGCCTTGTCCACCAGCGCCCGGTCGAGTTTGACCCAGCATCCGCGTCCCGGCAGTTGCCGCTTCAGATCGGGAACCACGGTCCCATCCGGAGCGGCCACGAAGCGGATCAGCTCGTCCGGCGATCCGCTTTCGCGTGTTACGATGCACATACGGCCATTTGTGCCGTCGCCCGAGAGATCGTCGTCTTCGGGCGGAGCCTTCGGCCCATCTGCGTTTATCATGCTTCCTGCTCGGCCTCGTCCTCGTCCTCCGATGCCTCTTCGGCCTCGGCAGCGAGATCGGCTTCCGTGATCCAACCGGCCAGCAGACGGGCCTGCACGACCATCTGCTCGGCTTCGACGCGCGACACTTCGAGCTTGGAGAACAGGCCTTCGAACTTCTTCGTTTCGCCGTTCTTGCGCTCGGTCCAGCCGACGAGATCGTCAGCGGCGCAGCCGGCGAAGTCCTCGATCGTCTTGATGCCGTCCTCACCGAGGGCGACCATCATCTGTGCGGTCATGCCGTTGATCTGGCGCAGCTCGTCGGAAACGCCGAGCGCCTTGCGCTTCTCGTCCATTTCGGCTTCCAGGCGCTCCAGATATTCGCGGGCGCGGTCCTGGATTTCCTGAGCGGTTTCTTCGTCGAAACCGTCGATGGACGAAATTTCGTCGAGATCGACATAGGCCAGTTCCTCGACGGCGGCAAAGCCTTCCGAAGCCAGAACCTGGCCGACCATTTCGTCAACGTCGAGCGCATCCATGAACAGGTTGGTGCGCTCGTTGAATTCCTTCTGACGGCGCTCGGATTCTTCCGCTTCCGTCATGATGTCAATGTCCCAGCCGGTGAGCTGCGAAGCGAGGCGGACGTTCTGGCCGCGGCGGCCGATGGCGAGCGAAAGCTGCTCGTCCGGAACCACGACTTCGATGCGCTCGGCGTCCTCATCGAGAACGACCTTGGCGACTTCGGCCGGCTGCAGCGCGTTGACGACGAAGTTGGCCGGTTCGTTGGACCAGGGAATGATGTCGATCTTTTCGCCCTGCAGTTCGCCGACGACGGCCTGGACGCGCGAACCACGCATACCAACGCAGGCGCCGACCGGATCGATCGACGAGTCGTTCGAAATGACGGCGATCTTGGCGCGCGAGCCCGGATCGCGGGCAACCGACTTCACCTGGATGATGCCGTCGTAGATTTCCGGCACTTCCATGGTGAAGAGCTTGACCATGAACTGCGGATGCGTGCGCGACAGGAAGATCTGTGGGCCGCGCTGTTCGCGGCGGACGTCGTAGACATAGGCGCGAACGCGGTCGCCATAGCGGAAGTTTTCGCGCGGGATCATTTCGTCGCGGCGGATGATGCCTTCGCCGCGGCCGAGGTCGACGATGACGTTGCCGTATTCGACGCGCTTGACGGTGCCGTTGACGATTTCGCCGACGCGATCCTTGAATTCGTCGAACTGGCGGTCACGCTCGGCTTCGCGCACCTTCTGCACGATGACCTGCTTGGCCGACTGCGCGGCGATGCGGCCGAAATCCATCGGCGGCAGCGGATCGGCGATGAAGTCGCCGAGGGCGGCGTCGGGGTTGCGGTCGCGGGCGAGTTCCAGCGGGATCTGCGTGGAATAGTCCTCGGCCTTTTCGACGACTTCGAGCAGGCGCTGCAGGCGGATTTCGCCGGTCTTCGGGTTGATGTCGGCGCGGATGTTCGACTCCGTGCCATAACGCGAACGCGCGGCCTTCTGAATCGCGTCCGCCATTGCGGCAAGCACGATCTCGCGGTCGATGACCTTTTCGCGCGCCACTGCATCTGCGATCTGCAGAAGTTCTAGCCGGTTCGCACTGACTGCCATTGTCTTTAGTCTCCGTCTTCCTGCCCTGGGGTTCCCGTCCCGTGAGCGGTTCGTTGATCGGTTATTCTTCTTCGTCCGCTTCGTTCTGGTTCGCAGCCTCGGCTTTCGCCAGCTTGTCGGCGCGCAGCGCATCGCGGATGAGATCGTCCGTCAGGATCAGCTTGGCGTCGGCCAGCGTGCTGAACGGAATGGTCACCTTCGGCTCCTCGCCGTAAGCAACCTGGTCGCGCTCGATCGTAAAACCATCGGCGCTGACATCGGCGATCTTGCCGCGGAACCGCTTGCGGTTATCCACCAGGATCGAGGTCTCGCACTTGATGAGATGGCCGATCCAGCGGCTGAAATCCGACTTGCGCACCATCGGGCGGTCGATGCCGGGCGAAGACACTTCCAGATGATACGCTTTATCGATCGGATCTTCCACATCCAGCACCGGCGAAATCGCCGTCGAGACCTCTTCGCAATCCTCAACGGTCATGGTGCCATCGTTGCGCTCGGTCATGATCTGCAATGTCAGGCCGTTCTGATTGAGGAGGCGCGCGCGCACCAAGCGGAAGCCCATGCCGACGAGCACGGGCTCGATGATGGCGGCGATGCGCTGGTCGAGGCCAGTTTCGACGATCAGCCGCGGTTCATTGGCGTTGTCTGCGTTTGTCTCTTCCGACAAGCGTTCACTCCTGCATTGTCCATGCATTGGGAGATCGAGCTAATAAAAAAGAGCGGGTCCTTGCGGCCCACTCTTCATCACACGATCAAGAATTTGATGCCGATATAAGCCCGTTCCCGTCAAATTGCAAGGTCTTCGCGCCGAAACCCGGCTTTGGCGGTTATTTGCGGAATTCTGCGGTAAATACCGCGAAGCCTTCCGAACCCAGCGCATAACGCCATGGCTTGATTCTTTGGCGCAATGATCCGCAAGTGTGCACCATCAGTAGTAAGGCGAGATGCACAACCGTCGTGGACCGTAAGCGCGCATAGCACTAGCGCGCTGCGGAAAGGGCGGCAGCACTTGATTTCCAAGCTGGCGATCGCGCCGGTAAGGTTGACTTTGGTCGCCATTTCCCCCGCAACGGTGCAGTGCTGCACGGCCGACCGCATCGCTGGCGCCTCAAACGATCCGCAGCCAAGCCTCTCCATGCCCTGCGAAAGTCACCTCAACCGGTTTTCAGGCCTTGTTGGTGAACCAAACCGTCGGTGCGCCCAACACGCCTCCCCGGCGCATCGCGGCCCCTAGTTCTTCCAGCTTACCGAAGGCTTGAGCTGCTTCAATCGTGGCAAACTCATGGATGACGGTAACGTCGTTGGGATTGTCGGTGGCTTGAAAGACCGCCTCTGCTGTAACCCCGTTTGCCTTCTGTACGGGCCGAAATTCATCGTATACTTTACGCCAGGCCGCGTAGTCCGAAACGTCGTGCCTTACAAACAGCGTCGTCATCTCATCCTCCCGCTTTTGTATTTTCACGCTGGGACGTCTGGCGTGTCAGCATATCACCGAAGAGACTCTCGCGCTTGAGGAATATCTGGCCGCTCGCGCTTCTGGCGATTTCTTGAGAGCGCGGACAAAGCGGACCTTGCGTCTGGGTCAGGTAAGTTCCGACAATCCGGTCGGCGAGGGACGAGAGGGGAAAAGGCACACAACTTGCGGAAAGCGCTCAAAAGCCGCCGCAGGTCGCACCTGCCGCCAAATTCCGCTTATTTCAGCACGCCGAGCATCGAGCTGTCGGGATAGCAGGTGGGCTTGCGGCCGCTCTTTTCCTGCCATTGGCCGATCGACCGCCGGGTCTTGTAGCCCGGCAGTCCGTCGGTGCCGCCGACGTCGTAACCCTTGTGCTCCAGGGTCATCTGCATGCCGGCGACGTCGGAGCGCAGCATCTTGCCGACATCACCCCATTGGCCCTGGAAAGCGCCGGAGCCATAGGCGATGCGGTCGGCGAGATTGCCGATATAGAGGCCGTAGAGGTCGGAGTTATTATATTCCTTGATGACGTAGAAATTCGGCGTGACGATGAATTCCGGCCCGTCGCGGCCGGCCGGCACCAGCATCATGCCGCTGGCGCGCAGCTCATCGGACGGAAAAGCCTTGCCGGCAATCCTGGCGATCCCAAGCACGCTCCATTGTGAAATCGGCTTGGCAAGATCCGGCCCTTCCTGCGCGCAGGAAACATTTTCCGGGATCGTCACTTCATAGCCCCAGCCGCGGCCGCGCTGCCAGCCCTTCTGCACAAGATAGTTGGCTATGGATGCAAGCGTATCCGGCACGGACGTCCAGATGTTGCGATGGCCGTCGCCGTCGAAATCAACAGCGTATTTCAGGTAGCTGGTCGGCATGAACTGCGGTTGGCCGAGCGCGCCGGCCCAGGAGCCCATGAACTGATCCGGCGTGACATCGCCATGCTCGAGAATGCCGAGTGCTGCGATAAGCTCGGTACGGAACATTTCCTTGCGCGTCGACATGAAGGCCTTGGTCGCCAGCACCTGGATCGCCGAATTCGGCAGTTTCGCCGCTCCGAAGCCGGTCTCGCGGCCCCAGATCGCCAGCACGATCGGACCAGGCACGCCATAGACTTTTTCGATCCTCTTCAGCGTCGGACCATATTGCGAAGCGAAGCTGCGTCCGGTCGCCGCCAGTTTCTGTAGCCGTGCCTCGTTGAAATAGGGAGCAGGCGAGGAGAATTCCGCCTGCGTCTGCGGCTGTTCCTTGGGCTTTGGAAAGCCTGGTGGGGCAAGATCCGGCAGATTCCAATTCAGTGTCACGCCGGAAAAAGCCGCCTTGAAGGTCTTTTCAGAAATGCCGTCCTTCTTCGTTTCCGGCCAGAGGTCCTTTTGCACCCAGCTCTCGAATTGCGCTTCGACATCGGCCCGGGAAGCGGCAAGGGCGGGGAGGGGGAGGAGACCAAAGAGGATGATAAGCATGCGCAAAATATACCGCGCCGTGTGCACTCTCCTCATACTCTGTCTCTCCTTCAAATCGTCGTCCGCGCCCGCAGCGCCGCCGTCAGCGTGCCTTCGTCCAGATAATCGAGCTCGCCGCCGACCGGTACGCCATGGGCGAGGCGGGTGATTTTCACCTCCAGGCCGGCGAGCTGGTCAGTTATATAGTGTGCTGTGGTTTGCCCCTCGACTGTGGCGTTGACGGCGATGATGATCTCCCGGACACCGCCCTCGTTGACGCGCTCTATCAGCCCGCGAATGTTAAGATCGTCGGGCCCGACGCCATCGAGCGGCGACAGCACGCCGCCAAGAACGTGATAGGCGGCATTCATCGCGCCGGCGCGCTCCAGTGCCCAGAGGTCGGCGACATCTTCGACGACGATGATGACGGACTGATCGCGCCGGTCGTCGGTGCAGACGGTGCAGGGGTCGACAGTATCGACGTTGCCGCAGCGCGAGCAAATCTTCACCTTGTCATAGGCATCGCCCATGGCATGGGAGAGAGGGCCGAGCAACTGGTCCTTCTTCTTGATCAGGTGCAATGCGGCGCGCCGTGCCGAGCGTGGGCCGAGGCCCGGCACTTTTGCCAGAAGCTGGATGAGTTTTTCAATTTCGGGGCCGGTGACTCGCTTTGCCATGGGAGGCTTTTAGCTCATATGCTGAAGGAACGGAATCGCGGAAGGGATGAACGCCCTATGAAAATTCTGGCCGTCTGCATCGGCGCCGCCGAAACATTGCCCGGCAAGAGCTACAAGACCGGAATCAATAAGCATGCGGTCGGCGGCACGGTCATGGTCGACGCCGAGGGTATCATCGGTGATGCCGTCTGCAATGGCGAACATCACGGCGGACGCGATCAGGCCGTGTATGTCGAAGGTTCGCTGACGCTGGATTGGTGGTCGAACGAGTTGGGTCGCAGGCTGGAACCCGGAGCGTTCGGCGAAAATATCGTCATCGAAGGGCTCGATAACCGCGAGGTCGCGGTCGGCGACAGATTCATAGCCGCCGATCTAGTTCTGGAGGTTACCTCGGCCCGCATTCCCTGTGCGACGTTCGCGGCAAAGATGGGTGATCCGAAATTTGTCAAGCGCTATATGCAAGCGGGCCGTCCCGGCATCTATTGCCGCGTCATCAAAAACGGCACGGCCACCGCCGGGACGCCGGTGACCTATGTCCCCTATGCCGGCGCCAAGGTCACCATGCCGGAAATGATGGCGACCTTCGGTAGACGATTGTCCCCGGAGGATCGGACGCGTTATCTCTCCGCGCCCATTCACTACAAGCTCAGGGCGCTTCTCGACGATGATTCTTAAAGCATGTCGCGCAAAAGTGCGTAGCGGTTTTGCGATAACGACATGCGCAAAATCAAAGACCTAAAGCGCGAGGAGCGAACGCTAGAGATCGCGATGCGCTTTAGACGAGCCCGGTGCGAAAACGCTCGAACAGTGCCCGACCTTCCGGCCAATCGCCAATTCCGGAATTCGCATTGATATGGCCGAGCGCGCCGACATCGATCAATGCGCTGCCCCAGACCGCAGCACTTTCCGTCGCATAGTCGAACGAACCAAAGGGATCGTTGGTGCTTGCGATGAGAAGCGACGGAAATGGCAGTCTTAAGCGCGGCGGATTGGCGAAGCTGGGGGCTTCCGTCAGATAGACGTCGCCCGTGGGATCGGGCGCCGAGACGAGGAAGGCGCCGAGGATGCCTGCAGGCGCAGATGCCGCCCAGTGCGCGACCAACTGGCAGGCGAGGCTATGGGCGACGAGGACCGGCGGCGTCCTGGAGCGGCTGATCTCCCGGTCGAGCGCGGCGAGCCAATCGGCCAATTCCGGCCTGTCCCAGCTCGCCGGCTGAAAGCGGCGCATCTCCGGATCCCGCCGTTCCCACAGGGTCTGCCAGTGGCCTTCCCCCGAACCGCCAAGGCCGGGGAGGATGATGATATCACTCATGTCTTCCTCTCGTACTGTGTTGACGCAGGGAGGGTGGCACGCCGCATTGGCAATTGACATTAGAGTCTATCGGGCAAATCCTGCTCTGGCCGATGAATTCAAGGTGCGAGAATGGAAAGTTTCGAGAAAGACCTGGATCCGACCGATCTGTCGATGATCGAGATCCTGCAGGAGGATGGGCGAATTTCCGTATCGGAACTTGGCCGCCGGGTAGGGCTTTCACAGCCCGCCGCGTCGGAACGCCTGAAAAGGCTTGAGGAACGCGGCATCATTGCCGGCTATCGTGCCGTCATCGATCCCGCTGCCGTCGGCCTCGGTATGATGGCAGTCGTCCGGCTGCGCACGACCCATGAGCACATACGCCCCTGCTTGAAACAGTTTTCGGAGATGCCGCAGATCATCGAGGTCCTGCGGCTGACCGGCGAGGATTGTTTCCTGCTCAAGGTCCTGGTCCCGACATCCTCAGACCTTGAAACCATCGTCGATTCCATTGCTCGCCACGGCGCGGTGACCACGTCGCTGGTATTGCGGAACGAGCCGGCGAAACCGATCGGTCGCGAGCTCATCCGCAAGACGATGGCGCGTTGACCGCGTTGAAGCGAACGCTTCTCAGAAAGGCAGCTTGAAACCGGGCGGGATCGGCAGACCGGCGGTCAGTTCGCGGGTCTTTTCGGCGGCCAGCGCCTCGGCCTTTTCCTGGGCGTCCTTGTTTGCAGCGACGATCAGGTCCTCGAGGATTTCAACGTCTTCTTCCTTGAAGAGCGACGGATCGATCTTGATGCCCAGCATCTGGCTCTTGCCGTTCACAGTGACGGTGATGAGGCCGCCGCCGGCTTTGCCTTCGGCCCGGATGTCGGCGATTTCTGCCTGCATCTTCTCCATCTTGGCCTGCATTTCCTTCACTTTGCCCATCATGCCCATGATGTCGCGCATCGTTGCTGGTCCTTCTCTTCCGTCTCTTTGTCTTGTTATTTTTGGTTACAATCTACGTCGAAAACCGCTTTACGCTTTTATCCTACGGCTCTTCGATTTGGTATCATACCCTTAGAATTCGATATCATCGCCCGGCAGAATATCGCCGTCATCGGATTCGGCAGTCGCCGGGGCGGCAGTTTGTTCTTCTTCCTCAGGGTCAGGCGCGCGGACGCGAACGTCGATGATCTTGGCGCCCGGAAATTGCGATAGGATCGCCGCCACATCGGGGTCCTGGCGGGCATCGGCGACCCGTTGCCGCTGCTCGTTCGCCTCGGCCTCCACCAGGGTCGGTTCGCCTTCGTCGCGGCTGAGGCTGACGATCCAGTGGATGCCGGTCCATTCCTTCAGCTTGACGGCAAGCTCGTTCAGCAGCGTCCCCGGCGCACCCGGCGCCAGGCTGACATCGAGCCGACCGGGCTCCAGCCGCACCGGGCGAACGAAGCTGCGCACTAGCGCCTTCATCTTCGGATCGCGCTTCTGGCCGGCGAGTTCCGCAATATCGGCCATCGAATTGACGGGAACCAGTGGCTTCGGCGCTTCGCTGGGTTTTGGCTCGATCCGGCCGATCACAGGACTTGCCTGTGGCTGCGTATTCGGAACCGACCGCAGCATGGCGACCGGTGCAGGCGGCACCAGCGCGGGCCGCGATGGTGCGGCTTCCACCGCGCGCGCCATGACATTGCCCTGATAGGAGACAGGCGTTCCCATGCCGTTGCCGGCAGATGGGGCGGGCGATGGACGCGTTCCACCGCCATTGCCATCCGAAAATTCGGCAAGCCGCCGCGCTGCGTCTTCCGGCGCCGGCAGATGGGCGGCATGCGCCAGGCGGATCAGCACCATTTCGGCGGCACCGGCCGTGCGGGCTGCGCTTTCGGTCTCCGGTATGCCCTTCAGCAGCATCTGCCAGAAGCGAGAGAGCGTGGTAACCGCCACGCCCTGGGCGAAATCAGCCGCCTTGGTGCGCTCGACCTCGCTCAGCGACGGATCGTCGGCGGCATCGGGCACATATTTCAGGCGGGTGACGAGATGGGTGAAATCGGCAAGATCGGTCAGCACGACGACAGGATTGGCGCCGGCTTCGTACTGGCTGTTGAATTCCGCCAATGCGGCGGCGACATCGCCCTTGATGACATGGTGGAAGAGATCGACGATGCGGGCGCGGTCGGCGAGCCCCAGCATCGAGCGAACGGCATCCGCTGCAACCACGCCGCTGCCATGGGCGATCGCCTGATCGAGCAGCGACAGCCCATCGCGGGCCGAGCCTTCGGCGGCACGGGCGATCATGGCGAGCGCTTCCGGCTCCGCCTCGATGCCTTCTTTCGCGGCGATGGTGGTGAACAGGCCGACTAGGTCGGAAGCGCTGATGCGGCGCAGATCGAAGCGCTGGCAGCGCGACAGCACCGTGATCGGCACCTTGCGGATTTCGGTGGTGGCGAAGATGAACTTCACATGCTCCGGCGGCTCTTCCAGCGTTTTCAGCAACCCGTTGAAGGCGGCCGTCGACAGCATATGCACTTCGTCGATGATATAGACCTTGTAGCGCGCCGAAACCGGACGGTAGCGCACCTGCTCGATGATCTCGCGGATATCGTCGATACCGGTATGTGAGGCGGCGTCCATCTCGATGACATCGACATGCCGGCCTTCCATGATCGCCTGGCAATGTTCGCCAGGCTCGCGCAGGTCGATGGTCGGGCGGTCGATCTCGGCGGTCTTGTAGTTGAGCGCGCGCGCCAGGATGCGGGCCGTCGTCGTCTTGCCGACGCCGCGCACGCCGGTCAGCATATAGGCCTGGGCAATGCGGCCGGTCTCGAACGCATTGGTCAGCGTGCGAACCATCGGCTCCTGGCCGACCATTAGGTCCGTGAAATCCTTGGGCCGGTATTTGCGAGCCAGAACCCGGTAACCGGTGCCGGTCGAAGCGGCATCTTTTGCTTGTCGCTCGGTGTCGCTCATCGCCCTGCTTGTCGCCCGCAGAAAGCCGGGCCTTGCTTTCGGAAAGGGTGGGAGGCTGGCACGATGACCCGTGCCGGGCTCGTTAGGGCTGCTTCCTTCCGGACCTGACCCGGTTGGCGAGTGGCTCGTCCACCACCAACCTCCCGGATGCACATATCGGCAATATCGGCATCAAAAGCAAGCCAAGGTCAAAAAAAACTGCTAAACATTTGATAAAACACTGGAGGACAACCCATTGCAGGATTTTGCGCTCGACAATCGTCTGGCGAATGACAGCGTTTCCGTCGCCATTACCGGCCTTTGCGACGTGCGGCTGATGAAGGATCGCCGCTGGCCATGGCTGTTGCTGGTGCCCCGTCGGCCCGGCATGTCGGAAATATTCGAGCTGACACCGCTCGACCAGGTGCTGTTGACCTTCGAGACGAATAAGGTCGCAGCCGCCTTGAAGGCGGTGACCGGAGCGACAAAAATCAACATCGGGGCCCTTGGAAATATCGTCCGTCAGCTTCATGTTCATGTCATTGCGCGGTTCGAAGGGGACACGAACTGGCCCGGCCCGATCTGGGGCTACGGCAAAGCGGAACCCTATGCGGACGAAGATATGAACAGCTTCATAGCCAAGTTGCGGGAAACGCTTTCACAATGAACCATTCCATCTTCTCTACGGATGCCCCCCACCCGGAAGCCAGCAGCCTCACCGCCTTTGCGGAAAACCAGCTTAACCGGGACGCCGAGCACCGCGACGAGGAATCGGTCGAGCGAGCTCTTTCCAAGGACGGCACGCATATCCTTGCTTTCGCCAGGGACAGGCTGGTCCTGAAACATGACGGCCAGGTGCTCGATCCGCTGTTTGCGCGCTACGAACTGCAGGAACTCGATCCCGACTGGGAGGCGGCGGTGCTGCTCGGTTACCGCAAGACCGGCGAACCGCGACTGGCCGTGCCGGTGCGCATCAATGCCGACGATCTCGCCAGCCACTACAAGCCCGCCGACATGCGCTCGCTTTGGCGCGATCTCCTGCTCGAAGGTGAAATTCTCGGCGAAGCGGCGCAGGGCATGAGCCTTATCCGCTGGAACCACGACAATCGGTTCTGCGGCCGATGCGGCTCGGTCATGGAAAGCCGAATCGGCGGCTACAAGCGCGTCTGCACGGCCTGCGAACACATGATCTTTCCGCGCACCGATCCGGTCGTCATCATGCTGACGATCGACGAGGAGAAAAATCTCTGCCTGCTCGGCCGCAGCCATCATTTCGCACCCGGCATGTATTCCTGTCTCGCCGGTTTTGTCGAACCGGGCGAAACCATCGAAAATGCCGTGCGTCGCGAGACGCATGAGGAGTCTGGCATCCGCATTGGCCGTGTGCGCTACCATGCCTCGCAACCCTGGCCGATGCCGCACTCCCTGATGATCGGCTGCTATGCCGAGGCGAAGTCGAGGGAGATCCATATGGACACCGCCGAGCTCGATGACTGCCGCTGGTTCACACCGGAAGAGACGCTTGCCATGCTCGATCGCGTCTCGGCCTCCGGTAACACCTCGCCACCCAAGGGCGCCATCGCCCATCGCCTGATGCGCGACTGGGTGGAATGGAAGCGATAGGCGCTCGTCATGGCGCGCTCGGAACGGCTGCTGACCCTATTGCAGACGCTCAGGCGCTACCGACGTCCGGTCAGCGGCGCGACCCTTGCCGACGAGACTGGCGTCAGCCTGCGCACGCTCTATCGCGATATCGCCAGCCTGCAGACGCAGGGTGCCATGATCGAAGGCGAGCCTGGCATCGGCTATGTTCTGAAGCCCGGCTTCATGCTGCCGCCGATGATGTTTTCGCAGGATGAGATCGAGGCGCTGGTGCTGGGATCGAGATGGGTCGCACGCGCAACCGATTCGCGATTGGCCGCCGCCGGCGCCGATGCTCTTGCCAAGATCGCTGCGGTGCTGCCCGCCGAAATGCGCGAGGCGGTCGATCAGGCGGCGGTGGTCGTCGCAACGCGCCGCATAACGGAGGATAAGGCTGATCTTTCCCTGATGCGCAAGGCGATCCGCGGCGAACGCATGGTGCAATTGACCTATGGCGACGTCAACGGCGCTATCTCGACCCGGCGCATCTGGCCCTTCGCGCTCGGCTATTTCGATAATGCGCGCATCATCATGGCCTGGTGCGAGCTGCGCCAGGATTTTCGTCATTTCCGCGCCGACCGCATCGTCGATTTTGCGGTGCTGGACGCACGCTACCCGCGACGCCGTGTTACGCTGGCGAGGGAATGGAATGCCCGGGAGGGCATGCTTCACGATTGATCCTCAAGAGCAACGCTACTGCCAGAAACTGTCAGTAGGTACGACTATGATGGGCACCATCCCAAGCAGGAAGGAGGACCGATCATGGCAAGCCACGCTTTCATCGTCACGAAACAAACGCATCGCGGCGTCATCGAGGCGCGCAAAGGCAAAGATCTCTCTGTGCCGACATGGCCCGCCCGCTTCTTGCGGGTTGCACTGGGCTATTTTGTCGGCAGCCGAAATCACCTCGATCTCGAGGGAGCGTCTGATTTGGTCAAGCGCGATCTGGGCTTTCTGGACGGCCACGCGCCATACCGTGAGGAAGAACGGATGCACTAAGGCCGAAGCGATTTCGGCGATAAAGACATTCGTAAAATCAAGAGTTTAAGGCCAGAGAAGGCTATTCTGACAGATCTCGATGCGCTTTAGAAACGCATCTCCATAAACATCCAAATCTTCTGACACCGGCAGGCCTCGCCTGCCGGACCGCATCTTCATGCCCTTATATCCCCCTAAATTGAGAGGAATATCCAAATGACAAGCCCGAATCTCATCATCTTCTACGTTAAGGACCCGGCCGAAAGCGTGCCTTTCTATCGCGACCTGCTCGGCCGCGAGCCCGCCGTTGCCGCGCCGAATTTCGCTGCCTTCCCGCTCGACAATGGTTTCACCCTCGGCCTCTGGCGCCGCAGCAACGTCGAGCCGCAGCCCTCGGCCATCGGCAATCGCGGTGAACTCGCCTTCATGGTCGAAGGCGAAGGCGCGGTCGCGGAACATTACCAGGACTGGAAAGCCCGCGGCCTGCCGATTGCGCAGGAACTGACGACCATGGATTTCGGCCCGACCTTCGTCGTGCTCGATCCCGACGGTCATCGTCTCAGGGTTTGTGAGCCGGATAAGTGAATTGTGACCAGGTCACCCGCCCTCGTGGTTCGAGGCTGCAGCCCTTTGGGCTTTCGCACCTCACCATGAGGGCTGATCCTGTATGCTCCGCCACGGAACATGGTCCACGTCATGGTGAGGTGCATTCGCAGAAGAGACTGATCGATAAATTCAGAGCAATGCGAGGAACAATTGCTGCATCATATTTCATTCGGCGTCTCAGATATCGAGAGAGCCGCCACCTTTTACGACGCCGCCTTCGCACCGCTCGGCTATGTCAGGGTTTGGGAAGACTTGAACCCCGGCGATCCCAACCAGGCGATCGGATACGGCCCGCCGGGTGGGGGCGATAAATTCGCCATCAAATTGCGTGGCAAGGAAGCCCACGCGCCAGGTCCGGGCTTCCATCTCGCCTTTGTCGCGCCAAGCCGTGATGCCATCGTCTCCTTTCACAAAGCAGCGCTCGCCCATGGCGGTAAGGACAACGGGCCGCCTGATCTTCGGCCTCATTACGGGCCGAATTATTTTGCAGCCTTTGTCATCGATCCGGATGGGCACCGTATCGAGGTCGTCACCAAGGCTGCGGAATAGCCGCTCGGTGGCAACCATAAGGGTACCGCAACCCGCCCTCGCGGTTCGAGGCTGCAGCCCGGCGGCCTTCGCACCTCACCATGAGGGCTAACCCTTTGGGTCAATAGCGAAATTCTCCCCCGCCTCATCCTGAGGTGCGGAGCTCGAAGAGCGAAGCCTCGAAGGACGAGGCGGCCTCCGACGCCATTAAACTTAAAGGATCAGACTTAGAGATCGCCCCGCATCGGATGCCCCTTGTAAACGCCCAGAATACGGACCTTCTCGGAGAAGAACCGCAATTCCTCCAGCGCGCGGCGCACATGGGCATCGGACGGATGGCCCTCGATATCGGCATAGAACTGCGTCGCTACAAAACGGCCGCCGAGCTGATAGCTTTCGAGCTTGGTCATGTTGATGCCGTTGGTGGCAAAGCCGCCCAAGGCCTTGTAGAGCGCGGCCGGAATGTTGCGCACGTTGAAGACGAAGGTGGTGACGATCTTTTCCTCGGTCGAGCTGCGCTGCGCCCAGTTTTCGTCACGCGACAGGATGACGAAGCGCGTGACGTTGCTCTCGGTATCCTCGACATTTTCCGCAACGATTTCCAGCCCATAGAGGTCGGCCGCCAGCCGCGGCGCAAGGGCGGCCATGGTGCGGTCGCCGGTTTCCTGCACGAGCTTGGCCGCCCCCGCCGTATCGCCGGCGATGATCGGCTTCCAGCCATTGGCGCGCACTATCTTGCGGCACTGGCCAAGCGCATGGATGTGGCTGTGCACCGTGCGAATTTCTTCCTTCTTCACACCTGGCAGCACCATGAGCTGGAAATGGATCGGCATGAAATATTCGCCGACGATATGCAGCCGCGATTCCGGCAGCAGATGATGGATATCGGCGACCCGGCCGGCGATCGTGTTTTCGATCGGGATCATGCCGAGATCGGCTTCGCCATTGTCGACGGCGGTGAAGGCGTCCTCGAAGGTCTGGCAAGGCAGCGGCTCCATCGTCGGGAACATGTCACGGGAGGCCATGTCGGAATTGGCGCCGTAGTCGCCCTGGAAAGAGATCTTGTTGGTCTTGGTGATCATTGGACTGCCTTTGGGGAAATTCCGTCAGAGAGAGGCGCCGGAAAGGATACGGCGGGCCTTTTCGAGGTCGGCGGGAGTATCGACACCGAGCGGTATTGTGTCAACGATCTCGACATCGATGCGCATGCCGGCTTCCAGCGCCCGCAATTGCTCCAGTGATTCGCGTTTTTCCAGCGTCGAAGGGCCGAGGCTGACGAATTTTTCCAGCGCGGCGCGGCGATAGGTGTAGAGGCCAATGTGATGATAAAGCGGCCCGTTGCCGTAGGGAGCGGTGGCGCGAGTGAAGTAAAGTGCGCGCAGACGGCTGTCCGAAACGGGCGAGCCGACAACCTTGACGACGCTCGGCAGCTTCTTTTCTTCCTCGTCTTTGATCTCGACGGTCAGCGTGGCAATATCGACGGCTGGGTCTTCCAGCGGGCGCAGCGACGCGCGGATGGTTTCGGGATCGACGGTCGGCAGATCGCCCTGGACGTTGACGATGATCTCGGCATGACCCTCGGGATCCACGGCCTGCAGGGCCTCATAGATCCGGTCCGAGCCGGATTGGTGATCCTTGCGCGTCATGACGACTTCGAAGCCGGCATTCGCAACGGCGGCAAAGGTGTCCTCGTGGTCGACGGCGACGACGATGCGACCGATCGCCGCCTCGCGCGCCCGTTTGGCAACCTGTACGATCATGGGCAGGCCGCAAATATCGGCGAGCGGCTTGCCCGGCAGGCGGGTGGAGGCCATCCGGGCCGGAATGAGCACCAGCGTCTTGTCTAAGTTGGGATCTGTCATTGTTGGGCCTTCTATTCCTGCCGGAAAAGTGTCAAAAAGTCTCACGGTGGAGACCGTTTAGAGAGTTGCAAGAAACTGCCAAAAGACATAGGTTTCGCGCGAATTCAAGATGGGCCGGCAGCCGCTGCCGGAGGCGAGGGGAGCATAGCAGATGAATTCATCCTACGTGAACATGGGTGTCGGGGCACTTCTGGCCACACTTTTTGTGCTGAAGTCCGTGTCGCTCGCGTCGGGATTTATTTTCCATTCAGAAACGCCGGAAAAGCCGGGCTTCGCAATTATCGCCGCTGAAGAAACGTCTGCCGGCGCCGGCGGCAAGGGAGCCGCCGCCAAGCAGGAAACGCCGATCGCGCAATTGCTGCAAAAGGCCGACGCGAAGGCCGGCGAATCGATCTTCAAGAAGTGTCAGGCCTGTCATGACGGCACCAAGGGCGGGCCGAACAAGGTCGGTCCGGATCTCTGGGGTGTGGTCGATCGTCCGATCGCCTCGCACGAAGGTTTTGCCTATTCCTCCGCCATGAAGGATTTTTCCAAGGGCAGCAGCGAAAAGTGGACCTACGATCATCTCTACCACTTCCTCGAAGCGCCGAAGAAATTCATCGCCGGGACGGCGATGGGCTTTGCCGGCCTGCCGAAGGAAGAAGATCGTGCCAATGTCATCGCCTATCTGCGCACGCTGGCCGACACGCCTCAGCCGCTGCCTGACGCGAACGCTCCCGCGGCGACGAACTAAGCTGCCTCAAGCGAACGATTGCCAAAAGCCCGGTCGTCTCGGCCGGGCTTTTGCATGCCGGTCAGTCGCTCAGACGGCGTGCTTGCGCGTCCGCATCTTTTGATCCAGGTCGTAGACCTTGAGCCCGTCCTCGGCGCCGGGCGGCACGCGCCAATCTTCCGAGATCAGGGCCTTGCGGGCGTCGTGCAGGCCGGCTTGCCAATGCTCGTGCATCGACAGCGCCGAAAATTCGTAGTCCTTCGAATGGGCGCGGAACTGCTTGTTGCGGTAGATCAGGTGGATGATCGTGACGCTGTGATCGCAGCAATGTTGCTTCAGCTTCTGGATCTCCGGGTCGGCCTTGGCCTCTTCCGGCAGGCGCGCATAAAGCTCCGATATGGTACGGCGCAGACGGTGGCGCTCGAGAAAGAGGTCGGTGTTGAGCCGGGTGCGGCTGGAATAGCTGATATCCTTGCGCCGCTCCTCCACTTCTTCGAGGTCCTGCGGCAACAGGCCGGTAGCACTGAAGAGATCGACCTGGAAGACGACCGTGTCGACTTCGGCGGCGTTCCTCAGCACGTAACTCAGCGGCGTGTTCGAGACCAGGCCGCCGTCCCAGTAATATTCATTGCCGATCTTGATCGCCGGAAAGCCGGGTGGCAGTGCGCCGCTCGCCATGACGTGCTCGGGTTTGATTTTGATGTCCTTATTGTCGAAAAAGGCGAAATTGCCGGTTCTGACATTGACGGCGCCGAGGCTCAGTCGCACCGGGCCATGATTGATGCGGTCGAAATCGACATGGTCGAGCAGGGTCTGACGCAATTGCGCGGTGTCGTAGATACTGGTCGCACCCGCTGAGCCCCGCGGCTGGAACCAGGATGGGATCTGCCAGGGCGAAAAGAAACCGGGCACGCCGAAGGTCGATACCCACCAACTGCTGACCGTGCGGTAGAACCGACTGGTCTCGCGTTGGCGCTCCATCAGCACGTCGACCGGCAATTGCACGCTGACCTTGTTCCAAAAGGAGCGCAGTTTTTCCAGCCGCTGGCCCGGCACGTTGCCCGCCATGATCGAGGCGTTGATGGCACCGATCGAGATCCCGGCGATCCAGTCCGGCTCGATATTGGCTTCCCTCAATGCTTCGAAGGCGCCCGCCTGATAGGAGCCGAGCGCACCGCCGCCCTGCAGGACGAAGACCTTCTGCGCATAGGCCGAAGCGGGATTGGTGGTGGTGAGTGGAGCTGCAATATTCATGGTTCCATCCTTTGTTGCGCTCCACCCTTAGTTAAAGGCGGCGGTGCGCGAATATATGACCATTTTCCTGCCTGCTTCTCCGAAGGCGGAGATATATTGTCGCAGTGTTCAACCGGCGGTGAGCTCACGCAAAGCCGCCTGCACCTTTCTAAGATCACCTTGGAGCGCCGCGCGATGACAGGAATCCACACGGGCCGCTCGCGTCGCTAGCCGAGCATATAGGCCCAAAGTGACACTGAAAGTACGCCGAGCGCCGTTGTCAGCGTAATCGTCGAGGCCGCGAGACTGTGACCGACGCCAAAGCGATTGGCAATCAGCCAGGCGTTCACACCTGTGGGAACTGCGGCGGTGAGGACGATCGCCTCACGCCATTGCGAGCTAAGGCCAAGAAGATAGCCGGCCGAAAGCACGCAGGCCGGCAGCAACAGAAGCTTGAACGCCGAGGTAACGCTGGCGATTCCGAGATTGCCGGAAAGACCATATTGCCGCAGCGCCATGCCAAGCGAAATCAGCGCCGCCGGGCCTGCCGTGTTGGCGATGCTGTCGACGACGCTGCCGAGCGTTGCCGGCAGGGGAATACCGATGAGGTGCACGACGAGGCCGGCGACAAGTCCGATGACCAGCGGATTGCGGACAAGGTTTCTGCCTACCTGATGCAGTAGCTCGCCTGTGCTCCGCCCGCTGCCGCCATTCGCCTTGCGCTCAGCCTGCTCCATCAGCATCGTACCGGCGATCATCATGACAGGCAGATGCACAGCGATCAGGATCGATAGCGCCACGATGCCATCGGGACCGACCACACGGCTCACAAGCGGCAGGCCGATGAAGGTATTGTTGGCGAAAGCCGACGACACACCGGCGAGCACCCCGATCCGCGCATCCCGCCCGAATAGGCGCGTCGCCGCCAGATGGCCGGCTGTCCAGGCGACCGCGACGCCGGCAAAATAGGCGATCCACAATCGGAATGGCGAAGCCCCGTGGAAATGCGCGCCAGCAATGGTCTGGAAAAGCAGCAGCGGCACGGCAATCTTGAAGACGAACTCGCTCATCGCTTCGCCGACGCTGGCCGTCAATATTCCGGCACGCACGATCAACCAGCCGACGAGGATCAGCAGGAAAATCGGCAGAACATCGGAAAAGATTTCGGACATGCCGGCGAGCGAGCTGTGGCGGGATCTTGGGACTTGATCCCAGAGTTGTAGCAGCTTGCAGCAACGTGAGAAGCCGAAAAGCGGTCGGAAATAAAAAAAGCGGGCCACGCCCGCTTTCCCGCATCCGGCCCCGCCGGAGTCCTCCCGGTGCACAGGCCGCCAGTTCATCCGTGGTCGGCGCGCGTACCGGTGAGGCGGAAGGTATCATACCTTCCCAGAACTGGCCCGAATGCCTTGTCCGCATCCCATGCCCGTTCACTTGATAAGTGTTTACAGATGGAAAGTGACAGGCAAATGACTGGTTGAGATTTAGTTACCTCATCGGACACCGATTTTCCTTCCAAACTTCGGAAAAACCGCTAATACCGGATACCGGCTATCACCAATACCGGGACCCCCTTTTTGATGACTCGTTTCGATGTACTGACCGTTGGCAATGCTATCGTCGACATTATCTCCCGCTGCAACGATCAGTTCCTGATCGACAACAAGATCACCAAGGCCGCGATGAATCTCATCGATGCCGACCGTGCCGAGCTATTGTATTCGCGCATGGGTCCGGCGCTCGAAGCCTCCGGCGGCAGCGCCGGCAATACGGCGGCGGGCGTTGCGAATTTCGGCGGCAGGGCGGCCTATTTCGGCAAGGTCGCGGAAGATCAGTTGGGAGAAATCTTCGCGCACGACATCCGCGCCCAGGGCGTGCATTACGAGACCAAGCCGAAGGGCACGTTCCCGCCGACTGCCCGCTCCATGATCTTCGTCACCGAGGACGGCGAGCGTTCGATGAACACCTATCTCGGCGCCTGCGTCGAGCTTGGCCCGGAAGATGTCGAGGAAGATGTCGTCGCCAACGCCAAGGTCACCTATTTCGAAGGCTATCTCTGGGACCCGCCGCGCGCCAAGGAGGCGATTCGCGAATGCGCCCGCATCGCCCATGTCCATGGCCGCGAAATGTCGATGACTTTGTCCGACAGCTTCTGCGTCGGCCGTTATCGCCACGAATTCCTTGATCTCATGCGCTCGGGCACCGTCGATATCGTCTTTGCCAACCGCGACGAGGCATTGTCGCTCTACGAGACCGATGATTTCGAGAAGGCGTTGAAGCTGATTGCGGCTGACTGCAAGATCGCCGCCGTCACCACCGGCAAGGACGGTGCCGTCATCGTGCGCGGCAACGAGCGCTATGTCGTCGACGCCCATCCGATCGAGGAGCGCGTCGATACGACCGGCGCCGGCGATCTCTTCGCAGCCGGCTTCCTCTTCGGCTACACGCAGGGTCGCAGCCTCGAAGACTGCGGCAAGCTCGGCAACCTCGCCGCAGCTATCGTCATCGAGCAGATCGGCCCTCGGCCGATGCGGTCGCTCTCGGAAGCCGGCAAGGAATTCGGGCTTCTTTAAGCTCGCCCACTGGCTCATGCTGAAATTGAAAGCCGCTCGCAGCAGACCGCTGCAGCGGCTTTTGCTTGAGGTGTCACGGCCAGCAAACGAAATCTATCACCATAGCAACCGAAAGGTTCCGGCCTCGTGGAGAATGAGAATTCCAAGCGCCACGAGAACGAAGGGCACCACCCGATACCCATAGCGACGGATCGGCGCACCGATCGTCGGGTGATTGACCAGGAAGTGCGCGGCGCCGAGCCACAAAGCCGTCATGACGACAAACACAATGGCGATGATGGTGATCTCATCGCTCGTGCGCGTGGCAAATAGCGGCGTGTAGATGCCGATATTGTCGCCACCATTCGCGATGGTGACCGCCGCGACGGCTATGATATTGCCATGCCCGATCGACGCCTTTTCGTGATCTTCCGGATCACTCTCTGCCTCAAAGCCCTGCCACAACGTCCATAGCTTCTTCAGGCCAAGAATGATCGGCACCAAGCCGAGGAGGCCGATATAGGCGGCGGGAATAACGAGAGAGATCAGGGAGGCGAGCACGCTTACGCCGCAAAGAACGCTAATGCCCAGATATTGGCCGATGACGATTTGGCGCGGGTGGAATTTGCGGTCCGCAAAAAATCCGAGCAGAACAAAAATATCGTCCACGTTCGTCGATGCAAACAGGACGATCGCTATGCCGAGATTCCCGAACAAATATTCCACAATCACCGTTCCCGCTCTTGATGCCAGATGCATCGCCGCGTCGAAGAATCACGCGGTCGCGGCTACCATGGAGCTTTGAGGGGCTTTCTTTTACTTGAAGGCTTCGCCGGGGTAGGCGCCCCAGATTTCGGATTGCGCCACCCAGCCTTCGGTGCCGTCGGCGGTCGCCAGGCACCAGTCGCCAGTGCATTCGCGGATGTTCATCATCACGCCCGGCTGGAGCTTGGCGATGACGGTGCTCGACGGCTGCGCGTCGCGGCGCATATTGACGAAGACCGCCTTGCCCTTGCCCTTCATCCACGGCGCGGCGATTGCCGAGCGCTGGCCGGATAGCAGCGACTGGTTGACCCAGCCCTCGGTGCCGTCGGCATCACGCACGCGGCGCCAATTGTCGTATTCCTGGATGATTTCGACCGGCAATCCCTGCTTAAGATAAAGCCATGACACGGCGTAGTCGGCGCTCGGGCCGATGCGCAGGTTGACGCGCTTCGATTTCAGCGTGACGAATCGCGGCAGCGGCAATCCGCTCGGTCCCTTGGCGGCCTGGGCCGCGGCAAGATCGGCGGTGGCGCCGGCCATCATCAGGCCGATCGCGAAAACAGCGCAGGACTTCAGGACTTTGCCACGCATAGGGATTTCCGTTCGCTCATCATGACCAAGGCGGCCTATCGTTCCGGTTTATCGGCAAATCCCTGCGCCGCGCCCACGAGTTTTATTTGTCTTCGCCTGCGGGTCTGGTAGAAATGCTCGGAACGGGAAAATTATCCTGCTTCTTGGTTAATAACATCTGAACAAGGCATCGCCGGTCGCCATGACGACGAAGAAAAAACCGAAGGTCTATATCACGCGTAAACTGCCGGATGCAGTGGAGACGCGGATGCGCGAACTCTTCGATGCCGAGCTCAACATTGACGATACGCCGCGCACGCAGGCCGAGCTTGTGGAAGCCATCCGCTCCGCCGATGTGCTGGTGCCGACAGTCACCGACCGCATCGATGCCGCATTGATCGAGGAAGCCGGGCCGCAGATGAAGCTGATCGCCAGCTTTTCCAACGGCACCGACCATATCGACGTCGAAGCGGCGGCCCGTCGTGGCATCACCGTCACCAACACGCCGAATGTCCTGACCGAGGACACGGCCGACATGACCATGGCGTTGATTCTTGCCGTGCCGCGGCGCCTCGCCGAAGGTGCGCGCGTGCTGACGGACAAGCCCGGCGAATGGGCCGGCTGGTCGCCCACCTGGATGCTTGGGCGCCGCATTCACGGCAAGCGTATCGGCATCGTCGGCATGGGCCGCATCGGCACCGCCGTCGCCCGCCGCGCCAAGGCATTCGGCCTCTCCATCCATTATCACAACCGCAAGCGCGTCAGCCTGGCGACCGAAGACGAGCTGGAGGCGACCTATTGGGACAGCCTCGATCAGATGCTTGCCCGCGTCGACATCGTCTCCGTCAACTGCCCGTCGACGCCGGCGACCTTCCATCTGATTTCGGCGCGTCGGCTCGCTCTGCTGCAGCCGACGAGCTACATCGTCAATACAGCGCGCGGTGACGTCATTGACGAGACGGCGCTGATCAAGATTTTGCGCGAAGGCAAGATCGCCGGCGCCGGCCTCGACGTCTTCGAGAACGAACCGGCCGTCAATCCAAAGCTGGTGAAGCTCGCCAACGAGGGCAAGGTGGTGTTGCTGCCGCATATGAGCTCAGCCACGCTCGAAAGCCGCATCGACATGGGCGACAAGGTCATCATCAATATCCGCACCTTCATCGACGGCCATCGCCCGCCGAATCGCGTGCTGCCATTTCGCTGAATTAAATCAGGGCTTTGCGCATCTCGATCGACGTCGTGCGGTCGAAGCCGGCGTGGCGATTCTCTGCGGTTTTGGCGAATCCCCAATTGGCAAAGGTGGCGTGATTGCCGGTTAGCTCGATCCGCGTTTCCAGCCGCAGCACACGAAGGCCACGCTCCTGCGCCGTCGTTTCCGCAAGACTCAGCAAGCGCCTGCCGATCCCCTTGCCCTGTGCGCTCGGCAAAACAGCGAGCTTGCCGATATAGAGGCTGTCCGGCTCCGGACGGCAGAATATGCAGCCGGCTAATCGATCGCCATCAAATGCGATATAGCCGATTTCGGCTCTCGCTTTTTCCCTGAGCGATTGCGCGGTCAGCGACAGCGCCGAGGAGGGCGGATCGATCCGTCCGTCCATATAGGCGAAGGAGGCGAGAATGAGCTCAAGCAGCTCATTCCAGCGGCCGAAATTGTCGTCGAGACGCTGAAGGGTGATACCGGTCATTCGGCCGCGGCCTTGGCGCGCTTGCGGCGATAGCGGATGGTTTCGAAGCGGGCGGCGAGCCCGTCATAGAGCAGCAGCCGGCCGATCAGCGGTTCACCGATGCCGGTAATGACTTTGATCGCCTCCATCGCCATCAGCGTGCCGATGACGCCTGTCAGCGCGCCGATGATCCCGGCCTCGGAGCAGGCGGGAATGAGGCCTTCGGGCGGTTGCGTGGGGAAGAGGTCGCGATAACCAGGGTTCAGCGTGCCGTCGGCGCTGGCCTCATAAGGTTTCAGCGTCGTCAGTGAGCCGTCGAAGCGGCCGACCGCGCCGGTCACCAGCGGCAGGCGCGCCAGCTCGGCCGCGTCGGCCGCGGCATAGCGCGTATCGAAATTATCGGAACCGTCGACAATGAGATCGAAACCGGCGAGAAGCCGCTCGGCGGTCTCGATGGAAAAACGATCCTCGAAGCGAATGGTGCGCACATGTGGGTTCAGCCGTGCAATGGCGTCGGCCGCACTCTGCGTCTTCAGCTCGCCGATCGTGCCGGTATCGTGGATCACCTGCCGCTGCAGGTTGGAAAGCGAGACGCGGTCGTCATCGGCAATCCCAAGCGTACCGATGCCTGCGGCGGCGAGATATTGCAGCACGGGCGCACCGAGCCCGCCGGCGCCGATCACCAAAACCCGCGCCGCTTTTAATTTTTGCTGCCCGGCGCCGCCGACTTCGGGCAGCAGGATGTGGCGCTTGTAACGGGCGATTTCGTCTGGGGTCAAAGGGTCCATGGCCATGATACTATCACGCTCCGCGGAAAATTCTCCGCCTATGATTTCGAAATGCCGCCATGCGCGACGGTAAAGAATTGCGCCCGTTCGCCGAGCGCTGAAAACATTGCCTTGTCCGTGCCGGTCATGAAGGCCTGGCCGCCGAGCCCGTCGATCAGGTCGAAGAGCGCTGCGCGCCGGCCTTCATCAAGATGCGCGGCGATTTCATCGAGCAGCAGGATCGGCGCATGGCCGGTCAAGTTGCCGACGAGGCGGGCATGGGCGAGGATGAGGCCGACGAGCAGCGCCTTCTGTTCCCCCGTCGAGCAGCGCTCCGCCTCCATATGCTTCTCGCGATGACGCACCAGCAGATCGGCCCGATGCGGGCCATCAAGCGTGCGTCCGGCGGCCGCGTCGCGGTATCGTCCTTCGCGCAGCATCTCGGCATAGCTGTCCTCGAGATCGACCGCCGGGCGATCGAATTGCCCGTCGAGGAAACCGGAGAGCTCGAGTGCGGCGGATGGAAAGGGCGTCGCCTCGCGTGTTTCCGCGATCAGCCGCGAGAGGAGGCCGAGCATCTCCTGCCGGGCGAGCGCCATGGCGATGCCGAGACTCGCCATCTGCTCCTCGATGCCGCTAAGCCAGGACGGATCGAATCGGCCTTCGGCGAGCAGTTTGTTGCGGCTGCGCATGGCGCGCTCGAAATCGCTGGCGCGGCGGCCATGGGCGGGATCGAGCGACAACACGAGCCGGTCGAGAAAACGGCGGCGCTCGGAGGAGCCGCCGGTGAATAGCCCGTCCATCGCCGGTGTCAGCCAGAGCACGCGTAGATGGTCGGTCAGCTCGTCCACGGTCTTGGCCGGTGCGCCATTGATCCTGAGCTTGCGCGCCGTCGCCTCGTCGGTCGCGTCGACGCCGGTCCCGATTTCGACTTCGCCATTCATGCCCTCAAGCTCGGCAAAGATCGAAAAGCCGCCGGATGCATCGACGCGGATGATATCCGCATAGGCCGCGCGCCGCATCCCGCGTCCGGGCGAAAGGAAGGAGACTGCCTCCATCAGATTGGTCTTGCCGGCGCCATTGTCGCCGGTCAACACCACATGCCGCTCGTCAAGCACAAGCGACGCCGCCGCATAATTGCGGAAGTCGGTCAGCTTCAGGCGCGAGATGAAAACCTTGTGCGGCATCGGGCATCCGGATTCGTGTCGATGGCCGAGGCGTATGCCGAACCCTGCGCAAGTGCAAGGATTTTGCCGATGGGCATTGAAGAGAGGTGCATCGGAGCGACGGCGGGGCCACCCGCGTCCTTCGACAGGCTCAGGATGAGGGTGGAGAAGCTCCCGAGCCGAACCGCATAGATCAGCCCTCATAGTGAGGAGGCCCATGAGGCCGTCTCGAACCACGAGGGCGGGTGATTCGCCCTCAAAATAAAAAAACCGGCCGAATCACCGGCCGGTTTCACGTGAAGCAATGTGATTCGCCGCTGTTTTGTAGCTCAGTCGCTGAACGTGTCGAAGAAATCCTTCATGCGGGCGAAAAAGCCCGTTGATTCGGGATTGTTGTCCTTCGAGGAGATCTGCTCGAATTCCTGCAGCAGCTCGCGCTGGCGCTTGGTGAGTTTTTGCGGCGTTTCGATCTGGATCTGGATATAGAGATCGCCGACCTGGCTGGAGCGCAGCACAGGCATGCCCTTTGCCTTCAGGCGGAATTGCTTGCCGACCTGCGTGCCTTCGGGAACCGTGACGCGCGATTTCGTGCCGTCGAGGGTCGCGACGTCGAAGGTGCCGCCAAGGGCAGCCGTCGTCATCGAGATCGGCACGGCGCAATAGAGATCGGCGCCGTCGCGCTGGAAGAACTCATGCGGCTTGACGGAGAGGAAGATGTAGAGATCGCCCGAAGGCCCACCGCGCAAGCCGGCTTCGCCTTCGCCCTGCAACCGGATGCGCGTGCCATCCTCGATGCCGGCCGGGATGTTGACCGAAAGCGAACGCTCTTCGGTCACGCGGCCCTGGCCGTGGCATTTGGTGCAGGGATCGGGAATGATCTGACCGCGGCCATGGCAGGTCGGACAGGTGCGCTCGACCGAGAAGAAACCCTGTGCAGCCCGTACGCGGCCCGCGCCCTGGCAGGTGCCGCAGGTCTTCGGCTGCGTGCCCGGCTTGGCGCCGGAGCCGGAGCAGACATCGCAGGTGATCGAGGTCGGCACGCGAATCTGCGCCGTCTTGCCGGTAAAGGCCTCTTCCAGCGAGATTTCCATGTTGTAGCGAAGATCGGCGCCGCGTTCGCGACCGCCGGAGGAGCGCCCGCGCGAGCGTCCGCCACCCATCATCTCGCCGAAAATATCTTCGAAAATGTCGGAGAAGCCACCGCCGCCGAAGCCGCCGCCGCCAAATCCGCCGCCATTGCCCATGCCGCCATGCTCGAAGGCTGCATGGCCGTAACGATCATAGGCCGCCCGCTTCTGCGGATCCTTGAGCGTCTCGTAGGCTTCGTTGATTTCTTTGAACTTTCGCTCGGCGTCCTTATCCTCCGGGTTCTTGTCCGGATGAAATTTCATCGCCAGCTTGCGAAAAGCGCTTTTCAGCTCTTTTTCGTCCGCCGTTCTGGCGACACCCAACGTGTCGTAAAAGTCCGCTTTTGCCATTAAGGAATAGACCCCGGAAATGGATTTCCGGCTGCCCTAAGGCAGCCGGATCTGAGTTGCAGCAAAACCTGTTGAGGCTTGCGATTATGCAGACCGCTTGCGGTCGTCCTCGTCCTTGATTTCCTCGTAGTCGGCATCGACGACATCATCCTTGCCGCCTGCCGACGCATCAGCGGTGGAGCCTTCCGCCTGCTGGGCCTCATAAATGGCCTGGCCGAGCTTCATGGAGACTTCCATGAGGGTCTGGGTCTTAGCCTTGATGTCTTCGGCGTCCGGCTCGGAAGCTTCGGTCGCTGCCTTCAGCGCTGCGATCGCCTCGGAGATCGCGTTGCGGTCGGCTTCGGTGACCTTATCGCCGTAATCCTTCAGCGACTTCTCGCTGGAGTGGATCAGGCTTTCAGCCTGGTTCTTGGCTTCCACGCCTTCGCGGCGCTTCTTGTCCTCGGCAGCATGGGCCTCGGCATCCTTGACCATCTTTTCGATGTCGGCGTCGGAAAGACCGCCGGAAGCCTGGATGCGGATCTGCTGTTCCTTGCCGGTGCCCTTGTCCTTGGCCGAAACCTGCACGATGCCGTTGGCGTCGATATCGAAGGTGACTTCGATCTGCGGTACACCACGCGGAGCCGGCGGCAGGCCGACGAGGTCGAACTGGCCGAGCAGCTTGTTGTCGGCAGCCATTTCGCGCTCGCCCTGCGAAACGCGGATGGTCACGGCCGACTGGTTGTCGTCGGCGGTCGAGAAGGTCTGCGACTTCTTCGTCGGGATCGTCGTGTTACGCTCGATCAGACGGGTGAAGACGCCGCCCAGCGTTTCGATGCCGAGAGACAGCGGGGTCACGTCGAGCAGCAGAACGTCCTTGACGTCGCCCTGCAGAACGCCAGCCTGGATGGCAGCGCCGAGTGCGACGACTTCATCCGGGTTGACGCCCTTGTGCGGCTCCTTGCCGAACAGTTGCTTGACGATTTCCTGTACCTTCGGCATGCGGCTCATGCCGCCGACGAGAACGACCTCATCGATTTCAGCCGCGGTAACGCCGGCATCCTTGAGGGCGGCCTTGCAGGGAGCGATGGTGCGCTGAACGAGATCGTCGACCAGGCTTTCCAGCTTGGCGCGGGTCAGCTTCAGCGTCAGGTGCTTCGGGCCGGTGGCGTCTGCCGTGATGAAGGGCAGGTTGATTTCGGTCTGCTGCGAAGACGACAGTTCGATCTTGGCCTTTTCGGCAGCTTCCTTGAGGCGCTGCAGAGCCAGCTTGTCGCCCTTGAGGTCGATGCCGTTGTCCTTCTTGAACTCAGCAACGAGATATTCGACGAGGCGCATGTCGAAGTCTTCACCGCCGAGGAAGGTGTCGCCGTTGGTCGACTTCACTTCGAAGACGCCGTCGCCGATTTCCAGGATGGAGATATCGAAGGTGCCGCCGCCAAGGTCGTAAACGGCGATCGTCTTGCCGTCCTTCTTGTCGAGGCCATAGGCGAGCGCGGCAGCGGTCGGCTCGTTGATGATGCGCAGAACTTCAAGACCGGCGATCTTGCCGGCATCCTTGGTTGCCTGGCGCTGCGCGTCGTTGAAGTAAGCGGGAACGGTGATAACGGCCTTTTCGACCTTTTCGCCGAGGTAGGATTCGGCGGTTTCCTTCATCTTCTGAAGGATCATTGCGGAAACTTGTGCGGGCGAATAGCCCTTGCCCTGTGCCTCGACCCAAGCGTCGCCGTTGTCGCCGCGGACGATCGTGAAGGGAACGAGGTGCTTGTCCTTCTCGACGGTCGGATCTTCGTAGCGGCGGCCGATCAGGCGCTTGACAGCGAAGAGGGTGTTGGTGGGGTTGGTGACCGCCTGGCGCTTGGCCGGCTGGCCGACGAGGCGTTCGCTGTCGTCCGTGAAGGCTACCATCGAGGGGGTGGTGCGGGCGCCTTCGGCATTCTCGATCACTTTCGCGTCCTTACCGTCCATGACGGCGACGCAGGAATTCGTGGTTCCAAGGTCGATACCAATTACTTTTGCCATGTCATTCTCTCCTTGAAGCAAGCTATCGGAACCCCTGTCAGGCATTCCATTGACAGCCCCTTACGGGATGGTCTTGAGGATTGCGCAGCCATGACTGCGGTGATGCCGCGTATATAAGTAGCGGTTTTACTGACTGCAAGGCAGGAAATCACCCGGAATCCAGCAAAACGAATGGTTTGTCGCGCAAATTCCACAGTGCCACATCGAGGTTGTGAACCCTTGGGAAATGGCGCGACCATCTATCAGATCAGCCTTGCCCCCGCCATGCAAGCGGCAATGCCAGGAATCGCTTCTTATTGCCCGAGGATGACATCGAGAAGCGAGGAGCGGTGCCGCCGTACTGTCGCCGTTATCGGGCCGGGATCGCCGATATCGGCAGGCGGGATATCGCCGTTATCATACTCGTCCGAGCTGTAGGGATTGTTGTCGGCAAGGCCCACGGGCGGCAGATCCTCGGGATCGTCATTCAGCGTTGCCTGATCGACGGGCTGTTGGCGCTGTTGAACCGGTTGCTGCGCCGGCCGTTGCTGGAGCGTCGGCTGGCCCTGCTGCAGCGAAGCCTGCCCGCCATTGCCGCCGAGTGCGCCGGAGATGATCGAGCCGATCGTCGTCTGCTGGTCGGTATTCGGCGCGGATGCTACCACCGGCGCGCCATTGTCGATGATCTGGCCGCCGCCGAAGATCGGCGTCGGCGTCAGGCCCTTATGAGCGGCGACCATGAATTCCTTCCAGGCCTTGGCCGGCAGCCCACCGCCTGTGACCTTTTTCATCGACTTGCCGTCGTCATTGCCGAACCAGACGCCCGTCGTCAGATGGCTGGTGAAACCGACGAACAGCGCATCGCGGAAGGACTGCGTGGTGCCGCTCTTGCCGGCCGCCTGCCAGCCGGGGATGCGGGCCGCCTTGCCGGTGCCGAAATTAATGACGCCGGTCATCATCGTGTTCATGTTGGTGACGACATCGGGATTCAAAACCCGCGGCGGATTGTCGAAGTTCGCCTGGTAGAGCACCTTGCCGGAGGCGGTCGTCACCTTGGTGATGACATGCGGCGTCGCCTTGTAGCCGCCATTCATGAAGGAGGCATAGGCCGAGGTCAGCTCCAGCAGCGAAACTTCCGATGTGCCGAGCGCGATCGAGGCATTGGCCTGCAGGTCGGATTCAATGCCGAGCCGATGCGCGACCTTGACCACCTGCTCCGGTCCGACTTCCATCGCAAGTTGGGCGGCCACCGTGTTCAGCGAATGGGCGACGGCCGTGGCGAGCGTCACGGGTCCGTTATATTTCTGCTCGTAATTCTCCGGCGCCCAATTGCCGATCTTCACCGGCGCGTCGTTGCGGATCGAGTTCGGCGTCAGGCCCATTTCCAGCGCAGCGGTATAGACGAAGGGCTTGAAGGCAGAGCCCGGCTGGCGCTTGGCGGTGACGGCGCGGTTGAACTGGCTCTGCGCATAGTCCCGCCCACCCACCAGTGCACGGATGGCGCCCGTTGCATCTACGGAGACGAGGGAGGCCTGCGAAGCGTTGAGTTTCTTGCCGTCCTTCGCAAGCACATCGTTCAGGGACTGTTCGGCCTTCTGTTCCAGCGAGGTGTCGATCGTGGTGTCCACCGTCAGATCTTCTTTGACGGCGCCGCCGATCAGGCCGGGAAGCTGGTCCATGACCATATCAGCGACATAGTTCTGGGCGCCGTTCCAATAGCTCGTCGCGTGCGTCGGCGGCTGCGACATCGCCGTCTTGATATCGGCTTCGCTGATGAAGCCCTGGTCGCGCATCGCCTGCAGCACGAGTTGGGCGCGAGCCTCGGCCGCGGCGGGATCGCGCGCGGGCGACAGCTTCGACGGCGCCTTGACGAGGCCAGCAAGCATGGCCGCTTCGCCGAGATTGACGTCGCGGGCTGATTTGTTGAAGTAGCGTTGTGACGCCGCCTCGACGCCATACGCGTTCGCGCCGAAGTAGACGCGGTTCAGATACATCGTAAGGATCTGGTCCTTGGTGTACTTGTGCTCCAGCCAGATGGCGAGCAGCACTTCTTGCACCTTGCGTTCCAGCGTGCGTTCCGGCGACAGGAAGAGGTTCTTGGCTAGCTGCTGTGTCAGCGTCGAGCCGCCTTGCACGGCATGCCCGGTCAGCACGTTCGTCACCACGGCACGGCCAAGCCCGATCGGATCGAAGCCGAAATGTGAATAGAAGCGGCGGTCCTCGATGGCGACGATCGCCTTGGGAATATAGGGCGACATATCGCTCAGCGTCAGAGCTTCGCCGCCGGTCGCGCCGCGATTGGCGATGATGCTGCCGCCGAGATCGGCGATCTTGACGTTCGGCGGCCGGTCGGGAATGGCCCAGGTGCTGGCGTTCGGCATGCGCGATCCGTAATAGACCACGAGACCGGCGGCACCGATGCCGGCCCAGAGGCAGAGCACGAGGCTCCAATAAATCACAGAGCGCACGAAGCCGAAGAAACCACCGCCGCGCTCGCGCCGCGGCTGCTTGCGCCGGCTCTTGGCGCGGCGCGGCCTGTCCGGCGGAGGGTCCTCGCTGCGCCGGGAAGAGCGCCCGCCGCCGGCAATCCGCTCGCCCGCGCTGAAACCATCATCGCCGCGTTCGCTGCCGCTTGAAAACGAGGGCTCTATCCTCTGGCCTGATCTGCTTTTGCCTGCCATTGCGGACCGGTCTTACCCCCGATGGTTCCATATTCCGATGTCTGGTGCCGGGGCCGCTACGCGCCCGCTCGTTCCCCGCGTTTACGCCGCCTGGGCATCAAAGCCCCGGTGAACTGTAAATGCGGCGATTTAAGGAGGAATTAAAAACATCCTTAACCGGTCGCAGCGGCAGCATTTGTCCATCCACAACGGGTTTGTTCAAGGAACTTTTGTTTTTCTCGTGCATTCTCTCCTCATAAAATAAGAGGGCGAGCAAATGAGTTCACATATCAACTTCGAGAAGGTCGGCGAAAATAAGCTGCGGGAAGTCTGGAGTGTCGAGGATTTCGTGCGGCGCCATCGGATTTGCAAGGAAGAGGAAATTCGGCTGAAGAAGCTGTTCGGCGACTTCGCCACCAAGCAGGAGTTGCTGTCGAACGCGCAGAGGCCCCCACTATTTCGCTAGGAGCTGTTTCGCTAGAGCGGATGGATAGGCCGGACGCGACGTTCATCCTGGGCGACCAGTTGGTCCGTTGCGGGGGAGCCTTATCATGTGGAAACGCTTTGAACTGTGGCTGATCGATCAGCTCGATCGGATTTTCGGATTGGAACGGCTGGCCCGTCGCGCCGGCTTTTCGGCCGATGATGCCAAGCGGATTGCACGGGAAAAGTAAGTGCATTTGGCGGCTCACCGCAAAGAGATCATCAATCGGCCGATAGATCCGTAGCGCTACGGGTGGGACGGTTTAATTCCAGATCGCAAAAATCCTGATATCGTCCCGTTTGGCGGAAAATGCCGCGTGCTCCAGTCACACTGGAACTTTACGCTCGCTAAAAGCTTTATCCTTACGTGAAACTCTACTCATTCGTCGGCCGCTTCATCCAGCCGGCGAATTTGCCTCTTCAGATGGTAGAAGCGTTTGCAATGTTCCATATTTTCGAATGCTCTGATTGAGGTTATAGTGGAGTTGTGCGGCCGTCTTCAGGACGGTTCCAAGCACGTGGTAGCGCGTGAGGAGGAGTATTCATGCGACATATCAAATGGAGCAACCCGATCGAGATCGGTTTCGCTCAAGGCAGCTCTCAGATGGTCACCGGCCCTTCCGAGGCCTTGAATTGCATGGCTAACCTCTGGCCAGATCGGCGCGGTCCGCTTTATGTGGCTGCGAGAAGCGTCTGCCGAGCTGCGATCGACGGACGGAAATCCGCTGAAGAAGCCCGCGAGATGTTTATTTCGGCGATGCGCGAAGCGCATTTGAAAATCCATTGAGGCAGCGCGGCGCTTCGACGCCGCCTGATTGCTCAACCCTTCTGAGCCGGCGAACGCCGGTCGCCGTCGCGCAGCTTTAAAGACGCGCTCATCCCCCACATCGTCAGTCCCGGTTTCGCCGTCGCATCCCCGCTGAACGGCCGGATTTTCCGATCCCTAATGAACCCATGCAAAAGGCCAGCGATGTCAGTCGCTGGCCTCATCATTTCGCTGCCATGAAGGCAAGATTACCGGTTGGAGCCTCTTGGCGTCATACGGCAATTAGGTTGATCTGCCGGGCAGGGATCGACATGGTCTGGGCTATATGGACCTGGCGAACCGGCATTCGGCCGTGGATTGTTCTGTTGTGGTTGCACCTGCTGAGGCTGCACCTGCCGCGGCTGCGCCTCTTGTTGTTGCGGCTGGGGACGGCGCTGCTGGTCGTCCTGGCGGTTGCTGTCACGCCGACGGTTGCCCCAACCCTGATTGTCGTCGGGCTGCTGGCGACCCCAGTCCTGGTTATTGTCCCAGTCGCGATTGCGGTCTCTTCGCCGGCGCCAATCATCATTGTCCTGCTGGTCGCTCCAGTCGCGGTTTCGGTACGGGCGACGATCCCAATTGCGGTCCGGTTCATCGTTCCAATCCGATCCGCGGTCCCAACCCGGGCGGCGGTCTACCCAACCTGGTCCGCGCCGCCAGCGGTCACGGTCGCGGTAGAAGTCGCGGCCACGATAATAACGATCCCAATAATCATCGAAATTGAAGGTGATGGTCGGAATGCCGAGCGGCCGGTAATATCGCGGTCCGACATAGATGCGGCGCGATTGGTAGGTTGCCTGGATGTACTGACCGGCGACCCAGCCGCGCCCGCCAAAGAAGGAGACGTCGCACCATGGCGTTTCGTTGAGGCAGCCGTTGATTTCCAGCGGTGTGCCGATGGGGATCATGGTCACTGCCGGATACCGCGTGCTCGGGCCGGACCTCATGTTGACGTTGGCGGTGGAAAAACCCTCTGCGGCTTCCGCGATTGCCGGGATCGCAATGAATGCGGTCAGCGCAAGTGCGGCAAGAAGCTTATGTCTCATCAATGCTCTCCTTTGCGCGTCGCCGGCAGGATAGGATTGCCCGGCGGCTGCGCTGATTGCTGTTGCCCGCTTGCCCAGCATATCCACCAAGGGACATGCGGTGCGGTTACAGGACCCGGCACGCCGTTTCCAGTTTCGATAAGATAAAAGTTAGCGCGGTCGCGGGATTTGGTTAGGGCCCAGCGCTATTCCTTCAATCTTTTCAGCGGTTTTACGAGAATTTGCATGAATGCAGGTTGAACGGATACGCGCTTAACTCTCAAAATTTGCATTAAATTTTAGGCAGCTTCACTTATTATCTTGAGGGTTACTAAGGCTTTAGTGCGCGGAATGGCGCGTTCTGCAGTAATAAGGCTTTGAGAATAAATTTAACGGCCTTGAAATCGCCACCTTGCCACCCGATATGGGCTGCAGTCAGACAGCCGGTGGATGCTTGGCGCGCTTAGAGCGAGCCGTTTTCATTCCCTGGCGGTTGCGGAACTGACGTTGACCTTGCGTTAACCTTTCGCGATCAATCTGGCTGCAGTTCTACCTTCCCTTTGACCACGGATGTACTGGCACTGATGTGAGGGTGGATGACGAAAGGCCGGTTTGCTCCGGCCTTTTTGTTTTTCGATGGCGTGCTTTGCGGAAGCGGAGCGCGCCATTTTTAATTTGGCCCCATTTATTTCGACCAAAGAAAAACCGCCGCAGTTTCCTGCGGCGGTTCGTATGAGAAGCGCCCGACGAAGCCGGGCGGTATCCTTAGTTGACGGTCTTCTTGGCAGCGACCTTGACGACCTTGGCATCCGGCTTTGCGGCTACGGTTACCTTTTTGGCGGGAATGTAGCCGGCGCCGATATTGACGTTCAGAGAGATGTAGTCGAGAGCGCTTTGCTGAACCGCCTGGGCGAGGCTTTCCTGCGCCGTTGAAACGTTGCGCTGCGCATCGAGAACGTCGAGCAGCGAAGAGGCGCCGTCCTTGTAGCTTGCCGTCGAGAGTTCGAGGGCTTCCTGATAGGACTTCACCTGCGCCCGCAGTGCGGCAACCGTCTGAGCATCGCGGCTGACAGCCGACAGGGCGTTTTCGACCTGTTCGACACCAGACAGCACGGTCTGCTTCCAGACGATATACTGCTCGCGGCTGGTGGATTCGGCGTTCTTGACGTTGGCGCGCAACGCGCCACCGTCGAAGATCGGCAGCGACAGGCTTGGGCCGAACGACCAGGTCGTCAGGCTGCCGCTGATGGACTTCGTGTGAATGTAGGACGGCGAAATCGAACCGCCGAGCGTGATCGTCGGAAAGAGCTGGGCCTCTGCCACGCCGATCTGAGCGGTCGCAGCGGCAAGGTTACGCTCGGCGACACGGATGTCGGGCCGGTTGCGGATGAGGTCGGCCGGGACGCCCGTATCGACGCGGCCGCGGAATACCGGCTGGCTGCCGCCACCGTGCAATTGGGCGATAATGGTCTGCGACGGTACGTTCAGCAGGGTCGCGATATGATGCACCGCCTGGCGGTAGCTGATTTCGAGGCCTGGAATTTGAGAAAGCTGCGAATTGACGAGACCTTCGGCCTGGACGACGTCGAGGCGGGACGCGGCGCCGGCGTCGAGCTGGAACTTGGTGAGTTCAAGCGTTGAGCGGCGGGACTTCAGGTTGTCCTGCGCGATCGAGATGAGGGCCTGATAGTAGCGGACGTTGACGTAGCTGTTCGCCAGATCCTGCAGATAGGTCAGGCGAGCAACGTCGACGTTGGAATAGGCCGCATCCAGCGATGCGTTGGCGCTTTCCTTGGCGCGACGATATTGGCCCCACAGGTCGAGCAGCCACGAAGCCGTGGCATCGCCGCTGGTGGTGTTTCGCGTTTCGGTTTCCGTACGCAGGCCGCCCTTCTGGCCGCTGGTCGTATTGCCGCCTGACACAAGGAGGCTAGGCATTCCGCCGGCTGCGGCCGAGACGACCTGCGCCTGCGCCTGATTGATGCGTTCCAGCGCCTGCTGGATATTGAGGTTTTCTGCAAGTCCCTGCTCAGCCAGGGTGTTCAGCTTCTTATCGCCGAAGGCGGTCCACCATTGTGAACTCGAGACGTCGCCGTTGATCTTCGTACCGCCCTCCGAGAACTTGGCCGCGAGGGGCATTTCCGGTGGCTTATGATCGGGGCCGCTGACGCAACCTGCCAGAAGAAGCAGCAGGGCGGGGGCGGCAGTACGAATGGATACCATCACATTATCCCACAATTCATTTTACATGATCACTAACTTACGGGGTCAGCGTGACCCCCATGTGTGTCGGCGCTTCTGTCTACGCAATACCAACAAACGACCCGAAGCATTCGGCGTCAATCTATCAACAAGTTTGCAATAGCACAGTGCCTTTTGCGATTTTTCGCGGCGGAACACGTGTGGGAACATGACAAATAGGGGGGTTCCGGTAAAAAAATTATGAAGTGTTGCAAAAAAATACCCTCCGCCTTGCTACTTTAAGCGGTAAGTGCGCAAAAATACCATATTTTGCGCAACTAAAGGACGGTGTCTCCAGACACTCGATGGGCGAAATGACCATTCGGACGGTTTGTTATGGGAAATAAGGGGAGAGGTTTGCGCGAACCCTATCCCGCGGTGTTGCACCGCGGTCGTCGGGAACAAAGGGCGTAGCCGTGATCGCTTCGTAAGCGCGGATATACACCTTTGAGGTCTGCTCGATCAGGTCGAGCGGAATTTCGGGTATCTCGTCCTTGTAAGGATCGCACCGCTCGGTCACCCAGGCGCGGACGAAATCCTTGTCGAAACTTGCGGGGCGCGCGCCCCTTTCGAAGCTGTCTTGGTAACTGTCGGCCAACCAGTAGCGGCTGCTGTCCGGCGTATGAATTTCGTCGGCAAGAAGGATGTTGCCGTTTTCGTCGGTGCCGAACTCATATTTCGTGTCGACGAGGATCAGCCCCCGTTTGCGGGCAATCTCCTGGCCGCGGGCGAATAAAGCCAGCGCGTAATCCGATAATGTCTGCCATTGCTCCTTCGTCAGGAGTCCATGCTCGATGATTTGCGCCGGCGTCAGCGGTTCGTCATGGCCGCCGTCGAATTCCTTGCTGGTCGGCGTGATGATCGGCTCCGGCAGGATCTGGTTGTCGCGCATGCCGTCCGGCAGCGTGATGCCGTACATCTCGCGCTGACCTTTCTTATAGAGCGTCAGGATCGAGGTGCCGGTGGTGCCGGCAAGGTAGCCGCGCACGACAACCTCCACCGGCAGGATGTTCAGCCGCTTGCCGACGACGACGTTCGGGTCGGGATAGGCGATGACGTGATTCGGGCAAATGTCCTTCGTCGCCTCGAACCAGTAGCGGGCTGTCTGCGTCAGCACCTGTCCTTTATAAGGGATGCAGGTGAGGATGCGGTCGAAGGCGCTCAGCCGATCGGTGCTGATGATGATGCGGCTCCCATCCGGCAGGTCATAATTTTCGCGCACCTTGCCGCGGTAATAATTGGGCAGTTCCGGAAAATGGGCTTCGGAGAGAATTCGCAACATAGTCACCAGTAGGCTCGTGCATCCGCCCGGCGGACGCTTCATGGTTGGACCCTTAACGCATAATGCCGAAAATCGGAATCGATTTTCGGACGGGATCATCGTCATCCGTTCAGCGCGGCTGCGCCCTCAGATCCAGAACCAGCCGATCAACGCGAGCGCCAGGCCATAGCTGAAAATGGTCAACAGCCAGCCGGCACGCAGGAAGTCGGTGAAGCGATAGCTGCCGATGCTCATGGTTAGCGTATTGTTGTGATGGCCGAAGGGCGTGATGAAATCGAGCGAGGCGCCGGCCGCGACGGCAATCAGATAGGCGTTGGCGGAATGCCCCGCCTTGGCCGCCAGTTCGAAGGCGACCGGCGTCAGCACGATGGCGACCGTGGCGTTGTTGACGAAAGGGGTGATCACCATCGCCAGGAACAGGATGAGCGCTACACCGAAAACCGGTCGCTCGATCGGCACGATCGTGCCGAGCCCGCCCGCCAGCATCTCCGCCGTCCCGGACGTCGCCACCGCGGCGCCGAGCGGGATCATCGCCGCCAGCATGATGATGATCGGCCAGTTGAGATCGGCGATCGCGGCGCGCAGGTTGATGAAGTTCAGCAGCGCCATCGCCAGGATGACGCCGGCAAACGCGATCTCGGGGCGAAGCAGACCGGTGGCGGCGACAAGCACGCCGCAGGCGAAAATGAAAAGCGGCCAGAAGGAGCGCAGCGGCGGTGTATGATCATAGCTTGCGGCCAGCGGCAGGCATTCGCATTCCTCCAGTGCTTCGGCGATGGCGTGTCTCGGCCCTTCCAGCTTGAGGATATCGCCGATCGACAGCGTAAGATCGTCGAAGCGCCCTTCGATGCGCGGCGAGCGCATGGAAAGCCCGGTTATCGCAACCCCTCGCGAGCGAAAAACCTCCAGCGATTGGATGCGCGAGCCGATCAGCGTGCTTTGCGGCATGACTACCGCTTCGCTGCGAATGAAATCGGATCCATAGGGGTCGGGATGGGATTCGAGCATCAGCACGCCTTTTGCCAAGAGTCGGTCGAACAGAACATCCGGCCCCTCGGCAAGCAGAATGTCGCCAGCCTCGATCGCAGTGCCTTCGACTGCGGGGACGAAGAGGCTGCCGCGGATCAGGGCATGCGGCTGAAGACCGAAGGCCCGGCGGCAGTCCACCAGCCGCTGCCCGACCAGGGGAGAGCCATGTGGTATCCGGCGTTCGGTAATCATCTGCCGGTCTATGGCTTGGCCCGGCGCCGCATCCTCCTCACCTGATTTGGGAAACAGCCGTGGAACGGTTGCGGCGATCAAAATCACGCCGACCACGGCAACCGGCAAGCCGACATAGGCGAAATCGAAGAAGTGAAAACCGTGTCCGGTCGCCTTCAGCAGGGCGTCGCTGACCAGAAGGTTGGCCGGCGTACCGATCAGCGACACCAATCCGCCGAGGAGTGCCGAAAAGGAAATCGGGATCAGCAACTGTCGCCGCGGAATGGCGGTGACATCGGCAATGCGCAGCGCCACCGGCAGCGCGATGGCATAGGCGCCGATATTGTTCATGAAGATCGAGATGAAGGCCGTCAGTCCGGCAAGCGCTCCGATAATCACAGAGGACGGCAGGTCTGTTGCGAGCAGGCGATCCGCCAGCGCGCCGAAAAGCTGCGCCCGCGCCAGTACCTGCACGATCAGCAGGATTTCGATCACGGTGATGACGACCGGGCTTGCGAGGCCGGAAAACACCCCTTCCGCCGGATAGAGGCCCAGCGCATATCCGGCAAGCAGCCCCGCGATCGAAACGACCTCGATCCGGAAACGGCCAAGACAAAACAGCGCCAGCATGAGGCCCAGAAGGATCAGCAGGGATGCTTGTTCGAACGTCATGGGCGGGTCCCGGAGATTCGCCAGGACCTAGAATGAACCAGCCTGCCGGTCCTGTACAGCCCCGGCACCGAACTGCCGTCAGGCAGGCTTGTTCCAGCCGCCGTTTCCTGCTTTTTCAAGAATCGGCGTCGAAAACACGCCGACAATCCGCTCGCCCCATGGCTTGCCGGTGGCATTGAGCCGCTCCCGCCAGCGCTCGGATTGCAGCATGGCCGCCCCGATCACGACAGGTTCGATGCCGCATGCGGCCAAAAGCTCCAGGCCGGAAACGATAGAGGCACCGCTCGAGATCACGTCGTCGATCAGCGCAACCCGTTTTCCCTGCAGGAGCGGCAGCATGCGCGGGTCTATATAAAGACGTTTTTCCTGGTTCGGCGTCGTAATGGAGGAAAGCGAAACCGACAGATCCTCGCGATACCAGAACTTACGCGAGGTGCCGAGCGGCACATAACGCTGATGGCCGAGGACCCGGGCAACCGCGCTTGCCAGCGTCAGCCCGAGGGTCGGCAGTCCGGCGACGACATCGACATCATGCGCGGCAATGCGCACGGCAAGCGCTTCGGCCAGCGCGTCCTGCACAGGAAAACTTGCCTGATTGATGATCAGCGAAGCGAGCGCATGGTCGCCATCGGCGAGCAGCCGGATCGGCAGGCGCAACTGCCGCCCATCGGGCAGTTCCGCGACATAGAAATCGCGGAATTCACCGATTGCATCAAAGCTTCGCGGTGGATCAATCTCCTGCCAGAAATCATGAGGCTGCATCGCGTCCGGCCTTCAGTCCATTTCGTCCGTTCTTTTCCATGCCCGCCCGGCGGCGAAGTCCGACAATCTCGGCTTCCGTCAGCGCCCGGACCGCGCCTTTCGCAAGGTCGCCGAGCGCGATGTCGCCAAAGGAGACGCGCACCAGCCGCAGACATTCTATGTCGAGAGCCTCCAGCATCCGCCGAATCTGCCGGTTGCGCCCCTCCCTGAGCTCGACTTCGATCCAGCCATTGCGGTCGCCACTGCGCAGCAGACGGGCGGAGATGGCCGTCAGAAGTTCGCCATCGTCGACGATCCCCCGTTCCATACGGCTCAAGAGCTCCTGGTCCATGATGCGGTTAACCTGCACATGATAGATCTTACTCACATGCGTGACAGGATCGAGCAGCGCCTGCGCCAGCACGGTATCATTGGTGAAGAGAAGCAGCCCTTCGCTTGCCTTGTCCAGCCGTCCGACCGGCGCTAGATGCCGGGCGTCGATATCCCTCAGACAGTCGTAGACCGTCGGCCGGCCCTCGGGATCGTCGCGTGTCGTCACCAGACCGCGCGGCTTGTTCAGCATGAAATAAAGCTTCTTTTCCGCCGAGATTTCGATGCCGTCGACGGCAATCCGCGCCCGGTCGAGATCGATCCAGGCAGCCGGATCGGTAATCTTGCGGCCATCGACTGTAACGCGGCCGGCAGCGATCAACCCTTCGGCCTGGGTACGCGAGCAATAGCCGAGCTTCGACAACGCCCGCGGCAGGGTCACGCGCTTACCCTCCGCCTCCTGCCGGGCCTTCCCCGCCTTGCCCGATCTTTGCGGCGCACGCCTTTGGCTCACCCCGTTGCCTCGTCCTTGTTGTGTCGATGGTTAGGCGTACCGGCCCGATAAAGCATGAGGCCAATCCTTCGCACGACGAACGTCGCGACGCAAATCGCGTCAAAGGGAAACACACAGGAGAGACAGGGCTCGCGCCTTGTCAACGCGAGCCCTGCCGGCGGACCGGAGCGGCGATGGGTCGGGTGCGGCGGTGCCGGGGTAGCTGCCGCCGCCCGCTCCGGAGGGGGGCCGTCGCGGCGAAACCTGCATGGCGTCTGTTGCCGGAATTTTTCAGAACGGCGGAAATTTGTTACAGTTTGTATCACCGGCCGTTTCCCTGTTGTCAAAACCGCCCTTCGCCTCACATGGATGATCCATGGTTTCTGCATCGCTTCTTCTGGTCGAGGACGACCGCGAAATTCGGGCGCTTCTGGAGGAGTTCCTGAGCCGCGAGGGTTTTGCCGTCGATGCGGTCGAAAGTGCCGCCGCCATGGATCGCGCGCTGGCCAGGGGTTTTCCCGATCTCATCATTCTCGATCTGATGCTGCCGGGCGAGGATGGCCTTTCTGCTTGCCGTCGCATACGGGCGCGCAGCCAGGTGCCGATCCTGATGCTGACGGCGAAGTCCGATGATATCGACCGGATTCTCGGCCTTGAAATGGGTGCGGACGATTATCTCGGCAAACCCTTCAATCCGCGCGAGCTTTTGGCGCGCATCCGCGCCATCCTGCGCCGCGCCGGCCCCGAACGCCCCGAGGAGGGCGGCGGCCCGCGCCGACGCAAGAGTTTTGCGGGCCTCATCGTCGATCTCGACGGCAGGGCGATCGAGATCGAAGGCGAGGGGCCGGTGCGCCTGACGACCGCGGAATTCGATCTGCTCGTCTGCTTCCTGGAGCGGCCGCGCCGGGTGCTGTCGCGCGACCAATTGCTGGATTGGACGCGCGGACGCGGCGCCGATCCTTTCGACCGCACCATTGACGTGACCGTCTCGCGCCTGCGCACCAAGCTAGCGCACTACCTGCCCGATGGCGCACAGGTCATCACTACCGTGCGCAATGCCGGTTATCTTCTGACCGTCGATGTGAGGGATGTCTGAACCATGCTGAAACTTGGTCTCGTTTCCCGCATCATCATGATCGTCGCCGTGGCGCTGTTCATTATCCAGCTCGCCGCCTTCGTTGCCGCCAGTTTGAAACCGGACTCACCGCTCAGTCATCAGCTATCGCCGGCAATGCAGGTCAAGTCGGCAGTACGCCTCCTCGATGCCATTCCGCCCGAGGCGCAGGAGCAGGCCGTACGGGCGCTGAATGCCACCGGTCTGGATCTGCGTCTGGTCGAAGCCGCAGCGCCCGCGCAAAGTGATGCAACCGACCCGACGCTTGGCCGCAAACTGGCCCGCGAACTTGCCAATTTCGCGCTCGGCGACCGCTATTTCAGCCTGCGCTCGCTGCCCGAACGGCCGCAGGGCTGGTTTTCGGTCGGTGCTCCCGACCGGACGATCGAAGTGTCGATCGGCGTTGCCGGCGGCAAGGTTGCCGTCTTCAGCCTGGCCGATACGCCGACGGTGCGTCTGCGCGGTGTTCCCGTGGGTTTCATGGCCGGGCTTCTCGGCGTGTTGGTGGCGGTGATCGCGGTCGTCGCCGTGGCCCGCGAGACCCGGCCACTGACGCGCCTGTCGCGCAGCGTCAATTCTATCGGCAAAGGCCTGCAACCGATCGATATTCCGGAACGGGGCGCTTGCGAACTTCGTATGCTGATCCGCGCCATCAATGGCATGCAGTTGCGCATCGCCGCCCTGATCAACAACCGCACCCTGATACTCGGGGCGATTTCTCATGATCTCAGAACCTATCTCACCCGTTTTCGTCTGCGCATGGAGATGATGCCGGATACGCCGCACCGCGAGCGGGCGATTTCCGATATCGAGGCCATGCAGCGCCTCGTGGAGGAGGCTCTGGGCCTTGCCCGCAGCACCGTCGTTTCCGGAGGAAAGGATATCGCCGATCTCAATGCGGCTGTTTGCGCGCTTGTCGCCGAGCGCCAGGACGGACCGGATCTCGTTTCGTTTTCACCGCTCGGACGAGAATTGGCGGTGACGATGCCGCAGACGGCGCTGGCTCGGGTGCTGGATAATCTGATCGACAATGCCCTGCGTTATGGCGTCAGGGCCGATATTTGTACCGAGCGCCGCGGTGATCATGCCGCTATTATCGTCGGCGATCGCGGCCCCGGCATTCCGATGGAACGGCGCAAGGACGTGCTCGAACCCTTCGTTCGTCTGGAGGAATCGCGCAATCGCGATCTCGGCGGGAATGGTTTGGGGTTGACGATCGTCCGGCAGATCCTCGATGCGCACAATGGCGCGCTCTGTTTGGAGGATCGTGATGGCGGCGGGCTCAATGCCATCGTGCTTTTACCGCTTGCAGCGAGCAGTCGGGTTGCCGCCTGAAATAGAGCACGCCGAAGGGTTCGCGCCTAAATGCGCGGCCTGTGCCATCTGTCGCGTTACCGCTCAATGACGGGTGAGGAAGCGCTTCAGTTCCTCCCGGCTAACGACGATGCCTGCGGCAGCCTTTTTCGGGTCCGGATGCGTATAGGTGAAGCTCGGCAGGTCAGGCAGATCCAATGCCTGGCGCATATTCATGATGCCGAGCGCCCGCCGTCCCGTGGCGCTGTCGACGCTGACTTCGACGATGCTCTCTGGTCTTGTTGTTTCCATGGTGTCCTCCCACCTTCTTATATAGCAGAAATCTCATGTAAAATATTGGTTTTTATGAGACCTCGCTTAGGTAAAAAGGATTAACGAGGCGCGGCGGCCGCAGGGATTTATTAACCATAAGCTGTCTTCCGGACGAGGAGATGCAATTATTCCTGCCGCTCCGAAGGGCTCCGCACATGCCGCAAGGCGAAAATTTTGACCGGTCGGACAATATTTTCCGGCGGATTAGTGAGGGCTCGAAGGCCTTTCCGTTCGAATGGCGAAAATCCCACAATAGAATCAGTCACTTACAAAAATGTCAGAATTTTTACAGTGTTGGTGTTGACTAAGGGAAAGCGGTGGGATTATAAGCCCACTCACTGAACGAGGGCGGCGGCGCTGCTGGCGACGGAGTTTCTCGCTCATGTGTTTCCTTGATTGGCTGCGATGCTGATTTGTGGTTCTGGGCTTTAAGTCTTGGGCTTGAGGGGACGGTTTTGACTGGGGTGACTGGTCGGCTATTTGACAATTGAAGATTGGAAGAAAGAGAAACGTGGGCGGCGAAGCTTGCGGGACCTGAAG
>NZ_JAQJCK010000028.1:0-47983 GCF_030182455.1 Rhizobium cerradonense
CATTATGAACCCGGCTTCGATGAAGGGGGCCGCAACTGGGCCCGGTTTGCCAGCCTGATCGGCACTTGTAAAATGAACAGCGTTGAACCCTACGCCTATCTGTGCGATCTCTTCGTCAGCCTCGCAAACGGCCACCTAGCAAAAGACATCGATGCCCTCATGCCCTGGGCCTACGCCGCCCGCATCAAGGCCTCACAATGAGCTCGTCAGGTACTCTTCGGTGAGCTCATTTGACGGGCCGTAGATCAACCTCAGATCACTGCAACTGAAAAATCGATGGGGCGTGGACGCCGCATACGTTTTGAACGTAGCCTTCGCCGCAACGACCGATGGCCGACGCGCCGAAGCCGATCACAGTTGGGCGTGTTTCGGCCGAGTAACCAAGCAAATTGCGCCGCAGACGACCAGTTCTCTCCGCTAATGCAAGCTCATCATCCGGCAGCGCGAAATGGTCGAGCCCGATTTGCAGATAGCCGGCAGCGGCTAACGTTTCGGCCATGACCGAGGCCTGCTCAGCGCGCCCGGCTATATCGGGCAATGCTGCCCGGTCAATCAGGAGCTGATTTTTTCTATAGGATAGATCGTGCGAATAACCGAAGACCGCGAGACGGTCGGGACGCATCTCAATAGCTAACTTCGCGCTCTGGCGACAGGACTGGACTGTTTGATAGGGCAATCCAAACATCAGGTCGAAATTGATGCGCCCTATTCCATGCAGGCGAAGGTTCTGGACGGCAGTCATCACCTGCGCCTCGCTCTGAACCCGGTTGATCGCCTTTTGTACGATGGGATCAAAGCTCTGCACACCAACGCTTGCGCGGTTCACACCGGCTTTCTCCAAGGCTTCGGCCATATCGGTGGTGAAGGTGCGCGGGTCGACCTCGATAGCGATGTTAGCCGCTTTCTCGAACGCGAAGTGGCCGCGCAAAAGTTCCATTAGCGACAGGAAGTCTGCTGGCGGCATGATGGTCGGGGATCCGCCCCCGAAGTGCACGTCGCTCACGCCAAGTGCCTTCGGCGCTTGCTCGGCGACCAAGCGGATCTCCTCACGGAGCATTGCTAGATAGTGGATGATCAAATTATCCAGACGAGTGATGCTCGTTGGAAAACCACAATACCAGCACATCGAGCGGCAAAATGGAATGTGCAGATAGAGCGAAACAGCGTCATCGGTTGGCAGGCTCCGCAGCCATTCCTCATACGTATGGGCGCCGATTGCAGAGGAAAACTCCTGTATCGTTGGATAGATGGTATACCAAGGTAAATGCGCCTCGCTATGTTTTTTCGAGATGAAAGTTGATGATGAGGCGCGCAATGACTTTCGTCTCCAGTCCGGCTTATCATGTCCAGATTTCACGCGTCGTCTTCCTTTCGATCAGATGGGATTCTGCGCTCGAGGGGTGCTTTTTCGCCGCCAGGCATCATGGCTTCCCGTCTTCCAATGCCGGTCGCCCGTTCCCGCCGCCCTTAAATCGCAAACGCAAAGGTCATTCCAGTCGAGTGAACGATCCAGGACTTGCGTATCATCGACGTCGCTGAAATGAGCTGTCCTTAGTTCGAATGCCGAAAGACGTTTGTGCTTAAATTCGGATTGTGACGATGACCCAACGCCTTGAAGCCAAATGCAACGTTGTCCTTTCGACAATGTCCGACATAGGACAAGCGCGCCGCCCAATCATCTCGATGTTTTGAATCCCATTTGTCGCTTGGCATGATGGATGCGTAGCTCCACAATGCACTGCGTCAAGGAGGAGGAGCCGTCCCGCGATCGGCCTCTCCGAGGAGGCGGGCACCGTTGCTGAGAGTGGGCTCTGGTCGAACGCTTTGAATTTGTACTCTGATTGATCGCTGCGCCGGCTAAGGGCGGAGAATCTGTTCGGCCCCTGGCGCCGGTTGACAGAAACGGCCTCAAAAGGTGACGGGCCGCGGCAGCCTCTTCCTCGCCGGCAATTTCGACCAGTGCTTTTGCAAGAACGACGGAGACGACGTGTCGACGAGGCCGCCGGAAGCCGCTTTTTCAAAGATGACGCCGGCATAGACCTTCATGCCATGACCCTTTCGGCGGTTTCAAGCTCACGTTATGGCCCGTCATACGATCCAGCGATTTTCGTTGGGAAGAAAGAACAGTGAGGCAAGTGTTGCTGGCGAAAGTTCTGGCTTGGAGTGATGAGCTGGAGTTCACCGCAAGCGTGTGCTGGCATATCGCCAGCACGCGTGCTCGAGCCATCCCTATGTCTCAGGCATCGATGAGGAGTGATGGGCTGTAATCATCCATTTTCCGTCCATGAATTCATAGGTGTAGGTGTAACGTGCGGGAATTTTGGTGCCATCGGCGAATGAAAAAGTATAAATGCCGCTGTCCGTTGCCATGTTACATCCGATCCTGATCACGCGCAGATCGATCGATCCTTTCGGCCGCTTTTTGAGAAAGTGCTCGAAATAAGCGGCTCGCTGCTCGTGTGTCAGGCGCGGTGTGTTCGACAGCGTCGGCAGCAGGATCGCATTTTCCGCATAATTCGCGGCAACTTTTTCGGAGTCGAGTGTTCTGAGCGACGCATTCCAGCGATCGAACAATTCTGCTACCTGCTGCTCGGTGATCGGAGCGCAGTTTACAGTGCCAGCGACGGCTTGCTGCAAAGATAAAGTGGAAAGTACCGCCGCGGCGGCAAGTGTAAGACGCATGCTTCATCTCCGGTTTTTGATTGCGCGATAGTTCTCGGCAGGGCTTCTCCTGACTGCTTTTGATTGCTTTCAGCGTCACTCTTGTGCCGTCGACGCCCCAGGTTCTCTGCAATCAATGGTCCGCCTGATGCAGCACCGCCATCAATTCGCAAAATCGATTGTTTGAATAGCACACATCCACGGCATCAATTTACACGCTAAACAGCGCATCCCTCGTTAGGAATCGCCGAGCCGGCCAAGCTCCTGCCGCGGCGCATCTCAGCAATCTGAAGTTAGGGGCTGCTCTCGATCAACGAGCTTCTTCATGACAAGTCGCGGCAAATGCAAAAGATAGGATGATTTGCCACGACGCTTTGCCCCTTATCGGATACATGGTTTTGCCTGTCCGGGAGGGTCGCCGCTCGCAGCCCTTCGATTGGACTTTTGCGGTTGGTGATTCCACTCAAGCAACCGAATATTTTTCGTGCCCGGCACTCTGATATGTCGAATTCCTCAAGCGAGTTCTGGAGGCCGCCGCGGGCTTCTTCCCACATGTTCGCGGAGTGCAATTTGGCTTTGCAAAATTGTGACCGCCTGGAGGGAAGAGCAAGCCAATTGAGCTTTTCTTTAAACAACTGACAATTTAGCGACGATGAGCGATCGGGCTCTCGGCGCTTCCGGGTGTTGCTGCGCGATTTTGCTGGAACGCAAGCTGAACCCGACCGGGCAGACACGTCGCAGTCAGGAGGCACGGCGTGCCCGAATCCCTTTTGAAGCACGGTGTCGACATGTCTTCCAGTAGCTCGTTCGAAGCCGCGTTCCAGGCAAGTTCGCCCACTGAAATTAACGATGTGCCAGTTCGGTCCCGTCCTGTCCAGCATCTGACACGCAAGAAGTTGGACGTTGAAACCATGCGGCACCATCAAAGTGCCGTCAGAAAAAACTGGACGAAGCCAAACTCAACACCCTGAAGACTGTGAAAAATGCAACGGCAGGCAGTAGGCCATAATGTCCAGAATGTGAGGTTGCCTACAATCAAAACTGGTCAATTCAATCCTAAGATATCCGTATTACGCACTCAATAGTCTTTGCGATAATGATTGATCTTGCTTTGAAAGGTCACGACGTCAGATCTGCCCGCAAACATCGGAACACTACTGTTCTTTTCAACCCTCACGATAATTCTGGGGCTAAATCGGTATGCGTTTCAAGGGTCTTGATCTTAATCTTCTCGTCGCATTTGACGCTTTGATGACGGAACGCAACGTTTCGGCAGCGGCGCGCAGCATCAATCTCAGTCAGCCTGCAATGAGTGCCGCCGTCCGCCGGCTGCGCGACTATTTCGGCGATGACCTGTTTACGATGCAGAACCGGAAACTTATCCTGACGCCACGTGCGGAAAGCCTCGCCTCCGCGGTCCGAGAGACACTACAGCACATTCAACTCAACATTATTTCTGCAGATAGCTTCGCATTAGACGAACCGGAGCGACACTTTACGATCGCGCTTTGTGATTTCATGACGACAGTATTCTTCCGGAAAATCATAAAGCGTCTGGCAAGGGAAGCTCCCGCTGTCAGTTTCGAGTTAATTCCGCTCCCAGATAATCCGGACCAGCTTCTGCGGCGGGGCAAAGCCGATTTTCTAATTCTTCCGGAATTGTTTATGTCAAGCGCACATCCCAGAGCGAAGCTGTTCGACGAAAAGTTCGTGTCCGTTGGCTGTACGACGAATACGAAACTATCTGGTCAACTTACGGTCAGAGAGTATATGGCGATGGGCCACGTCACAGCTAAGTCTGGGGTTGGTCAACAGCAGTCGCTTGAGGACTTTTATTTATCGGAACGAGGTGTCAAAAGGCGTGTCGAAGTTGCCGTTCAGAGCTTCGGGATGGTGCCCGCAGCGCTATTGGGCACCGACAGGCTCGCAATTCTGCCTCTGCGACTGGTGAAGCATCTCGCACCATCTATGCCCTTGCGAATTGTGGAAAGTCCAATACCTCTTCCGGCGTTCACCGAGGGCATCCAGTGGCCAGCCTCGCATGAAAACGATCCGGCGAGCACCTGGATGCGTGAGATAATTCTGCAGGAGGCGGGCCGCGTAGCAAGTCCTTCGATGTGTCGCGAAAGTGACATTTAGGAGACCGAAATGAAACTGAACGTCTTTGAGTGGGTGCCGCCCACAAGATTACTGGGCGGATTTGGGCCTATTACGACGACGAGGTGCGGATGGACTTCCAGGGCTTCATGGGACTATGAGCTGAATTCGTTACCGCGGCGACTAACCGCAAATAGGCTCGCCAAGAGTGTAGTATCCCAATTGCAACCACGAACAGGCGTATCGGATGTTTCAAAGCAGCAGCCCCCATTTGACATTTAAGCGTGGTGGATCGTCATTTGATGGCATGATCGAAACACTCGGTACTGCCTTTGGTGAGTATAAAGCCGCGCTGGTCAGCCCTGTCGATGACTTCCAGTGGAGTCTGGATTTTTCGACCTGTGACTATGCCACCGTGATCAAGGGTTTTCATCAACACGAGTTTGAGTTTCAAATCCAGCCTACCATCAACGCTGTGCAGCATTTGTCGATTGTGCTACCGCGTAGCGGAGGCATGGGAGTGACCTACGCCTCGCGCGAAGCCACCGCTCGACCCGGTAAGTTGCTCCTATACAACAATCTTGAGCCAGAGAGCGTTGTGATGTATGGCCGATCGAACGTCATTGACGAGCTTTTGCTCGACTGGAATGTGATTCTGCAGACGCTTGATCAAACGTTCGAGACGCCATTCAGTGGATCATTGGACCTTCTGCCGGAATTGGAAACGTCGACGTCGGCCGGTCAAATGATCGGCTCTCTCGCGGAGACCGTCATTCGTGGGTTGCGCGATCCCTCAGTTCGATCCCCAATCGCAATGGCGCACGTCACTCAAGCTTTGGCCGACCTGATAGTACGCTTTGTCCCGCACAAGCTTTCGCACCTGCTCGACAGGAAGCCCTACATGATAGCCCCCAGGCATGTCCGGCGCGCGATTGAATATATGGAAGCCAATATCAGCCAGCCGATCAGAATGCCGATGGTCGCGAAAGCCGCGGGGGTGTCGACACGCGCATTGCAACTCGGGTTCCGTGCCTTCCGGGAGACCACGCCGGCCGCGTATTTGGCCATGCTTCGTTTGCGGGCGGCGCGGGTGGAGTTACTTGATCCGGCGAACGGGCATACAACGAGGGAAATTTGCTTGAAATGGGGATTTCTTCACTTCGGACGGTTCTCGGCGATGTACAAGGCAAGTTACGGGGAAAGCCCTTCTCACACGAGAAAGCGCGTCAGGGGTATGCAGCCCCGCTCTCGCCGGCAACCACAAACTGTGGTGGGCCATTCAATCTTGCGCAGATGATCTCTCGCGCGACAGATGATTGGATGCGTGTGGCGGCTTGCCGTGCGCGCCTCAGGCAGTCTCCTTAACTGCCCCGCTCTCCCGTGTCATTGAGCGATATCGATGTCTTTTCGGATCATTGCATGCCTCCTCTATGACCATCTTCATTTTTCGCGAACAGGATTCCTCCCGGACCGATTGTCTGGTATAGACCGGGCGCCCTGTCGCTGGCGCACCACTGCCACCCGCGTCAGCGCACCCGCCCCGTCATTGCTTGCCACGTGGAATGACAGGGCGCCTGTCGATCGAGCGCAATGATTGGCAAGAATGCAGGGGGGCAATTCCCTCGGCCGACCCATCAGCAATCGGTGTCATGGTATCAACCACGCCGCAGCCGGCGAACACCAGAGTGGATCACAGCCTGCATCGCGAGCCGTATGCCGCTTTCGATCCCATTGTTCGCCCGTCCTGTGCTGCCGACCGAAGCTCATCCCGGGACAAGAGAACCAAGCCGACGACGTTCTTAATTTCTTAATCAGCGTTGCTGAAGATGATTCGTGAAGGCAGCTGTGCTCGGACGGGGCATTCCGGAGCGAATTGCTACACCGTCAATGTTGCGAGGGCTTAGTCTCGCGCGCCTTCAAGGAGGCCGTCGTAGACGTCCATGAGCGCAGTGGTGATAGCCTGCCCGAGAGCATTGCCTGCTTGCCGGACTGCGTCTTCAGTTCCATCACGCGCAGCCTTTGGCGAGATCAAAACCCTGTTCGCCGACAATCTGCTTGGCAACTTCAATAGCCCAGATACCAAAGTCACCCCGGTTGTCGATCCCAATGCTTTCTTCCATTTTTCGTCCTATCCATTTATGCAGAGCGCTTTACACCTCCATTCCCGAAATGGCCGGCACTGCTGGCCATCGCCATCCAGCACTATGATGATTCGAATAAGTGTGAGCAGTCTTTCTCACAGTGCAAGCGGACGCTCCGTTGTTGGCCCATTGAGTTCAATAAGGACTTTAGTCGCACTTATCGGATGCAATCCATTCATCGCATGGATGCGCCACATCCAAATAATCGATTTTACGAATTAAGCGTTATGATCCATTAAAAAGGAACATCGTTTGATTACTATCAAATACATTGATGGCTATCGCAAGCGGTTCGCGAATGGACAAGTATTTGGTTGCAAAGCCGAACAGTAAGGAACCCAGCGCCACGAGCGATCCTATGGGCATGAGGGCTACAGCCGGCGGCAGACGAATGCCTTTTAGGCGCCCTCAACCCGGTGCCTTTCATCGCACAGCTGCTTCAAAAAACACTCGGGAGAGGAGATCTTTGCATGTGCTCTCAAATGCGGTGGAGACTATGCTGGGAAAACGAGCTGGAACTCGCCGATCATGTCGAACTCGCCAAGTTCTTTCGAGCGACCTATGGACCAACCGGGGCCTTTAATGCAAAACCATTCGAGGGAAGTCGAAGCTGGGCCGGAGCGAGACCCGAACTTCGCCTCATCGGCTATGACGTTGACGGGATCGCCGCTCATCTGGGACTGCTACGCCGCTTCATTAAAGTTGACGGAATAGACCTGCCGGTGGCTGAGTTGGGATTGTACGGGATACGCACCGATCTTGAAAGACTCGGAATAAGCCATTCAATCCGAGCCATGCTTCCAACACTCCAGGATCTCGCCGTTCCGTTTGCATTCGGCACGGTTCGGCCGGAGTTGCAAAGACATATCCGGAGGTTCGGCCGTTACGGTCCTGTGACGGTTTTTCCGCACGTTCGCGTGCGGTCCACCTTACAAGAGCCGCGCCTCGATAAGCCGCCCACACGCATCGATGACGCACTTGTCGTCGTTCTACCGATTGGACGATCAATGTCCGATTGGCCTTCTGGTTCGATGATCGATCGCAATGGACCGGAGCTATGACGCTTCTGGGTTGCCAATGCGCCGCATACGTCGAGTGCACCTAGGCAGCAGCGCGTTCATGGTCAACATCAGAGTTGATCCAAGCGCGGGCTTGCTTGGGGAAACCTAAAAGCCACCCTGCGGCCAAACGATCGCGAATCTAATTAGTAGAGAATTACATCAGGTCCCTCCAATGCCGCGTGAATTTCGAACCGATATCCAAGCGTTGCGTGGCTTGGCTGTTTTGCTGGTCGTCCTCTATCATGCACGTATTGGGCCGTTTACAGCTGGCTATCTTGGCGTTGACGTATTTTTCGTAATTTCCGGCTTTCTGATCACCAAGCTGGTCCGGACGCAGCTTGAGCAATCGCGCTTCAGCTTTTCGGAGTTCTATTACCGACGTGCGAAGCGTCTATTGCCGGCGGCCTACATCGTCATTGCGCTTACGACGGTCGCCTCGCCGTTTTTGCTTTCGGACGTGGGGCTGCAGGAGTTCCGCAATCAGGTCATAGGGGCCCTCACATTTTCCAGTAACATCGTTCCTTGGTACCAAGTGGACTATTTCGGCCCCGCCGCCGAAACGATGCCCCTCCTGCATTTTTGGTCGCTCTCCGTCGAAGAACAGTACTACCTGCTGCTGCCTCTCTTCTTGGCTTTGGCGCCGAGGAGATGGTGGCTCATCGGAATAGCGGCGTTCCTTGTCGCTAGCCTTGCGCTATGTTTTTATCTGGTCGCCCAGAACCCATCTGCTGTGTTTTATCTTCTGCCGACCCGATCTTGGGAAATGTCCATTGGTTCACTTGGCGCATTGCTTCCAACGATGCCAGTGGTGTCTGCCGTGCTTGTGAAGTTACGTTTCCCAGCACTCGCGCTTCTCCTCCTTGCCCCAATGGGTTTCGCTCATCCAGTCGTGGATGCCGCTTTGATTTGCTTGGCAACTCTGACCTTCCTGCTTGCGCGCACCCGGGACAACATTGTCGTGCGAGGCATGGCGAGGATTGGCGACATCTCTTACTCGCTCTATTTGATCCACTGGCCCGTGCTTGTCTATATGAGAGCTGTTTGGCTGGCGGAGCCTCCGGCGCTTGCGATCTATGCGGCCGTTGCTTTCTCATTTGTTGGAAGCTGGGCGCTTTACTCGTTCGTGGAGGAGCCATTCCGACGGGGGTACGTCATGTCTCGTCTCCGGCTGGTCTCAGGATTGGCGGCCGCATCGGTCCTTCTCGCCTTCTCGCCCTCCGTTGCCATAGCCACAACCGAGAACAAGTTTGATTTTGCCACCATCCGGCGGATCAACTACGGTCTCGCGAGAGCGTGTGATTTCAAACCCGGTCCGCCTCCTCAGGACGTCCCCAAGAGCTGCCAGACCACAAACAGACCAGAATTGCTGGTCTGGGGCGATTCATTTGCCATGGCGCTGGTTCCCGGCTTAGCCAAAACAATCGGCGAAGGCGGACTAGCTCAGCTCACAATGAGCGGATGCTTCCCGGCCATCGGCGTTGCTGCGGTTTCAAAGGAGTTAGCGTCACCCTTTTCTCGTGCCTTCGGCGAGGATTGCATTGACTTCAATGACCGTGTTTTGGCCGTTTTGAAAAATCGGCCGGAGATCAGTACGGTGGCTATTTCAAGCCCTTTCGATACGCCTGTATCGAATGAATATATGGTGCTTAAGAGGAACGGTGAGACTTTCACCGATGCCAAGGTCTCGCAATATATAACCATTGAGGGGATTAAGGCCCTCGTCGAAGGTGTTCGCGCGTTAGGCAAGCGCGTGGTTGTGGTTGCTCCTCCGCCAGTCGGAAACTTCGACATTGGCGATTGCCTGGAGAGGAAGGCGAGGGGAAGCATTATGCTTGGGCGCTACAGCGACTGCAAAATAGATGTCAGTGAATACCGTCGCAGACGCGCCCGTACCCTCGAGCTGTTAAACGAAGTGGCGCTCAAGGCCGACGTAGAAGTCGTTTCCTACCACGACTTTCTCTGCGACGGCACAACATGCAAAACCGAGATTGACGGCAAATTCCTTTACCGAAATAGCGGTCACCTTTCCTATGAAGGATCTGAGATCATCGCTCGCCAGACAAATCTTGCTGAGAGGCTGATCAGGGCCGCTCGTTAGAGCGTGTTTGGCCAATGCACTCCTTCCATTTCGAGGGAAGAGGCAGGCGCCCTGGTGCCACCTATGCGTCGTAACAAAAATCGATAGGAGACAATATGCCAGATCAAATCGCAGATAACGTCATCGCCATGATCAAGAAAAACGCTGCTGCGCACGGCACCGACAAAGATCCCTCCTTGAGCGACGACGAAATAACGACTGAGACCGAACTGAGCTCGCTCGATATCGATTCGATAACACTGGCGGATATCCTCTGGGATCTAGAGCAAGCCTATGACATCGGCATCGAGTTTAACACCGCCGAAGCTTGGGCAAATCTTAAAAGTGTTGGCGATCTCATTGAAGCCGTCCGCGCTTTGATAGCAAGGGAGGCTTGAATGGACAGGCGCGTCGTTATCACTGGAATAGGCGGCCTATGCGGGCTCGGAACCAACCACGCCTCCATCTGGGACGCAATGCGCGAAGGGCGTTCAGCTATCGGCCCAATTGCCAATTCAGAACTTCACGAGTTGAAGGGCATGATCGGCGCCGAGATCAAGACGCTACCGGAGCATGGCCTAAATTCGAAGCAATCCAATTCAATGGACCGCTTCAGCTTGCTTGCCGTGATTGCCGCACGCGAAGCCGCAAGACATGCCGAACTCTCCATCGACGAAGGAAATACCTATCGCATCGGTGCGACAGTAGGTGTCGGCGTCTGCGGCTGGGAAGCGATCGAAGCAAACTATCGTGCTCTTCTTTTAGATGGCGCTCGCCGGGCTGCCATCCTTACTGCACCCAAGGTTATGCCGAGTGCTGCCGCCGCTCACGTCAGCATGAGCCTTGGCTTGAGGGGGCCGGTTTTCGGCGTCACGTCAGCCTGTGCCTCGGCCAACCATGCCATCGCCTCGGCGGTGGATCAGATTAGACCTGGCCGCGCCGACGTCATGCTTGCTGGCGGCAGCGATGCCCCGCTTGTGTGGGGCGTGCTGAAGTCTTGGGAAGCACTGCGTATACTTGCACCCGATACCTGCCGCCCCTTCTCGGCCGACAGAAGAGGCGTGGTATTAGGCGAGGGTGCGGCCATGGCGGTATTGGAAAGCTATCAACATGCCGCACGGCGCGGTGCCCCAATTCTTGCTGAAATCGCCGGCGCTGGTCATTCCGCCGATGCGTTCGACATCGTTGCGCCTTCCGTCGAAGGGCCAGTGGCAGCGATGCGAGCCTGCCTTTTAGATGCTGAGCTGAATGCTGAGGACGTGGATTATGTAAATGCGCATGGCACTGGTACCAGAGCCAACGATCAGATCGAAACTGAAGCGATCAAACGTGTCTTCCGGCATCATGCCCACTCAATGTCCGTCTCTTCAACCAAATCCGTGCATGGGCATTGCCTCGGCGCGTCGAGCGCGCTCGAGATGATCGCCTGTGTGATGGCTCTGCGCGAGGGCGTCGTGCCGCCGACCGCCAATCACCGCGAGCCGGATCCCGCTTGCGATCTCGACTTTACTCCCAATGTGCCGCGCGAGCGGAAGGTACACGTAGCGCTGAGCAACGCCTTCGCCATGGGTGGCACGAATGCCGTCGTGGCATTCAAGCGGGTATAGAACCGGGCGTTTTCCTCGCCTTGCCTGTTAATGATTCCGTGCTGAACGTCGGATCTTAGTCGTCTTGGCGCGAGCTGTGCCAGTGGCTCTCTGACTTGGATGATGTTGTCTGCTGGCGCCCGTGAGGTTTGGCCGATCATCGGCGCGTCGATCATGAAGGACGAGAGGTAGTCAATGAATGTAGCACCACGGAACTCCGTAGATTCTCATCGAAAAGAGGATGATCATCTTGCACGTCATCTGTCCAACCGGCACCTCCAGCTTATAGCCATCGGAGGCGCAATTGGAACCGGTCTTTTCATGGGATCAGGAAAGACCATTTCGCTCGCCGGGCCCTCGATTTTGCTCGTCTATGCGATCATCGGCTTCATGCTGTTCTTCGTCATGCGTGCGCTTGGAGAAATCCTGCTATCCAATCCGGACTATCGTTCGTTTGCGGATTTCGCCGGGGATTATCTCGGCCCCTGGGCGCAATTTTTCACCGGCTGGACCTACTGGCTCTCCTGGATTGTGACCGGGGTGGCCGACGTCGTGGCCGTCTCCAGCTACGTGTCATTCTGGATCCCAGATATGGCGCTCTGGATACCGGCGCTTGGTCTTATATTCACGCTTCTCGCCCTCAACCTGCCGACCGTACGCAATTTCGGTGAAATCGAATTCTGGTTTGCGCTCATCAAGATCGTCACCATCGTGTCGCTTATCGTTACCGGTGCTTACATGCTTTCCACAGGCCTCACACTGCCCGATGGAAGCAGGGCATCGGTCTCGCATCTATGGCTGCATGGCGGCTTCTTTCCGAACGGCTTCCACGGCTTCGTTGCCGGTTTCCAAATTGCTGTGTTTGCCTTTGCGGGTATCGAACTCGTTGGAATGACCGCGGCAGAGACCAAAGACTCGACCCGCAACCTGCCGAAGGCAATCAACTCGATTCCGGTCCGTGTGGCACTCTTCTATCTCGGTGCCCTGTTCGTCATCCTCACGGTCATTCCATGGAATCAAGTCGATCCGAATTCGAGCCCGTTTGTCGCTATGTTTTCGCTTGCCGGCCTCGGTATTGCCGCCCATGTGGTGAATTTCGTCGTACTGACCTCGGCGGCATCAAGTGCCAACTCAGGCATATATTCAACATCGCGCATGGTCTACGGACTTGCGACCCTCCGGCTGGCGCCGGGCTTATTCGGCAAGTTGAACCGAAGGAAGGTCCCGGTAAATGCCTTGTTCTTCTCGTGCGTCTTTCTGCTGGCGGGGATCGGCCTGCTTTATTCCGGAGACAATGTCATCGAGGCTTTCACGATCGTCACGACGGTTTCTGCAGTGCTTATCATCTTTATTTGGTCGATCATCCTTGCATCTTACCTGCAATATCGCCGCAAGCGGCCTGACTTACACGAAAAATCGACCTTCAAAATGCCCGGCGGACGTGCCGCTGTCGCGATGGTCTTCGGCTTCTTCACCTTTATCTTGTGGGCTTTGGCGCAGAAGCCGGACACGGCTATCGCCTTGAAGGTTACGCCGCTGTGGTTCGTATTGCTCGCAATCGCCTATGTAGTAGTCAAAAAGGCACGGCGCTCGCGATTGCCCGGCGAGGGCGTAAATGGTCTTGATCAAATATGATGAAGAGTTTCCGCCGGATAAGAAGCTGCGAGACGCCAGTGCGCCATGCTGCCGATGCGTCGTCCCCTGATCGCCTTTTCCGAAGACCTGCTCGTGTAACTCAAGAAAGTGGCAGATGCGCCACCGGGTTCCTGGTTCGTATTGGCGAGTTTGTAGGAAGAACCACGAATTGTCAGAAACACCACACGGCCGGCTGCCAATCAAGCACCGGAGCTGTTCCTTCGCTATCTTGCAAAGGCTCAAAAACGAACCGCGGGCCGGCCTAACAATGCGACGTTCAGCACGCCATTTCGAAGCCAGACACGACGGTCGCTCCTTTTAAGCTGGCCAGCGGACGGACCTCAAAATCTAAGGAGAAACATGCAAGGTTCTCTAAATTATAATTTGCGAGGCGGTTGATCACGGCAGAAGGTCCGGATGGCTGAGAATGTCTTCGCCCATCCGCTGTTCAGCAGTCCCTGCCACTTATCCTGTCGGGTCGGCGGTCTCGGCGGTCAATCGCTTGAAGATTGGCACCAGCCGCGGATGGCGGCCGGCGGGTGGATGCTGAATATCGACCGTGCGACCTAATTTTTTCTGCCGCTTAAGCCAGTCGCGTAAGGTCTCTGCGCAGATATGGTCCACATAGTGCAAATCGCTGCTGGCGATCCGGACTGTGCAACCAGCTGGAAGCGATTCCAAAGTATTAAGGAGCGCGGGAACATCCCTGCAAGTCGCAACGCCACCAAGCGTCAGATGAACCGTCTCAGCATCTTCCATTCGATCGATAGCAAGCTTGCGCCGCAGATAAGGAAGGATCTCGAAAATCGAGAGCGTCAAACCTAGAGCAACACCCACGAGCAGGACTTGCAGTACGACCATCGCAACAGTCGCAATCCAGATGCCCACGGGAAGCCAACCATGATGATCGAAGAGATCGCGCACGTGATGAAGGCTGATCAGCCGCCAACCCGTCACGAGCAGTATTGCGGCCAGGGCCGTCAGCGGCACCATGGAAAGCAATTGCGGCAGCAACACCGTAAGGCCAAGAATCCAGACGCCATGCAGGACAGCCGATGCCCGTGTACGCGCCCCGGCTTGGATATTTGCCGAGGAGCGTACGATAACACCAGTGATCGGCAGACCACCGAGCAGTCCGCAGAGCCCGTTGCCAATACCTTGTGCAAAAAGCTCCTTGTTGAAGCGTGTGCTGGCGCCGTCATGCATCCGGTCGACAGCCGCAGACGACAGCAATGATTCCGCACTGGCGATGACCGCAATCACCAGCGATGTGACGACGATTCCAGGCTGAGCCATATTCGCGAAACTTTCCACTGTCGGCAATGAAATGCTGTTTGCTAGAGATGCAGGAACCTCGACCCTGGCAATCGGTAGCCGCAATACAGCCGTTAATGTAGTTCCGATGGCAACGCCTACCAGCGCACTCGGGACCAGCCTCAGCCGGTTGGGCCTGAATTTTTCCCAGCCGATCATCGCGAGCAAGGAAATCAGCCCTATAAGCAAGTCGACGGATTCGCTCGTCATGCCGCCTCCCCAAAGATGTCCGAATGTTCGTTCCATCGCCACGACGTTTTCAATGCCCCCCGCAGCCGGTTTGGCCCCCATCAAAACGTGTATTTGTCCGAGGATGATCAGAATGCCGATACCGGCGAGCATACCGTGAACGACAGCGGGCGAGATTGCCCGAAACCATGATCCGATCTTCAGGAACGCGGCAAGGATCTGCAAAAGTCCAGCAACGATCAGGACCGGCCCGAGCATGGCCACTCCATATTGTTCGACAAAGCCGAAGACGATGACCGCCAGACCAGCGGCAGGGCCCGATACTTGCAGGGGCGAACCCGCCAGCAAGCCCACGACAATGCCGCCGACGATGCCTGATATCAGGCCCATGGCAACAGGCACGCCAGAGGCAACTGCAATTCCAAGGCAAAGCGGGATAGCAACGAAAAAGACGACAAGCGACGAGGCGAAATCGCGCGAAAAAACGAAGCTGTTATTGGTCATGGCACTACTCCGCTGCAACTGCGGCTAGGACTTGCGGCCGATCGCGACCGGTAACGGCGACCGGTAACGGCCCGTCCTCGCGTATCTTTGTGAAGCGGGCGGCCGACCCGTCGTAAACCTCCACCTCTCCCGTTTCGATATCGAAAAACCACCCGTGCAGCGTCATGTCATTGGTCGCAAGCCTTGCTGCAACGGAAGGATGTGTGCGCAGGTGGTCAAGCTGAACAATGACGTTCTCCATAGCGATAGCGCGGACCTTTTGACGTTCGGAAAGGTCGGCCGGATAGGCTTGGCAAACGATCGAATGCGCAGCGTAACCATGCTTTAGCCAAGCGGCGACGTTGGGCATGGACTTTAGCAATTCGGGACGGCAGAGCCCTTTCATCGCGCCACAATCGGAATGGCCACAAACGATGATGTCTCGAACCGCGAGAGCTACGACGGCATATTCTATTGCTGACGAAACGCCACCGTTTGCGGTTGAAAATGGTGGAACGATATTTCCGGCATTGCGGCATACGAACAGCTCACCTGGTCCTGACTGGGTAATGGTTTCGGGCAAGACTCGACTGTCGGCGCACGAAATCATCAAGGCGTGCGGCTGCTGTCCCTCTTGCGCAAGCTTGCGGTAAAGTGCCTGGTAGTTCGGGAACACGGCACCGCGGAAGTTCGAGATTCCTTTTAGTAGATCACCCATAGCAAGTCCTCATTGTCGGGGTGGATGGAAGCAGGGCGCGCGCGATCGTCGGAATCCGCAATCATTTCGCAACTGCGAGATGGAAGTGTGATACGCAAAGAGGATGCCAAGACGTCGATCGCCTCGTTTGTTTCGCACTAATACGAGCATGCTCAGTCATTGACGACAGCTTGTCGCTGTAGTCATTCCAGACATCCAGTGAGCGCGAGCGCTTGATCGTAGGTCCCCAGATCAATGTGATGCTGCAATGCAAAATTTTAGAACTTCATAGTTCCTTGCTTGCTCGGATTGAGGCGCAATGCCGAGTCTGGGAGCCATGGTTCTACGCCCGCTCGTAAGAATAACGACGAGTAGGGGCGCGCGACTACGGACCAGCACCGCAGTATCAATGCGAGGTTCTGACCGACAAGATCGCCGCGGCCAAAGCCATCGCAGCTAGGCCTGCCGCCCCGATCGGCAGCACCGACAAGTCATAATTTGCAATAAGCCTGCCGCCGACTACGGTACCGCCGGCAACGCCCACGTGCATTGCGGTGACATTCGCACCGATTATAATGTCGCTCGGGCTTCGGCCGAGATCCGCAATATCGCTCTGGACGATCGGCGAAATCGACCAGCTCGCGCATCCCCAAATTGAAAGGCTGGCGAAAAAAAGATGCTGCTTTCTGACACGCATAGCAGCAACGTTGTGACGAGATAGATTGCAGGGCTCGCGACCAGCGCGAGCCGACGACCTGCGAGGTCAGAAAGAATACCGGCCAGCACGCCCCCCGCCATGCCCGACGACCCGAAAACGGCGTAAAGAAAGGCCTCCCAGTGTGGCCCGAAGAACCCCTTGCTCGCGGCGTAAGAGGTCAAATAACTGAAGAGGGTGAAATGACCTGCAATGAACAAAATAGAAACACACTGCGCCATCATCTGATTGCGATCCCGGAAATGAGCTAGGGTCCGGACCCATAATTGGCTTTCCTTGAGCGCTGAGACATGATTCATTGCCGCGACGAAAGGGCGGTGAGATGTCTGATTTCTTTTGGTTTTCCGATGCGCAGTGGGAACGGATCGAACCGCTGCTGCCAACGGATGTGCGGGGCAAGCCGCGCGTGGACGATCGTCGCGTGTTGAGCGGAATCGTCCATGCCCTGCGATGTGGTGGCCGCTGGGCGGACTGCGCCGACGTCTATGGACCGAAGAAGACGCTCTACAATCGCTTCGTTCGCTGGTCCGAGCGCGGCATCTGGGAAGGCATCTTCAGCGCACTCGCCGGCGCCGAAGATGCGCCGGAGCGATTGTTCATCGATAGTAGCTGCATCAAGGCCCACCGCTGCGCAGGCGGCGGAAAAGGGGGGCCTTGGCTCATGGTATCGGCCGCACGAAAGGCGGACGGAACACCAAGCTCCATGCCGTCTGCGACGCGAAAGGTCGCCCTCACGTCCTGCTCCTGACGCCCGGCAACGTCCATGACTGCAAGGTGGCAAGGCTGTGTATCGAAGCCCTGCCGCCCTCCGCGGAGCTCGTCGCGGACAAGGGCTATGACAGCCAGGCTCTGCGCGAGTGGCTCGACGAGCGCGGTACCGAGGCTGTGATCCCGCCACGTCGAAACCGCAAGGTCCAGTACGAGTACGACCGCGCCGTTTACAAGCAGCGCAACGTCATCGAGCGCATGTTCTGCCGTCTCAAGGATTGGCGTCGCCTCTCCACCCGCTTCGATCGCAACATCAAAAACTTCATGGGTGCCGTCGCTCTCGCCGCAGCCGTCATCTGGTGGCTGTAGTGAGTCCGGACCCTAGATACAGTTTGCCAAAAGGCGAGCGCTTGCTCGGCGACCCGACATTCGGTAGCACGACGATTACAAGCCATATAGCGACGACAGATAGGCCAATCATTGCAAGGCCTACGGCGGCGCCAACCAATCAAATGTGTAATCCACACGCCCAGAGGTACCCCCAAAAAAAGCGAGCCGCTTATTCCAAGGTACACGGAGGCTATGGCACGAGCTCGATATCTTTCCGAGACGATCTGAACTGCACAACCGACGGCGCATACCGATATCTGCGCGCAAGCCATAGCCGTGATGATCCTCGAGGCGCTTATTGGGAGCAGCCCCGATCCACCGATCACAACCGGCACATTGCTCCCTGCAAAGATTGACATGGCCGCGAGGAGCGTCGGTTTTACATCGAAGCGATAGGAAATCAGTGTAGCTATCGGCGCGAAGAACGCGTAGGTGACCGAGAACACTGAAATGAGGATACTTGCTTCGGACTCGCCTACTCCAAGGCTGCCGGCTACATTCGGCAGCACCCCGATGAAAACGTTCTCGGCCAATCCTGTGATAAACACAGCAGTAGTGAGTACGAGAATTCGATTCATACCGCCAACTGCGCTGGATTGGCCGGCGCTTGCGCGGTCTCTTTTCCACCAGCTCTGCCCCATGCTCTCATCAGTCCTCGTATGCCCTGACTTCAATCAGTTTTTTGCGGGCCGAGATGGGCTCCTGCCTCATACCGATTGGACGCCCTGGGAACAGTTTGCAACGAGATCGGCTGCGTAAAGTACTCGTACTTGCCCGTCAGCACGCCTTGCGTGAATTGAAGCGCATGCTTGCCAAAGAACCACTCTTCAACAGCATAGCCGCGGGTCAGTTCGATTGGCGAGGTAAGGTTCAGTCCGGGCATTTCGATCCGATTGACCGTCGTCGGCCGGTTGCATAACAGTCTGAGGTCCTCAACGTGGATCCCGAGCGGGATCTTTTCGAACAAATCGCCAGGCAGAGCGTCGCTGTTCGACAGGTCGACTTTGGTGAATGGCAAAGGGCCGTCGGGTCCTGCCTTTCTAGAGAGGAACTTTTCTACGGCGTGGACATGCGTCGCAATCCCGGGATGGGAATCCCATTTCGCGTAAAAATCAGAGCGTAGTACCTGCCAGTCTGCATAGAGTGAGTCGAGATCGCCCCGATCAAATGAATTCGCGTGCCGGCACTCGTACGGGACCGGATACCGGGAAGTCCCGATGATCGATGTAAAATTGTGAAATCCACCCTCGTTGGTCCGTTGTCTCAACTCGTTGATCAACGGAACCCACACATCCTTGGTCACAAAGTGCAACGACGAGTGTGCCAAAGCCAGGTCGTATCTCTCATCAGGGACGAAATCCTCGATTCTCCCTTCGATCACATCGATATTCAACGAATGTTCGTCTGCAACCGATCGCAGTTTTCTGACCGCGCTCGATGACGGTTCCAATGCAGTTACCGCATGCCCCCTGAATGCAAGAAAGAGAGCGTTCCTGCCTTCGCCGCATCCTAGGTCGACGACCATTGCGTTTCTTGGCAGTTGCTGTTCTATCTCATAGACTTCGACGCTTGGCCCGCCCATCGTCCAGACGTTGGGATCCGAATAGCCTCGTTCCCAAAACCGCTCGCTGTTTTTCATTTAGGAACGTACCTTTCTTCACGGATTTTCACGTGGTCCGAGAAGAGATGATGCGCTATCAGGTTGCTGTACTTGTAACCTTTCCGGGTCAGGGGAATGGCGCCATCGCCCCGCAAATCGATGCAGCCTTCGACTTCCAGAGCATCTATCACCTCCAAAAAATCGGCGCGGAGGTCCCGTCCGAATCGTCGTGAATAATCTGCTTCTGAAAGCTGGTTGAGCGTAAGGTTAAGTATAAAATATCTCAACCGTTCTTCGGATTCGTCTAATATAACTCCGTATTTCAGCAAATTCCGACTAGTCATCTCGAGATGTATATAATCGTCGATGGCTTTGCCGACATTCTTCAGCGCGACGGCATAGTCGAGGCTGTAGTGATATTTCCCGTTATAACTTCGCGCGCCTGCTCCGATGCCTATCATCGGAACACCGAGGAAGTCAGAGGTTTCCTGGCCGTAGGCGCTGGTGCCTTCTGGAAGGCAGGTAAAACGGGTGAAAGATTCCTGTCGATACTCATTGTCCTGCATAAAATCGACATTGCTGTCGTAGATCTCATATTTGAGGCGGTCTTCCACATATTCTTGCGGTCGAGATCGCTGCTGCTTTTGCATAGCAGTGAGCGGCCGGCTGATCGCCGGATAAAGCGAAACGGTTGTTGGCCGAAAGGACAAAATCTGCTCCAGCGAGCGCTTCCAACTTTCCGGCGTTTGACGGAAGAGGCCGTAGATCAAGTCGAGATTGAAGTTATCGAAACGCTTGCGAACTGCTTCAATGGACGAAATCGACACAGAAACCTGATATGGGCGGCCGGACGCTCTCAGTTCGACGGAATCCATCGTTTGGATTCCCATGCTGATCCGGTTCACGCCTTGGTTCTTCAAAAAATCAAGCAGTTCCCCCGACACAGTGTCGGGAGATCCTTCGACGCACACCTCGGTCGAACGGTCGATATTTGGAAAGCCATCTCGAACGGAAGAGAAAATCTGGGCCAGCCGATCGATGGGCAGGAGAGTTGGGGTTCCGCCGCCGATATAGACCGATGCGACAGATCTGTGACCGGCAAATGTTGCATAAAGGCTTATCTGCCAGCAGATCTTTTCGACATAACGTCGAATAAGATCCTCCGTGTGCCGCGTGGTCAGAAAGAGCGTGCAATAGGTGCACCTATATCGGCAAAATGGCACATGTATGTATAACGCTACCGGCGCCTGGTCGTTTGAATCCCACACATCGCTCAATCGAATGTTTTCAAGCTCTTTATATGTCCGTTTTGGGGGGTAGCTGTATACATACGCCTTGAGGTCGCCTTTGCCGATGGCTTCCCTCAAGGAATTTGCAAATGATTGCATGCTCCTTTCTCCTGCGGCCGGCACTATTCGGCAATCTGCGCGAGGTCGGCGTCAAGGCGCTTGCGCACGAGATTTGGAACGGTTGCAGTCTTGATGGCATCGAGATTGGTGGGGCTGTCGCCAACTTGAATGAGGGCCACCATGCCCAAGCTCATATGCGGCGTGCATTTCACCACATAGGCCCCGGGCATATCGAGTTTTGCGCGATATTCCTCGTTCGCTTTAGATTTGAACTCCGGTGCGCCTTTTGGGATCAAACCTTTGAACGTTTCGACATTGTGTCCCTTATCAACCGGAATAAACGTCACCGTGTCGCCTGGTGCGATCTTCGTGAAACCTGGCTCAAAAACCATTGCGCCGTCCGTGCCCCTGTTCAACATCCGGATTTGGTGGTCCGCCGCCATCAGTGGCATCGCTGATGCGGTCAGCATCGCCGTTGCGACGATCGGACAGATTTTCAAACCCATTTCTGATCTCCTTTCGCGATAGCCCGATTAATTGTCCGCCCGAAGCTTTAGGCGCGAACGGGCTGACATTCCTTGAGATCGAGCAATCTTTGATCAATTTCTACGTCAAGCCCGCGCGCCGGTGTCCATCCGCGCGCGGACGAAGTCGCTGCGGCACTCGAGGGGCGCCTCATCCGCGGGTGATCAAAGCGCAGTTGGATGCAATCAGGTGATCATCAAACAAAATCGCGGCGTTCGTTGAGAGAGATCAAGGACTGAGTGCCCGTCACGTGCGAATAGTTCCCAAAAGTGGCGAGAAAGGCGGCCGCCTTTGGCGTGGTCGTCTGTACATCGGGAAGCATGACATGAATTACACCGCTGAAACCATGCTGGTTGCGGTCGGGGCTTTTTTGGCACTGGTCGGCGCGGGGGTCGCTCATGACCAGCTTTTTGCAACCCACATGGGGATACTGTTCTTCTGTTTGCTAGCGGGCACGGTACTGCTTCTGCGGCGAATTGATTTTTCCCCCGTGACAGTGAGCGCCAAACCCAAAAACGGAGCCTATTTTGACGAGGTCATCCGCTATGGATTGATTGCCACCGTCTTTTGGGGGGTGATCGGCTTCCTGATCGGTGTCGTGATCGCCCTGCAACTTGCCTATCCGGATCTGAACGTCGCGCCGTATTTCAATTTTGGTCGCTTGCGCCCACTTCATACCTCTGCCGTCATCTTCGCCTTCGGCGGCAACGGGTTGATAATGACCTCCTTTTACGTCGTCCAGCGCACCTGCCGAGCCCGGCTCTTCGGCGGCAATCTCGGTTGGTTCGTGTTCTGGGGATATCAACTTTTCATCGTCATGGCCGCGACCGGCTATGTTCTCGGGATCACGCAGGCTCGCGAATATGCCGAGCCCGAATGGTATGTCGACATCTGGCTCACCATTGTCTGGGTCGCCTATCTTGTCACCTTTTTGGGAACGATCCTGAAGCGCAAGGAGCCGCACATCTATGTCGCGAACTGGTTCTATCTGAGTTTCATCGTCACCATCGCCGTGCTGCATGTCGTCAACAATCTCGCGATGCCGGTGTCTTTCCTTGGCTCAAAGAGCTATTCGCTATTTTCGGGCGTGCAGGGTGCCCTGACACAATGGTGGTACGGCCACAACGCCGTCGGCTTTTTCCTGACCGCCGGCTTCCTTGGCATGATGTACTATTTCGTACCGAAGCAGGCGAACCGCCCAATCTATTCCTATCGCCTGTCGATCATCCATTTCTGGGCCCTGATCTTCATGTACATCTGGGCTGGTCCGCATCATCTGCATTACACGGCATTGCCCGATTGGGCGCAGACTTTGGGCATGGTCTTCTCGGTGATGCTGTGGATGCCTTCCTGGGGCGGCATGATCAACGGTCTGATGACTCTTTCGGGCGCCTGGGACAAGATCCGTACCGACCCGATCATCCGCATGATGATCGTCGCGATCGCCTTTTATGGCATGTCGACCTTCGAAGGCCCGATGATGTCGGTCAAGACGGTCAACTCGCTCAGTCACTATACCGAATGGACCATCGGTCACGTTCATTCCGGCGCGCTCGGCTGGGTCGGCATGATCACGTTCGGCGCCATCTACTACCTGACGCCAAAGCTCTGGGGGCGCGAGCGGCTTTACAGCCTCCGTATGGTCAACTGGCATTTCTGGCTCGCCACGCTGGGCATCGTTATCTACGCCGCGGTGCTGTGGGTCGCCGGCATCCAGCAAGGCCTGATGTGGCGCGAATACAATAGTCAGGGTTTCCTCGTCTATTCCTTCGCAGAGACCGTGGCTGCGATGTTCCCCTATTATCTTCTGCGCGCCGTCGGTGGTGCTCTCTATCTGGCAGGGGGAGTGATCATGGCCTGGAACGTCGCAATGACCATCCGGGGCCGCCAGCGCGACGAAGCCGCGATCCCCAGCGCTTTCATCGCCAAGGCCGCCGAGTGAGAGAAACATGTCAATACTCGCCAAACACCAGATCATCGAGAAAAATGCCACCCTTCTGCTTGTCGGGTCGCTGTTGGTGGTCAGCATTGGCGGCATCGTCGAGATCGCGCCGCTGTTCTATCTCCAGAACACGATCGAGAAGGTGGAAGGCATGCGCCCGTACACGCCTCTCGAGCTGGCCGGGCGCAATATCTACATCCGCGAAGGCTGCTATCTCTGCCATAGCCAGATGATCCGACCGTTCCGCGACGAAGTGGAGCGTTACGGCCATTATTCGCTCGCCGCCGAGTCCATGTATGACCATCCGTTCCAGTGGGGCTCGAAGCGCACGGGACCGGATCTGGCGCGTGTCGGCGGTCGTTATTCCAATGAGTGGCACGTCCAGCATCTGTCCAACCCGCGCGAGGTGGTGCCGGAGTCGATCATGCCTACTTACGCCTTTCTCAAGGAGAGGGAGGTCACGGTTAAGGATATCGGCATGGATCTCAAGGCGAACGAGGATGTCGGCGTACCCTATAGCCAAGACATGCTGGCGAATGCGGAAGCCGACATGCGGGCGCAAGCCGATCCAAACGCAAATACGACGGATCTGCTGGCGCGATATCCGAAAGCGAAGGTCGGCGATTTCGATGGCGATGCCGCCAGGCTGACCGAGGTGGACGCGCTCGTCGCATATCTGCAAATGCTCGGAACGCTGGTTGATTTCTCGACTTACGACGATGCCACCGGCTATCGCTGAGGTGCCTCCGTGGAAACATACACTGCAATGCGTCACTTCGCCGACAGTTGGGGGCTCCTCGCACTGGCCTTGTTTTTCGTGGGGGCTATAGCCTTCACGCTCCGGCCAGGCAGCAAAAAAGGCGCCAACGAAGCCGCTGACATACCTTTAAAGGACGATTGAGATGTCGGACAAACCTATAGACGAACTCAGCGGCGTCGAAACAACGGGCCATGAGTGGGACGGCATCCGCGAACTCAACAATCCCATGCCCAGATGGTGGGTGTGGACATTCTATGCCACGATCCTCTGGGCCGTCGGCTATGCCATCGCCTATCCCTCCATACCCCTGATCAGGGATACCACCAAAGGACTGATCGGGTTCTCAAGCCGGGCTGAACTGCAGCACGAAATGAACAACGCCAAGATTGAGCAGGCTCGCCTCGATGTTCTGATCGCCGCGAAATCCGTTGAAGAAATCGATGCCGACCCAACGCTGCGTGAGTTTGCAATTGCAGGCGGCGCCTCGGCCTTCAAGGTCAATTGCGCGCCGTGTCATGGCTCCGGTGCCACCGGCGCTCCGGGGTTTCCCAATCTAAACGACGACGATTGGCTATGGGGCGGCAGTCTTCCCGCCATTCAACAGACAATCGCTCATGGCATCCGCTTCGATGCCGATCCCGAGACGCATGTCTCTGAGATGCCCGCCTTCGGTGATGTACTCGAACGCACCCAGATACGCCAGGTAGCCGCTTACATTTGGGCCTTGACCAACACAGTTTCCGATCCGGCAGCGGCCGACGCCGGCAAGCAGGTATTCCTCGACAATTGCGCCGTCTGTCATGGCGAAGACGACAGGGGAAAACAGGAGTTTGGCGCACCAAATCTCGCCGACGCGATCTGGCTTAAGGGGCGAGGGGAGCAAGCGATCATCCGCCAGGTGACCCTGCCCAAACACGGCGTTATGCCAGCTTGGTCTGCCCGGCTGGGCGAAACCACCGTGAAGGAGTTGACGGTGTTTGTTCATTCCTTGGGCGGTGGAAAATAGAAAAGAAAAATCACGAATTCACGTGCATCACAATCTTTATGGCCTGATGGCCAGGGTGCCGAACTCGGGTTAACGCGATTTCCCGCTTGCCAGAAGTCTGATTCCCTATGGCCTCGATGATTCGGAGGGCATGGTGATGAACGTTGTGGCATTGGAGGGATTTGAGAAGTCGCGATTGAAGCTGTTGCTCGATCATCTCGGTGAGATCGAGGACGTTCGCGATCCCTGGCGTGTCGCCTACCGGTTGCGGGAAGTGCTGTTTCTGGTGGTTTGCGGCACGATCTGCGACTGTGAAGATTATGATTTGATTTCGGAATGGGGCGAACAGCATCTGGATTTCCTGCGCCGCTTTCTGCCCTATGATCATGGGGTTCCGGGCGGGCGTTGGTTGACGATCCTGATGAACCGGATCGATCCGGCGCTGTTTTCGGCCGCCTTCACCGACTGGGTGCGCGAAAGCTGGCCCGACAAGCCGGATTTCATTGCCATCGACGGCAAGACCTCGCGCCGCAGCCATGACCGCGGCGCGGGCAAGGCGGCGCTACATCTGGTTTCGGCCTATGCGACGACCCGGCGGCTGGTTCTGGCGCAGGAAGCGGTCGATGCCAAGAGCAACGAGACGACGGCAATTCCGGTTATTCTGGAAAGGCTTGGCGCAAATGGCGGACTTGCCGGCGCCATCGTGTCGATCGATGCGATCGCCACCAACCCAACCATCGCCACCGCCATTGCCGGTCAGGGGGCCGATTACCTGCTGGCGGTCAAGGCCAATCAGCCGACGTTGCGCGCCGAAATGCAACGCTATTTCGAGGATGCACCGGACGGGGCGCTCAACACTGATATCGATGTCGACAAGGGCCATGGCCGCATCGAGCAGCGGTTCGTTACCGTCTCGAGCGAGACCGATTGGCTGACAGGAGGCCGGCGCTTTCCCGGCGAACTGCGCCTGCCCGGCGCAAGGACGCTGATCCGCGTCCAGTCCCGCACCGAGTTGAAGGATCGCTGCCGGTTCGATACCCGCTACTTCATCTCCTCGGCCAGTCTCGACGCAAAGACCGCCGCCCAGGCCGTCCGCGGTCACTGGCTCATCGAAAATGCGCTGCACTGGACGCTCGACGTCGTCTTCCGCGACGACCAATCCCGACTGCGCAAGGGCCATGGTGCCCACAACATGGCCATCGTCAGACACTTCGCCATCAATCTCGTGCGTGCCGTCGCCGACAAGAAATCCATCAAGCTCCGCAGAAAACGCGCCGGATGGAATACCGAATATCTACAAACAATCCTCGGAGCGCTCACCCGTTAACCCGGATTCGGTGCCCTGGCCTGATGGCGATACGGTCAGCAGTCGATCACGATCTTGTCTCTCTACGCAATGCGGTTGCGTTCGGACAGCCAGAAAACTTGCTCGTAGAACTGAAAAAGTTAGCAGCGTTTTGATTTCACTCAACGATCGCAAGCTAGCAAGCTGCTATTCTCCGGGCCTGGAGGACGTCCCTTCGTGCTGTGGCTCGTAGTTCCTCCGGGCCACACCCCCCTCCCGGAGTGTGGCTCTCCTTTTGATTGAGCCGATAGGCTTGCTTTTTCTCTCCCGGACTTGCGTCGAGAACGCTTGGTTCGTCAAATGCAGGATGAGGATCATCAACAGGATGGTATGCGATGATCCTCACCATAGCTCCCATGACAGGTGACGATCGCATCGAACGGACAGGCGCCGACGACGTTGGTGTCCGGCGCAACCGTCAGCCGCTTTATGCCGCGCGAAAGAAAGTGTTTCCAAAGCGAGCGCAGGGTCGGTTCCGGCGATTCAAATGGATCGTCATGCTGATCACGCTCGGCATCTACCATCTTTCTCCGTGGATTCGCTGGGACCGAGGTCCATATGCGCCCGACCAGGCGATTCTCATCGACCTCGCCTCTCGTCGCTTCTTCTTCTTTTTCATCGAGATATGGCCACAGGAGTTCTTCTATGTGGCCGGTCTGCTTGTCATGGCTGGCTTTGGCCTGTTTCTCGTAACGTCGGCGGTGGGGCGGGCATGGTGTGGTTATGCCTGTCCACAGACGGTATGGGTCGATGTCTTCCTTGTCGTGGAACGCGCGATCGAAGGTGATCGCAACGCGCGCATGAAACTCGATGCGAGTCCCTGGACACCGGACAAGATTGCAAAGCGGGTCGCCATACATGGCATATGGGTTCTTATCGGCGTCCTCACAGGCGGCGTATGGATCTTCTATTTCGCGGATGCGCCATCCCTTGCTGTTGCCTTATTCAAGGGCCAGGCGCCGGCCGTCGCCTATGCCACGGTCGCCCTTCTCACCTCGACCACTTACATTCTTGGCGGGCTGATGAGGGAACAGGTCTGCACCTACATGTGTCCGTGGCCCCGCATCCAGGGCGCGATGCTGGACGAAAATTCCCTCGTCGTGACCTACAACGACTGGCGCGGTGAGCCGCGCTCCCGTCACGCCAAAAAAGCCCAAGCGGCGGGCCTGGCTACCGGCGATTGCGTGGACTGCAACGCTTGCGTTGCCGTCTGTCCGATGGGGATAGATATCCGCGACGGTCAGCAAATGGAATGCATCACCTGCGCCTTGTGCATCGACGCCTGCGACGGTGTGATGAATAAGCTCGATAAGCCACGCGGCGTGATCTCCTATGCGACGCTAAGCGAGTATGCCGCGAACATGAACCTGGCGACGAATGGTGGCGCGAGCCCTGTGCAACCGCATCTCGTGCGAAACGCCGATGGCGACTTCATCGAGAATATCCAGCACTTCAACTGGCGCGTGATCTTCAGGCCGCGCGTTCTTTTCTATGCGGCTGTTTGGGCAGCGATCGGGGTGGCGATGCTCGTGCATTTGGCGCTCCGGGAGCGGCTGGAACTGAACGTGGTTCACGACCGCAATCCGCAATATGTCCTGGAGTCCGATGGATCGATCCGCAACGGCTATACGCTTCGCGTGCTCAATATGGTGCCGATGCCGAGGAGAATCGATATCCGACTGGACGGCGCGGAGGGAGCGACGATGAAGATCCCCGAACTCTCGAAGGAGGAAGGCCGGCACTTCACCGTCGATGTGGATCCGGACGCGGCCACCTCGCTCAAAGTGTTCGTCACGCAAAAGGCCAAGCCGGAAACAATCAAGGAATTCCTGTTCGTCATAGAGGACGAAAATCATGCGGATCGGGCTACGCACCGGGCCGCCTTCAACGTGCCGGGAGCGCCGAAATGAGAAGCCAAGTTATCACCGGAGGTCCCTTCACCGGCCGCCATATGCTGATCGTCATTGTTGCGTTCTTCGCCGTGGTGATCGGAGTGAACGTGACGATGGCAGTTCTCGCTTCCACGAGCTGGAGCGGGCTTGTGGTGGAAAATACCTATGTGGCAAGCCAGGAATTCAACGGCAAGGCCGCCGCCATGCGTGCTATGGCGAGCAGCGGCATTTCGGGCGATCTGTTACTGCGCCGCGATGTCATTCAGTACGATATTCATAACCGTGACGGGTCGCCGGCGGTGGTTGACGACGTGACGCTGACGTTCAGAAGGCCCGTGGGCGACCGGGAGGACTTCGCGCTTGCACTGACGAAGACAAGCGAAGGCCATTTCGAAGCGAAACATCGCATTGAGGGAGGCGACTGGATCGTGGAAACCGTCTCGCGCAGAGACGGTGTCACGGTAATGCATGAGGTTAGGCGCATCGACACGGCGGAGTTTGGACAATGACCTGCTGCACGATGGACGCGGAAAGCGTCATGACAACGAGCAATAGCTGCGCCAGTGCCGAGGAGATCGTCCTCGCCAGCCATCCGCTGGGGGAGGGCCTTCGTCAATTGGACCTCAGCGTTCCCGATATGCACTGTGGCGCTTGCATTTCGACCATTGAACGGTCCTTATGCAGGTTACCCTATGTAACGCGCGCCCGGGTCAACCTGACTGCGCGGCGGGTCAGTTGCACCTATGTCGAGCACCTTGATAATGCTGTCGTCGATCCGTCGGGTATTCTGTCCGCGATCACCGAAGCCGGGTACCGGGCGCATATTTTCACTCCCGCCGCGCCCCAGACGAATAGTCTGCGCAATCAATTGCTCTTGGCCGTTGGTGTCTGCGGCTTTGCCGCAGCCAATATCATGCTGCTCTCGGTATCGGTCTGGTCCGGTGCAGATGCAGCAACGCGAGACCTGTTTCATTGGATTTCCGCGATGATTACAGCGCCGGCCCTAATTTATGGCGGCCGTTTCTTTTTTCGATCGGCTTGGAATGCCTTGAAGAATGGGCGCACCAACATGGATGTGCCGATTTCGCTCGCTGTCACGCTCTCCTATGCCGTATCGTTGTGGGAGACGATCCATCACGGAGAGCATGCATGGTTTGACGCCTCCGTGTCGCTGCTGTTCTTCCTGCTCATTGGCCGCACGCTCGACCACATCATGCGGCAAAAGGCGCGAGCCGCGGTCAACAGCCTGGCGAGACTTGCGCCACGCGGCGCGCTGGTGATAGCTGCCGATGGGAGCAAGCGCTACACCGCGATTGAAGATATCAGCATCGGTGATCATGTTTTCATCGCTGCCGGCGAACGCATCCCCGTCGACGGCGCCGTGACCGCAGGTACGAGCGAGCTGGATCTCTCTATTGTCACGGGCGAAAGTATACCAGTTGCTGTCGCGAACAGCGCGGAGGTGAGATCTGGTGCGATGAACCTCATGGCGTCATTGACCATTCGCGCGACGAAGACGGCGCAAAACTCGCTGCTTGCGGAAACCATCAACCTTATGGAGGCAGCAGAAGGAGGCAGGGCGCGCTATCGCAGGGTCGCGGATCGTGCAGCCGGCCTTTACGCTCCGGCGGTTCATTTACTTGCGCTGCTTTCCTTTCTTGCCTGGGGCTCCCTTGGTGGAGATTGGAAGCATGCCATGCTTGTCGCCGTCGCGGTGCTGATCATCACTTGTCCTTGCGCGCTTGGTCTAGCAGTGCCGGTCGTCCAGGTTGTTGCCGCAGGCAACCTGTTTCGCCGCGGCATCATGATCAAGGACGGCTCCGCTTTGGAGCGTCTCGCGGAAATCGATGCCGTCGCGTTTGACAAGACCGGCACGTTGACGATGGGCCAGCCGCGGCTCGTCGAGATGGTGGATGTGGGGTCGGAGGAAAGGGCGATCGCGGCCGGAATTGCTGCGCATTCCCGCCATCCGCTCTCTCAGGCGTTGCTGCGGAGTGCCGGCGGCAAGGGGCAACGGTTCGACAGCGTCGTCGAGATACCGGGCGCGGGCCTGGAAGTCGAAACCGCCAGGGGGCTATATCGTCTCGGCCATATGGAGTTCGCTTGTTCGATCCCGCCCCGAGAAGAAAAAGAAGCGGATGACTCGCTCTCCGAGGTCGTTCTGTCGAGGAACGGTATCGCACTTGCCCGATTCTATTTCGAAGACACGCTTCGCCCCGGAGTAGCCGTAGCCATTCGTCAGCTCGGTCTTGCAGGGCTGCAGACGATGATCCTGTCTGGCGATCGGCAAGCCGTCGTCGAGTCGACAGCGCGGCTATTGCATGTGGATCGCTGGATTGCGGAATTGGATCCGAAACAGAAAGTGGAAGAGTGCACACGCTTGGCCGAGGCGGGCAACAAGGTCATGATGGTTGGTGACGGCATCAACGATGCGCCGGCACTTACGGCGGCGCATGTGTCGATGGCTCCCGCGACTGCGTCCGACATTGGCCGACAGGCGGCAGACCTGGTTTTCCTGAATGACCGTCTCGACGCGGTTCCGGAGGCGATCTGCGTCGCGCGGCGCGCGGCAGCTTTGATCCGTCAGAACTTCGCCCTTGCCATCGGTTACAATGTGCTCGCTGTTCCCATCGCTATCGCGGGCTATGCGACGCCGCTTATCGCCGCCGTCGCCATGTCGTCGTCTTCGCTGATCGTCGTGACGAATGCATTGCGACTCAACCACTGGAATCGGCGGGAGCAACTTAGGCATGATGGCAAACATGCAGCCTCAGCAGGAGGGTCCATATGAATATGCTGATCTATTTGATCCCGCTGGCATTGTTCATGGGTACGCTCGGGCTGGGAGGCTTTCTGTGGTCGCTAAAGAGCGGACAGTATGATGATTTGGAAGGGGCTTCGTGGCGCATCTTAGTGAGTGAGGATAATGCGCCCGAGGGGGCGCAACAATCGACAAGCGCCAGTGCAGATGACCCGACGAAACTGCTAAATTCCCAACTGCCTGGAATCCACAGACGGTCTTACACGAAGAGGTTTTTCCGAAATGACGATTCGAAACCGCGTTGAATTGCGCGAGGCTTTCTGCCCGGATAATCCAACACGTCTCATGCCAAACGTCATTCAAGTGACTGAAACGTTGCGAAATTGCCACACAAGGCCAGGGTTTGTCTGCGACAGGCAGTCCAATTTTCTTTAGTTGAGCCGCCTCAAATCCTGACGTGCCAGCCGATGTTACTGCTCCTCGATTCACGAATTTCAGATCGAAGGAGACAAGAATGACTTCCAAGGACATCATACGGGTCATCATCGCTACTGCAATATTGGGTATCGTGAGCACCGCGCACGCTGCCGATCTGACGACACCACCAAGTAGGGCTCCCATTCCCGCGGCAGCCAACAGAAACCCATGGCAGATGCGGCTGCGCGCGCTTGGTGTGATCACTACTGACTCTGGGCGCGTCGACGGCTTGCCGGGTTCGGATCTTTCCTTTTCGGACACGGTCGTGCCGGAATTCGACATCTCGTATTTCTTCACCGAGAATATCGCCGCTGAACTCATCCTGGGCACAACCTACGCTAAGGTGCATGGCGGCGGCTCGATTTCAGCGCTCGGCGAGATCGGCAAGACTTGGCTGCTGCCGCCAACGCTCACCCTACAATACCATTTCACCGACCTTGGCGCTTTTCGGCCATATGTCGGCGCCGGCCTCAACTATACGCTGTTTTACAACCAGTCGGGAAAAAGTGCTCGCAGCCTTGATGTCAAGAACTCCTTCGGTGTCGCGCTCCAGGCCGGCTTCGACTATATGATCGACGATCACTGGGGTGTGAACGTCGACGCCAAAAAGATCTTCCTAAGGCCTGATTTCGACGCCAACGTCGGCGGGGCCAACGTCAGCGGCAAGGCCAGGCTCGATCCATGGCTGCTTGGCGCGGGCGTAACCTATCGTTTCTAGGCCCTCATAAAATCGCTTGGTGTTTAGCGACTTGCGTCATCCAAGGCTCGACCAGCGTTTGGATGGCGTTGGCGTTAGTGATGCTGGGTACGTGCATGCCGACTTGGTCATCAACTTTATGAGAAGATCAAGGTCAACTCGAAGTGGAGTAACTTGAGAAATGGACAAATTCGCAAGCAAGTCACAGCACCGCCGAGCACCCAAAGAGTTCACTTGAGCCTCGTATCCAGGTGCGGCCCGAATTCTGCTCGTACGAATATCGCACGACATCGACGCCGAGGCGCAAAAGGAGGGGCTGGATTACGTAGTCGCAAATGCCCGTAAGGGGGCGATCTCTATATGCCTATGGGAGCATGACATTGCGGGTTCTCGTTAAGGGCGCCGGAATTGCCGGCCTAACAGTAGCACGTCAACTGTGCGCGCGCGGCGCTCACGTAACAGTCTCCGACCCGCATCTTGGATTCGGGCGCTCTGCATCCTGGCTCGCCGGCGGCATGCTGGCGCCCTGGTGCGAGCGGGTAAACGCCGACGAGAGAGTAATGACGTTGGGGAAAATGGCCGTGGAATGGTGGGATGCCGTCGTGCCCGGCCAAGTCATTCATAAAGGGACACTGGTCGCCGCACCTCAGCGGGATTCGGGCGAACTCGGCCGCTTTGCGGCCCGTACGTCTGGGTATGAATGGTTGGACGAAGATGGCATAGCCGAGCTGGATCCCGCCCTTGCACAGCGTTTTCGCAGGGGTCTGTTCTTCCAACATGAAGCTCATCTGAACCCCCGTCAGGCGCTACGGACGTTGAAAGAGCTGCTGTCGGCAGCAGGCGTCGTCTTTACTAGCGATGATGTGAGCGAAGACGATTTCCCCGATATCGTTGATTGCACCGGTGCTGCCCGCATCGGGCAAAGTCGCGATCTGCGCGGCGTGCGCGGCGAAATGCTCTATCTGCATACAGAGGAGGTCATGCTCGCCAGCCCTATCCGCCTGCTGCATCCTCGCTTTCCCGTCTATGTCGTCCCTCGCGGCGAAGGCCTGTTTATGGTCGGGGCGACGATGATCGAGACGGAATTCGACGGGGCGATCACCGCACGCTCGACGATGGAACTGCTGAACGCAGCCTATACACTGCATCCGGCCTTTGCGGACGCCACCGTGGTCGAAACTGGCGCCGGCATCCGCCCGGCCTTTCCCGACAATTTTCCGCGCGTGATGCGGGACGGCAGAGTCATCCACGTGAACGGCCTTTATCGCCACGGTTTTCTGCTGGCGCCCACAATGGCGGCCGAAGCGGCCGATCTCGTCTTTTCCGATCGGACGAAGCAAAGGAGTTTCCAATGCACCTGATCATCAATGGCGAAACGCAGTCCATCGCCGCTAAGACGCTTTCGCAGCTTTTGGCCGCACTCGACCATGAAGGCGACTGGCTGGCAACAGCCGCCAACGGCGAACTGGTTCATCGCGAAGATCGCGACGAACATATTTTCGCCGACTATGACAGGATCGAGATACTGACACCCATGCAAGGAGGCTGATCGTGCTCGATCTCTATGGAAGCCAGATTGGGTCACCCTGCTGCTCGGCACCGCCCGCTATCCCTCGCCAGCCGTCCTAGCCCATGCGGTCACGCGCGCCGCAGAGTCTTGATCGCATCGGGGATCGAAGGCGCGAATCGGCAGCATAGCGCTTGTGGTGATCGTCGGCTGACTGTGGAACGCGTCGCCGGTCTTCGAGAACGGGGCGGATAGTGCTGCAGTGGTGAGGGATACTCTATTGCATGCGAATCCTAACATTACAGTTGCATTTTAGTTTTCAGGTGAGCTCGTCGAGCGGCAGCCTGATGGGCGCGCCTCCAGCATGACCATGCGATGATGTAGGCTGGCTTTATGCGACGCTTGGCGAGCCTAGTGGCGATGCGCCGGATCTCCTGGACGGACCAGCGGATCAGATCTTGATGGTCGGCATCCTCGGTCTTTTTTGGGGCGTCGCACCGTTGGCGCGGTACCGGATCACCGCCAGCATAGCGAATGCGAGCATGACGAGAGAGACGTGGCGATGCCAGCCATGCCATGATCGGGTCTCATTGTGATCGAGACCGAGCTCGTTCTTGGCAGTCTCGAAGCTATCTTCGATCGCCCAACGATGGCCTTCCACCGTCACCAGCTTTTCCATGGACGTGCCAACCGGGCACCATGTGGAGAAGAAAGCAAGATCGCCATCGGCGATGTTGCGGCGGATCAGCAGTCCGCGTGTCCAGATACCGGGGAATGCCGCGTCGAAAACATCGGCGTCGAGATCGGCCAGTTCGAGATACACCCAATCATGCAACCGAGCGCCTTTGGTGCCATCGCCTGCCGACAGGCGTCTCCAGGCATTCTCAGGCAAGGCTTTAGCGATGTCCTTTGCCGTGCCAGCCACAGCAAGCGGCTTACCCCAGGAGCGGAAGGGATGGTTGGCGTTCACGCCCAGCACATAGCCCTTGGCGGCTCGCTTGAGTGCTATTTCGATGTCGCCTACGCCATAAACACTGTCGGCAGCCACCCAGGAAAATGGCGCATCCGAAGCGATCGCCCGCTCGATCATCGTGAGCGCCAATGCCGGCTTGGTCAGAAAGCTGACACTGTCGGGCACATGGGCTCTCGCCAGGCGATCCCGGTCATCCGTCCAGGCTTTCGGCAGATAGAGCGCCCGGTCGATGAAGGCATGACCATGCCGGGAGACATACGATGCGAACACGCCGATCTGGCAATTGGTGATCTTGCCCGCCGATCCAGTATATTGCCGACCAACCCCGCAGGACGCCTTGCCCTGCTTCAGAAAACCAGTCTCGTCGATCACCAGGACTGCATCAGGATCAGCCAGTGTCTCAAGCGCATAGACACGAACGATGTCGCGCAAAGCATCCGCATCCCAGTGTCCCCGGCCCAAAATCGCCTGCTGCCGCCACGGGCCGGGATCGCCAGCCGCTTCCGCGCGCATCCATCCCGTCTTGCGCCGCTCGTCACCCAGCAAGCCGTCCAGAAAAAGGTTTGCCGATGCGGCAACGCGCTCCTGCGTAAACAATCCGCTCATACGACCCTTCACCTCGCGCAGTGAGGATGCCCAAAGCTCCAGCGTCGTCTCGATTGATGCACCGATCATCCATGACCTCCGAATCATGGAGACCTATAGATTCAGACCATGGATAAATGCGCAACTGTAATGCTAAGCTGAACCAGGCGATGGATCGGAGTAAAGAGGCCTAGAGGTGCCCTAAACAACATCGCGCATTGGGAGCCGAAGCGCCGAGACACTGCACCCATGCCTGAAACGAAAAAATTTTGAACCAGCAAACAAAATGGACGCTGCGGCAAAATTCGGGATGCGTGGCTAACGACACGTCACGGTTAATCTTTTAGAAAATAAGCATAATCGCAGTGCAGTTAAGAGAGAAATGCAGGACAGGTCTACAACAAGTCAACCTTCAGGGGACGTCTCATGGAACCTCATCTACCCACAACAATACAGATCAGCGCCCCTCAACATGCCGCGAATAATCCATATCGCGTCATCGAGGGCGAGGAGGTGCTTTCCGTGGCATTCCGTGAATTCGTGCTGACGGCCGTCGCTGCCGGTTGGAAGGAGCCGGAGGTCGCTTTGACCTTGGCCGACATCGCAGATGACTACGTTATGGCTCTCGCTCGAAGAGCTGCGGCCAATTAGTATTGAGTTCCATCTGCGTTCGTCTGTGGTATCCCGCAAGATGGCTGTTAACAACTCTTCATCCAGCCGGCCGGCAAGTCGCTTAAGACGAGATGGTTTGCCGGCGGTATAACATGCCGAAGGGCTCCCGTTGCATTGTTGCAAAGAGAAACCTCAGGCCGTCTTGCTATAATGGCGCCCCGATTCCCTCACATAGGCATCGAAAGCTGCTGCAACGGCGCGGATCAGGAAGCGCCCGTCTTCTCGCAAACGAATGATGCCGCCCGCGTTTTCGATTATTCCGTCGCTCTCGAGCATCGAGAGCCTGGGGTTGCCGTTAAGAAGCGCGTGTGGGTCAAAACCGTATGTGACGGCCAACGCCGGGACGTCGACCTGCAAGTCGCACATCAGGCGTTCGATGATACTTGCCCGCAGGCGATCTTCGGCCGACAAGCGCCAGCCTTTCGTTGTGGCCAAGCGGCCGGATGCGATCCGCTTTCCGTAACGATTGGGAAGTACCTCGTTTTGAACATAGCCGCCTGGCATGCGGCCAATAGCTGACGAACCCAAGCCGATAAGTGCCTCACAAGCATCGGTCGTATAGCCCTGAAAGTTGCGATGCAATTGCCCGTCTGTCTGCGCGGTTGCTAAACTGTCGTGCGGCCTGGCGAAATGATCGATCCCGATGCGGCGGTAGCCTGCCGCAACAAGGTGTTCCGAAATTGCCTTTGCCTGGGAAATACGGCTTTGCGCATTGGCGAGAGCGGCTTCGTCGATTAGCCGTTGATGCTTCTTGAAGGAAGGTACATGCGCATAACCGAAGACTGCGAAACGGTCCGGCCGCATCTCGATCGCTGCCTTGGCCGTTTCGATGCAGGATTGAACCGTCTGGTTTGGCAGGCCATACATAAGATCGAAATTGATGCTGGCGATGCGCGCCCGGCGCAGCTTAAAAACCGCCTCCATTGTCTGTTCTTTACTTTGGGTGCGGTTGATCGCCCTTTGGACCGTCGGATCAAAGGTCTGTACCCCGATACTAGCGCGGTGCACCCCTACTTCCCCGAGAACCGTCGCCATCTCCTGATCTAGCGTCCTCGGATCGATCTCCAACGCGATTTGGGCCGAACCGGTGAACTCGAACTGCTTGTGCAGAAGCTCAATAAGCTCAAACATTTTCTTCGGCCCGATGGTCGTTGGCGTTCCTCCACCAAAATGCAGATGGTCGATCCTAACCGGCGCCCCGGTCCTTGCGGACACGAGGCGTACTTCCTCGCGCAGCATCCGCAGGTAGTCGACGATCGGTCGGCTATTGCGCGCATTCGTGGTGTGACATCCGCAATACCAGCATATCGACGGACAAAACGGGATGTGCACGTAAAGCGATGCCGCTTTCTCCAGCGAGACAGCGCTAAGCCAATTCTCATAAGTGCTATCGTCAACGTTGGGGGAGAAACACGGCGATGTCGGATAGCTAGTGTAGCGGGGTAGGCGCTCATCGCCGTATTTTTCAATAAGTGCCGATTGCATGCGAAATCCTTCTACGGAGTACTGGCTAGAATGCGGCCATTCTAGGCACACGCTTTGCATGGCTCTTTGATCTTCAACAAAGAGCGCGACGGATTTCTTTGAATTATTTTCAAAATCGCGGCGCCGAGGCAAAGGAGGCGCAGCATACTCGATGAAAAGAGTTCAGCTTAGTTTTGATCTGCCAGCGAGATGCGCGGCATGATGACAGTACCTTTTTCCCTGGTGGATCACAAAATGCATTCACAAGGCGCTGGCGGGCTCGCTTGGATGCTTGTCCGGTGGCGGGGCAGACCGATCGTCGCCTATAGTGTCGCCGCCGCTGCTCCATTCGGCGTCCTCGCACTGAGATTGGCCCTGTCGCAGTTCACCAGCGACGATCTTACCCTATTGCCGTTCATTCCCGCTATTCTCGTGGTCGCAATCATCGGCGGCGGAAAGCCGATTTCTCTAGCGGCGGGCATGTCGCTTGGCGCTGATGTCCTTGTTCAGCGGCTGAGCGATGCGGCTTACGCGACGGTCTTTGAACTGGTTTCCTTTGGCGTTGCGGTGCTTCTGATTGCTTGTCTGGGAGAGGTGTTGCAGGCGACGAGACATGCCATCATCGAGAGTGAGATTGCCCCCACTGCGCATCTGACATCGATATTGGACAAAGTGCCCGATGCGATGGTGATCACGACCCGCGACGGTAAAATTGTGTCCTTCAACGCCGCCGTCTTGCGGCAGTTCGGGTATGCAGAACAAGAGCTCGTTGGCGCGAACCTGCGACTGCTGATGCCTGATCCTTTTCGCGCCGTCCACGGCAGCCATATGCAACGGCAACTTGGAAGGGGCGAAAAGCGCGTTCTCGCAGATCAAGCAGTTGTCGGACGCAGGAAGAACGGATCGACGTTTCCCCTCAAGTTAACCGCGAGCCAGCTGGAATCGGGTGGTGGCTTATTTTTCATCGGCTTCCTAAGAGACCTTACGGAGCGGGAAGAGGCTGCTGCTCACCAGCAGCGGATCCAGGCGGAATTGGCAAGATTGGCCCGCCTGAGCGAAATGGGCGAAATGGCATCCGCCCTTGCGCATGAGCTGAACGAACCGCTGTCGGCGATCGCAAATTACGCTTTCGGGTGTACGAAGCTCTTGAGCGACATGGACAACAATGTCCCAACGGTCATGAGAAACGCTTTGCAGGAGATTGAACGTCAGTCCCTTAGAGCGGCAAAAATTATCAAACATCTCAGAGAGTTCGTCACGACAGGTGAAACGGAAAAGGGCCTCGAAAATATCCGCACGCTGGTGGAGGAAGCAGGCGTCCTTGCGCTTGTAGGTTCCCGAGAAAAAGGCGTCAGGACTGTCTTCGAATACGTGCCCGGCGCCGAGATGGTGATGGTCGATCGTGTTCAGGTCGAACAGGTCATCATTAATTTGATGCGAAACGCCATAGAAGCTATGCGCCACGTCGAGCATCGTGAGCTTACGATCCGCACGATGCCCACGCAGGAGGATGAAGTCGCCGTTATCGTGGAAGACACCGGCAAAGGCATTCCGGAAGAAATTGCCGCGGAGCTCTTCGAGCCATTCGTCACGACAAAGCCAAGTGGAATGGGTGTCGGCCTTGCGATCTCGAAACGTATTGTCGAGGCCCATGGAGGTGAAATGACGGTCTCAAGAAACGCGGCTGGCGGAGCTACTTTCCAGTTCACGCTTCCCGCCTATACGGAAGGACAAACGTGTGAAACCGACTGACTATACGATCCATATTGTCGATGATGAAGAGCCGGCGCGCAAATCGTTTGCCTTCATGCTGACCATGAACGGCTATGCCGTCAAGGTGCATCAATCGGGAGCCTTGTTTCTTTCCTTTGCGCCGGGCATCCACAACGGAATTCTTGTTACGGATCTCAGAATGCCAGAGATGTCAGGTATAGATCTCATCCGTCAGCTTAGCGTGAAAAAGATCTCAATTCCGTCAATCGTGATCAGCGGACATGGCGATGTGCCGGTGGCAGTTGAGGCGATGAAAGCCGGTGCGGTCGACTTCATAGAGAAACCCTGCGAAGACGCCGTTATCATTGAGGCGATCGAACGAGCGTCGGACCATTTACATGTTAATGGCGCTAACGTCGACGAGAGCCTTGCCATTCAAGCGCGCATCGAAACCTTGAGCGAGAGGGAGCGCCAAGTGCTTCTTGCCGTCGTGGTCGGCCTTCCGAACAAGTCGATTGCACATGATCTGAATATTAGCCGCCGCACGGTGGAGGTTCATCGCGCCCGCGTCATGTCGAAAATGAGAGCAAAAAGCATCCCGCATCTGGTTCGTATGGCTGTTGCGGTGGAGATGGGGCCCTTCTAGCTTCGTAGTGTTGATCTCGCCGCATTCGGGGTCCTGCCGTAACCTTGCGAACGGGAAGGGTCGTCATGGCATCTGTTTTCCCAAAAACTCTAAATTGATCGTCATTGCTCGATGACGGGATTATATAATCGAAGGCAACTTTGGAGGCGCTTTCGCGGACTTAGCGGGCCCATCCTGCGCGTCGAGACGTCTTTGCCGAAAGACTCGCCCGCATTATTTTCTGACCGGGCGGCGCCACGATTTCTTATGACGACGACAAGCTGCTGCCTCTAGTGATGAACACCCTTCGAAAGGGATCGGAATAAATCGCCGGCAATTCGCACGAGATGCCGGTTAAGTGTTTACCCTTAGTGATAAAACCGAATTTATCGCTCCCATAAGAACCGGCAATCTTGCCCCGGAACATGGGGAATACCAGATGCAGCCGAAATTCATGCCCGCAGCACAGCCTTGGACCTCGCCGACGAAAATTGTGGGGCCGCAAATTGGGGGAGCGCACATCGCCGTCACATATGAGCGCGGCCAAGAGATATACGCTCAGGGCGGGAGCGCCGATAAGTGCTATCGGGTTTCTACCGGAGCTGTTCAGGTATGTCGCATCCTTTCCAACGGGGGGAGGCAGGTCGTCTCCTTCCATGTCGCGGGGGAAATGTTCGGCTTCGAAGCTGGCTCTCAGCATCGTTACTTTGCCGAAGCGCTCGCCCTGACAAGAATAGTGGCGTTTGAACAGGGCCTTGCTCAGCAGCGGCATTTGCCGGAACTCCTTGCACTTGCTCTTGAAGCTATGGAACGTGCTCAGGAACACCTTCTGCTTATCGGACGGCAGTCTGCGATTGAACGGGTGGCCACATTTTTGTTGGATCTCTGCGAGCGCCTGGGAGGCACTCGGCAGTTTAGATTGGCCATGTCGCGGCAGGACATTGCGGACTATCTCGCCTTGACGATCGAGACGGTATCGCGTGCCATGAGCGAGTTGAAGGAACAAAGCATAATCAGCCTGCGACATGCGCGAATGGTCGACATTCGGAAGCCTGATGCACTTCGTTCGCTCTGTGGCCATGTTGCCGGACTATCTTAGCTCGGCGCGACCTGTGCAATGCAGGACGTTGCGGCCTTCGGGCGGAAAATCGCGATTTGCGCCCGCGTGTCATTTCATCTGGGACATTGTCTTGCGGGCCCACGTCAACTTGTTTCAGGTCCTTGTCTGGAACTGATGGCGTGGCCCGTAAACGACGGTCACCTTCCGTCAGGCGCGCTTCAGAGCCTGTCAGCAGGAGTTTTGTGGATCGATGCCGATCCCGTTGGTAACGACATCGGACATTCGGGCATTGGCCTGAACGGCACGACCGTCCCGCATCATCATCAGGAAACCCTCCGCCACCATGCCTGGAGCGAGGGGCCAGGTGCTGCCCCCAACAGGAAGGAGATCAGATCGTAGCGGCTGTCGTCCACCGCGAGATCCAAACCGAGAATGGCTTCTCCGTATTGCCTAATGGCCTCAAGACGCCGGCGCCGGCGGCGTCTGGAAAAGAAAAGAGGTCGCCCTTCGGCTGGATTGATCCGGTGGCTGAGATTATTGGCCGCCACCATGGCCTGTCGTCCCTGCCTGCGAACAGCGCCGTCCGCGAGCGTAGCGGAAGCCGGAACATGTCCCGGCAAGATCGATCGCACCTGCTATTTCGAAGGCCGATGCGGTGTGCGAGCAGGGTCAGCGCGGTGTCGTTACGAACGATGCCGCAGCCCTCAACGGCAGCCTCAGCGGCCTTCGCCGCACGTCCGCTGAGCGTCTCGGCATCGTCAAGCCAGTGGCGCGGGGATGCCGATCCGGCGCGCGATTCAGTCGGGTTCAAGGCCGAGCCCCGATTCAATCCGGGCATTCTTGACGCGTCAATCGGGCACCGCATGGCCGAGACCTACCAGAGAAGACGAGCGCTTCCCTGATAGCCGCCCAGCCCCCAGAAAGCCGCAGTAAGCCTTTCGCTTTGACGCTCTGCGAGCTTTACGATGCGCTCGACGACCGGTTCCGTCATTTAAAGACAGGCACTATCCCGTCCGCTTCGCGCGAGCAAGCCGGCCATCACAAATCGCTTGGTTTTACGCAACAACCGGAGAGGGATAGCCGATAAGGCTCTCTGGGAAAATCATCACCAGGGTACGGTCCTACTTTTCCTGCTAACCAAATGGGATATAAGCGGACACGAAGATGCGCCGACCCTTGGCTCGGCCGTTCACATCGGAACCAATGACGATTGCCGCTGACTTCATTAAGGAGCTTGAAGGATGTATTCGCGAATTCTCGCTGAATTTCAAGGGGATCGTGGTGGTTTGAAAATGGTCCCAGCGAGCAATCGTTTGTCGCTGATTAAATTAGATCGCCGATCTCGCAGCCGTGATTTGACTTCATCGTGCATCGGATTACTGAAGCAAATTGGCTAAGCTCTCTAAAGTTGTTATAACCTGACAATGTTCCCCTCGGAACGGACAGAAGACGACCTCAAAGGGGCAAAGGCAAGCAGTTCAAGTCCGTCCACGGCGATCCACGCTGACCGGCGATTGTTGAAAAATAGGGACAGGCGGTGACGCAAGATCTAGAAAGTTACAAAAGTGCGAGAGGCCTCGTAGATACCACCGATCCGGAAGTCGACAAGCCGATCTACCGCAAGCCCGGTTTTGACGGGAAAGTTGCGACGCTAGGAGATATGGAAGAACTGATCAGCGCATTTTTAAAAAAAACGCGCGAGGCCGAGGGCCTCGCTCGCGCGGATCTTGCGCCAATGCTCGGTCTGTCGACACCCGTGTACGGACGTTACGAGCGGGCGTTTTCAAGGATGACGGTCACCCGAATGATCCATCTCTGTGAAATTCTCGGCTTTATGCCCATAGATATGCTCTTTGAAGCGGCGCCCCATCTTTGGGGGCGCACGCCTGAGGAAGCCGAGGATCGTCTCACTCTGGACCGAATTATCAGAACCCTTCCGAGCGAGGCAAAGCGCGATCTCGTTCGGCTGCTGAAGCGTATGGTGCCTCAAGATAACGGGAGCTAATGAGACATCAATCGCAGGTAAGCTTGGCTGTCTGGTAGGCACTCCGGCAACGGACAGCGTCGGTCTTCACCGCGATCTCGCCGCAAAGTGGTTTTCATGATCATCTTTTTAAAGGAACCAGCGCCACAACTATAGAATCCTGGACCTCACACTCACTCGTTTTCCGGTCGGTCACCGCATGCGCCGACATCGTCGCTCACTTTGATCGTGGCGCATGAACAGTGTCGACTAGAACGCTGCACCGCTTAAGAGCGTGACCCACCAGTTAAGTTTGCCCGGCCATTCGAGTCCTTTGCTCAAGGTCGCGGCGAGCCGCCAGACCGAAGACCGAGCGGGTAAGATACAATCTGCCCGCGGCTGCGCGCTCGGCCATTGCGCGCAGATATCCGCCGGGCGAACTGACCTCCTGCCGATTTGCTTTTTCCAGAATAACTGCCACCGCCACCGCTGCTTGCTGTTCGCCCATTGCCTCCACGGCGCCACGGCGGGCATCCTCTGAGATCCCGACGAAGCGGCACAGCATCGGAGTCAGCCGAACAAACTCCTGGAAGCTCTTGGGAGTGCATCCAAGCTCCGCGAGGGCCGGGGCCGCCCGCAAGACATCCTTAAGCGCGATTAGAGCCTGCCGCTGAGGTTCTCGCTCGCTGACTGAGCCTCGCCAAAGGGTCGCGGTTTCTTCAAAAGCCGAGCTGCTGGCGGCGCTGGCTTTTGGAAAACTGTATTGTCCGACATGAGCCGAACCCTCTCGAACATTACTACTACGTTTTGATTGATAAGGAGGTGTAGTCTGTTTCTGCATGTCGTTTTCGACAGGCACGCATGTCGTTTTCCCTGCGCCGAGTTGGTCTTGAGGTCGCGGGTCAAGCCGCATCAGTCGGTCCATAGACCATTCAAGAAGGACAGTCGCACGACGCAGCATCCGGTTGGATGCTTTGGCAGCAATTCCGATATAATTGCTGATGCGCTCGACCCGGTCGGCAATGCGTTGGCGCATTGTTGCACTTACATCAGCGACAGCAGCGAGGGCACAACGGATATTGCGCAAGGCGCCTCGGTACCGTCGCAAGGCAGCTTCGGTCGCCCTCTTCTCCGCTCGGATGTCTTTTACGAGGCGAGTAAGCTCGCCATATCGCAGGACCAATATTCGAAGATCGACCCCGCATCCATCCGTTATGACGCCATCGCTGTTTCTGACGGGATATCGCTTATAGTTTCCACTGTCCTGCATCGTGATCAAACCCAGATCGAAAAGCTTGGAAAGCATTCGACTGACCCGGCCGGCCGAACGCCCGACCTCAAATGCCAATTGTCGGTTCGATTTGAACACGATTGGCCGCCCCGACGTATCGAAAGTATCGGCGGGGGCGGTGTTGATCAATATTAGCAACAGATGGCTTTCCGTTCCATTTATCAGGCCTGTGCAGGTCAGATTTTGAGCAAGCACAGCCAATTGGGCACGCGTCACCATTCCGATTTCTGCCGATTTTGCCCAGCGCCGGAATTCAGCCCTTTGGGGCGTTATCTTACGGCCGACCGGCCGTTGGCAGGTGGTCATATCTTCCATGTCCTCGTCTCCGTTCGGGACCAGGCAAAGCTCCGCCGTTCACCAAAGTGATGTTTTTTGTTGACAAGGAAGGAAGGGTCTGCGAGAAAGGTTTTGGCTAATTTATTCTCTTACAGACCCGCTTCCGGATTGCTTCGGGAGCGGTTTTTCTTTTTCTGGCCGGTTTTTTCTCTCCATTTCAAACCCGACGCACGCGTCGGGATGTTTGCGGTCGATACGCGAAAAGCATATCCCAACAAATCAATTTGGCGCAAGATATGTACGAGTTTGAGCTGCTACTTGAGGTCGCAGCGGGATAGTGACTAAACTAACGCATTGATTTTATTAATTGTTTTGAAAGTCTAAATGCCATTTCGATACCGTTTCGACCGATCAAATTTGGTTCGCCTTACGGACAAAATTCTCAAATTGGCCGATGCTCGGACATGGAGCCAATGACGCTTGACCGAAAACGCAATGCTCCTCCCGTACTTGACGTTGAGGATCAGCGTGCGAAACGTGGATGGCTGGATGAATAGCGACAGCCCGCTTTCCCAGCTGGTCATCATCGACCCGGGGGCTATCACAAGAGGCGGGAGGATTGTGCCGTGCGTGGTCGACGTAAACTCCATCCCCTCATTTTGGGTTTTGAGATCTGATCTCCTGGAGCAATGATTACCCGAGGTGCGTTGGATCGCCATCTCAGACCTGCAAACGGTGCGCGCGTTTTCCGGAGTTCCCTGAGATCTGCCAGCCTATTTAGCGGCAGCGCCACCGCAGCAAATTCATTAAGGGGTTGCCGCCTGGCAAATGAGTGAGTGAGTTGAAACCGAATACCTAAGCTTTTGCCGCCATGCCCGCGCGATCTTTCGCGAGCGTGGCGGTCGGATTTATTGTATCAAACCGCGATTTTCGCTCTCTTCGAGCACGGGAGAGCGACGATCAATGCGGACTTGCAAGCTTGCCAGTGCCCCGGCAACTATAAGACCCTTTGGCGTCATATCGCCGGCCGTGGCAAAGACTGGATCGAGCACCGGCCGGCAACATCGGAAGCGTGCCGCCGCATCCGCAATCGTGATCAATGGGGCACGATAAGGTTGTCCGCAGTCGCCTCCCACAAGGACAATTTTCCCCGCCAGAGGCTTTGGACAGCCATCAAAGATTGTAAAGGCGGTTAGCCCGTCACGCAACGCTTCTTCATCTACGAACAGCGAGTGCATATCGTCAAAGCGGATCATCTCGATTAGCCTGCTACCAATCAAGTCATAGATCGGAGCAATGCTTCCATCCTGAAGCTCAACCGCCCCAAAACGGGCGGTATCCGACTCTAACACGTACACGATATTTTTCATTTGCTTTAGCCTCCTATTTGAAGCGATCTCGTGCCCACAGAGATGAGGGAGAAGGGAGAGCTGTGATACCAACCATAGATAGCGGCGGCGCGACGCAATATGCTGTTCTCATAGGGCGTTGTAAATTGCCGTACGCGCCGATTTGGCACGTGTTTCGCAATCTGGACAGCTTTCCGGGTCGGCTGAAATTCTAAAGATTTGTACTGAAATCAGTTGAATCGAGCTGGTATTTCATAGGATACCTTTAGTGAGAACGCTTGAAGGTGAGCCAAATATATTTTGCGTTTTTTCGGCAAAAAAATGGAAAGCATTATGTCAGTCGACTCATTTTTTGAGCTGAGTATGCAATTTTCAGTAAGCGTAACGCGTGGAGAGCGCTGGATAACCCGATCGCCCGTCCCGACTTGTGACCTCAAAAAAACACGATCTGGAGGAGCCCATCTATGAACGGGTTTCGGCGATCCCCTCTGAGGCTGATGGCCTATCTCGCGTTCCCGCATGTCGATCATCAGACCTAAGCGACAGAGAGCCGCTTCGGGGTCGCAGTGAACAAAAACCACAGGAAAACCACCCTACAGATTCTAGACATCGCATTGATGCGTTTCTCACGATATCGGATCGGTCGGGAACGCCATGCCAGTGCGGTGCGTAACCTGGCGATAGCCAATTTGGTGCGATTGTGTTTTTTCTTGCACCAAGAGAAACCAGTGCCGATTTCAATTATGTATTGAAAAACAATAATAATATGCGAAATTAGTGCACGTTTGACGAATTCGCTTGATAGAAAGATGCGCCAAAAATGATCAAAAATGCAACGTTACAGGTTTTAACCTTAACGTTTTTCCGTATAAAAGAGATCTTGCGCGTTAACCCTCAGTCTCAGCAATGGCAGGTCCATCTTTGAAGCAATGGATTAAAGAACTCGGTTTACAGCAGGTCGTTGACCCACGCATAGACAAACCTGTCTATCGGAAGCCTTTTGATGGGCGAATTGTGCTTAGCGCCGAACTGGAAGAACAGATCTGCACCAGTCTTCGCGGCGCCCGCGACAGACGAAAACTGCCTCGATCGAAACTTGCGCCCCTGCTTGGGCTGAGCGAACAGGTTTACGGCCGCTACGAAAATAAGATCTCCCGCCTGACGGTATGCCGGCTAATTCATCTCTGTGAGGTTCTGGACGCCACTCCGGAGGAAATTATCGCGCCAGCAGCACCCCATCTCTGGGGTGGGACTGAAGCAAAAGCGGTTCTGCTATTGGCCTCAATCGAAAAGTTGCGGACCTTGGACGAAGAGACTCTGCGAGATGTTTTCAGCTTGTTAGGTCGCATAGGCGAGACCTGCGGCCAAAATGATGGCCAGACAGTAGGCGATCCTGAATGCCGCAATGGTGTCGAAATCGCAATTGGTAAGCAAATTGACGGCAGCAAATGACCGAAATGCGTTGCGCTAATTGAAGTAAATCCATCGTGACATTTCCCGGCCACTCCTCGAACATGTATTCTGCTGCTTTGTCCGCACTACCTATGGTAATACCAATCGGCATTGCTGCTGACTCTTGAGGGTTCACAAAACGCGATGAATCTGAATCCATGGTGCAAACGGGAGGTTTGCCATGGGATCAGCACTTCGGCTTCGGACGGATTATGTTGGCGATGACTTGCGCAAGGCGGCGCGGCTGTCGAAAGATGCCGCTCAGACGCGGCGGCTTCTGGCTCTCGCGCAGATTTATGATGGAGCGACGCGCGGCGAGGCCGCGAGAGTTGGTGGCGTGACTGTGCAGATCGTGCGGGACTGGGTCGAGCGCTTTAACACGCAAGGCCCTGAGGGTCTTTTAAACGTGAAGGCTCCGGGCAAGCGTCCGAAACTCAACGACGATCAGCGCCAGGAGCTTCGTCGTCTTGTGGAGAAGGGGCCGATCCCGGCGATTCACGGCGTTGTGCGCTGGCGGTTGAAGGACCTGGCACGCTTGATATTCGAGGACTATCGGATATCGCTGGACGAAAGCACCGTGGGACGTGAGTTGAAGGCCATGGGCTTTGCCAAGCTGTCTGCCCGTCCTCGCCACTATGCCCAGAACGAATTGGCGGTGGAGGATTTTAAAAAACGTATGGCCCGCCCGTCTGCAAGAAGATTTTACGGTGTTCTGATCAGTCTGCGTCAACGTATACGGTCTCATGGGTCGCCCCCATGGCCAAGATGGACATCCGCGCGTCTAGAGCCCCATAAGTTTCTCGGCATCATGTGCCATTTTTTAAACCGGGCTTTCCAAACGCCGATCGACTGTCAGGCCATCTTCACGATCCTTCCTGCAAACCTCATTGGGCTACGTGTGCGATAGCATGTTCCGACCCAATTATGCCGTCGCTACCAGGTAACCGCGTTCGAAGCGTGTCTCTT
>NZ_JAQJCK010000029.1:0-33266 GCF_030182455.1 Rhizobium cerradonense
GCCCGGATCACGCAAGCCGCAACGCGGCTTGCTCAAGCTCCGACGAACCCCAACGGTTCGCTCAGGGCGGACAAACCGCAACGCGGTTTGCTCGGATAGCGCGGGGTGGAGCAGCCCGGTAGCTCGTCAGGCTCATAACCTGAAGGCCGCAGGTTCAAATCCTGCCCCCGCAACCAAGCCTTCCCAAACAACATTCCAATATCAATACCCCAAAGCATTCCGCTTCGCTGGCGATACCGCCGCAGCCGCCGGACCATAACCGGAAAGCCCAAGCTTCATAGCCTCGCACCGATACCAAGCTCCCCGCACAACATCGCTATCGCTGGCGCGAAGTCTCCACCTGCATTCGCGATACCGCCGCAGACGCATCATAACATCATGGCTCATCCGCTTCGGAAATATTGTACCTGTGCCCTGCAAAAGTGCTTTTCGGGTGGGCTGCGGCCGATAATTGGGGTCATATGTATCCCTTGTCAGCGGCGAAGAGGATTCGCCGCGATCGGAGGATAGAGGCGGCGCGTTATCGTTCTGCCGATTCCGACCCGAGCCGCAGTGAGAGGATATTGCCATGGCTATGACGGCGCGAGTTGCGCAGAAAGACTGTGTCTATAAAATCGTCAATTCGCCTGTCGGCAGGCTGAAGCTCGTTGCCAGTCGCGATGGCTTAGCGGCGATCCTTTGGGATATCGACCGGCCGAACCGCGTCCGCCTGAACATCGTTGCAGAGGATGAGAACCATCCCGTCCTCATCGAAACGGAGCGGCAGTTGCGGGAATATTTTGCCGGCGAACGGCAGGTTTTTAATCTACCGCTGGATTTCTCCGGCACCGATTTTCAAAAGAAGGTCTGGCACGCGCTGCTCACCATCCCCTTCGGAGAGACGCGCTCCTATGCTGAGATCGCCGAACAGATCGGGGCTCGTCAAGCGATACGCGCGGTGGGCGCCGCCAATGGCAGGAACCCGATCTCCATCATCGCGCCGTGCCATCGGGTTATCGGATCGGCGGGAGACCTCAGGGGATTTGCCGGCGGTCTGGAGCGCAAGACTTACCTTTTGGAGTTTGAAGGGGCCAAAACCAAGGCGTTCAATTTCGCAGCGTGATGGTTACTTGCGCCCGTGATTGATCTGGTAGCAATGACAAAACAGCCCGCTTGGTGGACAAGCGGGCTATTTTTGTTTTCGGCATCAGCCACTATGCGAAACAGCCGGTTCGATTTTTATCAAGCCAGCCTTAGGCTCGCATCAGCCCTCAAGCCACTTCACCTGTTCCGGCGTCAGCTTGATGTCGAGTGCCGACAGGCTGTCTTCCAGCTCGGCGATCGTGCGCGGGCCGATCAGCGGGATGACCGGGAAGGGCTGGGCGACGACATAGGCAAGCGCGATATGGATCGGGTTGCGGCCGAGCTTCTGCGCCAGTTCGACCGCCCGGTCGCGGCGGCCGAAATTGCGCTCGGAATACCAAACGCGTACCAACTCCTCGTCGTCGCGCTTGTCACGGCCGGCGCGATCGGTGAAAAAGCCTCGGCCTTGGCTCGACCAGGCGAAGTTCGGGATTTGCTTGGCGTTCAGCCAGGCCTTCCATTCGTCGTCGGAGGCGGCGATGCACCCGGCCCAGATCGGATCCAGCATCTCCGCCAGCGAGAAATTGTTGGAAAGAGCTGCTGGCGCCGCCTTGCCGTTCCTTTCGGCATAGGCGATCGCCTCGTCAAAACGAGCACGCGTCCAGTTGGAGCCGCCGAAGATGCCGCGGATGCGGCCAGCTTTGACCTCGGCATCCATGGCATCGACGAATTCGCCGACCGGAATAGCCGGATTGTCGCGGTGCATGAAATAGATATCGACATAATCGGTCTTCAGGCGGTTCAGCGACTGGTCGAGCTGCTTGGCGATCATGTCCGGATAGCAGAGCGGCGAATGCGCCCCCTTGCCGATCAGCACGATCTCCTCGCGCGGAACCTTGCGGCTGGTGTGCCAGTCGCCGAATATGCTTTCCGTCTTGCCGGCGCCATAGACATAGGCCGTATCGAAGGCGTTACCGCCGGCTTCGTAGAAGGCGTCGAGCGTCAGCGAGGCGGCTGCGAAATTCGGGAAGAATTCGAAGCCGAGCGTGACGATCGAAGCCGGCTTGGCAATGCCGGGGATGGTGCGTTTCGGAATGCTGTTGCCCATGGTGACAGGTGAGCCGACGATGTTCGTCGTCCGCCGCGTCGCCTTCTCCACCTCATATTCGAGGCCAACGGAGGCACGCCATTGGTCGAGAACACGTAGGTTTCCGATCGAATCGGCCCAGTTGATGCCCGGGTAGGCGAATTCCGTTTGACCGGCGCGAATGGCGTCGCCAGCGGCGTCGACTTCGAAGGAATAGAGCCAACGATCTTCCTTGACCTCGACGATCTGTGTTTCCGCGCCCTTGATGAGCTCGATCTTGCCGATGCCACCCTTATGCCCGGAGGCGAACCAGAAATCCTTGACTTCCAGGCGACCGTCCGAGCCGATGATACGCAGCGTATTGTCCTGATTTGCCATGATCGAGCAGGAGACTTCGGCGATGATGTTGTTCGGGAATTTCAGCACCGCCGAGGCCCATTCGTCGACGCCGGTCTGGCCAAGATGAGCAACGCCTGAGACCTTTTCCGGGTCGAGGAACGGCTTGCCGTCAACGGCACCGGCAACCAGCCGCGCCATCGATACCGGATAGCCGCCGACATCCAGAATGCCTCCGCCGGCGGTGTCGTTGGCAAAAAGCCGGTGTTCGGGCTTGACCGTGCCCATGTTGAAGCCGAACGACGAGCGGATGATGCGGACCTCGCCGATCACGCCGCTTTTCACCAGTTCGATCAGCTTCGCCGTTTGCGGATGCACGCGGTACATGAAGGCTTCGCCGGCGAAGACGCCAGCCTTCTTGGCTTCGTAATAGATCGCCTCGGCATCATAAGCAGACAGCGCGATCGGCTTTTCGACGAGGACATGCTTGCCGGCGCGGATCGCCTTGATGGCCCATTCGGCGTGGCCGGTATGGGGGGTGGCGATATAGATGGCGTCGATTTCCTGGTCCGCCAGCAGCGCCTCATAGCCGGTGACGATGCGCGCACCGGGAAAATTGTCGCCGAGACCCGGCTTGTTGGGATTGCGGCTGGCGATGGCCACCAGTTTGCCGCTACGGGAGTGAGCGACGCCTTCGGCAAAAGTCTGTGCGATCCTGCCGGGGCCGATGATGCCCCAGCGGATGGATGTCTCAGTAGTCATGAATTGGTCCTTTCCTAAATCTGCAGGCTGTCTTGGGAGTGGTAGGAAAAGGGCGCCTATCGCAATCGATTGCCGGCGCCGTCGAACAGGAATGTCTTGGCTGCGGAGAGCGCGACGGTCAGCGTGTCGCGGTTGTTGGCGTTGCGGGATTCTTCCCGCTCAATGACGATCTGCTCGCCGCCGGCAATGTTGGCGTAGATGTAGCTGGTATTGCCGAGATGTTCGGCAACGTCGACATCGACGATCACATCGATATCGCCGCGGCCGGCCTCGAGAAAATGTTCAGGCCGCACACCGAGCGTCACCGCCTGGCCGGTTTCAACCTGAGCTGTCGTAATCGGCAGCGTCAGACGGACTTCGCGCTGATTCTGCAGGGCCACGGTCACGCGGCCATCCTGCTTGTCAACGATCTCGGCTGGCAGGAAGTTCATCTTCGGCGATCCGACGAAGCCGGCGACGAACTGGTTGGCGGGATCGTCGTAGAGGTCGAGCGGCGCGCCGACCTGCTCGATATTGCCGCCGCGCAGCACGACGATCTTGTCGGCCAGCGTCATCGCTTCCGTCTGGTCGTGCGTCACATAGATCATCGTCGTGCCGAGCTTCTTGTGGAGGCGCGAGATTTCGACGCGCATCTGTACGCGGAGCTCCGCGTCAAGATTGGAGAGCGGCTCGTCGAACAGGAAGATTTGCGGTTCGCGCACGATGGCGCGACCGATGGCGACGCGCTGGCGCTGGCCGCCGGAGAGCTGCTTCGGCCGGCGGTGCATCAACTCGGTGATCTTCAGGATCTCGGCTGCTTGTTTGACGCGGCGTTCGGTATCGGCCTTGGGATTGCCGTTCATGCGCAGCCCGAAGCTGAGATTCTGTTCGACGGTGAGGTGCGGATAAAGCGCGTAGGACTGGAACACCATGGCGATGCCGCGATCGGCCGGCTCCATGTCATTGACGACGCGGCCGCCGATCTTCAGTTCGCCGCCGGTGATGTCTTCCAGACCGGCGATCATGCGCAGCAGCGTGGACTTGCCGCAGCCGGATGGGCCGACGAAGACGACGAATTCGCCGTCCTTCACGTCGAGATTGGCGCCGTGGATGATTTCAAGAGTACCGTAGCGTTTGACGATATTGGTAAGGGACAGTTCGGCCATACGGATCTCCCGGAATTATTTGATTGCGCCGGCGGCGATGCCGGCGATGAAGTGGCGTTGCAGGAGAACGAAGACGATGAGGATCGGCGCCGTCAGCATCACGGCACCCGCCATGATGCCGCCCCAGGATACCCTGGTGAGGCCGATCAGCGTCCCGAGCGCCACCGGTGCCGTCATCATTCCCGGCCGGGAATTGATGAGCAGCGGCCAGAGATAGTTGTTCCACGAGGCCAGGAACAGGATGATGGCGAGCGCCGCCATGGTCGGCCTTGCGAGCGGCAGGGCGATGCGCAGAAAGATCTGCCATTCCTTGACGCCCTCGACGCGGGCGGCGTCAAAGAGTTCGCCCGGCATCATCGAGAAGGCCTGGCGCATGAACAGCACCCCGAGCGAATTGAAGAGCGGCGGTACGATCAGCGCGACCCATGAATTGGCCAGCCCGAAATCGCGCGCCACCATGATGAATTGCGGGATGACGACGACGGAGTAGGGCAGCGTGATCGTGCCGAGGATGATGCCTATGACGCCAGAGCGGCCGGCGAACTGGTAGCGGGCCAGCGCCCATCCGGCCATCGAGGTCAGCAGCACCGACAGGAAGGTATAGGTGACGGCAACGACGATGGAGATCGTCATCGCGCCCACGAAGTTGGTGTCGGCCTGCAGGTTCCGGACGTTGTCCATGAAACCCGTCGACGGTGTCAGGATGATGCCGGGGCTGAAGATGCCGTAATCGGGCATGGTCGAGAAGACGAACATCATCCAGAGCGGAAACAGCCAGATGATGGCGAGCGGCACCAGCAAGCCATGCAGCGCGATCGACCTAATCAGATTGGATTTGGACTTCGATTTCATTTCGGTTCGCGCCCCACCCAGAGATTGAGAAGAGAAATGACCACGGCAAGCGCTGCCATCGTGTAGGCGATCGCGGAGGCATAGCCGAAGTTGGTCGACTGGAAGGCCTGGCGATAGAGCAGGAGGCCGAGCGTCTCCGTCCCGCCGCCGGGACCACCCCTGTTGGTGATCAGATATGGTTCGGTGAAGAGCTGCATGGTGCCGATGACGGAGAGGACCACGCAGAACAGAATGATCGGTTTCAGCAGGGGCAGGGTGATATGGATGAACTGCTGGAAGCGGTTGACGCGGTCGAGGGTCGCAGCCTCGTAAACATCCTCAGGGATCGATTGTAGCCCGGACAGGATGATGATGGCGTTGTAACCCGCCCAGCGCCAGGTGACGGCGATGATGATGAGCACCATTGCGGCATGCGATTCGGCAAACCACGACACCGGTGCGAAGCCGACCGTGCCGAGTAGCTTGTTGACGATGCCGAAATCGACGTTGAACATAAGGCGGAAGACAGCGGCATAGGCCACCTCTCCAACAACGACGGGTGCGAAGAAAGCAAAGCGAAAAATGCCACGCGCCTTCAACAGCGGTGAATTCAGCAGCACCGCCATGACAGTGGCGAGCGTGATCATGACAGGTACCTGGACGATCAGGATGATCAGCGTGTTTTCAAGCGCGTTGTAGAAGGCCGGGTCGCCGAACAGTCGCCCCCAGTTGAACGACAGATTGTAGGCCCACGGATTAACTCGGGTGTTCTGGAACGAGATCAGGAACGAATCGATGATCGGCCAGACCCAGAAAGCGGCGAACACCAGAAGATAGGGTGCAAGGAACGCATAGGCGCTCCGGTTTCGCAACCGCATGGAAGCCTTCTCCTTTATGCGCAGTGAAATGATGCGTGACGTCGCATCCCCGCCGCCCTGAGGGCGGCGGGGATGCCGAGCGCGGCTTGGGATGCGCGCCCGGCAGTGTCACTCACTTCGCAAGCGGCAGACCTGTCGCCGAGGCGATCTGCTGGGCCGCATCGTCAAGCGCGGCCTTGCCGTTTGGATAGCCACCAGCGAGGTATTTCGTCTGGACGGCCTTTATGACCTCATCCGCGTCGCTGAAATACTGGGTGCCGGGGCTCGGGCGAATCTTCGGCAGGGTGGCGAGGATATCGGCCCAGACCTTCTGCCCACCCCAATAGGGCTGCGGCTGGTTGACGAAGGGATCCTGAACCGCCGTCAGAAGCGACGGTACGAGCCCGAAGGACTTCAGCATGGTAACCTGGCCCTCATTGGTGCCAAGCGTGTATTCGAGGAATTTCCAGGCGGCTTCCTTGTTCTTGGAACCGCTGGCAATTGCGAGCGACGAGCCACCGAGATTGGCCGCATGCTGGCCGTCGGCCGTCATGCTCGGCATCGGGTAGACGCCCCATTTGCCGGCGAGATCCGGCGAGGTGGAGCGGACGGTGCCTTCATACCAGCCGCCATAGAGCTGCGACGCCACTTTGCCGGCAGTGTTCGCCTGAATTTTCTCGTTCCAGTTCGCGGCGCTCATCAAGCCCGCGTCCTTGATCTCCTTCACCTTGTCCAGGGCTTTCACACAGGCCGGCTGGTTGACGGTGATGCTCTGGCTGTCATACGAGAAATAGCCGCAGCCCTGTTCGTTGGCGAGCATGCGGAACCATTCGGTATCGCCGTTGAGATCGGCCTGCGTCATGATGACGCCCGGATTGGCGGCGGAGATCTTCTTGCCGGCGGCAATGAAATCGTCCCAGGTCTTGATCGTTGCCGGATCGACGCCAGCCTTTTCATAGAAATCGCGGCGGTAGAACATGGTGACCGGGCCGGAATCCCACGGCATGGCGTAGGCGGCATCGCCGACTTCCAGTTCCGCACGCTTGAAGTCCGGAAACTGCTTCTTGAGCGCGTCCGTGTAGCCGAGCTTCGTCAGATCGGTCAGGCAGTCCGGAAAGCGGTTCCAGAAGATCGAAGCCTTGTGATTTTCGATCGACATGACGTCCGGCAGACCGTCGCCGCCGGCGGCACAAGCGGCCAGCATCTTGTCGAAGACCTGCGGGTTGCCGATGTCCTGAACTTCGACCTTGATGTCGGGATATTTCTTATTGAACCCCTCGACCGTGGATTTCAGCGCCGACGCGGCGATGTTCCAGCTCCAGACAGTAATGGTGGTTTGTGCTGCATAGGCAGAACCGGAAGCGAGCAAGGCAGCAAGTGCCGTCGCTCCCGCGAGTTTAAAACGCATTGAAAATCCTCCCTTTTCAATTGCCGTCCTCTAGCGAACACGCTTAAACTAGCTCCCGGTACGCTTCTGTCTCCTAAAAAAGGAACATGGACTTGGCGGAAAGTAAGGTGGGTCATCGAGCGGTTTATCAGCCGGGTGCAAGCAGCATCGAGGGGCTGCCGACGACTCTGCAAATGTTTCATACCCATCCGCCCCTGATGGCGATGCCGCATTGGCATGCGCAGGTCGAGGTGAATTACCTTATACGCGGCACGGTTCACTACCGTATGAACGACCATGAAATTCAGCTCCGCGCTGGCGATATCTGTCTGTTCTGGGGCGGGCAGCCGCATCAGATGGATGATTCCTCGGAAGATTCGATCTATGCCGGCGCGCATTTGCCGCTGGTGCATTTCTTCCGCATGCGCCTGCCGCTCGATATTTCCGGCCGGTTGATGCGAGGAGAGACGCTGGTCACCTCCGCGACGGATGCCGCCGATAACGAGAATTTTGCCCGCTGGTATCGCTATGTCCGCTCCGGCGATCCGGCCAAGGCCGAGCACGCGGTCGCCGAACTTCTGCTGCGCCTGGAGCGCATCGCCTTCGAACCCTATCGCATGCTGCCGGAAAAGCGCGAGCATCAGTCGAACGAACAGGTCCACCCGCAATCGTCGCGCAGCCTGGCACGGATGTGCGATTTCATTGCCGGCAATTTCCTGCACGATATCGATACTGTGGATATCGCCAAGGCGGCGGATCTGCATCCGAAATATGCGATGAACCTTTTCAAGAAATGCACCGGCATGACGCTCAGCAAATATGTCAACCTGCTGCGCCTGTCGCGCGCCCAGGCGATGCTGATGCGCGACGGCGCCAATGTGCTGCAGGTGGCGATGGACAGCGGCTTCGGCTCGATCAGCGCCTTCAACAAATCCTTCCGCCACATTGCCGGCATGTCCCCTTCGGATTTCCGTAGGGACATGCGCATGGTTACGGCAATGAGCGTCGAAGGCGCCCAGCCTGCTCTGCGCCGGTCCGCCTCGCAATTCTAGCCACCGGCCTCTTGCCGTCGCTGCCGATAGGGCGCACTCCTTGCGGCATAGTCTTTGGAGGAAGATTTTCATGCGGCAGTTTTCGGCATGTATCGAATGGTTGTTTGCCCGCGAGGGCGATGATTTTGCCGATCGTATCCGGCTGGCGCATCGGGCGGGATTGAGTGCGGTCGAGTTCTGGCGCTGGACGGACAAGGACCTCGACGCGATCGCATCCGTGGTCGCCGAGACTGGAATTGCCGTGTCGGGCATGGTCGCCGAGCCGATGATCGCGCTGACGAATCCGGCGAACAAGGAGGCCTGGCTGGAGGGATTGGAGATGTCTGTCAGCGTCGCGCAGGGCCTGGGTGTCCCGGTTTTGATCGCGCAGGCGGGGGATGATTTGCCGGAATTTACACGCGCCGAACAACGGGATGCCTTGATCTCCGCCTTGAGCGCCGGCGCCGATATCCTGAGCGGCTCTGGCGTACGCCTCGGCCTCGAACCGCTGAACACCAGGATCGATCATGTCGGCTACTATTTGTCCTCTACCACAGAGGGCCTGGATATTATCGACGAGGTGGGACGGCCGGAAATCGGTATCGTCTACGATATCTACCATTCGGCTGTCATGGGCGAGCGAACGGAAGAGGTCGTCGGCGAGCGGGCCGATCGCATCGTGCATGTCCATGTCGCCGATCATCCGGGCCGCAACGATCCCGGCACCGGCGGGATCGATCTGCTCAATCGCCTGAATTGGCTGTTTGCCCACGGCTATAGCGGCAGGATCGGTCTCGAATACAGGCCGAGGACGGAGGATGCCGCGGCGGTTCGTGCGGTGGTGAGGTCGCTGTCGGCTTGACGCTCAGACGGGCTCCAATACGCCGAAGACGGCGACCAGCGCGATGACGGCGATACCAAGGATGATCTCGGCAATGCTGCTGCGACGGATGGCGTTCAAAGACCGAACCCGATCGCGTCGTATCCTGGGCACGAGAATGTAGCGATTGACGATCGCCAGCAGGCTCATGCACGCGACAAGCGCGATCTTGACGGCAAGCAGCGTCTGATAGGGAGATGACCAGTCGGTCGGCAGGCGCTGGAGGACCAGCATCGTATTGACGAAGCCGGAGGCGATGACCAGCGCCACGGCGCCGTGCCCGGCGGTGGAGAAGCGCCGAAGCGCCGACAGCGCCTCCGCCCGCCATTCGGGCGTGTTCAAAAGCCGGAGGATCGGAACCATCGGCACCAAGGCGCCGAGCCAGCCGCCGCCGGCAAGCACATGAAGCATGTCATTGGCGCGATGGGCCAGCTTCAGCCAGCCTTCATGCATCGAGGCGTGACCGGTGAGCATGAGGGCGGCAAGGCCGAGGCCAGAACCCAGCGCTACGCCCGGACGACGCCATTGCCCTGGCGGCAGAAAGGCAAGAACGAGGATGAGTGCAGCGGCGGCTTGGGCCAGCCAGGCTTGTCCGACTGTCGTATCGAGCAGGACGTCGCGGATCGTGCCGGTATTGAGGGCATCGCTCCAGCCATTGCCGATGGTGGCGCTTGCAAGCGGCAGCCGGGCGAGGGCCGTGAGCCCGGCGATCAGCGCCGCAACGAACGGCGCGACGCCGAACATGCGCCAGACCTTCTCCGCCAGCGCTTTCGGCACCAGAAGGCAGAGAAAAACCGAGGCGCCCCACAGAAGCATCAGGGATACGTCGTGAAGAAAGCGGCACGCCTCGAGCGCTGTGTTGGGATCGAACAAGGTTTTACGGCGCTCAGCGTTTCGGAAACGGGACTATCAATACGCTCTGGGGTCACCGAGCGCGATAGAGTTGTGGACATGCTATGTCAATTTTCACCATGCGGAATGGCTATGTTCGGGACGCTTTGCTGCAAGGTAATTCTTTATTGATGGCTTCCGTCGACATAGACATCGGCCCGGAGCGTTTATTCCCGTACTCGGCAAAGAATTGTCGCTTTTCGATTATTTTTGCTTAGGAGGGTTAGAGCGCTCGGGATGGCGACATTTCGATGAGGGAGTTCCATGGCGGCAAATATCATACGCGAGAAAGTGACTCGCGGCTTCAGCCCGCGCCGGCGTCGGGAAAGCCTCGATAGGCTTGACAGGCCGACCTATGTGATCGGCGACGTCCATGGCTGCTACCACCTCCTGAGCGCGCTCGAACGCAAGATTTTCGCCGATGCCGCCATGCTGCCCGGCCCCAAACTGATCATCATGCTCGGTGATTTCATCGATCGTGGCCCGGCCTCGGCACAGGTTGTCAGCCGGCTGATGGCGCCGTTGCCGAATGGTTTCGACCGGATCTGCCTTACCGGCAATCATGAATTGGCCATGCTTGCCTATGCCGACGGTGAAATATCCCTGGACGACTGGGTGGGGCTCGGCGGCGAGGCAACGCTGAATTCCTACGGTTTGGATATCCAGGCTTTACGGAGGCAATATCCCCAGCAGAAAAAACTCGACACCTTCATCCGAACCTGGCTGCCGGATGATCATCTCAACTTTCTCCGCGGGCTGCCGATCCTGCTGGATACGCCGCAGGTGCTGTTCGTTCATGCCGGTATCGACCCGGAGCGGCCGATTTCGGCGCAGGAGGATGATGACCTCGTTTTCATCCGCTCGCGCTTTTACGACAGCGCGCAGCCGCTGCCGAAACTGATCATTCATGGCCATACGCCGGTGAGAAAAGCCGAAGCGCATGGGCTTCGGCTCAATATCGACACCGGCGCCTTCCGTTCCGGGAGGCTGACGGCGGCTCGTTTGTGGCAAGGCCGCATCCACATCACGTCGACTTGATGCTTTCTTTCAGAAGCCACCACGCCGCCGACATTTTAAGCCTGTGCAGTATCGTTATCTCCTTGCCTGTTCTATAGAACAGGACGAAAAAAGAATTGAGACGATAAGAGCCAGGAGAGCTTCATGGCCGCCACCATCCGTTATCACGAAGGCGATATTTCCGCGGCCGATGCCGCCCGCTACACCGGCGCCATAGCGATCGATACCGAAACGCTCGGCCTTATTCCGCGCCGCGACCGGCTCTGCGTGGTGCAGCTTTCGCCGGGTGACGGCACCGCTGATGTGATCCGCATCGCCTCCGGCCAGAAAGAGGCGCCGAACCTCGTCGCCATGCTGGCCGATCCCGCGCGCGAGAAGATCTTTCACTACGGCCGCTTCGATATCGCCGTGCTGTTCCACACGTTCGGTGTCACCACCACGCCGGTTTTCTGCACCAAGATCGCCTCGCGCCTCTGCCGCACCTATACGGACCGCCATGGCCTCAAGGACAATCTCAAGGAGATGCTGGAGGTCGATATTTCCAAGGCGCAGCAGTCTTCCGACTGGGCGGCTGAGACGCTCTCGCCGGCGCAGCTCGAATATGCCGCCTCTGATGTGCTTTACCTGCATGCGCTGCGCGACAAGCTGAAGGAACGCCTTGTACGCGACGGTCGCATCGAGCATGCCAATGCCTGCTTCACCTTCCTGCCGACCCGGGCGAAGCTGGACCTCCTTGGCTGGGAAGAGACCGATATTTTCGCGCATAGCTGACCGGCTGCGCTAAAAATGAATGAAACGGAAAAGCCGGTGCCGCTGACGTTGCATCGGCTTTTATCGTTATGGTTAGCAATCTGTTAAGAGACGTCCTGCTATTCTATCCCTGATTTCAGGCATTCGACCGACGTTTTCCCGCGTCAATCAGCCGGTCAACCGGCCTTCGAATCGCTAGCGGCCGCATGAGCGGACCCTGATTGAACCTGCCTTCTGCGTCCGTCGTCGTCTTGCCAGACAAAGGAGCATCACATGTTGTCCCCCGTGAGTGCCGTGTCTGCTTTGGGTACAGCCCTTGAAAAACCAGTGGTTGCCACCCCGGAAACGTCCGGTGTCCAGACCGCCGCGACGCCGCTTGCCGTACTGTCGAGCACGGTGAACGCCAGCGTCGAGGGCAAGCTGAACATGCTGCTGGTGGCGGCGCGCGAGCGGATGTTCGACAGCCTGCTCTCCGCCATCGATGCTGCCAGCGTTGCGCTGAATGTTTCGCGCGAGCCGGATGAGAACAATGCCGCTTTGGCGCAGCGGCTGGCGGATACGATCCGCAGCCTGCCGCCCCAACAGCTTGCCGTTGCCCAGCAACTCCTGGACACGCAGACGGAAATGCCGATCTCCCTGCCTGTCCTTGCCGAGGCCTTGACCAATCCGGATGGATCGGAAGCGGTGCAAATCGCCATCAGCCTGGAAGCGGCGCTGACACAGGAGCCCGACGCGGTCCTCAAGGCCGTCGTCAATTCCTATGGGCAGAACGCCGGCGAAACGGAGACCGCCAAGCCGCAGACCCCGGTCCCGGCACAGACGATGCTGAAGACTACAGAGGCTGCTCCTACGGCGACATCGGCAGTCTCGCCGGCTTCGTCGGACAAGGCCGCAGCGCCTGCATCCGCGGCCGCGACGGCTGCTCTCTCCGCAACTACCGCGCAGATTCCGGAGGAAACGCCGGCTGCGGCTGTGCGGAACCAGGCAGTTCTCTTTGCTGCGGCGATTTTGGGCCCGGAAATATCGCCTGACCTCGAAACGGTCTCGTCTCCGCAGGCCATTCCGAACCAGCAATCCGCCCCGATTCCGCCAGCCGCAAATGCGCTCGTCGTTGATACTGGCCTCGGCGAGATCGTTCATCCGCAAAATGCCATCCCCGCCGAGGCCAACATATCGTCCGCCGCAGTGGCATTGCTGGCCGCATCGGCCGAGGAACATCTCCCAACGGAAATCGCCCTGATCAGATCGCCGATCACGCCGCCGCCTGTGCCCCGGGATATCCAGCAGATCAGGGCCGATATCAAGGAAGGGCTGCAGGTGGTCATAGGCCGCGCCATCGACGTCGCCGGCCCGGAACTGCTGCAGATCATCCAGGATGATTCGACCTCGGCAGAAAGTGTCATCGCCCAGGCGCTTGCCGCCAATGCCGCCGATCAAAAGGACGTGCCGTCGCTGCCGCAGACGGCCGGCAATGAGGGCACCCGGAATCTTGCCGCCGCCATGGCAAGCCAGAACGCGACCTCTCTCGATGAGATGCCGAATGCGCCAGCCGCACTTCTCGGTAAATCCTTGAGCGGCCCGCTGGTGGGGCCCGCCCCGGTCATGTCCGATGCTGCGGCGCAGATGGGAACACCGGCCCCGCTGCCGCAAGGCATTCCCTTTGCCATCGCACAATATTTGCCGGTGGATCTCCCCATTGACGACGAGGATCTGGAGAAGGTCAATCGCGTTGATCCCGCCGATGACGAGGAGGCCGAACAGGGGCAGGGCGGAGAAGCGCCACAGGACGAAGGTGAAGACGAATCCGAGCCCGAGGAAATGCATCAGCCGGCTGCGGAAGCATCCGAGGAGACCGATGCCGAAGCAGCGTCCTCACAAGATAGCGTCGTTGCGACCAAACCGCTCGCACTGCCCGCACCCGGGCTGAGGGATTCCCTGCATGATCATGCCTTCGATTTCTATCAACGCATGGTGGAATGGGAATAAGCGGACGGCATCAGAGCGCCGCTCCAATTCTTGAATCGTGAGCAAATAAAAAACCCGCCGGATCGCTCCGGCGGGTTTCTATCTCTGAGGCTTCGACCGAAGATTATTCGGCGTTGCGGTTCTTCAGAGCCGCACCCAGGATGTCGCCGAGCGAAGCACCCGAGTCGGACGAACCGAACTGAGCGACTGCTTCCTTCTCTTCTGCGATTTCCAGAGCCTTGATGGACAGCATGATCTTGCGGTCCTTCTTGGAGAAGTTGGTGACGCGGGCGTCGACGGTCTGACCGACCGAGAAACGCTCCGGACGCTGCTCGTCGCGGTCACGCGACAGATCGGCGCGGCGGATGAACGAGGTGATGTCGTCGTGGTTGACGAGCTTCACTTCGATACCGCCATCGTTGATCGCGATGACTTCAGCCGAAACGACTGCATTCTTGCGCAGTTCACCGGAAGCGGCGGCTTCGCCAACGCTGTCCTTGCCGAGCTGCTTGATGCCGAGCGAGATGCGTTCCTTGTCGACATCGACGTCGAGAACGACGGCCTTGACGACATCACCCTTGTTGTACTCCTCGATGACCTGCTCGCCCGGACGGTTCCAGTCGAGGTCGGAGAGGTGCACCATGCCGTCCACATCGCCGTCGAGGCCGATGAACAGGCCGAATTCGGTCTTGTTCTTGACTTCGCCTTCGACTTCGGTGCCAGCCGGATGGTTGCGGGCGAATGCTGCCCACGGATTTTCCAGCGTCTGCTTCAGGCCGAGCGAGATACGACGCTTGGTCGGATCGACTTCGAGAACGACGACTTCGACTTCCTGGCTCGTGGACAGGATCTTGCCGGGGTGAACGTTCTTCTTGGTCCAGGACATTTCCGAGATGTGGATCAGGCCTTCGATGCCCGGCTCCAGCTCGACGAACGCACCGTAGTCGGTGATGTTCGTAACCGTACCGGAAATCTTCTTGCCTTCCGGATACTTGGCCTGGATGCCATCCCACGGATCGCTCTCGAGCTGCTTCATGCCGAGCGAGATGCGGTGGGTTTCCTGGTTGATGCGGATGATCTGTACCTTGACCTGCTGGCCGATGGACAGGATTTCCGACGGATGGTTCACACGGCGCCATGCCATGTCGGTGACGTGCAGCAGGCCGTCGATGCCGCCGAGGTCAACGAACGCACCGTAATCGGTGATGTTCTTGACGACGCCGTCAACAACCTGGCCTTCTTCGAGGTTCTGAACGATTTCAGAACGCTGCTCGGCACGGGACTCTTCCAGAACCGTACGACGCGAAACGACGATGTTGCCGCGGCGCTTGTCCATCTTGAGGATTTCGAAGGGCTGCGGGTTGTGCATCAGGGGCGTAACGTCGCGGATCGGACGGATGTCGACCTGCGAACGCGGCAGGAAGGCGATAGCGCCGTCGAGGTCGACGGTGAAGCCGCCCTTGACCTGGTTGAAGATGACGCCTTCGACGCGCTCGCCAGCTTCGAACTTGGCTTCGAGCTTGATCCAGCTTTCTTCGCGGCGAGCCTTTTCGCGCGACAGAACAGCTTCGCCAAGCGCGTTTTCGATGCGCTCGACATAGACTTCGACTTCATCGCCAACCTTGAGCGTGCCGTCCTTGGCGCGTGCACCGAATTCCTTCAGCGCGATGCGGCCTTCGACCTTGAGGCCGACGTCGACAACGGCGACATCCTTTTCGATGCCGGTGATGATACCCTTGGTGACATAGCCTTCAGCCAGATCGTTCTTGGCAAAGGACTCTTCGAGAAGGGCTGCGAAATCTTCGCGAGAGGGGGAAGTTACAGACATAAAATCTCCTGGCGTGTCCTTATTGTGCATTCGGGACACTGATGCGCCGGTGGTTCGTGTTGAACAGGCCTGGATCCGTCCGCCTTCCCTTGGGGAAGGCTATCCGGCGCTTGGACGGAATGTCAGGCTTTCTAAAATAAGCGATTTCGTGCGCAAAGCACGCGAAAGCCGCTCGCATTTTTAGGCATTTCGGCTCAGACCGGCGTCGATGATCGATTTTGCCGCCTGAAACGCCGCTTCTATACTCATTTCCGAGGTATCAAGCAAGTGCGCGTCTTCTGCCGGCCGCAAAGGGCTGTCGGCGCGGCCCATATCCCGCTCGTCGCGCCGTTTCACGTCCTCGAAAATCGCCGCATAATCGGCGCTGCCGCCGGCATTGACGATTTCGTCGTAACGTCGTTTCGCCCTGACTTCGGCCGAGGCCGTGACATAGATTTTCACCGGCGCATCGGGGCAGACGACGGTGCCGATGTCGCGCCCATCCAGAACCGTGCCAGGTTCTTTGCGCGAAAAAGCCCGCTGCGCCTCGACCAGCGCCCGGCGCACCGCCGGCATGACGGCAATCTTCGATGCCGCCTCGCCGATCTCATGCTTCGACAGGACCGCGCGGTCGAGCCCGGCAAGATCGATCTCGCGCGCCATCGTCTCTGCCACCGCCTCGTCGTCGAGCGGCAATCCAGCATCCAGCAGCGCTTTGGCGGTCGCTCGATAGGTCAGGCCGGTATCGAGATGGTGAAAACCATATTCCTCGGCGATCCGGCGCGACAAGGTTCCCTTGCCTGCCGCAGCGGGTCCGTCGATGGCGATGATCATTCTTTTTATATCCCTGCCTTCGGTCTTGTTGTTATTTGCCGTATCGCCGCACCAGATCGGCCATTTCGGCCGCGTCGGTACGGTCGATTGCGTCGAGGCCGTGGGCGACGCCCTGACGGTCGGCAGCGGGACGGTTCTGGCTGACCTTCCACTTGCCGTCAATTGTCTCGATGTCGATCTCGATACCGATAATGCCCTTCAACTGGGCGCTGATGAACTCTGCCGGCGCATCGTCGACCGCCCAGGGCTGCGGACGGCCGCTCTCATTTTCGCCGGTCAGCATGGCGATCTGCTCGCGCAGCCAGGCGGGATCTTCGATGACGCGCGCATTGCCGCGCACCTGCACGACCGCATAATTCCAGGTCGGCACAACCTTGCCTGTCTCCTGCTTGGTCGCATACCAGGACGGCGTAATGTAGCTTTCGGCACCCTGGAAGACGACGAGGACCGGCGCTCCCGCCTGGATTTCCCGCCATTGACCGTTCGCCCTGGCGATATGCGCCTGCAGCGTGCCCTTGGACGAAAGGCCGGCCCTAAGATGGAACGGCACAGGATTGGCGATCAGCCCACCATTGCCGGCGGTAATCAGCAATCCCAGCGGATGTGCGCGTATCAACGCATGCTGCGTGCCGAGATCGTCTTCGCGGTGATGGGGCGGCTGATACATGGTCTGGAGCCATCTGATATTGTCGGGCGCATCATGCCGGCGGCCCCGAATGGCCATCGGCTGCTTCCGATTTGGGGTTGCGTTGCGCCTGCGGGCGCTTTCACCCGCAGGCCAGCACGATTTTATCAGCCCTCGACCTCGATCGTCGCACCCAATCTTGTCATGAGGTCAAAAAACTCCGGGAAGCTGGTGGCGATCATGGTGGAATCATCGACCTTGACCGGATGGTCCGCGGCAAGCCCCATCACGAGAAAGCTCATGGCAATGCGATGGTCGAGATGGGTCCTGACCTCGCCGCCGTCCGCACGGCCGAGACCTTTTCCATCCGGCCTTCCCCGAACCGTCAGCGAATCCGGGCCCTCGGTGCAATCGACGCCATTGAGCGCCAGCCCTTCGGCGACGGCCGAAAGCCGGTCGGATTCCTTGACTCGCAACTCTTCCAGCCCGAGCATGACCGTCGTCCCCTCGGCAAAAGCGGCAGCGACAGCGAGCACTGGATATTCGTCGATCATCGAAGGCGCCCGCTCGGCCGGGACGGTGACGCCCTTGAGCGCCGAGGAGCGCACGCGCAGATCGGCGACATCCTCGCCGCCGGCAAGGCGGCTATCGAGAATTTCGATGTTGGCGCCCATCTCCTGCAGCGTCAGAATCAGCCCGGTGCGGGTCGGGTTCATCAGTACGTTGCGGATGGTGATATCAGAGCCGGGAACGATCAGCGCCGCGACCAGCGGAAAGGCCGTCGAGGAGGGGTCGCCGGGAACGTCGATGATCTGGCCGGAAAGCTTGCCCTGGCCCTGAAGGCGGATGGTGCGCACGCCGTCCCGATCGGTCTCGACCGAAAGCTCGGCGCCGAAGCCGGCCAGCATCTTTTCGGTATGGTCGCGGGTCATGACCGGCTCGATGACGGTGGTGATGCCAGGCGCATTGAGGCCGGCGAGCAGCACGGCGGATTTAACCTGGGCCGAGGCCATCGGCACGCGATAGGTGATCGGGCTGGCCGTTTCCGGCCCGTGCAGCGTCACCGGCAGCCGGTCGCCTTCGCTGGACTGGACCTGCACGCCCATCCGCCGCAGCGGATCGAGGATGCGCCCCATCGGCCGCTTGGAAAGCGAGGCGTCGCCGATGAAGGTGGTCTCGAAATCATAGACGCCGACAAGGCCCATGGTCAGGCGGCTGCCGGTGCCGGCATTGCCGAAATCGAGCGGCGCTTGCGGGGCGAGCAGCGCGCCGTTGCCGACGCCCTTGATGATCCATTCGGCCCCGATCTTTTCGATCGCAGCGCCCATGGCCTGCATGGCCTTGCCCGTATTGAGCACATCCTCGCCTTCGAGCAGGCCGGTAATGCGGGTTTCGCCGGCGGCGAGGCCGCCGAACATGAGGGCGCGATGCGAAATGGATTTATCACCGGGAACGCGGATAGTGCCGGAAAGATTGGTCGAGCGGCGCGCTGTCGCGGGCCGCGGATGAATGTCGTGCGGCATGGGCAATTCCTTTGCGATGCCGTTATTTACGCCGCATTATCGCTGGCTTAGCTCCTGTTGCGCCAACTGACCTGCGGTTCACGCCGGCTCGTTACCATAGACCCGTTGCCCGGTCATCCCGGAATGCCGGGAAAACCCGTCTCGGCGTATATAAAGTTTAGCTTTGACAGAGAGAGCCGCAACGATTAAGGGGACCGGCTGATAATTTCCCTTAAAACGCCGGCTTCCCCGGCATTGCCGAATCTTTATTCGGCCATTCATGAGGCTTTGACAGTGGCGAAAGCGGAACTTGGAACAAAACGTACCGATCCAGATACCGGCAAGAAGTTCTATGACCTGAACCGGGACCCGGTCGTCTCGCCCTATACCGGCAAGTCCTGGCCCTTGTCCTTCTTCGAGGAAACCTCCGCTTCGAAGGAAGTGCCGGAAGAAGACGAAGTGGCTGAAGTCGATACCGAAAACACGGAAGTCGAACTGGTGTCGCTCGAAGACGCCGACGAAGCGGCAACCGGCGACGATATTCCGGATATGGGCGATGACGATGTCGAAATCGGTGACGATGACGACGATACCTTCCTCGAAGCCGACGAAGACGAAGATGATGACGATATGAGCGACATCATCGGCGTTACCGGCGACGACGACGACGTTTGATCTCTGAACAATCGGCCCGGTGAACAAGAAAAGTTTTCCGGGCCGAAAATTTCGGCTTGCTATCTGCAAAAACCAGAAGTAATAAGCCGCCACCCCGACGGGCGAAGCGCTCGGAAGGGACCCAGGGCCGGTCAAACGGCACCACCTTGATGGGGCTATAGCTCAGCTGGGAGAGCGCTTGCATGGCATGCAAGAGGTCAGCGGTTCGATCCCGCTTAGCTCCACCAAATTCTTTCCGTTTTCTGTAGTAAAAAACCGCGAAATTGGGTGCTGTTTTCTTGAGTACCAAGCTCCTGAGCGAAATAGCTCGTCCACCGGGTCCGTGCCGTTTACAATACCTTTCATAGATAGCGGGTAGGGCGTGAGGCCGGCGCTTTAGGCTGGCCCCAGATGCTAAGATTTCTTTTTCAGAAGCAGTTGAACCGCATCGTTGAGCTGCCTGTTATCTTGCTTCAGAAGTGAAATCCTCTCCACAAGATCAGCGAGTACGAGGCGAACTGCGTGAGCAGCTTCTAAGCAATCTTCATCACTTTCATCGTGTAATCCAACGCTAAGGGCACCGTGGAGCGCCAGAAGAGGATTGTGGCCATTTATGAGGAGACCCTGAGGAAGCGCGGACTTGATTGCTTCAATGGCTTTTGTGAAGGAAATTTCCCCTTTGGCCTGCTGTAGTTCGTTGACGGTGGCTTCCGGGGCACTCACCGTCCGGCAAACCTTTATGATCTCATCGAAGATATCGTTCTTGTGGTTTTCGACCACCCGCCTGTAATAAGCAAAAGCTGCTACACCGTATCCGAGATTTTCGCACTGCCGGCCTTTCTGAAACATCACGGCGTCCTTGCCGAAGAGCCGCAGGACTTTGTTCGACACAGGAATCCCAAACGGAGGAAGCTCGCCATATTTGTAGAGCTCAGCGTTAGGACGGTCCTTGAACTCTACATAAAGTGAAAAGAATTTTGTTTGCTCATGGCAATCGCCACACTGATACGTAAGGTTGAAATCGGCAGCGGTGGCGTCATAGCTGAATTCTTTGTCGCTGGCGCAGCGGAAAGTCCGCTCGCCTTCGCACACGTTACAGTGAAGTCTAATATCAGGCGTAGCTACCAGACGGTGTCGATATCCATGGCTGACCCGGCCATCCCAAAGTTCGCTAATGGGCTTTAATACCGAGGGATGGATGCTTTCTAGGAACTCTTTGAACGAGATCGCAACGACTTCCGCCTTGTCTTCTTGTCCTACAACGATATCCGTATTGCTCATCGCAACGTCTAGGCCCCGGGAATATTTGGTTTGACACATTCTACTAGTTCGACCCCCGAGCGAACAAGAGGTTTGCTGCGATCGCCTTCTTCACTGGAGGTCACATATCTTGGAGGCAATCACGTGGCAGCGGACGTGAGGTTTCCCCTCGACGGAACGTATTTGGGGCGAAGGCGCCTCCTCGCCGCTCAGTCGTCCGGCCTCGCGAAGAGGCTATCTGATAAACCTTAGCGTGCAATGTTCGCCACTTGGATGTTGCGTGCTTAGCCTTTCAAGTCCATCTGTCTCAATAAGCCTAAGCCAACGGGCGCATGGGTCAAACGCTGGCCCACCCTTCTTCCTCCCACGCCAACCCAAATCGCCACACTGCAGCGCACAAATATCTGCTAGGAAAAAACGAATCGTTTTCTGCCGGCGCTCTCAAGAGCCCCGGCTCGACACGCCCGAGGATGTATCTTGTTCGTTTTTTCCAAACTTGTCTGGATTTTTGGTCAGCCGCTGTCACTGGCTTTTTTCTTCGGCATATTGGCCCTGATCGGCAGCTTTCTTGGCCGGCGCGTTGTCGTGGTCATCTCGACGCTGTTGTCCACCCTGATCCTGTTCGTTGCGCTCTACACGACCGCTGGCGCCTATATCGTTCAGGGGCTGGAAGAACGCTTTCCGCGTCCGACCTCCGATCCCGCCGATCTCAAATGCTTGATCGTTCTCGGCGGTGCCACGCAGAATGAGGTGACGACGGCGAGGGGCGGTTATGAGCTTGATTCGGCCGGCGATCGTCTTGTCGAGACGTTGCGGCTGGCGCAGAAGTTTCCGCAGGCGCGCGTCGTCGTCTCCGGTGGAGACGGATCGATCAGCGGCAAGTATGAGGGGGATGCCGTCATTTCCGAGCGTTTCTTTGTTGCGCTCGGCCTTCCGAAGGACCGCCTGGTCGAGGATACGACGTCGCGCACCACCTATGAAAATGCCGTCAACACGAAGGAGCTGCTGGCGCAGAACGGGCTGTCCGGCTGCCTGCTGATCACCTCCGGCTTCCATATGCCACGTTCCATGGGCATTTTCCGCAAGCAGGGCATCGATGTCGTTCCCTGGCCGGTCGATTATCGCAGCACCGGCAAGGAAACGCTTGAGCTCGATTTCACCCAGCCCTCGCTGAACGCGCAATTGCTGGCGACCGGCATCCGCGAATGGATCGGCCTCGTCGGCTATTACGCCGCCGGCCGCACCTCGGCGCTTTATCCCGGCCCCTAACCAGGTGGCCCGGCCCGTAACCACGCGGCACTGGCCCTGAGATGCTCGGCTGACAGCTACTTTTTCGCGACGGTGACGAATTTTACGCCGCGGACGCGGACGGTGATTTCACAAGGATCGCCGTCGGTGCGGTCGCAGAAGCGCGGGTGCATCTTCATGACCAGCACCATGTTGCCGAAGCGCTGGATGAAATCGTAGCCGTAGATCCGTGCCGTGGCGACGAGAATATAGCCGCCCTCGGCGACATGGATGTAGAAGTTGTAGGGGCAGCCCTCGTCGGTGCAGTCGGGTCCCTTTTCCCCTTTGCAGGTGATCTCGCCCTCGTTGACGACAAGGTCGGTCAGCGAGTCGTTGTTGATATCCCGCTCCATGGCGAAACCATCGCCGAAGCTTGCCTGTCCCTCGCAGCGTTTGGTGAAATGTTCCTTCTCGAAGGCCACCGGATCTTGCACCAGCGATTGCTGCGCTTGCGCCACGACGGGCACGATCACGAGCGCGATGAGATTCAGGATCACGATCAGCAGGGATTTCACCGGGATTTCCTCTTGAATGCGCAGGGCTGGCCGCAGGGGGTGCCGCGGCCGCTCGGATATCTTTACGCCTGCCTGCTTGCGCGGCCCTTGCCGCCGTGATTCACTTCGCCGAAAATCGCGCCGGCACTCTTCTGGAGCCTTAAATGTCGCTTCTTTCGTTTCTCGACTATGCCGGCGTCGCCCTCTTTGCCGCGACCGGCGCGCTCGCTGCCTCGCGCAAGCAACTCGATCCGATCGGTTTCCTGTTTTTTGCGGCGGTCACCGGTATCGGCGGCGGCACCCTCAGGGATATCGTCCTCGGCCGCGTGCCGGTCTTCTGGGTGTCGAACCCGACCTATATCATCATTTGCGCCATCGTCGGCGTGCTGGTCTTCTTCACGGCGCATCTGTTCGAATCGCGTTATCGGCTGCTGATCTGGCTCGATGCGGTCGGCCTGTCCGCCTATTGCGTCATGGGCGCGGCCAAGGGCATGGCGGCGACCGGCTCGCCGACGGTTGCCATCGTCACCGGCGCGCTGACGGCGACCTTCGGCGGCATCCTGCGCGATCTCTTGGCAAACGAGCCCTCGGTGCTGCTGCGGCCGGAAATCTACGTGACCGCGGCGCTGGTGGGGGCGGGCGCCTTCACCGCTGCCAATGCCACCACGATGCCGCTCTATGCCTCGGCAGCACTCGGCGTCGCCGCAGCCTTCGCGGTACGCGGTGGTGCGCTCTGGTTTGGCTGGACCTTCCCGACCTACCATCATAAGCCCGGCCGGCATCCCGACGATGTGATGTAGTGGGAGGCAGTAGGAATTAGGCGGTAGGCAATAGTGAATGGCTCGAAGGCAATTCTATTGCCTATTGCCTATTGCCTATTGCCTAGCCTTACCGCTGCTTGCGGCGCAGGCGGATGACGACGTCGACATGGGCGATTTCCATGCCCCTTGGCGGTTCCGGCAGGTTGCCGATCGTCAGATTGCTGATCGGAATATCCAGAACTTCGTTCTGGCCTTCGATGAAGAAGTGGTGATGGTCGGACACGTTGGTGTCGAAATAGGTCTTGGTGCTTTCGACGGCGAGAACGCGGATCAGACCGGCCTCGGTGAACTGATGCAGCGTGTTGTAGACGGTGGCGAGCGAAACCGGCACACCGGCGGTGACCGCCTCTTCGTGCAGTTCCTCGACGGTTAAGTGACGGTCGCCCTTGGCGAAGAGAAGGTCGCCAAGGGCGACGCGTTGCCGGGTCGGTCTCAGGCCTGCGCTGCGCAGCCTGGTTTCGATCGCGATTTCGGCCTCTTCCGCCATTCAGGGAACTCCGGATTCCTGATCTCTATAAATCTTTACTAAGCCATATAACTTTTGCACGAATTGCTTTCAATAGTTTCAATAGGGTGGGAAGGCGGTCAAAAGCCGTAAAAATAGGGTTTTTGACGCATTTGCCTCTGGCCGCAGCCCTGGCCTTCCTGTATGCGACCACCACATAACAGTGAAGTGTGTTCGATCGAACGGTGGAATGCGAGCGTCATGCTTGCGCTTCATTTTCTGTCGATCTTACACTAAAGCTTCACATCAATCGGCATTCACCGGGGGAAACGGAACTTTATGACGACGAGACAATCCAGCTTCAACTATGAGGAAATCCTGGCCTGCGGCCGCGGCGAACTGTTCGGCCCGGGCAATGCGCAGCTTCCCCTGCCGCCGATGCTGATGGTCCATCGCATTACAGATATTTCCGAAACCGGTGGCGCCTTCGACAAGGGCTATATCCGCGCCGAATACGACGTGCGTCCCGACGACTGGTACTTCCCTTGCCATTTTGCCGGCAATCCGATCATGCCGGGCTGCCTCGGCCTGGACGGCATGTGGCAGCTCACCGGCTTCTTCCTCGGCTGGCTCGGCGAGCCCGGCCGCGGCATGGCGCTTTCCACCGGCGAAGTGAAGTTCAAGGGCATGGTTCGTCCGGATACCAAGCTTCTCGAATACGGCATCGACTTCAAGCGCGTCATGCGCGGCCGCCTCGTTCTCGGCACCGCCGATGGCTGGCTGAAAGCGGATGGCGAAGTCATTTATCAGGCGACAGACCTGCGTGTAGGCCTGTCAAAAGACAAGACTGCCTGAGCTGCGGCACCGCCGCCCCACAAAGACAGAGCTTTTAGAAAAGGTCATCGACATGAGACGGGTAGTAGTTACGGGTCTGGGTATTGTCTCTTCGATTGGAAACGATGCGCAGGAAGTCACCGCCTCGCTGCGCGAAGCCAAGTCGGGCATTTCTTTTTCCTCCGATTTCGCCGAACACGGTTTCAAGTGCCAGGTCTGGGGTTCGCCGAAGATCGACACGACGGATCTGGTCGACCGCCGCGCCATGCGCTTCCTGTCGCAGGGCGGCGCGTGGAATCATGTCGCGATGAAGCAGGCGATTGCCGACAGCGGCCTCGAAGAAAGCGACATCAGCAATGAGCGCACCGGCATCATCATGGGCTCGGGCGGCCCGTCCACCCGCACGCTGATCGAAGCCGCCGATATCACCCGCAAGAACAACAGCCCGAAGCGCATCGGCCCCTTCGCCGTTCCGAAGTCGATGTCGTCGACCGCCTCGGCAACGCTCGCCACCTGGTTCAAGATCCACGGTGTCAACTATTCCATCTCGTCTGCCTGCTCGACCTCGGCGCACTGCATCGGCAATGCCGCCGAGATGATCCAATGGGGCAAGCAGGACGTCATGTTCGCCGGCGGCCACGAGGATCTCGACTGGACCATGTCGAACCTCTTCGACGCCATGGGCGCCATGTCCTCTGACTTCAACGAGAATCACCCGGAAACCGCCTCGCGCGCCTATGATGCCAAGCGTGACGGCTTCGTCATCGCCGGCGGTGCCGGCGTGCTGGTCCTGGAAGAGCTGGAACATGCCAAGGCGCGCGGCGCTAAGATCTATGCGGAAATCGTCGGCTATGGCGCCACCTCTGATGGTTACGACATGGTCGCTCCATCGGGCGAGGGGGCTGTGCGCTGCATGCGTCAGGCACTTGCGACCGTAAAGGGCGACATCGATTACATCAACACCCACGGCACCTCGACGCCAGTCGGCGACAGCAAGGAAATCGGCGCCATCCGCGAGGTTTTCGGCAGCAACATCCCGCCGATCCAGTCGACCAAATCGCTGACGGGCCATTCGCTCGGTGCAGCTGGCGTGCAGGAATCGATCTATTCGATCCTGATGATGCAGGAGCGCTTCATCGGCGAAAGCGCTCATATCACCGAACTCGACCCGGAATTCGAAGGTGTGCCGATCGTGCGCAAGCGCATCGACAATGCCAAGATCGACACGGCTCTTTCCAATTCCTTCGGCTTCGGTGGCACCAACGCCACGCTCGTATTCCAGCGCTATAACGGATAAAGCAATGACGGGAATCATGCAGGGTAAGCGCGGCCTCATCATGGGCGTCGCAAACAATCATTCCATTGCCTGGGGTATTTCGAAGGCTCTTGCGGCCGAAGGCGCGAGCCTTGCCTTTACGTTCCAGGGCGAGGCGCTCGGCAAGCGCGTCAAGCCGCTCGCCGCCGAAGTCGGCTCCGATTTCCTTCTGCCTTGCGATGTCGAGGATATCGCCTCCGTCGATTCCGTTTTCGAGGAGATCAAGGAGCGCTGGGGCAGGCTGGATTTCATCGTCCACGCCATCGGCTTTTCCGACAAGAACGAGCTGAAGGGGCTCTATGCCAATACCACGCGTGATAATTTCACGCGCACCATGGTGATCTCCTGCTTCTCCTTCACCGAGATCGCCAAGCGCGCCGCCGACCTGATGGTCGAAGGCGGCAGCATGTTGACTTTGACCTATAATGGCTCGACGCGGGTTATCCCGAACTATAACGTCATGGGCGTCGCCAAGGCGGCTCTGGAAGCCTCCGTGCGCTATCTCGCCGCCGACTACGGCCCGCGCGGCATCCGCGTCAACGCTATCTCGGCCGGCCCGATCCGCACGCTCGCCGGCGCCGGCATTTCCGACGCTCGCGCCATTCTCTCGTGGAACCAGCGCAACGCGCCGCTGCGCAAGTCGGTCACCATCGACAATGTCGGCTCCTCGTCGCTTTACCTGCTTTCCGAGCTTTCGGCGGGCGTCACCGGCGAAATTCATTTTGTCGATGCCGGCTACAACATCACCTCGATGCCGACGCTGGAAACGCTGTCGAGCGCGGACGCCGAATAATTTCCGCTCGGAATTGTCCCCCGCCGCCATCGGCTGTGGGGGATAGGTTTCTCGGGAATGTTGTCACCGGGATCCGCAATGACGTTCAACAAGGCTGAACCCCTCGCATCCACCGAACGTCTCATTCTCCGCAGCTTCGTGCCGGAGGATTTCGAGGCTTACAGCGCCTATCGTTCCCAGCCAGCCATCTACCGCTTCCTCTACAGCGACCCGCCATCCGCGCAGGAGATGCGGGAGCGTTTCGACGCCAGCCTTAACACGCGCCTGTCGGAAGATGGCGATATCCTGCGCTGTGCCGTCATGAGAAGCGAGGATGATGCCCTGCTGGGCCAGGTCAGCCTTAAGCTTGCCAGCAAAGCCGCCCTTCAGGCCGAGGTCGGCTATATCTTCAATCCGGCCTATGCCGGCAAAGGATATGCGACCGAGGCGGTGCGGGCCATCATCACGCTCGGCTTCGATAGATTCGGCTTCCACCGAATTTTTGCACGGCTGGACACGAAAAATACCGGCTCCGACGGCGTTGTCGAACGGCTCGGCCTGCGGCGCGAGGCGCATCTGATCGAAAACGATCGCTTCAACGGCGCCTGGGGTGACGAATATATTTATGCGGTTCTCCGCCGCGAATGGGCCTTAAGAGCGCCGAATCAGGCGCGTTAATCTCCATTCGATAAGATTTTACGAAAATTTTAGGTTAATTCTATCTTGCCGGGGATGGCCCGTTACGGCTGGCCGGAATTCCGATACAAGGCAGGCATTCAACAGTATTTCCTGCATGTCCATCGGTATTCACTAGCCATTTACGGGAACCCCAGCCGTGAACACCATAACTGTTGCCAGTTCCAAGCCGCTCGATCCATTGGACGAGAGGGCATCGCTCGAAGCCGCCGCCACCGCAAGGGCATTGGGGCCGGATATATTGCGTGCGCTTGCCATCCTGCTTGTCATGCTCGTGCATCTGCCGGCGGAAGCGACGCCACTGCCGCTCGCCGGGATCAGGCCCTATGGCTGGATTGGCGTCGACATATTCTTCGTGCTCAGCGGCTATCTCATCGGCACTCAGCTACTGACCGAAGTCGTGCGCGATGGTCGTGTGCACCTGAAATCCTTCTATCTGCGGCGTGCATTCCGGATCCTGCCGGCATTCTTCATGGTATTGGCCATCTACACCGTCTTCCCCATTCTGCGTGACGCGCCGACTATGCAACCGGCCTGGCGCTTTGCGACCTTTACCGTCAATTTCGGGCTTGATCCCCGATATGGTGGGGCGTTCACCGAGGCTTGGTCGCTGAGCGTCGAGGAGCATTTCTATCTCGCCCTGCCGGTTCTCATCATCTTGCTGAAGCGGCGCGCGACGGTGGTTTTCGTTGCTTTTCTGATTGCGACAATTTTGATGGCCGGCATGGGTCTGAGGTTTGCACTTTGGCAGAGTGACGTCGGCCCGGCTGCTGAAATGCAGGCCTACAGGGCGGCGCTGGCCGTCTATCTCAGGGATGTCTATTATCCGACTTACAATCGATTGGACGGACTGACCTTTGGCGTCGTTCTCGCAGCAATCCGGCTGTTCAAGCCGCTGCTTTGGGAAAGATATATGCCGCCATACATCGCGCTCGGTATAGGCAGCCTGTTCGTGATAGTGGCTCTCGTGATCTTTTCCGTCCGCGGGCCGTTTGCTGAAACCAATTTGCCGCTTGTACTTCAGCCTCTTCCAGGCGCGGTCGTCGGCTTTCCGCTTTTCTCGGCGGGAGTGGCGTTCATTCTCGGCGCACTGCTGGACCTGCAGCCCAGGATCGCGCGCTGGCATCTTCCGGCCATATCGGGTATCGCCACGCTCTCCTACAGCCTCTATCTGACCCATAAGGGCGTCTACCATCTCGACCAGATGGCGTTCGGCAAGGACAATCTTCAGGGGCTCTCGGGCTTCGTCATCTATTTCGCCACCTGTTTCATCGTGGCGGCGACGCTCTGGTTTCTCGTCGAAAGAAACTTCCTGACCCTGCGCGATCACCTGATGCCCCGCTCGAGCCGAACCGGCTAAATCCTTCGCATATAAAAAGGCGGCCGATTGGCCGCCTTTGTCGTTTACTTCTTCGCCCACAGCACCTTGAAGCGAGCATTGCGGCAGGTCTCGCCATGCTCGCGGAAATTCTCCGCCAGCACCGGCTCGTAGGGCAGGCCGCGATTGGCGACCAGCATCAGGCGGCCGCCGCCGCGCAGTGCCGAGGATGCCGCCTTGATCATCGCCTGGCCGAGCGAAGGCTCGGCAGCATGGCCCTCGTGAAAGGGCGGGTTCATGATCACCAGATCGTATTTGTCCTTGACCGGCTCGCTTGCCAGATCGTGCCAGAAGAAGCGCTGGGCGACCTTCGGGCAGTTTTCCAGGAGATTGGCGCGGGCGGCCTCCAGCGCTGCGTAGTGGGCCTCGTAGAGGTCCAGGCGCGCGATCCGCGGCGATCTGGTCGCCAGTTCCACCGAGAGATAGCCCCAGCCGGCGCCGAAATCGGCGGCGTCGCCGGAAAAATCGGTCGGCAGGCGCGATGCCAGCAATTCGGAGCCGGCGTCGATGCGATCATGCGAGAACATGCCGGCAGCGGTGGTGAACCGGCCTTCGATGCGTGTGGCGGGCTTTGCCAATTGCGCTGTCAGAGCAGCGGTGTCTGCCGGCCGCGTAAACCAGAACGCCACGCCATGATATTTCGGCATGTGCTCGACATCCAGGCCAAAACCTTCGATGCGCTTGCGCAGCGGCTGAATGCCGTCTTCCTTGCCACCGGCGACGACGATCAGCCCGCCCGCCTTCACGCGTTTCAGCGCTTCGGCGATATGGGCTTCGTTCTCGCCCTTGTGCTTGGTGCAGAGCACCAGCGCGCCATCATAATCCTCGTCCTCGATCTGCGGCGTCACATTGACGCGCTGCGCCTGAAGCTGGCGATAAAAGGGACGGAAACCTTGTACGGCGGAAAGCTCGGCGGCAAAGCCGTCGGGCAGCGAAAAGCCGGCCTCGGCGCCGAGAAACAGGATCCGCTTACCCTCGCCGGGCGCGTCGACAGTGCCGGAGGCAAAGGGATGGAACAGGGTCTTCAGGGCATCGCGGCTCATGGGCATGGTCTCGTCATGGGAGTGGGTTTCGTCTGTCGGATATGCGCGCAGTTCTCGACCTCATGCTTGCCCCTCACCCTAGCCCTCTCCCCGTTGGGACGGGGAGAGGAGACGACAGCGCAAGACTAGATGCCTCGGTTTGGTGGGAGGGTAGTCGTCGAGCACAGTCGCTATCCCCTCTCCCCGCGTGCGGGGAGAGGGCTAGGGTGAGGGGCCGGGCACTCAGTATCAGCAAGGGCGGCCGGCGGCATTCAATATAAAAAGGGCGCGGAAAAGATCCCGCGCCCCGGAACATGAGTGAAGGCGGGGCTTATTCGGCCGCGTCGTCCTTCTTCTTTTCAGCAGCGATTTCCTGGCCGGTCGCCTGGTCGACAACCTTCATGGACAGGCGGACTTTGCCGCGCTCGTCGAAGCCGAGCAGCTTGACCCAGACCTTGTCGCCTTCCTTGACGACATCGGTCGTCTTGGCAACGCGCTCGGAAGCGAGCTGCGAGATGTGGACGAGGCCGTCGCGGGCGCCGAAGAAGTTGACGAAAGCGCCGAAGTCGGCGGTCTTGACAACAGTACCTTCGTAGATCTGGCCGACTTCCGGTTCAGCGACGATCGAGTGGATCCACTTGCGGGCCGCTTCGATTTCCTTGCCGGAGGACGAGGCGATCTTGACGGTGCCGTCGTCTTCGATGTTGATCTTCGCGCCGGTCTTTTCGACGATTTCGCGGATGACCTTGCCGCCGGAGCCGATGACTTCGCGGATCTTGTCGACCGGGATGTTCATGACTTCGATGCGCGGTGCGAATTCGCCGAGCTGGCCGCGGCTTTCGGAGATGGCCTTGGACATTTCGCCGAGGATGTGCAAACGGCCGCTCTTCGCCTGGTTCAGGGCGACATTCATGATCTCTTCGGTGATGCCTTCGATCTTGATGTCCATTTGCAGCGCGGTGATGCCGGCTTCCGTGCCGGCGACCTTGAAGTCCATGTCGCCGAGGTGGTCTTCGTCACCGAGGATGTCGGAAAGGACGGCGAAACGCTCTTCTTCCTTGATCAAGCCCATGGCAATGCCGGCGACCGGCTTTGCCAGCGGTACGCCGGCATCCATCAGCGCCAGCGAGGTGCCGCAAACGGTCGCCATCGAGGAGGAACCGTTGGATTCGGTGATTTCGGAAACGACGCGCAGCGTGTAGGGGAACTGCTCTGCCGTCGGCAGCATCGGATGGACAGCGCGCCAGGCGAGCTTGCCATGGCCGATTTCGCGGCGGCCCGGAGAACCCATGCGGCCGGTTTCGCCGACCGAGTAGGGCGGGAAGTTGTAGTGCAGCATGAAGTTTTCTTTGTACATGCCGGTCAGGCTGTCGACATACTGCTCGTCTTCGCCGGTGCCGAGCGTGGCAACGACGATCGCCTGCGTTTCACCGCGGGTGAAGAGGGCCGAGCCGTGCGTGCGCGGCAGCAGGCCGACTTCAGCGAGGATCGGGCGGACCGTCTGCAAGTCGCGGCCGTCGATGCGGCTGGACGTGTCGAGGATGTTCCAACGAACGATCTTCGCCTGCAGATGCTTGAAGATGGCGCCGACTTCTTCAGCCGTGTACTTGGCTTCGCCTTCCTCGGGAAGGAAGTGTGCCTTCACCTTGGCCTTGACGGCGTCGACGGCGGCGTAACGATCGGCCTTCTGAGTGATCTTGTAGGCTTCGCGCAGTTCGGCTTCGGCAAGGCCCAGCATTTCGGTTTCGAGCGCGGAGAAATCGTCCGGCGTGAAATCGCGGGGTTCCTTGGCGGCAACTTCGGCGAGCTTGATAATCGCGTCGATCACCGGCTGGAAGCCGCGATGACCGAACATGACAGCGCCGAGCATGACGTCTTCCGGCAGTTCCTTGGCTTCGGACTCGACCATCAGAACAGCTTCCTGCGTGCCGGCGACGACGAGATCGAGGCTCGATTCCTCCATCTCGTCGAGATGCGGGTTGAGCACGTATTCGCCGTTGATGTAGCCGACGCGGGCGCCGCCGATCGGGCCCATGAACGGAACGCCGGAGAGCGTCAGCGCTGCCGAGGTGGCAACCATCGACAGGATATCTGGGTTGTTTTCGAGGTCATGCTGGATGACGGTAACGACAACCTGGGTGTCGTTCTTGTAGCCTTCCGGGAAGAGCGGGCGGATCGGACGGTCGATCAGGCGGGAAACGAGGGTTTCGTTTTCGCTCGGGCGTCCTTCGCGCTTGAAATAGCCGCCGGGGATCTTGCCGGCTGCATAGGTCTTTTCCTGGTAGTTGACGGTGAGCGGGAAGAAATCCTGGCCCGGCTTCGGCGACTTGGCGGAAACGACGGTGGCGAGAACGACGGTCTCGCCGTAGGTGGCGATGACGGCGCCATCGGCCTGGCGGGCGATCTTGCCGGTCTCGAGCTTCAGCGGGCGGCCGGCCCACTCGATTTCGACGGTATGGATATCGAACATATCTTGTCCTTGCGTAGTGCGGGAAAAGGCGCCGTCGTCCATCGATTGGCAAGGCGCATCTTCAACCGCACGAAATGTGACGCATCACGGGCAAGACAACGAGAGGCTTTCGAAGATCGGCCGAAGCATGAAGCTTCGGCTGAAAGCATCCGGCAATCCTGCCCCATGACAGGTCAACGGTTGGTGTTGGCAGAACCGGCCCATCCGGCCTGCCGGCTGTCTCACATCGCGCAAGCGGAAGCGCGACGGAACACGTTTGATGGGTTTCAAACCCTTCATAAGCATCCGGCGGACGTTCACGCGAACGCCCGCCGGAAAATTCGATTAGCGACGGATACCGAGGCTGGAGATCAGCTTGGTATAACGGCCTTCGTCCTTCTTCTTGAGATAGTCAAGAAGCGAGCGCCGGCTGGAAACCATCGTCAGGAGGCCACGGCGGGAGTGATTATCCTTCTTGTGGTCCTTGAAGTGGTTGGTGAGGTTGTTGATGCGCTCGGTCAGGATCGCAACCTGGACTTCCGGAGAACCGGTGTCGCCTTCGGCGGTAGCGTATTCCTTGATCAGCGCAGCCTTGCGCTCAGCAGTAATCGACATCGGATGGTCCTTTCTATGAGAGGAAATAATGTCGCCAAACGCCGGGATGTCGTCCAGCATTGGCCGCGAATGCAATCGGGCAGGCCCGATGCTGGCGCTGCCTATAAACCAAATGAGCGACAATGGAAAGAGGGTTCTCCCTGAGGCGCTTTTCAGCGCACGGCTCTGAACTCGGGTTAACGTTTCTTCCCTGAACGGTTTGGGTGTGATTCAAGAGTGTCGGTGATTTGGAGGCCGACATGTTTGAAGACGATCGCCCGCGGCTGCGGGTTTTGCTGGACCATTTTAGTCTCGTTGAGGATGAGCGGGAGCAATGGCGGGTCGCCCATCCGTTACCCGAGGTGCTTCTTCTGGTCGTTTGCGGGACGATCGGCGCATGCGACGATTTTGACGAGATCGTCGAATGGGGGGAGGATAACCTGGCGTTTTTACGTCGGTTTCTTCCCTATCACCAT
>NZ_JAQJCK010000030.1:0-32764 GCF_030182455.1 Rhizobium cerradonense
GTTCGGAGCAGGCTGGACCCGCACCGCCCGCGAAACAGGCGCCGAATACCTCTCGCTCAAGCTCGACGATCCGTCCTTCACGGCCCCGGTCTACGCCTCCCTGGTCCAGGGCGACAAGGGCGAGCACAAGCTCATCTGGTCGCGCTGACCAGCACATCGGCGCTCCGCTTCACGGCGGGGCGCCTCTTCCACACCAGTGGAATTATGCGGAGCAGAAGCCGCCGCTATCGTCGAGAAATCCAGCCTTCAGCGATCAGCACTCCGCATAATCACACTCTCAGCATAATCGACGTTGCCTGCGTAGATGCGGAAGTGCGGGCCCTTGTCGGAGGGGTTTTCGATGCGGGCGATGCGGGCCTTGACGTTGAGGGCGAGCGTGCGGATCGATCCGTTGAAGCCGGTTTCGGAGGTGGTGAAGGTGCCGATGGTTGCCATTGTCGTATTCCTTTGCTGTCTCGGGCCGCGCCCATCGCGGCCTCGATGGCTGTCGCAAGGATCGGGGACGATCGGTCCGCACCCGTAGGGCCGAAATGAAATGGCGGGCGGCCAGGAGAAGCTTTGTTGCTCCGCGAGGAATGAGCGCATCGCGCTCAGCGGAAGAAAGTTTCGCAAGGCCGTTGCGGGAAGACGATCGAGGCGAAGCCGGTCTTCGATCAGACATGCCTCATCGAGCCCGCGAAGGACGTGGCTTGCTGCAGTGCTCGAAGGGATATGGCAATGGCAGCCCGTCCCCGGTGCCTGCCCGGACGCTACAACGATCAGTCCGCTGTCTTGTCCACATGCCTAGCCCAAACCTCGCAGAACCACCCAGCGTGAGGGCGTTGCATTGCCCGCTCCGCGCTATCGCGGCGCCTCGCGAACCGTCGCCTGAGGATCTATACGTCAGCAGACAAAGCCGTTTATCGTCGAAATCAAGCCGTCCCGGAAGCTCAAGCCGATCGACCGGACAACCTCGATCTGGGGCAAACTGGACCTCGCGGCTGATCGTGACGCGCCCCCCGACCGACGGGCAAGAGTTGCCGACCGCTGGCGAGGCCAACGACCGGCGCTGACAAGTCTTCACGCGACGAGCCGCTCGTCGGCTGCGGCGAGCTGCAGCGAATGCAGGAACGCTACGGCCCGTTGCGCATGCGCCGACGCCTGGAATATCGCCCGTCTGTCGTCGGTCAGGACCTTAAGCCAGGAGTCGAGGTAGGAGGCGTGATCGGGGCGGGGCTCGAGCTCGGGAACAATCCCGAGATCGGCGCAAAGGAAGCAGCTACCGAGCTCCGCTATCAGTTCCTCGCGGGCTCGCTCGGATTTGTCCTTGGCATAGCGGCTGAGGTCGCGAGCGAGGCGGTGGGCCGGCGCCGTCCAGTGCGTGACCTCGTGGCTTAAAGTCGCGTAGTAGCTTGCCGCATCCTTGAAGCTCTCAAATGGTGGCATCTGGATGAGATCGGCGGCAGGCGCAAAGAAGGCCTGGTTGCCGCCATGGCGGATTGCAGCGCCGGTGTCGCGGAAGAACCGATCGGCATGCCCAACCCGTTCAACCGGATCGAGAACCGGTGCCGGCCGGTGATGATACTGGTCGGGAAGTCCGTCGATCTGTTCGACGTTGAAGACGCTGTAGGCTTTCAGGAAAGGGATCTCCCGCTCGACCTCGCCGCCGTTCCCGTCGGTTTCGGACTTGGTGAATCGGCTTGCGAAGACGACGGTCGTGCCGGTCTCGCCCTTGCGCACTGCGCCGCTCAGTTCCAGGGCCTGCTTGAACGTCATCCATGTGGATGACGTATAACCCCGTGTGATACCCTCCGACCATAAAAGCAGCACGTTGACGCCAGAATAGGGTTGCCCGTTGTAACGCAGCGGGCGGGTAATGTGGCCTGCCGTGTTCGCCGAATTCCATGGTTTCATCCAGGGCCGCACGCCTTTCGCCAGGTCTTCGATGATCCTGTCGGTGATGCGGCTGTAGAGATCGCCCCGCTGATTTTCTGTCTTGCTCATATCCAAACCTCCGTTTCAAGGCCGCGCCCGTCGCCGCCCGTTACGGAGGGCGAAAGCAGGAGCAGATCAGCCGGTGGATGCACCGGAACAGCCGCAACGCAGTGGAGGACGGCGAAGCCGTTGCATCCGCCGGCGGCTCCTGCAGACCCGACGAAGGAACGGGCGGCGACGGGCGTGCCATCGGCTTCATTTCTTTTTCCTTGCTGGCCGGGTTCGCAAAACGACAACAGGCCGGTCCCGCCATGGAACCGGCCGGCTCGAGTTGATGGAAAAGGCGGGGCCGGAACCCCGCCGGAAGTGGCTAGTCGAAGGCGGAGATCTGCGCTTCGGCAGCCTTGCGGTCGAGCGCGCGGCCCGGTTGTTCGACGGGACGGTCGAACGGTTTCCAGCTCTCGCCGATCACCTGGACATAGGCGGCGACGGCGCCTTCCGCCGCCATTCTGAGCGAATGGGCCTGTATGCCCATGTCGGCGGCAAATTCGCGCTTACGCTGGGCGGCGCTGTCATAGCCGACGGGACCGTCGAGGTCCTCGTCCCGGGCATCGTTGGCGGCCTTGGCCGTGGCATCGCGTGCCTCGGTGACCGCGCGGCTGTAGAACTGGCCGGCGCCATGGGCGGAGCCGACGTAGGCGCCGACGATCCGTTGCAGGTGGATCTGCATGGCCTTGTCGCCAAGGCCGTCGCCGAGCGCGTCGGCTGTCTCCGTGACGAGCCGCTCGTGCAGGTCGCGGATGCCGTCGCTGTCGATGACGGCGGTTCCGAAACTCTCGGCGATCTTCAGCGCCTGCATGGCGTCGGGGCAAGTCAGCCGAACCATCTCGACGGTGGCGCCTTTGCGCAGTTGCACGACACGCGTGGATTGCCGGGATGAGGGAGTGGACTTGGCCATAGTCGTTTCCTTTCGAGGTCGTCCGAAGCGGCTCCGGCCCCATGCCGGCTTGCCCTTCGGTGCGGTCACCCCGGACCGGCGGAAAGACGGGCGCCTCAAGGTCCGGCCCCTCCTGGACGAGCGGAGCCGGTTTGCGTGCGAAGAGGGCAACCTGTCCTCGATAAAGCACGCAAGCCTGCTCCGTGAAGGACGGCGGGGTCCGGCCGCTCCGCGGCGCGATAGCGGCCTGGAAGCGCACGGCCGCCGGTTCAGACCGCAGCAAAACGAAGGGCAATCCGGCATGGGGAGGAAGGTGACGTCCTCAAATCAACGACAGGCGCTCCCACGAAAGGCTGGTGGCGCCGAGGCTGCGCTCGCCCTCCTTGCGGATCAGCCGGCCTCGGCTGTTACGGGCGTCCTCCGCCCCATCAGCTGCCGGGCCGGTCTGACCGGTGGGCTTCCTGACCTCCGGCATCCGGCAGTGGACGCTGTGCACCTTGCCCTCGCGATCGCGGTACAGTCGCCTTTGCCTGGCTTGCCGTAGACGCGTTCGGCTTTCTTCGGCAGGTCCGGCTGGCCCCAATTGTTGACTTCGACGATGGTACCCTTCTTCGGCACGTTGCTCGCCATCCATTCCTGCTGGGCGCCAAGCAACTCTTCGACATTGGTGGTATAGCGATTGTCCTCATCGGCAGGGCCGAACAGGTCCTCCGCCCACTCGATCCCATAGGCCTGGCGCAGATCGTCGCCGAAGCTTGCATCACGTGCATACATACGGGTCTTTGTGAGACCGTTGGCGATCTGCCACCAGGCCGCCGTTCGCCTTTCTTCGGCTAGTGGGCCTTCCAGACCTCTTTTTGCTCGTCGTGCGAGGCGGCCGCAATCGTTCTGAGCCGCTGCTCGTTCGGCATATCGCCCTTGGCTATCTGGTCGAGCATGGAGGGCAAGAGGTTTGCGAGCAGACGAAGCTTGCGGATCTGGCGGACGGGAAAGGCAAGCGCTACGGCGACCGCCTCCTCGGTCCAGCCGAGCGCGACCAGCCGCTCGATGCCGCGCATTGATCGATGGGATTAAGGCACAAGCTATATTCTCGGTCATCGAGCGCATCGCGCCGTTGTCGTTGGCCACCGCGACCACGACCACGTCGATTTCCTCGATACCGGCGGCGATCGCCACACTGGTGGGGCGGTGACCGGCTTCGATGATGTAACCGTTGCCGCCGGCTTCCGGGAAATGACCGGCGCTGGATCACGCCGACGGCCTTGATCGTCGCCAAGCAGGGCGTCGGCCTGGGGCGTCGACTTCGACTGGCGCGTGTTGTCGGGGTCGTCCTTTAACGCACGCGGATCGACCTTCATCAATTGCATGGGATATTCCTTTTCGAGGATTGGACAGGCCTCTGCCTGTCCTTCGCGTCTTCATTCCTTCCGAAGACACAACCCGAAGCGCGGAGCGGGCAGCCGGGTGCAACTGCGGCCGAGCATCGCTGCCGCGAAGGACGAGCGGAGCTGACAGCCCTGCGAGGACCAGTGGCCGCCATTGCGAGCGGCGCGGTTGAGCGTCAGCGACGCCCGGCTACTCGATCTGCGAGTAGTCTTCCTCCATCTTTTCTTCCATTTCCATTCGCCTATCCCTTGCTCTCTCACCACAAAGCTTGGAGGATGCGGCGAACCAAAACGTGCTGATGGAGACCCGTACTAAACGTCACTTGGCGCTTTTCTTGGCAGAAGGTTGTTTGACGCGGATGCGCAGAGGTCTGCTGTCCGAATGGTCTATCTCGAACGCATTTGTCTTCTTCACGAGGTCGCTGAGCTTCCTGAATCCATATGTTCGGGGATCGAAGTCTGAAGAGAGGTTCGCAAGCTGCGTTCCGACTGCGCCGAGCGGCACCCAACCATCCTCACTCTCCATCTGCGCGATGACCTTTCTGATGATCGGCGCCGCTGCACTTGGCGGCTGGAGCGAAGGAGTTGCCTGAGTAGCATCGCCACCATTTGTAGGCGCTGAAGGGAGGAGGTTTTCAGTGTAGATAAACCTCCGGCACGCCTGGCGGAAGCTTTCGGGCGTTTTCTGCTCGCCAAAACCGAACACATCGATGCCTTGCTCACGGATCCGAGAGGCGAGGCGTGTAAAATCGCTGTCGGAGGAAACAAGGCAAAAGCCGTCGAAGCGCCCGCTGTGGAGGAGGTCCATGGCGTCGATCACAAGTGTGATATCAGAGGCATTTTTACCGGTCGTGTAGGCAAATTGCTGCTGCGGAATGATCGCGTGCCTGGCAAGGACGTCGATCCAGGCTTTCGAGCGAGCGTTTGCGAAGTCACCGTATATGCGTCGGACGCTCGCCTCGCCGATTTTGGCTATTTCCTCGAATAAGCCGTCAACGATCTTGGCCGACGCATTGTCAGCGTCAATTAGTACAGCAAGTCGCGGTGAACGTGTTTCAGGCATTCGATAGCTCCAATCTGTCCCAATGGACCGAAGACCACAAGATGGACAAGGGGCCCATGCCTCACAAGCCCGAAAGTGTCAGATGCTATCGGACCACGCGCAGTTTGCTGGCAAGGGGAGTCGCGTCAGGATCGTGCGCGGATAAATCGTCGGATGACCTGAACAAAAAAAATGGGCCAGCGAAAACCGCGGCCCATGAAGCGTGAAGGTCAATAAACCTCCAGAGGGGAACAGCTGCTGCGGCGGCACTGGGAGGAAATCCGCCATGTGCATCAGCTGTGTGCACTATGATTAATTTTTGATCGGAAGGAAAACATTTATTGTGCAATGCAGCTATGCGCGTGCTGCACCGCCACGGACGACCCATCGAGACGGGCTTGATCGTCAAGCGGCGTCAGACGTCCCCGCCGTTTCCCCGCGCGCCGCGGTCGCCAGGACCTCATCGACCTCCCGAACCTGTTGGCGCTTGTCGGAAAGGTCGTCCGCGAACGCGAACATGCCGCCGTCGCGCGAGCGATAGGAGACAAGACCGCCGCTCGGCCTCGTGCAAGCGATACCGATAGCGCTCCTGCGCCTCATCGACACCGTCGAGCGCATGCTCGAGCCGTGAAACCGCGCCGAGCGGCGTCATGGTGACGGCAAGATCGAGCTCCTGGGTTGCGCCGGTGCGCTGCAGCAGGGTTGTGTAGTGATAGCCGTCGATTGCGGTAACCGCCATACGTCGCGGCATCGGCGCTGCCGCGCGCAACCAGGTCGCGCACAGATGCGATCGGCGCGGGGAGGTGGCGCAGTTGGACCGGCAGCTTGGCGGCGACTTCGTCGTACACCTTGTCGGAGAGGTCGCAGTAACCGTGGAAGTAACGGATCGCCTCGTCGATGCGCAGCGCGAAGAACACGTATGTCACCGAGCCGGTGAGGAATTCCCGCATCGCGAACAGCGAGCCGCGGATCCAGAGCGGCGGCAGGATCTCGAACATGTAATCGTGCTCGGCCTCGGGGATTTCGAACCATTCGCCTGCATAGAGCGGAGTTGCGTCACGGTCCCGACGATCGGGTCGCTGGACGTGGCGGTCGAACGTGGGAAACATCTGCTGGCGGCTTGCGACGCCCTGAAACACTTGCGGAGGGAAGAGGCCATTTGCGGCTCCTTGCGCGGGCGGACTAAGCGCGGCTCAGTCCTCTCGACCCTGCCATCTTCTTCAGTCCTTCGTGATCCGTTTCCTGCCGCCGGCATCGCGACCTCCCGCATCCAGGGCTGGCTTTAGCCGGGAGAAGCCTCCCTTGACGCGGCCGGCTCGCCTGCGGCACGCCTCTTCCTCTTTCGCTTCTTCCTCCAATTTCTGTTTCTCGCTGCCCCGCTTCGGGCGTAGCTTCTGAACTTCGTTCCAGTCTTCTTGTGACGGGCGAAGTCGCATCCAGTCGCATCCCGCCTCCTCGGCAAGTGCGCGTAGTCGCTCGGCAAACATCTCGCCTTGTGGGTTGGCGTCGGTGGCAGCGACAAGCTGGACGTTGGGGCCCGACGCAAGCCTGCGGAGTGCCGCGGCCGTGGTCGGCGACCAGCCGCCGCCGGTGCTGAGGTAGAGTGTGCCGTCTCGCAGGCCCTCGATTGCCGCAAGGCTCATCGCGTCGATCGCAGCTTCCGTGACGGCCAGTCGCACCGCTGCACGCGACCCCAGACGAAAGAGAACCTTCGTTCCTCCCGAGGCGAACCCGCGGTATTGCGGACCGCGCGCCTCCCAGCCTGTGACACCGCCTGCCTCGTTCGTATGGGCGGCCCACATGGTGCCTTGCGGACCTTCGCGAAGAAGGTTGCGTTTGATCGCCGAGCATAAAAGAACCGTCGGCAGGCAACGCACGTCCTGCAGGTACCGCCATGTTGATGAACCCCGCCAGGGGCGGCGGCGCGCCTGCCAGCGATCGCCAAGCGGAAGGTCGGATTGGCCGTCCGGAATGCCAGGCTGCCACTCAGCCTTGGAAATATGGAAGCCTATGAGGTCCGCGACCTTTGCGACGCATGCCGAAAAGCCAACACGGTCAAGGTGCTCGACCAATCCAAAGATATCGCCTTTCGCATCGCTGAGCGGATCGAACCATCCACGCCCTCCATGCGTCACGATGATGATCTCACTGCCGCGGCGGTACTTGACCGCCCGCCGGGTGCTTTCCTTGACGTCAATGGCAAACCCGTTCTTATCCAGCACGGCGGCGCAGCTTACCTTGTCGCGAAGCGATTCTATTTCTCTTCTCTCCATTTTCCTTCCGATCGCGAAAGCGATCGCCTCCTGCTCGTCAGTTCTATTCATCGGCCACTTCAGCGGCCGCGAAGAGCAAAGGACGCAAGGGCGCGGCTGGCAATTTGGTGAATCGTGCAAGGTCGACCGCGGCGAAGCCTCCCTTGCGGCCTGCCGCTCGCTAGCGGCACGCCGCAGGCCATGCCGCCGGCTCAATGCCAAGGCGTGTATTCATGGACGATCTCAAGATCGTTCATCGGCGTCGATTGCGTCGGACGGCAGGACGCCGTTATCCGCCGTCGACGGAGAAGAGGGTGACCGGGACCATCAGGTTGCGGGAGAGCTGGAAAGCGTGGGACTGGGCGAGTGAGAGATTCGTGCGACATGTGAGTGGTTCCTTCGGAGCGGCCCAATTCCCGCTCGATCACTCCACAAAAGGCCCGCCCGGGGAGGGCGCGATCACCGCTGCGCGACGCGGAAGCGGCCGCAGCATGGCTAGCGGACCGCTCGCGGGTGGAAGATCCGGAACCGGGCCAGGACTCCATCAACAGAGAGCGGGATTGGACTGGTTAGGGAGGTGCCTCACGCAACGACGCTCGACTGCATCGACCAGGTCACGATCTGCGGCCTGCGGTCTCGAAATGCCGGGCGGATTTCATCGGCCGCCTGCCTGCGCGATGCCATCGTATCGACCGGCTTATGGCATATTTGAACTCGGTGATTCCCCTGATGAGAGAGGATTGAGATAGCCAACGATATCAGCATCGGAATGTCTTTGTTCTTAGCTTAGAGGATGGCCGGGAACAGAGGTTGCCGACTTCTATGAGGCCGCTTTTGGTGCCCAACAGATCGACTTTTGCAATCTGGATGGCGCTTTGGCGGGCTTTGCAATGCGCTTTGGCGCAATGCCCGTTGCAGTCGCTGGATCCAATCCCCGGCGCGAGCAACACCCTTCTTACGGCGGCCCTTTTTCCCGAAAGCGCTGGGCAGTCAGCGCCATTTTCACCATCAACGTGATGACATTGAGGAAACCGCCGGCGCGGTGTGACTGCCGGAGCGATTGTCCGCGATGAGATAGAGACGGACATTTCTTGGCCGCCCGAGGCCTCGATCTTCGATCGTTCGGCCCGCTCTGGGCGCTGGTCGAACGAAGGGCAGCGCGCGTCTGGAAAGCCGCCCAAGCGCTTTCCACATCGGTCGCGTTCGTCATCAGCCCAGCGATCAAAACTTTTCGATCAATGTTTATGAGATGGCCGAGGTCATCTCGTCTTTCGGTAGGTCCAAAGTTGTGCCGGCGGAATGTTGCGCATCATGAAAGCCAGGTGACGGACCTCGTATCCGGCGGGAAGCGCGACGACTGGAGAGAGCAATCCATAGGTGATTTGGACGACGGGCCGCCCTGTCGGAATCCGTTCGAGAAGATCGAGGATCAGCGACAATCGCTTTGAAGGCGGCAAATGAAGGAGGGGCACAGCGGAGATGACGCAGTCGAACTTTGCACCTCGCTGAGCGCCCAGAACGAGATCCAACGCAAAGGCGTCTCCACATCGAACGTCGACCTCGGGAAACTCCTGCTGAAGATGCCGACAGAACTCGGGCGAATACTCGATGGACAAGAGCTCCTTGGGCCCAACGCCGCGCGCCAGGATCTGTTTTGTGATTACGCCGGTTCCCGGACCCAGTTCAAGGACAGGAAGGCTGGAGAAAGGATCGATAACGCTTGCCATCTTCCTTGCCGTCGCAACGGAAGTGGGCGTTATAGCGCCTACCGCTGTGCGGTCGCGCTTCCAGCCGTTCAGGAACGCGATCTCATCCTTGAACTTCAACCCCATCCGCTGCCGCACGCCCATTTTGCCTCCGCTTTGACACCCATCAGAATCATGGGGGTGACAAACAGCGTCTAAATGCGACAAATGCAAGCCCGGCGGCGGCATTTTCAGCTCAACATCGCCTTTTGCTCATAAAAGAAACCCGCGGCGAGCAACATTCACTACCAAGCCACGCCCTTTGGTTGCGTTGGTTCTCCGGTTCAGCCCGGCATAATTCGAAAGAAATGCCAGCCTTGCCATATTCTCGGGAGTTCCATCACAGTTAAAGCACACTCACAATGATCCCTGAGGGCTCCCCGATCAGGCTGTCAACGAACCAATCAATTCGTCACGTTTCCAAAAGCGAGCGACATACGATTTTGTCGGAATACGTCGACGCGGCGCACGGGCGAGGAGCCATACCCCGACATTTTGATGATATGCAGTTTTTGGTGGCATGAAATTTGTACGAAATCAGTCGTGGAGGAATGCACCCCGAGATTGGATCCGAGGTTGGGCATTTTTTATGTTTAGCAGCGCGGCAACAATTGCAATCGAATCTGTGGCTTTCGAGTAGGGGACAGTGAACCGCATGCGGCACGAAAAGCCTCCTCTGACAATCTGGTCGCAAATTTAAGGACGCGACCAAAGCTATTCCCGCAAAGGGGTATGAGGGTATGAGCGCAAAGATTTTTTCGGATTGGAAGAAAACCAGGTTTTGTAGCCTGGTTAAACGAATTGTCACCGCAAGTTTCAGCCTGCTGCTGCTGACCGGGGTGGCACAAACCCAAGCGCTGCCAAAACTGAAGATCGATCGCAACGCGATCTCGGTGTCGGGCCTATCATCGGGAGCATTCATGGCCTCGCAGCTGCAGGTCGCGTATTCATCAAGTTTCATGGGAGCCGGCATTGTCGCTGGTGGACCTTATTTTTGCGCTATGGGCAATCTCACCTATACGGGAATCTGCATGGGCCAAGTGCCGCGCGTTCCTCCAAATCCTGCGATGTTGTTCGCTGCCGCGGAAACGTCTTCGCGGATCGGCGCTATCGACCCGCTTTCCAACCTTGAATCAAAGAAGATTTACATTTTCAGCGGTACGGCCGATACGATCGTCAAGCAAAGTGCCGTCGATGCTAGCGTCCAGTTTTTCAAATTGGCCCGGGTTCCCGATTCAAACCTCGCCTATGTCAGCAATTACCCTGCCGGTCACTCGTTTGTTTCGAAGGTCTTCGGGAATTTGTGCCCGACCAACGCAACGCCGTACATCAACGAATGTGTGAACGATCCCCCAAATACTGCCAACGACAACAATTACGACCAGGCTGGCGCGATTTTGCAGTTCATCTATGGCAAGCTTAACCAGCCGGCCGCCAAACCAACCGGGAAGTTGAGGGCGTTCGACCAGAAACTCTACGGGGCCGCCAACCCGGTGTCGAGCATGGCGGATGTGGGGCATGTCTTTATCCCCGACAGCTGTGGCAAGCCTAAAGCCAACTGCAAACTGCATGTTTCCATCCATGGCTGCCGCCAATCGCAGCAATCGATTGGGGACGATTGGTATACCAAGCTCTATCTGAATAACTGGGCGGATACCAACGGTATCATAGTGCTGTATCCGCAAGTCAATAAGTCACTCCGGAGGCCGTATAATCCCCGGGGTTGTTGGGACTGGTGGGGCTTTACAGGCAGCAACTATGCGATCAAGGGTGCTGTCCAAATGGACGCCATTATGAAGATGATCGCTGCTCTGGGCGCCCTCTGACGGCGAAGCGCCAAGACACCTGCAGTTATCGCCGTGGCGACATCCGTTCTCCTTGGGGTGGACCGAGTGCACACGCGGCATCATAACCGCGTTGCGCCTTGGGGCCGAGCTTAAGCTTGACCATATTGGCGAGATTCGACGCCCTACGGCATCTTCTCCCGAGCGTTGGAAAGGAATTTCACTTCAGATTACCATCGTTCGAGAGATCGAACGTGACGACCTTCTGTGCATGGACAAAGAGGTTCTTATGAGTTTCTACGCGCGGCATCGGAATGAAAATGACGCGCGAACTGTAATCCATTTGCATCGCGCCAACCTATTTCGGTTTTGATTTTTGCGGTTTCAAGGAGATGGTGAAATTCTTAAGCACTCGAACATCTAGATTCCTAACGGTATGAACTTATAGTGATTGTTTGAGTCACTCCCGCTCGAAAAGTCTTGCGCGCCCTCTTGACCCTACCTCGCTAGCTACCCATTTCATCTGTCGTCGACGCCAAAATGAGTCGACTACGTCAGGGGCGCCGAGCTTCTTGGCGTTCCTCGTATCTATGTTGCTCCGTGGAGGATGTAGCTATGAGAACAAACCTCGATCTTACCCCTTTCTATAGGTCCAGCATCGGCTTCGACCGCATATTCGATCTTCTCGAAAATGCCAGCGTTAACGCCGACAAGTGGCCGCCTTTCAACATCCTAAAACTCGGCGAAGACACGTATCGCATCGCGATCGCGGTGGCAGGTTTTGCCGAAAGCGAACTGACGATCACCCACGAGGCAAAAATGCTCGTGGTGAACGGCGCGAAGTCGGAGGACGACGAAGCACTGTATCTGCATCAAGGCCTTCCCGTAAGGTCGTTTGTGCGCAGATTTGAGCTGGCTGATCACGTGATCGTCGAAGGCGCAAAGCTCGAAAACGGGCTACTCCTCATCAATCTTAAGAAGGAAACACCTGAGGAGATGAAGTCGCGTCGGATTGCCATCCAAGCCGAGTCTGCCAAAGCCGCTTCAAAGCAGATTGAGGGCGCCAAAGCCTAGCGTGATGCGCACCTGCTTACTCCTCGGCTGTTCCCGAACCGCCAAGGACGTCATCGCACGACAGGAGGAAGAAAACCGAAGAAAGGATGATAGCCATGAGTGTACGTGACCTGATCCCATGGAGCCGTGGCAACAGCCAGGTTCCGAACGTCTATCGTGGCGACGACATGGACCCGTTCCTGTCGCTTCACCGCAATGTCAACCGTCTGTTCGACGAAGTCTTCCGCAGTTTCGGTCCGCCATCGTTGTTTGGTGGCACATCGCCGATTGGCGCCGAGTGGCCGCACGTAGAGATCAAGGAGAATGACGACGAAATCCGAGTGATAGCGGAAATTCCGGGCATCGATCCAGAGGATATCGAGTTGCTTCTGAAAGACGGCGTGCTTACGCTTCGCGGTGAAAACAAGTCCGATACCGAGGACAAGGATCGCGGGTTCAGCGAGCGTTATTACGGACGCTTCGAACGGCGACTGGCTTTGGGTCGCCAGCTTGATGAGAGTAAGGTCGCCGCAACGTTCAAGAACGGTCTTCTTACGGTGACGCTGCCGAAGACCGAGAAGGAGCGAGCCAACGTCAAGCGGATCGCCATCGACAACACCGAATAATACCGACAGCTGCAAGCTCGCCGGGTACAAACGCACCCGACGAGCTTGGGCAACGGCGACGCAGTCTTACGGTCGCGATCGAAAATACCATCCCGGGCGCTGCGCTTTTGGTCGCATCGCCAATGGGCACTTAGTGGGTAAGCAGAGGTGGAGGCAGGAAGTCCAATACATTGCTCGTATAGCTTTCGACCAGCGCACTGAACGGAGTGCCGTCCTGAAGCTTCAACACTGCATGATGTTCGAGAAGAAAGGGCGGTAGTATAAGAGATCCCGTTGCGGGTGTCGGTAGTTCCTTTTCCACGTCCCATCCTTCTGGAAGAGGGGACCACAGCAAATTGGAAGATAGATTTGTGCGGGTGAAATTAAGAGATTGGACGGCTCTGCCAAAGGCGACGTCGCTCGTATTCAACGCTTTATTCATGTCCATTGTCAGCCTTGCCGGAACATACCAATTGTCAGCCTCAGAAAGGACGCGATTGCCGCAAACGAGGCGGACATGTCGGTAAGCGATGGGCTCGTCGGGGCCGACCGCCAGAAGTTCTCGGATGCGGCTATCGACGGGCTTGTCTCTCCCGCGTACCCGCTGTGCAACGATCTTAGAACCTTGCGGTGCGAGATTGTGTCCGGCACACCACCGGTCGAGCGTCAAAGTGGCGCTAGCGTTACTCAGGAGAGTTGCATTCAAGGTTTGGAGAATCGCAAGCGCCTCAATCCGTGCCGTTGGCGTGTTTGGCCATTGCACCGTGGTGAACGATTCCTGCGCCGATATGTTATGTGCGGCCAGCATGATCGCAGCAGCAGGTGCAAATGCGATAACCCGTATAAACTTCCAACAGTAAATTGACACGAAAAGTCATCCTTTGTGCGAGTTTGATGAGCGGTCGAGACGATATTTATTGCCAGGGAGGCTTTCCCACAAGAACGCTCGAAGGTGACTTCTAAAAGGCTATGTGAGCGGGCCTACCGTCCCGCTTTCAAGGTTTCCGTAGATACCTGGCACCAATGATGGCTGCTGAGCGCATCATGACGGACGTTACCTCTGCCTTGGGAAACCGGCCGGTTTATGTCCGAGGCGGCACCCGTCGTCCCAGCGTGAAAACCGATGCGGCGATAATCCATGACGTAAATGGGTGCGATCCAAAGAATCGATTTTTCCAATAAGTCGAGTGCCGTTAGAACGCGCTGAATTTGGCTTAGCGCGACAGCACGACGGTTTTGCCACGGAGTTCTGACGGAATGATAGCCGTCATGGCGATCAAGGAGTGAAGCAGCTTCGCTCACTCCCAGACTGACGGACTAGGTGAGAGCGTTGTGGCCGATATGCGAAAACGCGGAGAATGTATGTGCGGGATTGTGGGTATTGTCGGCCATCATCCGGTTTCGGACCGGTTGATAGACGCATTGAAACGGCTTGAATATCGTGGCTACGATTCGGCAGGCGTCGCGACGATCGACGGTGGAGCGCTCCATCGCCGGCGCTGTGAGGGCAAGCTCCTCAACCTTGAAGCAAAGCTGAAAGAACAGCCCCTGGCGGGCACAATCGGCATTGGCCATACGCGCTGGGCAACCCATGGCGCGCCGACGGAACGCAATGCCCACCCACATTTTAGCGACGGCATCGCAGTCGTCCACAATGGGATAATCGAGAATTTCGCCGAATTGAAGGATGAGCTGACCGCGGCCGGCACCGAGTTCCAAACCGACACCGACACGGAGGTCATCGCGCATCTCGTGGCAAGACTTCGCCGGGACGGCATGGCCCGGCGCGAAGCAATGCATGCGATGCTGAAGCGCGTCCGAGGCGCTTACTCGCTGGCTCTGCTCTTCGAGGAGGACCCTTCGACCATCATGGCTGCCCGGAATGGCCCGCCGCTCGCGATCGGTCACGGAAGCGGCGAGATGTTTCTCGGATCGGACGCGATTGCGCTGGCGCCCTTCACTAACGAGATCACCTACCTGATCGACGGCGATTGGGCGGTCATCGACAAGACTGGCGTCCGTATCTTCGATATCGACGGAAAGGTCACCACCCGACCGCGGCAGATCTCGGTGGTGACGGCCCATATGATCGACAAGGGCAACTATCGCCATTTCATGGAGAAGGAGATTTACGACCAGCCGGAGGCCATCTCCGATACCCTTGGCCATTACATCAACTTCAGCGACAATCAGGTGGTCGCGGCTTGGCGCGACACCGTCTTCACCAACGTGCAAAGCTTGGCGATCTCCGCCTGCGGCACTGCGTACTTGGCCGGACTAATCGGCAAATACTGGTTCGAGCACTACGCACGTCTGCCGGTCGAAATTGATGTCGCCTCCGAATTTCGGTACCGCGAAATCCCGTTCTCGCCACAGGTGGCAGCTCTCTTCATCTCACAGTCGGGCGAGACGGCCGATACACTTGCTTGCCTACGCCATTGCAAGGAGCACGGCTTGAAGACCGGTGCAGTCGTCAACACGCCCGAATCGACGATAGCACGAGAGTCCGACACTGTGTTCCCGATCCTCGCCGGACCGGAGATCGGGGTTGCGTCTACGAAGGCCTTTACATGCCAACTCGCCGTATTGGCTGCGCTCGCGGTTGCTGCCGGCAGGGCGCGTGGCACCCTTACGGAGAAGGAGGAACAGACACTGGTCGCCCGGCTTGCCGAGATGCCGCGCGTCATTGGGCAGGTGCTCAACAGCATCCAACCCAGGATCGAACTTCTGTCGCGTGAATTGGCAAAGTGCCGCGCCGTGCTCTATCTTGGCCGCGGAACCAGCTTCCCTTTGGCCATGGAAGGCGCCCTGAAACTAAAGGAGATTTCCTATATTCACGCGCAAGGGTATGCTGCCGGCGAACTGAAACACGGTCCAATTGCTCTCATCGATGAGAACATGCCGGTTATCGTGATCGCACCACACGACCGCTTTTTCGATAAGACCGCTTCCAACATGCAGGAGGTTGCGGCCCGCGGCGGACGGATCATCTTGATCACGGATGAGAAGGGCGCTCGCGCCTTGAAGCTCGACACGATGCAAACAATCGTTCTTCCAAATGTGGACGAGATCATTGCGCCGATGATCTTCTCGCTGCCGGTCCAACTACTCGCCTATCATACGGCCGTGTTTGCGGGCACGGACGTCGATCAGCCGCGCAATCTGGCGAAATCAGTCACCGTCGAATAGGTCATCGTTTCCGTAAGGGACGAATGACAGAGTTTAGATGACTTATAACTGCTGAGCATTTGGAGATCGACATGCCGCAAACGAAGATATTTGGCTTCTCGGGGAACATAACACGACCGTCCACGACGCGCACATTCGTCGACCATATCGTCGGGCAATTGGCAATCAAAACGCGAGCGGTGGCGCAGTCCTTCGATGTCGATGACCTTGGACCTTCACTATTGGCGGCCAAACGGCTAGACGACCTCAGCGCTCAAGCACGCGGGGTCGTAGACCAAATGCTGGAGGCAGACGTCCTGGTTGTAGGCTCACCCACCTACAAGGGCAGTTACACCGGCCTATTCAAGCACTATTTCGATTTGCTCGATCCAACATCGCTGAGGGGCAAGCCTATCATCATCGCTGCGACGGGCGGAGGCGAGCGTCATTCGCTTGTCGTCGAGCATCAGTTGCGCCCTCTGTTCGGGTTCTTTGAAGCGCTTGCGATGCCGACCGCAATCTATGCCACCCGTAATGACTTCGCCCACGGGGAGGTGATTTCCGAGGCCATCCGCATGCGTGTAGGCCGGGCTGTCGAGGAAGCAGCGTACGCAATAGGATGACCAGACGCAGCAAACGTCGGCGCAACAGGCTCTATTGTCCCACGCGAACCTTAAGAGGCGAATTAGCGGTATTCACCGCCTCGAAGACAACGTTGACTCTGTGTTTCCCTGGTCCAATCGGATGCCAGTGTCCTCAAAACGCTAGCCTCTCCCCGGCCGTAGGTGGTCTTGTTATAGTTGGCGAGCGCGCCCAATCCTGGCTCAATCCAGCAGCTGATTGGCGATCTCTGACGGAGTCGCCGACAAAAAACTGCTGCTTTGGACGGCGGAATAGCCCGACATCACTGGTGTCGCCAAGATGTTTTGAACAGTTGAGTTTTGTCACCTTCGAGACCGTCAGGCATTTCAACTTTGCACCACAACAGCCGACATTTTTGACGCCACGGTTGAGCGCGGACACCCGTGAACTGCGAGGAATTGCCATTTGAGAAAACCGTGTCTTCTACTCGCTGCCGTTCTTGTCTGTGCAGCACTCCAGTTTCCCTGCGCCAATAGCATGGCTGAACAGGCGGCCGCACCCGCTCTGACGGTTTCTCTGACGGCGCCGGCAATACGGGACTGGCCGGAGACCGTTCCCGCGAGCGGCTGGTTGAAGCCCTGGCAGGAAGCAATCATCGCGTCCGAAACGAGTGGCCTGCGCATCACCGACGTCCTGGCGGATGTCGGGTCCGTGGTCACGAAGGGGCAGACGCTGGCCCGGCTTTCGCAGGAGAGCGTGCTGGCGGACCTTCGCAAGCAGGAGGCGGCTGTCGTGACTGCCAAGGCAAATCTGACAAAGGCCAAGGCGAATGCGGATCGTGCACGCCAGCTCAGCACTTCGGGGGCCCTCGCCGACGAGAAAATCACTGGATATCTGGCCGACGAGCAGACGGCGACGGCAAGCCTGACATCCGAGGAAGCCGCGCTCGACGGCGAAAAGATCAAGCTTGCGCAGACGACTATCACCGCCGCCGACGATGGCCTCATAACCTCGCGTTCGGCCGATCTCGGCGCCGTCGTCTCCACCGGCACCGAGCTCTTCCGCATGGTGCGCCAGCAGCGTGTCGAATGGCAGGCCGAAGTATCGGCGCGTTATCTGCCGCGCATTTCGGAAGGCTTGAGCGTTAGGATCAACGGGCCGGAAGGTCACGTCATTGCCGGCAAGGTGCGGCTTGTCGGACCCTCGGTCAGCACCGACACCAGCCGGGCGATCGTCTATGTCGCGCTTCCCGCCGACATTCGTCCGCGGACCGGCCTCTACGTCACGGGCAGCATCGAGTTGCAGACCACACCGGCGCTCACCGTCCCCGAGACGGCAATCGTGTTCCGGGATGGCATCAGCTACGTCTTCACCGCCGGCGAGGACAAGCGGGTGCGACGGGTCCGCGTCGAAACCGGCCGCCGCAACAATGGTGAAGTCGAGATCGTCTTCGGCATCGATCGGTCGTCGAAGGTCGTGACGTCAGGCGGTGCCTTTCTGTCGGACAATGACCTCGTGAAGATTGCGGAGGCGAACTGATGAACTTCTCCGCCTTCTCGATCCGCAATCCCATACCAGCGATATTGCTGTTTGTGATGTTTGGATTTGGCGGGCTTTGGGCATTCAAACAGCTGGCGGTTCAGTACTTTCCGGATATGGACCTGCCGACCATCAGTGTCACCGCCACGCTCGACGGCGCTGCGCCGACGCAGCTCGAGACGGAGGTTGCCCGCACCATCGAGGATAGCCTCACCTCCTTGAGCCATCTCGATCATATTCTCACGACGATCACCGACGGCACCGTCTCGACCAAGGTATCCTTCAAGCTGCAGAAAGACAGCGAAACGGCCCTCAATGAGGTCCGCAATGCCGTCGATAGCGTCAAGGCCGATCTGCCGGCACAGATGGCGACGCCGATCATTACGAAGGCCACCGTCCAAAGCTCCGCACTTGTCACCTATGCCGTCCGCTCGACCGCTCTCAACGAGACCGAACTCTCCTGGTTTGTCGATAACGATCTGACCAAGGCACTGCTATCGGTCCCGGGCGTCGGCCAGGTCAACCGCATCGGCGGGATCGATCGCGAGGTCCATGTCGATCTCGATCCTTCGACGATGGCGTCGTTCGGCGTCACCGCCGCGACGGTATCAGCGCAGTTGAAGGCCGTGCAAGCCGACAAGTCTGGCGGCCTTGGCGAAGTCGGCGGCAAGCGTCAGACATTGCGCACGCTCGGCGCCGTAGAGTCGGTCGAGGCCCTGAGGGAGCTCACTATACCGCTCGCTAACGGGCAGCAGGCCCGACTCGACGACATCGCCTCGGTCAAGGACAGCTTCGCGGAGCGCACCTCGATGGCCTATCTCGACGGCAAGCCGGTGATCGCCGTCGAAATCAAGCGTTCGAACGGGTTTTCCGACAGCAGCGTTTCGGCTGACGTTAACACGGCAATGAAAAATTTCGCAGCGTCGCATCCCAATGTGCAGATCCATGCAGTCTACAGCCTGATCGGGTCAATTCTCGGCAATTATGACGGCGCGATGCACATACTGTATGAGGGTGCGATCCTGGCGATCGTGGTTGTCTGGCTCTTCCTTCGGGACTGGCGCGCGACGATCCTGTCGGCTGTGGCACTGCCCTTGTCGGTCATACCGACCTTTCTGGTCATGTACCTGGCGGGCTTCAGTCTGAACGTCGTCACCTTGCTGGCGCTGTCGCTTGTGGTAGGTATTCTCGTCGACGACGCCATCGTCGAGATTGAAAACATTGCCCGCCACCTGCAGATGGGCAAGCGGCCGATCGATGCCGCGATGGAGGCGGCCAACGAGATCGGGCTGGCCGTCATCGCCACCACCTTCACGCTGGTCGCCGTCTTCCTGCCGACGGCATTCATGAGCGGCATACCGGGCCTCCTGTTCCGTCAGTTCGGCATCACCGCCGCTGTTGCCGTCGTTGCCTCGCTTGTCGTTGCGCGTCTGCTTACCCCCATGATGGCAGCCTATTTCATGAAGGCTCATCCGTCGGAGCAGAAGGATGGCCGAATCATGCGCGCCTATATGGCGCTCGCGAAGGCTGCCCTCGATCACCGGAAGACAACAGTGGCCGTGACTGCCGTCGTCGTTGCGGTTTCGCTTTCCGTTATCCCCCTCTTAAGAACGGGATACCTGCCAGCCGCTGACGACTCGCGGACGCAGATCACGCTCACCCTGCAGCCCGGCGCCACTGTCGAGCAAACCGACGCCGCAACCAGGAAGGCCGCAGATATTCTCAGTGAGATTCCCGACGTGACACATGTGTTTGCGGCTATCGGCTCGGGATCCTCGGGCGGTGGTGCGACGGTCGCCAGGAGCAGTGTCGGGTCTGCCGCGATCGTCGCCACGCTGACGCCGATTGATGAGCGCGACCGCAAGCAGTCGGAGATCGAAAACGATATCCGGCAGGCGCTCTCCGTCCTCCCCGGAGTGCGTGTGGCGGTCGGTATCGGCAACGGTACCAAGCTCGAGTTCACTCTGGCCAGCGACGATGCCAGTGCGCTCGATAGCGCAAGCACGGCGCTCGAGGAGCAGTTGCGCACGCTGCATGGCATCGGTGCGGTGACATCAACGGCCGCAAGGCAGGCGCCGGAAATTCAGATCACGCCCGACTTTGCGCGCGCCGCAGCGCTCGGGGTAACGTCGAATGCGATCGCCAGCGCCGTGCGCGTGGCGACAAATGGGGAATATTCCTCCGACCTGCCGAAGCTCAACCTGCCGCAACGCCAGATCCCGATCGTCGTCCGCTTCTCGCCGGAAACGCGCACCAGTCTGGATGATATCAAGACCATGCGGGTGGCCGGCACCAATGGCAATGTCGATCTCGGATCGATTGCCGATGTCCGCATCGGCGGCAGCCCTTCGGAGATCGACCGTATCGACCGCATGCGCAATGTCACCGTTTCCGTCGAACTCAACGGCCGCATTCTGGGCGATGTCAACCGCGAGGCGAAGGCGCTGCCGGCTCTCCAGCATCTGCCGCCAGGCGTTACGCTGGTGGAACAGGGCGAGTTGCAGCGCAGCTCCGAGCTGTTCCAGAGCTTCGCGCTTGCGATGGCGATCGGTGTGTTCTGCATCTATGCCGTGCTCGTCCTGCTGTTCCACGATTTCCTGCAGCCGCTCACGCTGCTGATGGCCCTGCCGCTCTCGCTCGGCGGCGCGCTGGTGCCACTCGTGCTGACCGGCACCAGTTTCTCGATGCCTGCCGTCATCGGCCTTCTCATGCTGATGGGCGTTGTGACGAAGAACTCCATCCTTCTCATCGAATATGCGATCATGTCACGTCGCCGAGGCATGTCCCGGTTCGATGCGCTCGTCGATGCCTGCCACAAGCGGGCGCGGCCGATCGTCATGACCACCCTTGCCATGGCCTCGGGCATGCTGCCGGCCGCGCTCAGCCTGTCGGGTGGGGATTCCAGCTTCCGGCAGCCGATGGCCATTGTGGTGATCGGAGGCGTGATGATATCAACGCTGCTCAGCCTCATCATTATCCCGGTCATCTTCACCTTCGTCGACGACCTGCAAAATTTGCTCAAATCGTTCAATCGCCGAGCGCTTCGACGCCATGCGACCTGCGGGCGAGAGACGGAGTTCAGTAATTTGCCAGGCGATCTCGGCGGCGATACAGGGAAATCCCTAGAGATGACTCCATCTCAGCATAAAGTCATCGAACCCACACCTTGATCGGGACTGGAGGCGTTTTTGGCAAACGCTTCTCGTTGTCGATCAAATCACGCGAATTCCAACCCTCGGCCTGTCATTGATATTGCCTCCTGCGGTCAAGTGCGAAGCTCGGCGCCTTCTTTGTTGCGGCAGTCGCGCGTGTGGATACTATGCGCGGCAGCAGATAATGCATTTTAATTTTAGCCTTTCAGTTGAGGCGGAAGAGGACATCATTGCGATCGCCGAACAAGGTGTAAGCATGTTCGGATCCACACAGGCGAGGCGATATCATGATGACTTGTTCGCTGTGCTTGACCTCATTGCCGCCAACCCGCGAATGGCACGTGAGCTGGAAGAGATTTCGCCACCGTTAGAATTCATCCGTTCGAGGCCCATCCTATTGTCTACAAGATCGAGGAAAACGGAGCAATTTTCGTGATCCGAATACGCCATAGACATGAAGACTGGACCGGCGATCCTGTCTAGGACTCACTGAGTAGACCAACATGCATCATTGTGTGAGAGGCGTTACGGTCGGGCTGTGACGCATGTCAGATCAGCTACATCGCCGTTATCCTGTGCTTTTTCTCCTGATTTTTTGGAGGAGATGGCCTATACCGATTTGCCGGACAGCAGTCTGGAGAGTTCGTTCTAAGATAACGTCGGGGACTGAGTGACGCAGCAGTTCGATTTGTTTGTTTCAAGTGAGACACCTTCCGCGAAGGCAGCTGCTTCATTGCCTGCCAAGCGCCAACGGTCAGCTGCTTTAAGTGAGGACGATATGGTGCAGCAACTCCAGGCGACCGGCCGATATCGCATCCTCAAAAAACTCGAACCGCGTGCCATCGCAACGGAGGCGCGGCCCGGATTCCCGTTGAAGTGAGGTGGCTCCTGATCGAGGCTCGCCCGGGCAAAGGAACCTTCGTTCGCGAGGGGCCCGCAAGTCCCGCCGAGGTTGTCGACCTATCTTGGCAATCTGTCGCGCTTGGAGCTGCGCGGGGAGACGGTGGTTTTTTGGAAACTTCATTGACGCTTCCACCAGCCGACGGCTTGATCTTGAGCATGGGCTACCTGCCGCCTGATCTACAGGCGTCTGGCCTTTTGGCACACGCGCTCCGTCGAGCCGCAGGTCGTGTCGATCTTTGGGATAGACTGCCGATCGAGGGTCTTCAGTCATTGCGGGCGTGGTTCGCGCGCGAGATCGGAAACGGCGCCGTGTTCTCACCCCACGATGTCATCATATGCAACGGCGGACAGGCGGCGATCACTGCGACGCTACGGGCACTTGTGCCGCCTGGACGTCCCATTCTTGTGGAGACGCCGACCTATACTGGCGCTATGTCGGCTGCCCGGGCGGCGGGTCTTGAAGTCATTCCCGTAGCCATTGACGAAAACGGAGTGCGACCGGAACTGCTGGAGGACGCCTTCGAACAGACGGGGGCCCGGGTCTTTTACAGCCAACCAACCTTCTCCAATCCTTCGGGCGTCGTCATGTCGAATGAGCGGCGAGCTGCTGTCCTCGACATTGCTGCAAAGGCAGGCGGGCGCCTTCATCATCGAGGACGACTGGGCGCGCGATCTCGATCTGGCAGGCAACGCACCGGCTCCGCTTGCGACGGCTGATCGCCATGGACACGTTGTTTATATTAGGTCCCTTGCCAAATCGGCTGCACCCGGTTTGAGGGTCGCAGCCGTTATCGCAAGGGGAGCTGCCCTGGCACGGCTGAAGGTGGCTCGCGTGAGTCAAGACTTTTTTGTTTCCGGTCCCTTGCAAGCGGCGGCTTTGGCCGTTGTCTCCGCGCCAAGATGGAAGCCTCATCTCAAGGCCGTCCGCGCTGCCCTAATCGAGCGGCGCGATGTCCTCGTCGGGGTGCTGCGCGAGGAAGTTGGGGATTGCGTGACGTTCCAGGTCCCGACCGGAGGCATGCACCTTTGGCTACGCTTGCCGGATCACGTCTGCGATGTCGCACTCGCTGCAGACCTGGCCCGGAACGACGTTATCGTTGGCGCTGGTCGCCCATGGTTTCCTGCGGACCCAGAAGGCTCTTTCCTGCGGCTAACTTTCGCAGGCCACCCCACCACTCTTGTTGAGGGCGCAAAGCGCCTCAGCCAGGCTATTAAACACAAACTTTAATCTTGGATAACGGAAGGAATAGGGGTTAGTCCGCTGCGCGAGAAGCGGCAGGGCCAGCCACGCTTTCCATTTGACCCAATGCCGGAACGGGTCGAGCCATGCCTTGCACTGCTCGAAGCCGCCGAAGGGTGCCGATTGGGTCTATGAGATCAAATGGGACGGATCCCGCTTGGCCGTCCATATCGAGCCGCAGCGTGTTCGCATCCTTACGCGTGGTGCCATGATTGGACACATCGCTTTCCATCGATTGCCGCGGCAGCAGGTGAGATCGGTGGGAACGCCATCCTCGATCGCGAGGCGGTTGTTCTTGATGAGGTAAGACGGTCAGACTTCCGTGCCCTTCAGCAGGCGCTGGGCGGTCGCGGCGGTAAACGGAGTTCGGGGGAGGCGATTTTCTACGCCTTCGATCTTCTGTACTTCGATGGCCACGATCTCCGCCAGGTGGAGCTATCCGAGCGCCGGTAGGCACTTTCCGGCGTGGTACACGGGGACGCGGATGCAGTTATGCCGGGCTACCAGCACCCCGGATGGGTTCATCTTTAAGCAACACCTAAAAAAACGGCGAGCGATCTTGTGACCGCCAGGAGCGCATCATCTTCCAGGCGACCGATCGTTGTGCCAATTCTATCCCGTTTCACGGACATGGCTTTGTCCACCATCACTTGCGAGGCTTTTCGCAATCCGCTTTGCACTGTCGGCTGAATGGTTGGTCGAATGAGCGGCGCGTCGACCAGTGTGCTGGAGATCAGCAGGACAGTGATCGTTCCAGTTGCATCAAACTGATCGGCCTGGATGATTAGTGCTGGACGCGGCTTGCCGAAATCACCGCTGATTGCGACGGTCACAATGTCACCGCGCCTCACGCTTCACCCTCGTCGTCCAGGTCATCGAGAGCGGCGTCAAGGAAGTCTTGCAGACCGGGATCGGCGGCATCGGCAAGGGCTACCTGAACGGACTGACGATGGCATTCGGCGGCAAAACCAGGGCGACGAGTATCGGGAACCCATATTTGCACAGGACGCAGCCCAGCGGCGCGCAACGTCTCACGGCGCTTTTGAACTCGTTCGTTGACCGAGCTTGCCATGATCAAACTCCAATGTGATTGTTACATGTAACATAATGGGCGAGCCCCGCCATGTCAATGAGTCGCAGCAGAGCGTGAAGGTACTCACTCTGGCGGGGACAAGTTGCGGTATATTCAGGCGTCGGTTGGGAGGGGCGGGCTGATCGAGTTCCGGCGCTTGCCTGGGGCCTTTGCCGAAGAACCGACCATTCATCGTCCACAACGACTGGTCGTCAAAATGTGTCGACGAAGTGGATTGGTGACCCGACATTTTCAAAAACAAAAGAGGCAATTACCTCAGAGCGATACGGCACTGTCGCGTACGCTTCAGGATACAGTAAATGCGAACCATCCTGTGCCCATATTTGCGCCGCCCAATGTTTGGCAGATGCGAACGAATGCCAACACAACGCCCGGTCAGTTGGCAACGAGTTTGAGCCAATTCGCGTTGACCCAGCCCTTGTTCTTATAGGGCAGGGGGTGCGTTTTCGTTGAATGGCATCTCACATTGGGGGTCTCGCTCCCGTAGACGACACCGGCCCACTGTCCGCGCTGCTGGAAGGCGATGACCATATCGCCATTGTGAAGTTCGCCAAGCTGGCGGTACTGGCTGCCAGGCCCGGACCTTATTGCGAGAAAGCCGTCCCCGTTGGCTTTTAGTCCGGCAACCATGTTGCTCGAGCAGTTTGCCACCTGACCGTCTCCGCCCTCTTCCAGAATTTGGACGTCCAGGTCACCGCCCGCGGCCGTCGCTTTTTCCGTGGCAGGCTGATCGCTTTTTCCTTGCTCCGGTTTGAAATCCCTGCCGTTCCAGTACAGGGTCGAATAGCAGGTGTCGGACCCGGCGCGGCCGCAGCTACTTCCATGCAGGGCAAGCTTGATCGCCGGTCGCCCTGCGATCTCGACAAAGCCTATGCCCTGCACATAGTCGTCAAAGATGGATTTGTAACTTTTGTCGGGTTTGGCCACGAAAATCTGCGTCTCGCATCCAGCCGAACCGCAAAAGGATGAAGGCATGCCGACACATTTCAAATGAGCGTAATCAAGAATGTAATCCGGAACCTGATCGCCGTTGATGTCCTTGATGCTGACGAAGCCCTTTTCAAGCTTGGCAGGCCCTCCGCAGTCTTTCTTGGACTCGTCGATCGCCGCCTGAACGGGCTGGGGGAGCGACTGCGCCGATGCGGCGCCCGAGCATGCGAGAGCGGCCGCCGCGCTTACCACCAGAATTGCCTTGCGCATTTTTCCCTCCGGAGCAGCCGAATTGCGACGCCTCGCCTGGACATTGGTGTCCGAGACGGCGCGTGTATTGCAAGGAAACATACATGAAAGGGCGAGCGTCTTGTATCGCCTGAACGGGCGATGACCGCGCATATAGCCCAGCACTGCGCCGTCACATTGCGGAATGGACCGCGGACAGTGATCGCAGTGGCCGTAGAGTGACGAACTGCTCGAAGCTCGGCGCCACGCCAAATCCGGCGTCTACAGGCCATAAGGCTAAGCCGCTGCGGGCTGGCTCGCTGCAATTCGTGCAGATTGGCTAATGGGCTCGCGGTCCTTAGCCCTGTCTCTTAAGGTCGATTGCTCCAAGCAATAAAACCTCCGACGAGCATTAGGAATGACGTAAAAAAGAACACTGAATGTATACCGGCATGAGCAGCTAATACGCCGCCAATGGCCGGGCCGAGCACTTGACCCGCGTGCTGCGCCGATGTCGACCAGCCGAGGATCGCGCCGACGGCTTGCTCGGGGACGCTGTGGCGTATCACGCTGCCGATACAAGGTAGCAAGCCCCCTAAAACGAGCCCCATCAATATTCGCAGCCCCACCAACTCCAAAACGTTCGTAACGAAAGCTTGTGACAGAAGGAGTGCCGCAGCGATGCACATTGCGACAACGATAACTTTCCAGTGCCCGACGCGATCTGCTAGTCTTCCAAGGTGCGAGGCGGAAAGAACACTCCCAAACGCTGTACCCGAAATGACCAGACCGGCCCAAAGGGTAACATGACGATTTGGCTCGACGAGTTGCGAAATGTAAATCGCTGTTATTGGTTCAATGGACATATTGGCGATCATCAGAAGCAAGCCCGTCGCCAGCATTGCCAAGACAGGCCTCCTGCTTGGGATCGTCGACCAACTGTTGGAGTGTTCACGCTCTGTCGTTCGAGCATTGAAATTCTCTCTGATCAAAAATGCGCTGGCAACAAAAGTGAGGAAGACTAATGCCGCAGTCAAAAAGAACGTTTCTCGAATGCCGATTAATGTTGGTAGAAATCCGCCGATCAGCGGGCCGACGAGGTTGCCCCCCATAATCCCCGTGGCCAAGAACCCCAACGCCCAGCCAATACGGTCTTTGGGAACCTGTGTCGCTACCAAAGCATATGATCCAGACGAGTAGCCTCCGAGTAGACCGGCTAAAAATCTCATAGCCAGCAACTGCCATACATCTTGAGCTACACCCATCAAGGCCATCGCTGCGACCACGCCCAAGCTTGCGCGAACCATCATCGCCTTCCGACCGTAGCGGTCGGCAAGTCTTCCCCAGAGCGGGGCAACCAGTGCGGCCGCAAGGAAAGTCACGCCGTACGCCACGCCCGAAAACTGCGCTATGGATGCTTGGTCGCTGACGCCTAATTCCCGGATATATAGGGGTAAGAAGGGAAGTAACATTGTCATGGCAACGGTCGTGGTGAACGAACCGGCAGCACAAACAATAAGGTTCGTCCTCCAATAGGGCGTGCTGCCGTTCAGATACGAGCTCGCATTCCCAAGCTTATTTCCACTGTTGAGCACTGTGAATCGCACTTCTTGCTGGGGCATATGGATTTCGGGCACACATTCGGTGTCAATGCCGACCTCGAACCGACTGCTTCGCTTCCGTGTGCGTCGAGGATTGCTAAAGACGTTATGGATCAGAAGTCCTCCTCAGTCGCGGGATAATCCGCTCTATGGCGGAAGGGATTGACGCTGTGGTCAATGCCTTCTCCGGTAGAATGTACTCTGGTAGATATCTGACATGTTGCTCTTGTAGCCCCCGGTCCGTCCGCTGGATTTAGCCGAGAAAGGAATGTTCGCCGGCAGCTCCCGCCGTTTCGCTACAGGGCTGCAAGGCTCGTGCCAAAAACACCGAAAGACTTCCTGTCAGCTTTTCAGCTATTTAACTTGAGACAAAATGAGTTTGCTCAACAAAACTGTGTCGCAAACCCGGTGCAGACGCGTCAAATGAGATGCTCCCGCCGTCTCAACTATGCATTTCGCGGACATCTTGTAATTTCCGTTGCCAGCAGGTTGTCAACGATGAAATCGATATTGTGTTCTTAGAGCGCGCACGCGAACGCGTCTCTCGTGCCGCTTGTTCTCTGTAGCAGTTAGGAGCCGCATAAAAGCGGCAGAGCCGGCTGCTCGGCTGATAACAAGATAGGTTGTCATTCTTGAGTTCAGGAAGTCGGCGACACAGTGAGATCGGTGCGCCATGCTGCGGCACTCGCGAAACCAGCCAAACTTAAATCAGCAGGTTTGGAGCACCTACCGTCGCTCTGCCCCACTTCCCCAAGCATGCAGCACGCCGCGGTGTTGACCCAGATCAACGTAGCCAACCGCATTGCTGGTAATCTTAAGCATTGCTAAATCCGAAGGTTAAATGCGGAGGTGACACAATGCTAGCGGCAGCAAGAAAAGATTATCTCGTCGGCCCGTCGCGGAATGCAATCCCGTGTTTGGGGCGTTGGTGCATGGATTGGGATTTGAGGGGATGGCGATCTTTGAAACGGCTGTCTATGGCGTGGCTGCCCTACGGCGGACGGATTTCGGGCGTGCGCAAGCAAGCATGCGGTTGAGGACGGCGCAGCCGATAGCGACTTCGGTCTGCTGCACGGGAGACGATCTTGCGCGCAAAACGTTTTCCGATGATGGACTTGTATCGCCCTATGGCGGTCTCGATCAGCGAGCAACGGCTCAGCCATTGAATATCGCGAGTTGACCGAAGGCGAAACACCCTTGAAGATCGCTGGATCGGCTCTATCCGCGACTGACGACCGTGGGCGCACCGCGGCGACGAATTTCGCGCGATCCACGATGTTTTTTCCTTTTTTGGATAGCTTCGGCAGCAACCGGCATTCAGTTTGGTTTCATCGTGTGGTAACGGACCGTTGCGCGAGCAAAACGCCCCCCGGAAATTTGCTCGCGCACAATGAACCACACCCGGTTCCTCGGCCCTGCCTCACTGCCTTGAGGTGGGGCCATTTCACTAAAGACCGCTCCAGAACGTCACAGCTTCGCCGCCGCGGTGAAGAAGTCGTCGATCTGCTGGGGCGCGAAGCCCATCGCCTGAAAGCCCTCCTGCATCATCGGCAACGATTTGACGAACGAGCCGGAATATTCATAGGCGATCTGCACCGATCGGTCCTGCGTTTTCACCCATCCATCGACCTGGTCGAGAAGGCCTGCAGCTGCTTCCTCTTCTCTCATTGAGGCCGTGATTTTCAAGCAGCCTCTTTGCAAGCTCGCGGATTTGATTGCGGCTTCGGAAAATCTGGCCGAGAACAAGCGGGTGAACTTGGTCGGAAAGTTTATTGAGAATTGTTCCCAGCGATGGTCCGTCGACGACGCCAAGCTCTGACTTCGCTAGGTCGATGAAGCCTTGAACTGCTTCGACGCTTACGGGAACGCGTTGGTGTGGTTGGCCGGGCACCATCGGTGACAAGGGACCGGACAGGCTCGGATCGATGGGGCCGAGCGTTGCTTGCTTCGTCATGATGATCCGATTGGCACCGAGCGAGATCAGGGTTCCCGCGCTGTGGGCCTTATTCGGAACGAGGACCTCTAAGTCGTCGCAAAAAATGCGAAGCAGGTTAATGATACGGCATGCGGCCGCTGAATCGCCGCCATTAGTGTGAGGTATGAATGTAATTTTCTGTGCCGGCCATACCTTATCGAGGTGTTGGACAAAATAGTCGAACGCGTCGTTCGCGATCTGTGTTTCCATCTGCGGGCGGTCGCCGTTACGTAGCGTAACGCCTTCGATCCTCGATCCGCCTCGATCTTCTCAAGCAATGCCTTTCTTGTCGCGACTGTCATTTGGTTCTATTTCTCCCAGCAAACACGCTGAAAACTAACTTACGGTTGCTCGAATCCCAAGCGGACTCGCTCAGTTCGTGATATCTTCGTGACCCCTGCGTCGGTCCCTTAAAATCCTTGCTGCAGTGAATGTATCGGCGCACACCGTCCCTAATCTTTCTTCACGTCGCGGTTTATAGCAATGTCGGCTCCGGATACTAGCGGGGTACGCCCCATGCCCGAACAGCCGCATTTCGAGGCCGAAGGACGTATATCATTGATGACATTATCATGTTCTAATTCAGCGGTCGGAAGTGTGCCTCCGACGATTGAAACAGAGCACTTCATGGAAACTGTGCCCCTATCCCGATCGGATAGGGGCTTTTTCTCGGGCTCGCGACGACGGCAACCGGCTAATGAAGGTACTCGGATGGCGCGATCTCTTCCCGGCTTCGGGCGGCAGCGACCACCAATCGTCGCCTGTTAAGGACAACCCTGATTAGTTTTCGACCGTTCGGGCTCATGGGGTCGATATTCTGCCTTTTGCAACACCCGCTCACAGCGTCTACCAGAGCGTCAACGTCTTCAAAATCGTGGAAATAACTAAGATCAAACGCCATGCGTTCCTCCTGAATAAGGCAGAAGCGCGTATGATCTCCCAAGCGATCGTAGCCGTAAAATGCCGATCGATGGGGCACAGTACGCCGGAAATGGGTACATGGCAAAGAAAAAGCCCCCGCCTACTTGCGTTTCAGCGGGGGGAGGAAATATGGCAATATATTAGAATGCGCGAGTGAATGCTCAAAGGCCAAACTTAAGGTCACAAACCCTGTCCGAGCAGTTTTGGTAACTTTTTATTTCCAAAAGCACGCAAAAGTCGTGTTACGCGCTTTGGCATCCGATTCTTCGAATGGTCTTCTCCCAATGCCGCTATTTATTGTTTTGAGCGGGTGCTGTCGCGGGCGGCGTTGTGGTGGTCGGCTGTGTCGTCGTCGTCTGGGCTGGGGCGTTAGGGTTTGTCGTGCTGGTGTGCGGCCAGAAAGCCCAGGCGAGAGCCGCGACCACAATAATCGCGAGAATGACGACCCATGGCACCCAAGGTTGCCGACGTACCGGTGTCGTTCTGAGATCTGGGTTCGGCCTGTTGAAATCGTTGCTCATCGGAGTGCTCCTTTGAGACGTAACCTTTAGCTGCAGCAAAGGTTCCTGACTACGCGGCGTTGCGGTGAAGTTCATGAATGTGGGCTAATGGGGCTGTCTCCTCGGCTACGCCGTCCCATTCACCTGGCGATCCTCATCCGCTCCAGCGCCGGCAGATAAGCCAAATCACTGAGTCGAATCTACTCGAACAACTGCGATGCGAGATAGAAGTGGCCGCCCATGCTCTCAATGGTCGGCTCCGAGATGTTCTCATCGCTCGGAAACAAACTACTGCCTTGACCGTAGTCCTTTCCGGGCTCACGCGGTTGCCGATCGAACGATCGGCTTCGGAATGACGCGGACCAAGTCGTTGGCGGAGACGCAATCTGATCAGTCTCATCGTAGATCAAGTCGAATCCCAAGGTTGATCCACCGAAGCCGCCGGCAATTTCTCCCCAACTCCAGTTGATAAGTACGGGATGGCCGTGAGCGGCTGCGCTGTCTCTCACGTCCTTGAGAAAATCGGACTTGCGATACTCAAAGCGCAGGCGGTCAGGGGTAACGCCTAGATAGGCAATGGCGATCACTGGCAGAGCGCCAAGAAATGGCGCAACCACGACTGACAACATCCGCCACCAACGTCCCTTTATCGCATTCGAGACGATGAAAAAGAGCCACGCAAAAAAGGCGACGAGCATGGGGCCGAGCCACAGCATATCGCCGTCCCAATAGAGCTCGTACGCGAAACTTATGCCGTTCACGACGTCTGCGTAGAGAACAAACAGGAAAGCCCAGAGTATATAGGAGAGCTTGAATTCATCCCGAGGTGGAGATGTTGTGCGGGCAACTAAATCAGACAAATTCCTTCTCTTCCTGCCGACGAGTTGGGATCACATCAGCGCCGAAAACGGTTTCGCTCGTTGAAACAGCGGCAAAAATAGTTCAATCGCGCGAACGAGCCTCGCGCCCCGCGAACGGCTCAAATTCATCATCGCCGTCGAGATATTCCAGCTCGTGATCAATGTGGTCGATCGCCCAGCAGAGCGCCTCGATCTCGCTTCTCAGGTGCTCGGCCAAGTCCCCGGTAATGATGGCGATATCGGCCGCAGGCAGAGAAGCCTTGCTGTTGATGATCTTGATCGCGTCAGCCTCAAGGCCGGCAAGATGATGCTTCGCCCGCTCAATCTGGAATGACAACTTGCTTCGGTTGTCCAGCAGATATTCTCTGGTTTCGTCGATCATTTCGGCACCCGGCACGGCTCAGCACAAAAGAAAGCCCTGAGGGGAATCCGCAGGGCCAGAGAAGTGAGAGATATCGGATGGAAAGGAGCTCCGATAACTTTGGTCTAAAGGACGTCATGTCCTGACCACGATGGCAGAAGTTTGCCAGAATTCCGCCTCGCCGTAAAGTTCAGACTAATGGTTGGTCACCAAGCGGACGCTGAAAGCTTCGTGCGTCAATGGAGAAGCTGCGCCACCTTCAGCACCAACGTGCTTAGGCCCGCGCGCACCGTCAAAGCAGTCAAAATCGAAGTCGACATCATATCGCTCCTCAAATCGGATTTTGCGAGCTGACTACTGCAGCGGTGGAGGCGGTGTCGCTTGACAGATGGCGTGACATTGGCTGCGCCTTGCGCATCAACCTACCGCTGGCCTCCAGTCAAACGTAATCGTCGGGGAGGCGGTGCGCAGGCCGCCGATCGCTTCTTGCACGAAGTTTGAGAAGTTCCGCATAGCTTCCTTTGATGGGAGCAGGGACGACGTGCTTTGTCGCAGGCTTTGCGGCTTCAAGAACGGCTCTTACGTCTTCGTCGAGGAGAACCATACGGTTGCCAATAATGCGACAGGCGCCCAGTTGCCTGGCGAGTTTTCGAACCTTGCTAGGAGACCAGCCGTAATGTTTTGAGAATTGTTCAGGGGTCCCGGTAGGGACGATGGTTACCCATCGCCCCCCGGTCAGTTCCGTACGTGCGGCACTACCGCATACGGCTCCTATCGGCTGTAGTGACGGTAAGCCGAGCATCAGGATGCGGATGCATCAGCCGGCACGGTGGCAGGTATTTGCGGACGAGCCTTTGGAAACGATCCCAAGGCAAGCGGTGTCGCTGGCTTCGGCGCATCAAGGCGTGTCGCCAAGCTCGACCAACTTCCCAGCGGAACCCTCCCAATCGTCGCAGATTGTCAGGCACCGCATGGTAGTTAAAATACCCCTGTA